>CAYGBK010000014.1:0-14557 GCA_964348095.1 uncultured Thermodesulfobacteriota bacterium | reverse complement strand
TTTCCATAACCCCCTTTCCAGCTTGGTTATCGACCAAGCACAACCCCTCAATCCGATTAAAGCCTATACCCTCAAACGAGTACTCCAACACCCTTTTCAGTGCCTCCGACATCAATCCCTTATTCCAATACGGCCTTGACAACACAAACCCTATCTCCGCCTTGTTATGTTGAACGCTGACTTTCATCAGGTGGATACTGCCAACCAATCTGCCCGTCTCTCTATATTCAATTCCCCAAGGTCCATCCTTGCCTTCTTCATATTTTCGCAAAACCTCACGAATGTAGCGTTCTGTCTCCTCCAGTGCTCTATGAGGCCCCCAGCGGAGAAAGCGAGTCACCTCTTCATCCGACGAATAGGCAAACATATCTTCGAGATCCCCCATTGTCACCTTTCTCAAAATGAGACGAGGTGTTTCCAATCGAGGGAGATTCCTGAATATTTCACTGTCGTTGATCACATCCCACTCCGTACAGACGATTGTTCTTCCCATCTACGACTACGATAGACTCTGCCGCTGCCTAACATCCGCGAGCTGAGCAGCCAGGGATGAAACCCGTCTTTAGGTTTCGCCACGCTTCCGTGGCCAGCTCAAGCTAGATTTAAATGAGAAGGCCGTCAGGAACCTTGCTTTACATTATGTTTTACTGATGACATATCACCAACGAAGCTCGGGAGACGATCATGCCCAAGTAGCTGACGGATTGCATGTGCTTCACCCATATGAAACCAATAGTGGAAGATATTCCTTAGTAAAGAGATCCCAACATCTTCTGATATATCTTTGCCCTCCCATACCAAGTGTTTATCAACATTGTCTTCATTAACTGAATCTAAGAACTTATCAGCTTCTCTTGTGATGTTTGTCCATTCCTCCCACATGTCATCCAAAGGTGGCGTACTCGCAGGTCGTCGCCATCCTACTAATTCCTCTAAATTTGGAGAAACGTTGCGCCCTTGAGCATGTTCGAGCCAAAGATAATGTTCTTGAGATGCTAAATGACCGATAATCCAGCTAAGGCAGTTCATAGGTTCGAACCGCCTAATTGCATCCTCCGCACTAATGCCTTCAAAGCAGCGCTTGAACTCATTCCTTGTAAAACGAAGTTGAGTAACCAAAGGATGGATCATGGCTTGTCCCTCTGAATACACTCATGGCAGAGTAATTTGGGTGCTTAACGTTGTCCGGCTTCACCTGCGAGCGAATCGAGTCAGGTGGAAGGCGTTGTTAGACAGTAGGCATCATCGGTCCAACCGGCGTCCAAGCCGTCCGATATGTGGTAAGACGCCCTTACGATCCGACATCGTTCACTCTTGGCAGTCCGTCTCCTGAGGGGCATTCATCATGTCGCTGATCTCGGTCACGGCCTGCTCGAGATCCTCGGCCGTCCGCATAAAGGTGGCTGTCGGGACGCTCGTCGTAACGAAGTGCTGCGCGTACGGGAAGCACGCCGCCTCGTATGGCATCGGGTTCAGAATGCCTGCGCCGAACGTGTTGGTGCATAGCGAGATATCATCGAGCGGGAGCTTCAGCGCCTGCGCCATCTCCTTCGGATCGAACACCAGACTAAATGGCTTGGTGCATTGCTGCAGCTCTCCACCGTAGTCGACTGAGAGGTTGCCCTCGACCCACAGGCGCTGATCGAGCTCCGTGAGCACACCGTTCTTCAGACCGGCGACGAGGGTAAGACTGTTGTCGGACTGTGCGCTCGCGACATCAATGATGATCTCTCCGAGATAAGACGTCGTGACTACCGAATGCGACGTGCTCGGGCCGATGAAGCCCTGGCTCGGGTCGTAACTGTGCGTGTTGCTCTCATACTCAACGATGATCCAAGAGAGAAGTCCGGACTTGCAGTTCTCAGCGATCAGATAGAACTCCACGCGGCTCCCCCAAAACACGCTCGTGTGGACGTTGAAAGCGCCAATAATCGCGCACGGTCGCTTGGAGGTATCGCTGAACATCGCCGAAGGGAACAAGCTGTAATCCGGCGGCAACAGCCGCTCAGCCGCCTCGGTATCGGCGATCTCAAAGGCGAGGAACACACAGTACGGTTCGACGATGAAGCTCATGTACGGGTTGGTGCGCGCCCCTCTGTTGACGATGTACCGCTGTAGTCTGAGCGGCAGCTTGCGGAGCATGGTGCTGCCCTGGGTCGTGAACGCGACCTTGGCGGGCACTACCATCTTCTCGGTGGTCTTGATGTAGCGTAGAAGGTCCTTGGCATTCATGACTTCTCCTTGCAATATGACTGTGCCGACAGAGTGCAGCACTTCCAAGACGGCATCCGCGCTTCGCGCTCTGTCGGCACGTCACCAGAGTACGGAGACCCGTCTGTCTAACGGCATTGAGCTAAACGGCGCCGATTAGTTCTGCAATTCAATTATCGCACTTCCTCCGACGTCCGCTTCAGCGATTTGTTAGGCAGAAGCCCCGTATATCTTGTTATATTTTTCTGCTTGCTTAACAACCCTATCGGTCCATTTCGAACGATCTAAAGGACCGCATAATTCAATCAAGTTACCATCCGGATCACGGAAATGAGCAGCTCGTATAGTCCAATCGGGGTAGTCTTGTAGGTCACTAACAAGACGAACTCCCTTTGACTTTAGATCCGCCAATGTTTTTTCGAGATCATCTCCCTCAAAAACCAAGGCGACAACGTCCTGACAGTCAGCCTTCGCTGGAAGATCAGCTGTTCCTATAGCCTCTGCCATTAAATCTCGGCGGAAGAGTGCAAAACCTGTTTCATTACTCACCATGAAATAGGCGTATGTGCCTCCCTCCTCACCCCATTGGGGTTTAAAACCCATAATATCTCGGTAGAAACGAAAACAGCTGTCAAAGTCAGAAACCAACATGCGTACCTGATTTACTCGCATTGTTCCTCCTTGTGGAAAGGTGAGGGATTCTCCCGGCTCTATTCACCGCAATTGATAAATTGATTCGCTTCATGCTGATCGACTATCTTGTCTGCCTAACGTTCGCGAAATGAGCGGCGGCGATCAATTACTTTTTACACCTCTTTTGCAGTATACCTTAGCATCCGGAGGTTGCCGTATTCTGCCAAGCTAACTGGCAGAGCCAGTTAGCCGTCCACTCCAGCGAGTTGCTTGTCGAACGATATGTTTCGGCAAACTCTCTCATACCGAGGCACTACTTGAATTGCTTCCAATCAGATAACTTTAGAGAATACTCGCTGGTTGGAATTACATCTTCGCCAAGGCGGTAGCCATCCTGATTATCACCCAGATAATTCATTCGAAGTTTTCGTAGAACCTTCAGACTGGCTGCATTCCAGGTCGCTGCCGCCGCCCAGATCCGGACGGCCGACAGCTGATCGAAAGCGAGATGGATGGCTGCCCCTGCAATCTCAGTCGCAAATCCCTCGCCCCAGCAGTCGGGGTGTGTCCAGAAAGCAAGAGACCAGGTCTCGCCTCCCTCGATTTTGACCAAGGTCACCTGGCCAATGACGAGCTGATCCGACTTTCTTATTGCCGTGAAGGTATATCCGGCCCCAGAAGTCCATCTCTCTCGACTGTCCTCAATCCAATCCTGTACTTGTTCAAGGGAGTCAATCCGACCCAAGGTGACATACTCAGGAAATTCTTTGGAGGTGAACGCGGACAGCAATCGGGAGGCGTCGGCCACCCGGGGCTGGCGCAGGATACATCTTCTGGTTTCCAGGGTCAGCTCAGTGGGAATTAGCACAAGTTGATCCCGTCCATTGATTTTTCATTCCCATTCGCCTAACGTGCACGAAGTGAGCGGCGCTCCCCGCCCCACCTTCCCATTCTCGCGTATCCTGCGCTCATATTCAATCTGAAACCCGAATTACCCTTTGTTGCGGTTACAAGTCTTCGCCTCTTCCACAGAAGAACGGCCAAGCAACCGAAGGTTGCTGCCGTTCTTCCAAGCGATCCGAAGGATCGCCACTCGGCACCCGCTCCGGTCAGATGTTAGGCGGCAAGCCTGTTTATCTCCACTCTACTGAGATCAGCCCTCAAATGCATCAACCTTATCTGCAACATCGCTTAGAACATCTAGCAATGGGAAGTAACCTTCTTTTGACCCTTTCAAAGCAAACCCAGAGATTTCAAAAGAAAGCACTTCTTCATTCAATTGCATAATATTCAAAGGAATTTGATTCAATAGATTACGCAGGTTGTGTTCTTCCATTAATCTCATAACCAATTGATCGGGTTGACTCTGGGCAGTGTAATGACTTTCGATCTCTCCATCTTCACTTGGAACACTCGAAGCTCTAAAGAAATCGCCAATTCTCCTAATCATCCCTTTCCGTCTGATTAGAAAGCTGTAATTGTTGGGATTGCTTATATTCGTGATGAATTGGGTAAAGTAGTCAGGGCCAGAGTAATCAGATCCCCCGACTACTCGCATTCTTATCCAGATCTTTCGTCCACGATAGTCTCCGTACAGGTACCTTTTATCAGACAATCCTCGTTTAGGCACATACACGAATCCGATACGATTCGCTAAACTCTTCCAGCCCGAGGAGGTTCTCTCCTCAATCCAAAAATACAACAGGATGCCAATGGGAATGGCAATGACAAAAAAGATGATTATATCCAAGAGTTCATCATCCCATGAATTTGCCGCCTAACGTCATCGAAATGAGCAACGCCGGATCGCTCCTTCATCTGATTTTGCCGCCGCTGCCAGCGTCTGCTCTATTGAGATGTTAGGCTGAAGATCGCCTACATCTTCCAATTGCTGACTGGACGGGACTGGAGCAGAGTTCCATTGCCTCGGTTGATGGATCACGCGCCACCTTCGTGCGGCTTCTCGACAAATATAAAGCGGGTGCTTGTCTCGTATCCCATCGCCTGATAAAGCGGGAAGCCGGCCTCCGTCGCATGCAAGGCCGACCGATGCAAGCCCAGGCCTTGGGCACACTGCTCGATCGAGTGGCGTATGACCGCTTCAGCGTATCCTTTCCGACGCTTGTTTGGACGGGTTGCTACGAAGGCAACATAGATGGTGTCATTCACGGGGAAGGTGGCCGCACAGGTTACAGGCTGACCGTCTACGTAACCGACATAGCCGTAACTATCTTCTTTCCAGAGATGCAGGTTGCAGATGCACTCTCCCATTTCGGGAGGTAGGTTATAGGCATGCATGTTCAGCTCCGCTAGGTCCCGGGCTGTTACCTCGTCCTGAACGCGTCGGTATTCCATCTTGGGGAGAGACCGTCGAGGCGGTTGTAGATGATCTGTGGCCATGCCAATGGTGGTTGCGACGGACTCCAGAGCGTACTCCCCGGCGACTGCTTCCCACCCCTCGGGGATCCAGTCCACACACAGGCCGAGCAACCACTGAAACGGACAGTGGGCGGCCCGCTCGATAGCCAGACCCAGTCGCCGGCGAACATCGGCAATATCCACTATGGGACTATCGTGAAAGCACAAGTTCAGGAAGCTGATCGCGACGTTGCCAAGGGTTGCAACCACCCCATCAGAGTGCTCCACCGTCCCACTTGGTAAACGCCTGACGAACAATTTCCAGCTTTCAATATACAGTTGTACCGATTCCTTGATTGGATCCATAACCGTCTCCTTTTGGCACCCTGCGGCTGATATTGGTTGGGTGTACTACTCACCCTAGCGGACCTAACCAGTCATTGGTGCTTCAGATCAACAATTCGGCACGATAGAATCCCCTCTAGCTGCGGTCAAATGCTTACCGTAACAGGTGATAGTGATCAGCCTAACAGTTTTGAGCTGAGCAGCCCGCTTGCTCCTTCGATCATACACCAACTCTAGGCAAGCTCACACGAATCTCGGGTCTGCTCCAGCGATTGGTTAGGCGTCTATGGTTTATTACTTCTAGAATGACCAGAGCCTACAAGAAATAGTATTCAAAATTGGTTCAACCCAATAGCTTAATTCGTCCAGTGATTAAGGAATAAATTAATATGATTACACCATTAAAAGAAACAAACGCACCGACAATTGAATTGCCACCAGAAAGAACAACCACCAATATACCTATCACAATCGCAAAACATCCAATTCCGCCCACAATAGTACTGGGCTTTTAGGGAGTTGCTGAAACATTGGCGACAGATTTTGGAGATGCAGGACCTGAAGGCGGTTTCCACATGGGATACAACCCTCAGTGTGGACTTCGATCCTGTCAACATGCGTGGTTTTCTGCGTACGGAGCGGAACCCGTAGATCTACTATCTCGACTTTTCCGCCTTGGATTTTCCTTGCGGTTCCCCGGTAATGATGTTGGACATTCATGCCGGGGATGCAGGCGACCTTGCCGATGATCTACTGAAATACTCCCACCAACTGACTTTCGAACATACAAAAATCATGACTGAAAACACCTGGCTGGTAGATGTTTCTCCCTTATTTGTAGATGCGATTTTGACCGGCTTCGAAGGTTTTCCTGCATGGAAGACACTCCGATTGCGCTTGAAAACCACAGCTTTATCTTAAGGACCACCCACCCATCCTGCCACCGTTGGTGACATGGGCTGCCATGGTGATAATTCAGCGCCGGGAGGGTGTATGGCCTGCCCAAAGCCGCTGCATAGTACAGATTTTTGTTTCAGTTTAGGGCGGTGGGTGGGATTCTAAATTGTTTTGGATTTGTGGAAATAGGATGTGAAATTGGTACTTGACAAACAAACCCAACTAGTGTATTATACACATAATACACTAGTGCACTAATACACCAAGAGGTGGTTTATGGCAGAAGAATTTAACGGAAATCTACCGATTTATATACAGATCATGGACTTGATTAAGAAACGGATGATTTCAAAGGAATTACTGCCCGGTGAGAAGCTTCCCTCAGTGCGCGATATGTCGAAGCAGTTGGAAGTGAATCCAAACACCGTTCAGAGAGCCTACATAGAAATGGAGCGTGAAATGTTAGTTTATACAAAAAGAGGACTGGGCACATTCATTGTCGATGAACCGGAGGTCGTTTTGGAACTTCGCCAGGAAATGGTTCTCGATAGGGTTGATAAGTTTGTAAGAGAAATGGAGGAGTTCGGCTTTTCACACGATGAACTCCTCAAGATCATTGAAAAGCATTTGTCTGAGTGAGGTTACTATGGAAGCGATATTACAACTACACAATCTGAATAAATCCTACGCCAGTTTTCCGGCTCTGAAGAATGTGGATCTAGAACTTGAACCTGGCAGGATCATGGGGATTTTAGGTCCCAATGGCAGCGGGAAGACGACTCTGATCAAGATTGTGGCTGGCCTTCTGCAACCGTCAGGTGGTGAAGTGCTTGTGTGCGGGATGGCTCCAGGCGTACAGACCAAGGCATTGGTGTCTTATCTACCAGATGTCTATCACCTACCAAACTGGATGACCATTCCTGGGATTATCCAATATTTCAACACCTTCTATGAAGATTTTGATCCTGACCGTGCTTTTACACTGCTGGAACGGTTGGGGATTGACCAAAGGCGTAAGGTGACTGCTCTTTCGAAAGGTACGCGTGAGAAGCTGCAGCTGTCGTTGGCATTGGCCAGGAAGGCACGCTTATATCTGATGGACGAGCTTCTTGAGGGGATCGATCCTGTTGCGCGTATCGTTACCATTGATACGATTTTGGAAAATTACAATACCGATGGTTCTTTGATCATTACTACGCACCTTATAACCGATGTGGAGAAACTGCTGGACGAGGTGGTCTTTTTAAAGGAAGGCGAGATCATCCTGTCCGGCAATACAGAGGATTTGCGGGTGGAAAAAAAGAGATCTATTGAAGGGATCTATAAGGAGATTTTCTCATGACACTCAAACTGATACTTTACGGATTAAAAGAACGTCTGAAGGTCTATGCAGGGATCGTGCTGCTATATCTGCTATATTCTGTGGTCAGCAATGCCTCCGAACCTACTCCTCAAATGGATAATATCTTGGATTGGTTCCGTTGGAGCTATGAGATTTTTGGGGTGAAAATCTATGCGATGACTTTTGTATTACTAGGAATGGCAGCAGCAGCCCTAATCGTGGCGGAGATTATCCTTTTTGTCCGGGATTTTTACAGCCCCCAGGCCTACCTGTTGTTTTCTCTGCCGGTGAATGGAAAGCAAGTGATCGGCTCGCGCCTTGGTTTGTTCATCCTGGACTTTCTCTTCCTGGTTGCTCTGGATCTTCCGTTCCGGTTGCCCTTTTATCGGACCTTTCTTTCCAGTGTCACAAGCGGTGAAATTGGTAGTTGGACGCCCTGGTTGACAACTTCAGATCTATCGAATATTGGTATTCTAGCTGGTTTAACCGGGATTTTGATCTTCACCATTGTACCTTTGCTTGCCTACCTGCTGATTGCAGTGGCAAAGTGTCTGTTTGACTTGAGCGCAGGATGGCTGACCTCATTTGTTGCCCTGGGGATTGGAGCGTTTATGGGGCTGTGTTATATCCTTGCTTCGGCTATGCCACCGATGTCAACGACGTATGATACATATCCATTTATCGTGGTATTGCTCTTGATCGCGAATGTACTGATCTTCTGGTCAGGGACAATGGTTATCGACAGGAAATTGAACGTATGATTTCCATCCGATGAAAGTGGTCATATAAAATACAAAAACCTTACTTGGCGTGGGTGCTGGGGATAGAAGTGAAACTATATCCAGCACCCCGTCTGTTTTTCCCAATTATGCTTTGTGGCCGCGTATTTCTTTGTTAATCTGATCGATTTTGTTGTGAGGTAGGCAGGTATGCCGGCGGTTGTTAATGCAAAATCAGAACACATTGACCTGCCCCAAAAAAACTGATCCAGATGCTGCGTAGATTGGCAAAACGTGCAGGGGTGGAAGAGCGAGTCAATCCCCATGCTTTCAGACATGGTTTCGCCAGGGAATATCTGAAAAACGGTGGGGATTTAGCTTCGGTTTCAAATCTGTTAGGTCATAGTCAGATCACGTTAACTGCTGCGAATTATGCCGTTTTCCTGGTTAAAGAACATTGGGATAAGCACAAACAATTCAATCTAGTGAATTATCTTTGACGCATTATGAAAAGGGGACGCTTTAGCCCCATGTCATGATAAAAAGCTCATATCATGAGCAAAAATCCCGCAATTTATGCGGGATTTGAACCTTTAGGCCAGGTGCGCCGTACAGGAATCGAATCTGTAACCTTGGGCTTAAAAGCCCTTACCTGAAGGGCTTGGACCTATATAGAAAGGCATCTATTTTTTAAATATAAGTCCTTCTTAGGTAGCATAATGAGGCGCGAGATAAGCTGCATCCCCAAGATGCATTGCGCCAAAGGCTCAAAAGCGCTGCAGTGGGGGGAGCGAATCGTAGTCCGAGCTGTGCGAGGATGACAGCTTCATTGAGCTGTTAGGCGGAGTCGACGTGTGCGAAGCGCCGAGCCGAACGCCTAGCTCAATGATCTCGCCTAACGGCCTCGAGCTGAGGTGCCAGGGATAAGATTACACGAGATCAAGCCTGCGCACATCCCTGGTCAGCTTCAGCGAGTAGTAAGCCCGCTGATAGAGCATGACGGGAGGATTGCGACCGAAGCTTCCTGGTCCTACCGGTGCGCGCAAATATCGTCTCAACCGGATTACCTCGCAAGATCGTTCTGCACGGAAACCAGGATGAAAGCGCGCTTATGAACGGAAGGGCTAGCACTCCAATGACGCCATAGCGCAACGTTGGTAAGGTAGCTTCCCACCCGGCCTTCCACAAGGGGAGATCTGGCAATCCATAGGTCCGGCCCCCGGAGGAAGTAAACCGCAAATCAGATGCACGTAATTCAGTTACTTGATCAAGAGCGCGGAGGCGCGCGAAAGGAACCTGGGGATCATCCCAACTAGAGAGAACGATGTGGAGTTGCTGCGGAAGGTTTTCTAAGAGGAAGTCGATAGAATTGTCGACAGAAGGGGAATCTAATCGTTGGTAGTCGTCCAGAACCAAAATAATTTTGTGGGAAACAGCTGCGAGTTCATTAATGAGAGAGGTAAGGATTGTCTCAATTGGGGGCGGCTGAGGGGACTGAAGCATCGTCATCGAGCTTTTCCCAAAATCAGCACCCAGGCGATTGATTTGTTTCAGAGCGGCGATAACATATGCCAAGAACCGTGTGGGGTCGTTTTCGCCTTCATCCAGCGAGAGCCAAGCAACTTCCAACTTTGGATTCTTCGAAGCCTCGGGATCTGATCGAAGAGCCTGCACCCACTCGCTTAGCAGTGTCGACTTCCCGAATCCGGCGGGCGCAGAGATTAGGGTCAGCTTGCGGTGTAGACCATTGTTCAAACGCTCAATCAGCCGCAGGCGGGGCACCATATCTGGCCTGGTAGGTGGGATGTAGAGTTTTGTATAGAGGATGTCTTGTGTAGGCATGATAAATAGACATCAAAATAATACATGAAGTATAGGATCTGAAGAAGCAATTCTAATATTCGCGCTGGTTAACTCTGAGCTAAGTTGCCTAGACACGATCTCCCAAAAATTCTGATCTTCCTGATGCCCTTTTCAAGCCTGAATTTTCGCCTAGCCTCCAGGTCAGTTTCAGCGAATGGTTAGCGGGCACCTATTGTTATCCTACTATTATTATGGGAAAAATTACTCATGCCTTTTACGATTCTCTCCCATCAACTTATCGAAGATAGCGTATGATATTCCAGCAATTGGAACCTCATATTCCTTTAAATTCAACGAATATATCGATCCAAATTTGTCAAGTCGCCTCAAGAACTGCTGATACAAGTAAGACTATTCACTATTACGAAGTGAGTGACCTCTAGCACAAAGCCAAATCTGCTAAAAACAAGCATCGAATCTAAAATGATGAAGATGTAGAACAAACGACGAATGTCCTTCTCCAGAGAATGGATTAAAGTGGGACAGGAGAAAGGGCAATCTCATACTCAGGTTGAAAGTTATAAGGATTGAGTTATGTTTATCAAATTGCGAATTTCCCTTATTAGAGGATAATATATTCGAAAGAATGAATATGAACAAGATAAGATTTGAATCCAAAGTAAGCGATATATTCTCCGTCCTGGGAAATCCTTTCCGCATCAAGGTGCTCTACGCGATAGGAAAAGGAGAGGCTTGCGTCTGCCACCTGGAGGCGATGCTGAAAAAAAGGCAGGCCTATATTTCCCAACACCTGATGGTCATGCGGGACGCCGGCCTGTTAAAAACCCGCCGCGAGGGAAAATACATCTTCTATAGAATCGCTGACCTGACCGTCCTCGAAATGGTAGGACAGGTTGCAGAAATGCTGGGTTTACCCCCCAGGGAGATCCCTGAAATCGCAACGCCAGCCACACAGGCAAGCTGCCCTTGTCCAAACTGCGAAAAAGAACTGCAAGCACAGGTTGTTTCCAAATAAACGTGGAGGAATGCAGATGTTGAACATCAAAATACTTGGTTCAGGTTGTCCGAATTGCAAACGCCTCGAAGAGGAGACCAGAAAGGCCGTAAGCAATCTAGCGATTGAGGCCGAGTTCGAGAAAGTGACCGATTATCAGAAGATCATGGAATACAACATTCTCAGCACGCCTGGGCTGGTCATCAATGGGGAACTTGTGTCATCGGGAAAAATTCCCTCCCAATCGGAGATTATTACACTACTAGCCAGTGCCCTGGACCGTAGCTGACCCACCCTGCCTGAAGAAGCCCTGCGCCTGCAGGGTATTTTTTGGGCAGAACATATTCGGGAAATCGAATGCAACGAAGAGGTAAACCATCATTATGAGTGAAGTCCTTGAATTTATTTCGCGCTTGTTCTACAGCGGTTTAGGAAGCCTGGCTGCCTACCTCGCAGCGCATGTGCTGCTTTGCCTGTTGCCGGCTTTTTACATCGCAGGCGCAATGACGGCACTGATCCCGAAGGAGACTGTCACAAGGTATCTCGGGCGGAATACGCCAAAATTCATCTCCTACCCTGCAGCGGCGGCGGCAGGGTTCCTCCTGGCCGTTTGCTCTTGCACCGTCATCCCGTTGTTCGCGGGCATCTACAAGAAAGGGGCGGGGCTGGGTCCGGCGATCACCTTCCTCTTTGTGGCCCCAGCTGTGAACATCCTGGCCCTAAGCTATACTGGCACGGTCATCGGCATGGACCTGGCCATCGCACGGCTGGTGCTTTCGATCGCTTTTGGCATCGGGGTGGGGATCATCATGGCGATCATCTTCCGAAAGGAAGACGCTGAACACGATAAAGCCACCGATGCCATGTTCGCTGGGCAGGCCTCCATGCGAAAAGCGAGCCTCATCTTTTTGCTGACACTTGTAGTTCTCCTGGTGGTGGGAACCTTCCAGATCGCGCTGCTCAAAACCACCTATTTCCAGGTCGATCTCCCAATCCCGGCTGTGAACGATCTCCAGGAAATCTTATTCACGCTTGTGCCCTTTGATTCCGCCAGAGGCGAAGAGGGGGTTACCGCCCAGGGCGCCTTGCTGATCGGAATGTTGGTTTTGATTGGCCTGACCGCCTGGAAGGGCATTGAGCGCATCCATGATGGTTTCAACCGGTGGACGTGGATTTCCACTGGTCTAGTGGGGCTTACGCTGTTGATCGCATCATTAAGCATCCAGCCCTATCCCGGGGGTGTTGTCCTGCAGTTTACCGGAAAATTCTTCGGGGTGCTCCTAAGCATCCTCCTGCTGGCGTGGATGATCGGCAGGCAATTATCCGAGGAGGAAACCCGCGACTTTCTGTGGGAAACATGGCGCTTCATCAAGCAGATCTTCCCCCTTCTGATCGTGGGTATCTTTGCAGTGGGTGTGATCCGTGAGTTGATCAAGCCGGAGTGGATTCAGGCCATCGCTGGCGAAAACACATTACTCGGCAACTTCGTCGGCGTGGTCTTTGGCGTGTTCATGTACTTCCCAACGCTGGTGGAGGTGCCCATCGCCCAGATGTTCCTCGACTTGGGGATGCATCGCGGCCCGCTCCTGGCATACCTGATCTCAGATCCTGAGCTGAGCCTGCAGAGCATCCTGATCACGGCAAGCATTATCGGGCGTTTCAAAGCCTGGATCTATGTGGCCTGGGTTTCCCTGTTCAGCACCATTGCCGGGCTTCTGTATGGTGCTTGGGTGAACGGGACCGGCATCGGCCTTGTCGCACTGTACCTGGTTGCGTTTTTAGCGCTGCTGGCAGGTTTGTTTTGGCTGCTGAAACGACGCAATGAAAAACAGGCCACCGCTGCCTACGAGGCGGTTGAAAAAATCTGAAGGTTGACCGAGGGATGACTTGTGGGAAAACATGAAATCAGGAAGGTGCTGATTCTCTGCACCGGGAACTCCTGTCGTTCACAAATGGCAGAGGCTCTTATCAATGAAAGGCTTTCGGATGCCTGGCTCGCATTCAGCGCAGGGACTGAACCCTCTGGCTATGTCCATCCGAAAGCGATCCAGGTGCTGGAAGAAATTGGCATCCATCACCACGGGATGTCGAAAGCCATCGACGACCTGCCCCTGAAGGAGTTTGATTTGGTCATCACCGTATGTGATGATGCCTCTGAAATCTGTCCAATGTGGCTTCGTGGGGGAGACCTTGTCCACATCGGCTTCCCCGATCCAGCCAAGGCCGAAGGCACAGAAGAGCAGATTCTGAAGGTTTTCCGCGAGGTTCGTGACAACATGGAGCAGAGAGTGCTCGGGTTTTTGAGCGAGGGAAAGGACACATCCTGAAGGAAAGGACCTGGTCAACACGTTACCTGGATTGGCGTGATGGTGAAAGGAAAGCATTGAAGAGAACGGAGAGAGCCCCCTTCGTATCCATGTCGTCCAACGGACAAAGCCTGCTAAAGCCGGCAGAACCATGCTGGAAGCTATTCCTGTGCGGGATAAGCTGAGAATCAAAGGAACAAGGGGTATGACGATAATAAAATGAAGGTGGAAATGTAAGTCAAGGTTGGCAAGGACGGGCGTGTGGTCTTCCCGAAGGAGGCCTTCAATGGCTTCCATGTGCCGCCAAAGGGAACGATACAGTTCGAGAGCGATCAGGAGGGTTTGCATTTGCGCCTACCAGCTGCACAGCCTTCCAAAATCTACCTCGAGCCCACCAACGTCTGTAATTTATCCTGCCGCACCAGCTGTCGCAACCCTTCCATGTTTTGTGCATAAGGGTGCTGTCCTTCAATAATCAAAGACCGGAAACGTTCAGGAGCGTATCGCGCCACTCCGAAACCGATCCACCCGCCCATCGAGTATCCAAAGAAATGGGCTTGGGCAATACCCAGGTCGTCCAGAACTGCGACGATGTCCTCTACCTGCTTCTTGAGTTCATAGTCTTCTGGTCTGTGGGCCTTATCACTGGCTCCATGCCCTCGCGCATCCAGTGGGATCAGTCGGTAATCGTCTTTCAATGCCGATACATAGCCATGTTCATACCAACTGTCCATAGTAGCCAGAGATCAATGATGAAGCACGAATGGAGGCCCTTCACCTTCCGTTTGGTAATGGATACGAATGCCGTGGTTGTCAGCATACGGCATAGGCTGTTACCTCCTCGGTCAAATGTATTATAGACCAATGACGCCTCTCACATCAGTGCGCATGGGAACGCGGGCTAACTACCTGATTATCTGGAATATCT
>CAYGBK010000013.1:0-8442 GCA_964348095.1 uncultured Thermodesulfobacteriota bacterium | reverse complement strand
GTCTTTCATGGAAGAACGCTGTCTACCGGCCGAATGCGAATCACCACAGTAACCCGTCTCTATTCAGGCGGGTTTCTTTGTGAGCAGAACTGTGTTGACGCTCTTTGACACGATTTGATACTTAGATAACGCAAGTACTTGATGTCAATTAGGAATCACAAAATAGATCTTTTTCTAAATCGAAATTTTTTCCCTTGACAGGTGTGATTCTTTCTGCTAAAAAAGCACGGTCTGCTGAGGGTCAATGGAGCCACGAGCAGGGGCATTATGAAAGAACGCCGCAAAAACCCCCGATTCTTCGTCTCCCATGGTACGCGGTTTACGTACAATGGCCGAAGCCGAACGAGTAATACACTCGATCTCAGCTTGGGGGGAGCGAGAATCGAAACGGTGTTCCCCCTGAGAGTGGGAGATGTGATCCAGGTCTCCATGGTGATTGGAGGCAACACAATCAGACCTGTAAGCAGAGTGGTTCACGGCAGACAGCTTCCTGAACTGAGATATAATGCTGGTTTCAACTTCGAGCGGCTTGAGCAGGACGACCTCGCCTACCTGGCAGAGTATCTGATAAACCTATCACGACCCTAAGCCTATGGGTCATCCCCACTCACTCGAATAACTCCTACCCTTGAATCCATTCAATTCTGACGAGGAGTAATACTTTTTTGAAGTCATGGTCGCTCGCCGACGCAAAACAACCGGCTCCAGGGGATGACCAGGTGGAAAGATGCATCGAAAAATGCTGGACAAAGAGGGAAGTAATTTGTACGCTTTCATAGTAAAGAAGTTGAACTTCTCCGTGGCGAACCCATTCTGGAACTCAATTCGAACGAGCGGAGCGATCGAGCAATTCGAAAATGTCTCAGGCCGTTGTTAGGAAGTTTAATCTCATATTACCTATCCCATAGCTCACGACGTTAGGTAATTAATTCATTGAAAGAAGACGTCAAAAAAATCCTTATCTGTGACGACAACGTGGAATTCCTGAGAACGATTGGGGAGATGCTCAAGTTCCACGGATATGAACCCCTAATTACCAAAACTGGGAATCAGGCTGTGGATAAGACGAGAAAACTCGGACCGAGTCTTGTTCTTTTGGACTACAGGTTACCCGATACGGACGGTGCCACCGTGCTGCGAGAACTGAAGAAAATCGATCATGACCTTCCCATCATTATTACGACTGGATTTGGCGACGAAAAACTCGCTACGGAAATGATGAAGCTTGGTGCCATGGATTACTTGGCCAAACCTTTCAAGAGCGGAGAGCTTTTAGGGAGTATTCAGAACACCCTGAGAAAGGTTGAAGAGATCAAGAGGAAGAAGGAGCTAGAGAAGCTCGTCCACTGGGGCAAGCTTTTTCCTCTCGTGGCACATGAGATAAGGAACCCTCTCCACAGCATAGGAGGAGCGCTGACGTTAATTAGGAGCCGCCTCCAGAATGACGAGACCGCCGGGAGGGCAGTTCATATTATCCATGAGGAGATTGTCCGACTCAATGAGTTTGTTAACCAGTGTCTTGATTTCTCACGACCCCCATCTGAAAAGGGCTTCAGTTCAATCGATCTCAATGACACGGTCAGTTCTTGTACTCAGTTGATGACACCTTTTCTCAAAAGTAGGGCGAAAAAAATCAAGCTCCAAGTGATTCTCGACGATAATCTTCCTGAGGTGTTCGTGAATCCCGATGAAATCAAACGGGTTCTGATAAACCTCCTGAGAAATGCTGTCGAAGCAATTCCAAAGGAGGGACAGATCATCGTCGAGACAAACCATAGGACAGAGAATTCCGAGGAGCGTGCTGAAATCAAGGTCATCGATGATGGGGTAGGGATCAGCGAAAAGGACCTCCCCAATCTATTTGCCCCCTTCTTTTCAAATAAACGGACCGGCATTGGTCTGGGACTGGCGATCTGCAAGAAAATTGTAGAAGAAAACCATTTAGGGCAGATTCGTGTTGAGAGTAAACCTTCCGAAGGGACAACCGTTATCGTGGCCTTACCGATCGGCAGCCGGAGACACGCCACCGTGGAGGTATCGTGATATGACTTCGGATGTCCGGAGCCCCTACCTGCAAGAAACTCCGTCCATCATGGTGGTCGACGATGAACCGAACGCGGTGTTTACGATTTCCAGAATTCTGGAAGATCAAGGCTACCAGGTCGTCCAGGCCCTCGGAGGCAAGGCCGCTCTAAGAAAGTTGAAGAGAAAGCGATGCAATGTTGTGATCACTGATGAAAAGATGCCGGATCTCAGTGGCATGGAGCTATTTAGAAAGATTCGGAAAATCGATGAAACGATTCCGGTCATCATTCTGACGGCTTTCGGGTCGGTCGACTTGGCGGTTCAAGCGCTGAAGGAGGGGATATTCTACTTTTTTGAGAAACCGATCTATTCAAACCTGGAGAGGTTTCTGGCCATCGTTAAACAGGCGACTAAAACAGAGGCGCTGGAGAGGGAACTCGATGCCCTGAGAAAGGAAAAGGAGGCAGGGATTCGGTTACCCAAGATCATCGGCAAGAACCGAAAGATGCAAGGGGTTTTTGAAGTTGTGCGAACGGTCGCAGCGGCGGAAAAGACCGTCCTGATTCAAGGAGAGAGTGGTACCGGCAAAGAACTGATCGCCCGAGCGATCCACCGACTCAGTCGCCGGAAGGATAAACCAATGGTGACGGTCAGTTGCGGTGCTCTCTCCGATGATCTTCTGACGAGTGAACTCTTCGGCCATGTCAAAGGAGCGTTCACCGGAGCCATTGAAAATAAGGTGGGACGGTTCGAATCGGCCATTGGGGGTACGCTTTTTCTCGATGAAATTGCTGAGGTTCCCCTGCACCTCCAGAGAAGGTTGCTTCGAGCCCTCCAGGAAAAGGAATTTGAAAAAGTCGGGAGCAGCAAGACAATAAGGAGCGACGTCCGGATCATTACGGCCACAAAGACGGACTTGTTCGAAGAGGTCAAAAAGGGAAATTTCAGGGATGATCTATATTACCGACTGAGCGTTGTTCCAATAATTATCCCCCCTCTGCGTGAGAGAACAGATGACATCCCCTTGCTCGTCGGCCACTTTCTCAGGAAGTACCAAGATGGCACGAAGAAGTTTCAGATCCTTCCCGAAGTCATGGAGAGGTTGCAAAGTTACCATTGGCCTGGAAACATTCGAGAACTGGAGAATGTGGTACAGCAGCTGATGCTTTTCTGCAAGCATTACACGATTCGGCTACACGACTTGTCTCCCCATATTCTTGTTGGTCATGAACAGGTCCAGGGTAAGGGAGAGTCCCTATCTCTGCCTCGACTGGTGACAGAACTTGAGAAGAGCTATATTATTCAGACCCTACATGAGACCAACTGGCATCTGGGACAGACGGCCGAACGGTTGGGAATGACCCGCAAAATGCTCGGCGATCGCATTGAAAAATATCAAATCAACGACCTCAAGAAACACTAATACCCTTTGAAACGTCCGAAGTGTTCAAATCGTGATTTGCAAATTTGATTAACTCGACGAGTTCGGTCAACTGTTATCCTCGAGTCTCTTGCCTCCAACGTAAATCCTTTGGTCCAGCGCCTCTCCAGGCAATCCAACCGAGTTTGCCCAGGTGACCTGATTACCTCAATCGGTCCTATTAACAAAGGTTTTGAACGCTCAATTTGCCTTTTGGCAAATTCTGACAACTAATCGAAATCAAATGAGTTTTTTTCATTGAGGCTATCAAAAAGAGAAATTTTTTTCACTTTTTTGCACAATGAACCCCATTTTTTGCCATCCTGCTCCATGCAAAATGCGCCTTCTCAAGAACTCGAAATCTCCAAACTAAAGACTGGCCGCACGATTCAGCGATTGCCCTTAGAGTGGCCTGAATTTTGCGTGAATGTGAAATAAGTTTCCACTTCTAAGCCTTTTCTTCACCAGTTTGACACATCTTTTCCACATTTTACAGTATGAAGAATGGGGTGAGGGTATGCAACACCGAACGGCGAATAACACTGCCAAGCAATCCGCACAATACGCCACGCAGCCCGAGGAGAGCTCAGAGCTTCTCTATCAGATGACGAAAGCACTGCGGTACATGCCTGACACGAAAAGGACATGGGACGGGATTCTTCGTGTCATGATAAATGTAACCCGTGGTGAGAATTGCTCCTTGATGCTCAAAAGCGATGAAGCCGAGAAGCTGGTCATCCGGGCGGCAAGAGGGAGAAGGGACCTCGACTCCCATATGGGCCGGAATCTTTTCAGAAAAAGTTTTCCTCCAAGCGATGGCGTAGCTGGATGGGTGCTGGAAACGGGGTGCGGCGTGTATGTCTCAGATGCACAAAAGGACCCAAGGTTCATCGAGGTTAAGGAAAGTCCCTTCAGGATAGGATCTCTTATGTGTTTTCCTGTTCGAGACGGGAATCAGATCGTGGGAATTCTCAACCTCAGCCATGGTGACAAAGCCGCCTTTGGAGACCAAGAACAACAGGCGATGAAGATGGTTTCCAGCCAGCTTTCGATCATTTTAGCCAGTGCCAGGACGGAGGGAAATAACGACAGCCGGACAAACGGGACGCGTTCCAGCGGACGAAGCCAAACGCTGAAGTCGATGGACGGTCGCAAAAGGAGTGCATCCCAACTGGTGATGCCGCCGCACAATGGCAATGGCGGTGATGGGCGTCTGTTATTCCTCTACAAAAGTCCCAAAATGATCAAGATCGTTGAGACGATAGCTCAGGTTGCCGATACGGATGTCACCGTGCTCATTCAGGGAGAGAGTGGAGTCGGCAAAGAACTGATTGCCAGGGCGCTCCATTATCAATCGGGAAGGAAGAACAAACCCTTCATAAAGGTCAACTGTGCGGCGCTACCGGAAGAATTACTGGAGAGCGAACTCTTCGGTTATGAAAAGGGGGCGTTCACAGGGGCGTACAATCGGAAACCCGGCAAGTTCGAGTTGGCCCATGGCGGGACGATTTTGTTGGACGAGATCGCTGAAATCAGCCCCTCTCTTCAGGCAAAACTTCTTCAGGTTCTTCAGGACGGGGAGTTCGCAAGACTTGGCGGTAAGAGTGACATCCAAGTCGATGTCCGGGTTCTGGTGGCCACGAACAAAAATCTCGGAGAGTACGTGAAAGATGGTCGATTTCGTGAAGATCTCTACTACCGGCTCAATGTGCTCAACATCTACGTGCCGCCCCTCAGAGAGAGACGAGAAGAAATCCCTCTTCTCATTGAGTATCTGCTCGAAAAAAACGGACAAAAATACGGAGAGTCGGTTCCCGGTCTGTCTCAAGAGACAACCGACCTGCTTATCAACTACCCCTGGCCCGGAAATGTGCGGGAACTTGAAAACATGATCAAAAGGTTTGTGGTACTCGGCACCGAGGAAGTTATCGAGAGAGAGTTGAGTTCGTCTTTTTCGGTCGTCTCGCCACTTGAGGTGAAATCTGAGAAAGCCGAAGGGCCAAAACCGGTTTCCCTCAAGGAGATCAGTCGAAAAGCAGCACTCGAGGCTGAGGCAGAGGTGATTTTGAAAACTCTCGAACAAACACGGTGGAATCGGAAAAAGGCAGCGAAGCTTCTCGGCATAAGCTACAAGGCTCTCCTCTACAAGATCAAAGAATCTGGACTGGACAACACGCCAGTAGCAGCCATGACCCTTTAGGCGCTTAGTTTCTTTCAAGGACCCTGTTTGGCCGACCAATACAGAAACATCACTAATCCAGCCAATTGAACCAATTCGACGGACTGATCTAGCCAACGTCACCCGTGCCTCGAGGGAAAACCCCGGCTGTCCAACCAATGAAGCCAACCAACCTCCCCGATAAAACCAACTGAACTCATCAGACCAATCAGACCGACCGGCCCTGATCAACTCGACCATGTCAGACAGCTTGACCATGTCTATCTCGAGCAAGCAAAGCAATCGAAAGTTTCGAACGAGTCGAATGAGCGAAGGGATCGAACAAATTGAACCGTTTCACCGTGTGAAAACTTTTTCCACTTTTTTCTACTTCTTTAGAAACTAGTCCTCCAAGATTCGCTTCTTTGAACTGCTCTTTTCCATCCTATTTTCATAAGCAATTGAAATTAAATGGAATTTATCATATTTGCCATATGGCATCTCGGTTGCTGAGTACGTGCATGACTCATCTCACCATTGGATCCGACCAACCCGTTAACTGAATTGAGGCGATCAGCTTAATCGATGCCATTACACGAACCGATGCAATTGCTCGAGGCGACTCAGGTGATCCTATAGTTCGGCGGAGGAGAAATGGAAAAAGAGCCTACGTCAAACGAAAAAAGGGTTTTGTTCTTACCGCCTCCTTTGAAGGTCTTCGCAGGGGTTGAAAATCATTTCAGAAAAGAGGGTGTTCGGTTTGGCGGAGTAGAAGATCATAGAGAACTGGCCAACCGAATGACCGAGGCCCGGCCTTTTCTCCTCGTCCTAGATCTTTTTAGGCTGAGTGCGTCTGTTTTTGAAGTAATTCCTCGAATTCAGGATTGCTCGGACGGCTGCAAAGTCATTGTTTTCGGACGGGAAAGTGATCTCCAAACCCTGTCGGCGAAACCTTTAAAGGATATTGTTTTTTTTCCCGATGTTCTCGATGCCCATGTCCTTTCCACAGCCCTGGGAAGAATACTGAAGAACGGCTGGGGAGTCTTCAAGAGAAACTGTGTTTTGAAGAGCCCATACAGCCTTCTTTTTTGTCACAGCAATGAGATGAATCACATCAAAACCATTGTCGATCAGGTCGCCCCAACCGATATCGCGGCGCTCATATGCGGCGAGAGAGGAACCGGAAAGGATTTGGTGGCTCAAGCGATTCACCTGAAGTCGACCCGTTGCCACAAGCCTTTCATAAAAGTGAATTGCGCTGCCGGTCCAAGTGCGTTCTTGGAGGGCGAGCTTTTCGGGTTCGAAAATGGTGCCTTCCCCGGGGCAGGCAGCAGAAAGCCTGGAAAATTGGAACTCGCCAACGAGGGAACTCTCTTCCTCGATGAGATTGGCGATCTTGATGGGACTTCCCAGACGAAACTGCTCCGGACCTTAAAGAATGAGAAATTCTGTCGCCTCGGTGGAATGAATTCGATTGCCTTCAAGTGCAGGATCATCGCGTCCACCAAATCGGATCTTCGCAGTGCCGTGGAGACGGGTGGTTTCAGAGAAGATCTGTACTATCGTCTCAATGCGGCCAGCATACCGCTTCCCCCCTTGAGACTGCGGAGGGAAGAAATATCATCTCTGGCGCAGTATTTTCTTGATCTCTACAATTTTCGCTATGGAAGGTCTTGCCCGACGATCTCAAAGGAGACAGAAAAACTGTTTCACAGTTATGACTGGCCGGGAAATATCAGGGAACTGAAGAGGACCATTAAACAGATTGTCGTCTCGAACGACGAAAGGGGAGTGGTTCGAAAAAAACTCGAAAAGCCCTCAGCTCGATCGGACACGGCCGGCAGCCCCTCATGTGGCTCGCTGTCCGTCGAGGGAGACGAGATAGAGAACCTCAAGGAGGTTGGTCGAAGGGCGGCGAAAGAGGCTGAAATGGGAATCATTCAGAAGATGCTTGAAGAGACCAGATGGAATCGCCGAGCGACTGCTAAGCTTTTGCAGATAAGCTATAAGGCTCTTCTTTACAAGATCAAAGAATACGGTCTGGACCAGTGAGCAGTTCATGGGACACCGAAGGGGGAGACGCACAGATGGATTCAGCTGGACCGGTTATGAGTAGAATCAGGAATGCGGAGGCTAGAAAATGTTTTCTGCCAAACACGTTTTTACGAGGGAAGATTTCTTTCAGTTTTTGGATTTGGAGATTAGAAGAGCCCAGAGGTATCAGAACTTCTTCAGTGTCATGAAACTCGAACTGCCACGCAAGAGGACCACAGCGGCGAACAACCAGCTGAAAACCCTGAAAGCCCTGGTCAAGCTGCTCAGAGAGGAGATTCGGGAAACAGATGTCATTGGTCAGACAAACAAAAGTGAAATTATGATCCTCCTTCCCTATTGTGATTCCTCTGGGGCGGATGTCGTAAATAGGCGCCTCAGCAGTCTCGTCGAGGATTTTCATTTTGGCGAAGAGGGTTTGCAGGTCAAGTTTGGACTTATCAGTTTCCCAGTCCAGGCAAATGATATGGCGGAAATCCTTTATAGGCTAAACGAAAGGCCGCAAGACGCTGCCGTTAGTGGGGCCCACTGACTCAATTAGCATATGTAACCATTCAACCAATCAGTTCTAGGTAAGTGTCATGTACGAATCATACTTTGGATTTAGAGAGAAACCCTTCAATATAACGCCAGATCCGAGATTTCTCTACCTGAGCAAAAAGCACAGGGAAGCCCTAGCCCACCTGGTCCATGGAGTCCGGGAGAGACAGGGTTTCGTCGTGCTCTCGGGCGAGGTCGGAACCGGGAAAACAACTGTGGTCAGAGCTTTACTGGAGCGGATGGACGA
>CAYGBK010000012.1:0-3901 GCA_964348095.1 uncultured Thermodesulfobacteriota bacterium | reverse complement strand
TTAGTCACGATGATAAACCAGTAGGCAAACGTCCCCGCCGAGTCTATCAGCTCACAACCCCAGGACGAAAAGCCGTAAACCAGTTGTTTCGCCGGTTTGCTTCCATTACCAGTGGCGCCTTCAATTTGAATACACGAATCTGTGCTAATTGTGGCTGCAAGGTCTATGAGGGAGGGCACGAAGAAAAAATTGATGGGCAGGTATCTACTTTTTGTTGCCCCCATTGTGCATCAGTGTATAAACGCCAAATGGATTCAGCTAAGGTCTAATGTCAGAATGAAGGGAAAGGTGAAATTCGTTGAGTGATTCAGATACAAAAAAAAGAGAAATAAAACGACTCTCAATGCAAATTGAAGGGATGCACTGCGCTTCTTGTGTAGCAACGATTGAAAAAGCACTCCTCAAACAAGAAGGTGTCGTGAAGGCTAATGTTAGCCTCCTCGAAGAGAAAGCCGTAGTCGAATACGAGCCAGAGCGTGTCGATCGGTTTAAACTTGAAGATGCTGTTGCATCAACTGGTTACAAACCAAAACGTGCTGGAATGACAATCACTCCTGTTCCTGAGCCTAAAGAAGGCGATTGGTCAAAAATCCAGCGAGCAATTGAAAGGATAGAAGGTGTTATTGCCGTATCTACCTTTCCAAAATCTGGACGTTTGCTGATTGAATATGATGAAGACTTGGTTACTTTTAAAATTATAAAACGATCTTTACAGGGAATTGGCTACGAAACTACGGAGACCGCCCCCTCAAGTGCTGACAGGGAGGCAATGACTCGTGAGCGCGAAATTAAATTCTACTTACGCCTACTAGCATTTTCCTTGGCGTTAACTATACCTATAGTTGTGTTTACGTTTTTCCCCCAGATCGTAGCACCCTTTCTACCACCTGGGTTCACAGTGGAGCTCCTAGGCTTTATTCTAACAACACCTGTTCAATTCATAGCTGGCTACCCCTTCTATAAATCCAGTCTGCGAGCATTAAGATACAAAAAAGCTAACATGGACACCCTCATAATGCTGGGTACAAGTGCAGCCTATTTTTACTCGGTGGCAGCAACTTTCTTTCTCTCAGGTTTAATAGCCTTTTATGACACAGCGGCACTCCTAATAACGTTTATACTGCTTGGCAGGGCCCTTGAGGCAATCGCTAAGGGCCGCACGTCTCGCGCTATTCGCAAACTTCTAGATCTCCAAGCAAAAATTGCTGTCGTCATTCGGGATGGTCAAGAGATCACAATCCCTGTCGAAGATGTTGAAGTCGGTGATATCCTCTTGGTGAAACCTGGTGAAAAAGTTCCGGTAGACGGAGAAGTAATCGATGGCCAATCATCTGTTGATGAATCTATGGTTACAGGGGAGTCAATTCCAGTTAGTAAGAAGATTGGCGATCCAGTTGTTGGGTCTACAATAAATCAGAGAGGAGTGTTGAAAATCCATGCAACGAAAGTTGGCCAAGACACAGTGCTTTCCCAAATTGTTCGTCTAGTTGAGGAAGCTCAAACCCAGAAACCACCCATTCAACGTAAAGCAGACGCGATTGCAGAATGGTTTGTCCCCCTTGTAATCGTCATGGCTGTTGCGACCTTCTTAGTCTGGTTTGGTTTTATTCGAGTACATTGGGTGCTATCTTTAAGTTTCATGATTGCGGTATTAGTCGCCGCTTGCCCATGTGCCTTGGGATTAGCTACTCCAACTGCTTTAATGGTTGGAATTGGTCGTGGGGCTCAAGAAGGAATCCTCATTAAGACAGGGGCTGGGCTAGAAATAATTCCAAAGATTGACACTGTTGTCTTTGATAAAACGGGAACACTCACCATTGGCAAGCCCACGGTAACTGATATTGTCCCCTTCGATAATATCAATGTCGATCAAGCATTGATGCAAATTGCAGCAGTAGAGAAGAACAGCGAACATCCACTTGCTGAGGCAATTGTTCAATATGTTGAGGAAATGGGTGATCATATTCCAGAGGCAAAAGAATTCAACTCCTTCACAGGCAAAGGCGTGAGTGCAATAGTGAATGGATCAACAATTCTTGTCGGAAACGACAAACTCATGATTGACAATGAAATCGACATAAGTGTGTTTGAAGAACACCTCATTAGATTACAAGAGGACGGAAAAACTACAGTCTTTGCCGCAAGAGATGGACAACCCCTTGCTTTGGTTGCCATTGCAGATACGCTTAAAGAGAATTCCACGATTGCGGTTGAACGCCTAAAGAAGATGGGCATTGAAGTCTTAATGCTTACAGGGGATAAGGAAAGGACTGCAAATGCGATCGCAAAGAAACTTGGAATTGACGACGTTCTAGCTGAAGTGTTACCAGGTGAAAAAGCGAATGAAGTTAAGCGCCTCCAATCGAAAGGTCGAATAGTTGCCATGACAGGTGATGGCGTTAATGATGCACCTGCTCTTGCTCAAGCAGATGTCGGGATTGCCTTAGGGTCAGGAACTGATGTCTCTGTAGAAACCGGAGATATCGTACTGGTAAAGAACGATCTCCTGGATGTTGTTGCAGGAATTGAACTTGGTAAAAAAACGATGACAAAAATCAAACAGAATTTCTTCTGGGCTCTCATCTACAATCTAATCCTGCTCCCTATTGCAGCAGGTGTTCTATTTCCATCGCTAGGCCTTATCTTACGACCTGAATTTGCTGGACTTGCGATGTCCCTTTCGAGCGTGAGCGTGATTACAAATGCTCTACTTCTTGGGCGGTTTAGATCAAAAAAACAAGAATATATCCAAACTAGAATTGATTCCACAACCCCAGAAACACCAATCGTTGCCAATCAAGTCGATGATCAATTAGCTGTTGATCCCATCTGTGACATGGAAGTGGAAATCGAAAATGCAGAGCTTTACAGTGACTACAATGACAAACGCTACTACTTCTGTGCTCCAGTTTGTAAAGAAAAATTCGATAATAATCCAGTTGAATACGAGGAACATCAAATGCCTGCATCCTGATTGAAAACTGCTTCCAAGAACAAGATCTTGATAATACTCATCTGGCCAATCGACCTTTAAGAAATTAAAAATCGTGTGGAAGTTGAAATTGGAGAAATTAAAAGCTGATCAACTAAGTGTCACTTGTTCACTGAACCAATTCGCCTGTAAATCAAGTGCTGAATTGTTCCCACTCGATGGCATTGTGGGGCAGCAACGAGCTGTCCGTGCACTCAATTTAGGATTACAGATTCAAAACCAGGGTTTCAACATATTTGTAGTTGGAACTCAGGGAACCGGCCGAACAACAGCAGTGAAATCATATCTAGAGAAAATCGCTGCAAAACAGCCTGTTCCCTCCGATTGGTGTTATGTATTCAATTTTGGTAATCCTCGTCAACCCAGAGCCCTAGAACTACCACAAGGAAAAGGTAAAGATTTCGTTGCCAAAGTTGATCAGTTTCTTCTCGCAGCGAAATCTTCCATTAACCAAATGTTAGAAAGTGAAGAATATTCACAACAGCGGGAGAACCGCATTCGTCAAATTGAACGTCAAAAAGTAAAATTGAATGATCAAGTGCTCGCGAAAACTGAGCAAGCTGGCTTTCAGTTACAAGGGACACAAACTGGACTTTTAATTGTACCATTACTAGAAGGCAAGCCAATATCACCAGAAGCTATTGACAAATTACCTCCCAACATTCGCCAAGACTTCGAAAAACGTCGGAAACAGCTAGAACCGAAACTACGTAAAATCTTCCGGAAAATTCGCAAACTTGAGCAAAGACGAAATCAAGAACTCGATGAACTTGAAAAAAACGCTGTCATGTTCACACTTGATCCTCTCATAATTGAACTTCAGGAGAATTACACAAATCATCCTCAGGTGTTGGCATGGATTCACGAAATGGCCACTGACATCACAGAAAATTTAAACGAATTCATTGG
>CAYGBK010000011.1:0-74680 GCA_964348095.1 uncultured Thermodesulfobacteriota bacterium | reverse complement strand
CTTTGAAATTTGCCCGGATTTCCTGATACCCCGGCCTGACTTCGTCTGAGATTGCAAAGAAGCCCCTGAGGTCAAGATCGCCCTCCAACTCCGATTCCACTTCTTCCAACTTTATACCGCGAACTGCGGCATGGTAGACCATGGTGGTAGTCATTCAAGTTGCTAGAGCATTCAGAAGGTGCTCTACAGGATTCGCTGCTTGATCTTTTCCCGCCAGAATAGGGGGTTCGTCTGCATCCAAGACAAATGGTCCAGTATGGGAAATCTCCTGACCAGCACTGTAAAAACCGGTGACGGTGGTGCGATTGTGCCCCCCGTCGATCCATTCGTTTTTGGCTCGGAATTTGGACTTGGCAAGGTCCGGTTTTTCACTTACGGCGTTAATCAAACCTTTGACCGCATCTACATCCACACCGTTTAAGATTTTTCCTTCGGCCATTTTGATTTCCTCCTTTCTCTGATTTCTTAACCGCTTGAACACTTACTAACTAGTTTAAGATACTCTTTTTTTCAGTTGGTAAACAATAGGGTCAACCATGGATTTTATGATCGGAAACATAGTAGTTTTCCGGAAGGATGAAGGATAACTGAAAATTTCGCCCCAGGATCGGGGTCGGGTATTGAATTATCAGTTCAGGATGGCGGCTTCTTTATGATTTTGCTAGTGGTCGTGGTTGTTCATGAGACGATAGGCAAACAAGGGCCAGTTAAAAGGTCTAACTGCCTGCGGGACTACCGGTTAGCTTATAATTTAAGATTTGACCCCGTCCCTTTGCACTGTGACCTTGGCGAAGTGATCATCCCATTGTCCATCCTAGGTTCTTTTGCCAAATGAAGATGCTTTTCTACTGGTGATGACCCTCCTATGTTTGACAATTACACCGAGCCATTTTTAAGATCCTCGGCTCCAACTGGGCAAATACTCCACAGTGCGGAACCTCTCGATGGCCGATGGGTTTGCCTCTTATGGGGGATAGTTTTACCATCATCGTCCAAGGGGTCTCTGTGGAGAATCTAAGAAGGGTTTTTTCTTGAACAACTTGCGATAGTCCAAGGGATAACCGTCTGATGATTTCGCAGATCTGTTTGTCAGAACAACCCCACATGTCGACTCGGATGACGGTCCTCCGCAAAAGAAGGGCACATCGAGTCTCGATTGCAAAAAGGCCGCGGAGATTACGAGAGTTGATCTGCGCCAGTACATTACTTCTTAGCTTTGATTCTCGGTGGTCACGGTCGTTTAAGAGCACACTCAAAATCACTATCGGACTCACAACAATCGAGATGCCAATAAGTTCATTCACCACCTGTAGCATGATCACCTCCATGTACGCCCATTCAAAATCCGATTTACTCTACTGTCTGTTCATGGGCATGAGTCTAAACCGTAGCCGGGAGCATGGGTCACTTGATACCAAAGGAGAGCTCGCCTGCTCTATGGCGATCCGCGAGTTTTCCACCGCCAGCCTATATTCGGTCCGAAGGTAGATGACTCTGCCCAACTGAAAAGCAATTCGTCTAGTTTACCCAGCAGAACAGAAAGGCCACCATGTCGCTTTCTTCGACGAGAGCGACCTTGCTCCAAAAGGCGAAACATTTGAGCTTCTCTGAGGATATCTTCCTGTTCCATTCTTGATAATTTCCATATGATCCATCCGTTTGTCATCTTGGACCTCCTCTCTCTTGGCACCCTTTGCTCGCGCCCCAAGCCAGGCGTTTGCTCTCTGTAGCGTTGACGAACATCCTCTAACCTGCTATAATATATTTACTGGTTATATTATAGACCAACTTTTCTAACCTGTCAAGTGTTTTTTGATGGTTATAATAAGTGATGGCAAAACGCGGAGGAATGGTATGGCTGAAAATGAAAAATCCGCAGATACCAGCAATCTAGAAACAGAACGGTTATGTCTGGACTTTGCCAACACGGCAGAGTGGCACGCAAGAGACGATCCGACGGAAAAGCTCAATAGCTATTCCGATTTGGTTTCGTGGGCCCAGCATGCAGGTATCCTTATGGATCGTGAGGCCCGGCAACTCTCCCAAGAGTCGGTCCGCCGATCGGCGGAGGCAGCTGAGGTTCTCAAGCGGGCCATTGCGCTCCGGGAGGCAATCTATCGGGTCCTTTCGGCAGTTGCAGGCGATCGTCCACCGGACGATGGGGATCTCGCCATATTGAACCAGACCCTATCACAGGCCTTGGCCCGATTGCAGATTACCGGAGTGGCCGGGAGATTTGTTTGGGTATGGGGCGGAGACGAGACTGCTCTTGACCGAATGATCTGGCCTGTGGCACGATCGATGGCCGATCTGTTGACCTCTGGGAAGCTAGCTAGGGTGGGGGAATGCGCGGACGACCGGGGATGTGGCTTTCTCTTTCTGGACATGAGCCGAAACATAAGCCGACGATGGTGTGATATGAAGGATTGTGGAAACAGAGCAAAAGCAAAACGCCATTACGACCGTAAGAATAGGGGACGTTGTTGAATTTGTTGACTTACTCTAGGAGTGGTCGTTTGAAGGCTTTGGAATTCGCCTAAGTGGAAACGCCGAGATGGGGTGGCATGTCTGCCACAGGAATCGCAAAATCCTTCGACCATTTTATCCAATATATTTGAATTAATGCCAGAATTAAGCTCGCGATGGCGCCTGAAAAGTCAAAGGAGAATTGAGGCGCGTCTGCTGGGTTATGACCCCGTCACTGAGTAGTGCTTTGTGTGCATTTTCTTGTAACGTCCCCCATTTCACAGTTGTTCAACAAATTCAACAACGTCCCCCATTTCAAAAAAAGACGCTTGAAATGTATACATATGTTTAGTATAATAGAGAAGCTTGGTCCCGCCCGTCTTCTTTAAGGTGAATCACCCTCGGGCCATAAAATGCGACATCTACTAAGGGAGGGAGAGATGATCTATTCTGTTGCAGAACCGGTGGAGGTCCTTGCGCTATTTTGCCAGGGGCGGGTCAAACCGCTCCGTTTTCTGTGGAGAGGAGTGGCCTATCCCATCAAGGAGATCACTTTCAACTGGAAGGACCGAGAGGGAAGGGCGGCAATCTATCACTTCGGGGTGTCAGATGGAGCAAACGCCTTTCAGCTCGTCTACAATGCTGAATATATGACCTGGAAACTGGAGGCTGTCGATATGGAGGGATGAGCCTCGGGGCCTCTCTCGTCTCCTGACTGCCCGACACTTATTCCTGCCGGAACCGAACAGACAGAGGAGATTTCTACAACTCTTCAGGTGCACAGAGATTCTTTTCGCTTGCCGCAGTCCGACCACAGTTGAGGCACACGTACTTGGCGTTTCGCACGAGGTTCTTATACTCGTTTTTGTTGGTACCGATGTAGTCAAAATTCATGAGGAGACAGAGATGGTGCTCGTGATCCGGATGGGGCATATTGATCTCAGCCATGCCTTGCGACCCCCTTTGGTTTAATATTGCTCTTTACCAAATTCAGCCCGAGCTATTACGGGAATACAACCGAATTCTAACAATCTCCTGACCCCAAATCAACAGGAACTGGCATATGGCCACCCGTGCGGGTGCCCCATGTCACTCCCATTCTCTTCTTGACAAGCGTTTGGGACTGGCATAAATTCAATATTGATAAAGTAAATGAAGTATTGATAATATAGCGACATGGAAAAAAGGGTTCAGCAGAAAATCAAAGAGTACAGACAACAGCGGGGCCTCACGCTGAAACAGCTTGCTGAAAAGGCGGGCTGCACCCAATCCTACATCTCTCAACTCGAAAAAGGCCTGACCATGCCATCTTTGTCTATGATTGGTAAGCTCAGCGCTGCCCTTGATATCAAGGTAGTCGACTTGTTCAGTGATATGTCGGATAGAGGGGAGAACCACTGGGTTTTGCGTCGAGGGGATCGGAAGCACATTGCCTACCCAGATGGCAATGTGTCGAGCCAGATGTTGGTGACGAGGGTGTCAAACAAGAGGATGGAGCCCCTGATCAGCGTCATTGAACCGGGAGGAACCTCTGACACGGCTGAGGGGATCTCTCATCCCACCGGTACAGAGGAGTTCGTTCTTGTTTTGCGAGGAGCAGTCGACTTTCAGATCGATGGCAAGAATATCCGCCTCGGCGAAGGGGATAGTCTCTATTTCAACGGAGATTTGCCACATCGGTGGAAGAACAGTGGCAGGAAGAGTGCCGAGGTTCTTTTTGTTTTCACTCCCCCGACGTGGTAGGGGTCCACGGACCAAAGAGGAAAAAGATGGAAGAGAAGACATTTCATGTTCTGGGAAAGGATTTTCGGAGAAAAGATGGGATCGCCCGGGTAACCGGCAGAGAAACCTATCCGTCCGACATCTATCTTGACCGGATGCTTCACGGCCGGATTCTCCGGAGTCCCCATCCCCATGCCCGGGTCAAGAGCATCGATTTTTCTGAGGCGGAGAAGCTGGGGGCGGTCTGTTTAAGTTTCGAGGACGTTCCCAAGAAACACTTCAACGTCCGTCAGGTGTCGATCCCCCGAAATACCTTTAAAGACTGGCAGGTGCTCACAGACCATGTCCGGCAGATCGGTGATCCTTTTGGCGCTGTGGCGGCAGAAACAGAGGAACTCGCAACCAAGGCGCTGGAGGCTGTAAAGGTCGAATGGGAGATGCTGGCCTCGTATATGACGATGGATGAGGCATTGGGTGCGAAGGAAAACCTGATTCATGAGACCGTGTATCTAGAGGACAAGGAAGTCACCATTCAGAACAACATCGCCTGCACGAGAGAGGTTGTCGAGGGGGATGCGAACAGGGGATTCAAAGAAGCTGATGTGATTGTGGAGAACGAATTTGTCACCTCGAGGGTCTATCATGCCCAGCTGGAGCCCAAAGCGTGTGTGTGTCGTCCTGAGGCGGATGGGGGAGTTACGGTCTGGCCGGCAACCCAGGCGCTCCACAATACCCGGATCCTCATCGGGGAGATTTTTGATATTCCCCTGAACAAAGTGAATGTCGTTCGGATCGCCGTTGGGGGACACTTTGGCTCTGGGATCCATACGAATCCCGTCAATTTGATAACGACGGCCCTGGCCCTGAAAGCCGGTAAGCCAGTCAAGATTGTCCAGTCCCGCGAGGAAGACATGTATGGCCATGCTAAGTATCCAACTCGCTACACCTTGAAGGTTGGAGCCAGAAAAGACGGGACTCTGGTGGCTGGTGAGATGAAGGCTTACGTGGATATCGGTTCCCACCATATCCAGGCCCTCGCATTTCTGGGCGTCCTTGCCGGGTGGTGGCACTCCCTCTATCGGTTGCCCAATATGAAGTATGAGGGAATGGCGATCTATACCAACAAAGCCCCGGCGTGCGCTATGCAGGGCTATGGGGCGCCTCAGGTGACCTTTGGCGTCGAAACAACCATGACCATGCTGGCAGAAAAGCTGGGCATGGATCCGATCGAGCTGCGGGTCAAGAACTATGTTGGGTTGGGGGAGGTTTTCTGGGGGCAGGGACCCACGATCCGGTCTGTCATCCATTCCGATGGGGTGAAAGAACTGCTGTACAAGGGGGCGGAACTGAGCGGCTGGAAGGACCGTGGGGATCCCAAGACCAAGACCGGTCGCTACAGAAGGGGTATCGGCTTTGCCCGGGGGTTTCATACCTCGGGGACCGGAGCGCCGGTTCCAGGAGAGGTCAAGGATTATAGCACCCCTCAAGTGAAGATAAATGAAGACGGTTCAATCGATATTCTGACGGCCCTGATGGATCATGGAGGGGGGACTCTGGACGCCATCGCAAAATTGGTGGCAGAAGAATTTGGCGTGCCTTTCGAGAAGGTGGGAATCTCTCCGGCAGATACCCGCACGACCGGGTATGATGTCTGTACCCATGCGACACGGGGGGTGTACTGTGGAGGCGGTGCTGTTCTCGCCGTGGCCCGAGAAACAAAAAAGGTTCTTTTGGAATTTGCTTCCAGGATTCTGGATGCACCGGTCGATTCGCTGAAGATCAAGCCAGATGAGGAAAAGAGTCAGGGGGTCATCTACGTGGAGGGGATGCCAGGCAAGAATATCACGGTTCGCGACGTTGCCCAGACAGCCATGAACAAGGATTGGGGGACGGCGATCGCGGCCAAAAGCATCCGCATGGTCAACTGTCCGCCGTGTTTCACCACCTACTTTGTCGAGGTCGAGGTCGATATGGAGACGGGCCGTGTCAAGATTGAGAAGGTGGTGGCTGGAAGCGATGCCGGGGTAGTCATCAATCCGACCCTGGCCCGGGGACAGCTTCACGGGGGGTTTTACCGCGGCGCCGGGATGGCCCTCGTGGAGGATGCCGAGTACGATGAAAAAACCGGGAAGCTCAAGTGCGACGGATTGCTGACCGAGTACAAGATGCTTGGCGCGGCCGACCTTCCGGGTCCAGAAAACATCCGGACGTTCTTTGCGGGCACCCACGAGCCGACCGGTCCGATGGGGGCAAAAGGTATTGGCGAGTCTGCCGTGAATCCGGTCCCGGCGGCAGTTGCCCTGGCGGTTCAGAACGCCACAGGGATCTATTTCACAAAGCTGCCGATTCTGCCCGAGAATATTTTTGAGGCCATCCTGGGAGATTGAGGAGAGACGGCATGTCTAATTCACAAGTCATCACTCATGATTTTGAGTACTACAGCCCAAAGACCGTCGAAGAAGCACTCGATAGACTCAAGGTAAGCGGCGTACGGGTGCTTGCAGGTGGGACAGATATTCTGAATGAAATCAAGACGGGATGGCAGGCGCCGGAAGGCCTTGTCTATATTCTTGGCGTCAGGGACCTCGATTTTTTGAATTGGGAGGAGGGGTTAAGAATTGGATCTGCCACGCTATGGTCGGCCCTTGAAGAGGACGACCGGGTCAAAGAGACGTATCCCGCCCTCTATGACGCGGTCAAAAGCATGGGAGCCGTCCAGATTCGGAACATGGCTACAATCGCGGGAAACCTCTGCACTGCGTCACCAGGTGCAGATTCTGCCCCCCCTTTGATCGCCCTGAACGCCCACGTCGAGATCAGCCGGAAGAATGAGAAGGGAGAGATCGAGAAAAGAACGGTTCCTCTGGAGGATTTTTTCACGGGTCCCAGGAAGACCGCACTCGAAGCAGGGGACCTGCTTACGGCCATCGTGATCCCCAAACCGGCGGCCTCATCCGGTTCAGCCTTTGGGAAGATTGCCCGGGTGACCCTGAGCATAGCCAAGATAAACTGTGCTGTCTATGTGGAGCGGGACGGCAATACATGCAAGAAAGTGCGGGCGGCCCTCGGTGGGGTGGCGCCGCGACCGGTCCGGGCGCTGACGTTTGAGAAAAGCCTGACCGGAAGAGAACTGACCTCAAGTTCGATGGCCCAGGCGGCAGAAACGTTGACCGGAGACATCTCTCCACGGAATGCCCGATCTACAGCCGCCTACAAGACGCACGCGGCCCGTTTTCTGATTCAGGATACCCTCGAAGTGGCCTGGAAGAGATCCGGAGGAAAGATAAAAAGATGAAAGTACCCATTGTCCTCAAGGTGAACGGCAGACAGTACAATCTCGACGTGAAGCCCAACGAGATTCTTCTGAATGTGCTTCGAGATAGGCTTCATCTGACCGGAACCAAATATGGATGTGGCATCGGAGAGTGCGGCGCGTGCATGGTGCTTTTGAATGGCAGGGCGATCGCCTCCTGCCAGACCCTGGCGGTTTCCCAATCTGGTCAGGAAATTACCACGATTGAAGGGCTGGCTGAGAATGGCAAGCTTCATCCGCTCCAGGAGGCCTTCCTGGATGAAGGGGCGGTACAGTGCGGATACTGCACGTCGGGGATGATACTTTCAGCCAAGGCTTTATTGGAGAAGAAGCCAGAACCCACAACCGATGACATCAAGGAGGCGATCCGGGGTAATCTCTGCCGGTGTACCGGATACGTGAACATCATCCGCGCCATCGAGAGAGGCGCAGAAAGAATGAGGAAGAAAGGTCGACAAGGAGTGTAACAGTCTCCCCCTTCCCCGTGCGAATGGGGGCCTTCCAACTCACCCTAAGAGGGTGACCCACCCCTTCGGCGCACACCACTCAGGGATAAGAGAACCTGCTCAGTTTGAACGACAAAAAAGCTTGGACGAACCTCTCGAATTGTGATAAGAATATGGCTCTTCGGAATCTGAGGCATTGAGTCTCAGAGTCGAGAGAAGCCAACTAAAAGGAGGAGAAAAAATGCACTCCGTGACTGGGAAGATGCTCTCCGTCGACCTCAAGCGTGGCGAGATGAAAGCAGACGATATCCCTGAGTCGATCTACAGAGAATATCTCGGCGGATATGGGATGGGGGTTCGTTTCTTGATGGAAAGGATGGACCCCAAAACCGACCCGTTGGGCCCTGGAAACATTCTTGGCTTTGCGGCGGGCTACCTAACTGGGACGGGTGCGTACATTGCCTCTCGATTCATGGTATTCGGGAAATCTCCTTTGACAAAAGGGTGGGGAGATGCCAACTGTGGGGGACATTTCGGGAAGAAACTCAAAAATGCAGGGTTTGACGTGGTCCTGTTTGAAGAGAAATCCGCTGACCCTGTCTATCTTTTCATCGACCAAGGCACCCCACAACTGTTACGGGCTGATCGTATTTGGGGAAAGGACTGTTACGAGACTGAAGATCTCCTAAAAGAGATTCACGGCAAAGACTGCGAGGTAGCCTGTATTGGGCCCGCCGGTGAAAAAATGTCTGCAATCGCCGGTATTTCGACCGATAAGGGGCGATTCGCCGCCCGATCCGGGTTGGGCGGGGTCATGGGGTCAAAACAACTGAAGGCTGTGGTGGTGAAGGGAAATGCCCCGATCACTGTGGCCAATCCTGACAAGATGAAGAATTTGAAAAAGAAGTACCTTCCCGTCTTCCAAGATGGCCTGGCAAAAGAACTGTCCAAGAAAGGGACGCCCTTTTTCTATGAGGGGTGTATGAACATTGGTGACACGCCTGTCAAGAACTGGTCTTCCTCTGTGGAAGAGGTCAAGGACGTGGAGGGCCTGTACGCAGAAAAAGTCCTCGAATATCAGGTGAAAAAATACGCCTGCAGTGGGTGTCCCATTGGCTGCGGGGGTCATCTCAAGCTCGATAAGGGGCCCTATAAAACCGAAACACTCGTCCACAAGGTCGAATATGAGACACTCTCGATGCTTGGCCCCAATCTCCTAAACGAGGACATTGAATCGTTGATAAAGATCAACGACCTCTGCAACCGGTACGGCATCGACACCATAAGTTGTGGTGCCCTTTGCGGGCTCGCGATCGAGTGTTTCGAAAACAACATCATCGACAAAGAGCAGACCGACGGGCTGGAACTGAAATGGGGGGAGGTCGACGCCATTGTGTCCCTCGTGGAGAAGATCGGGAAGGCCGAGGGTATCGGGGAGGTGCTCGCAAAGGGCTTTGATGAGTCGGTCAAGGCATTTGGGAAGGAGTCAGAAAAATACGCGATGGCCGTCGGAAACGAAGGGCTTCCAGCCCACGACCCGAGATGGGAGCCAGGCCTTGCCTTGACCTATTATTCAGACGCGACGCCAGCCAGGCACACTCAGGGCTCAACCACATTCCCGGTTGCGGGATACAAACAGCCAGAGTTCTCTAAAGAGAATCTATCTGACCGAGCCAAATGCCATAAGGACAACGTCAACTTGATCCATGCTTTGAATTCGGCTGGTCTCTGTCTGTTTGGGTACATCTGTTTGGATTACAAGGCTATCCCAGAGTTTCTGGAGGCTGTGGATGGGCATTCATGGAGCGTCGACGACTTCCAAAAGGTTGGATTCAGAATATCTGTCTTAAGACACCTGTTCAACGTGAAGGCGGGCATCAACTTTAGAGACATCAAATTTCCAGATAGAGTGCTGGGAAATCCGCCCTTGGAAACGGGTCCAGTGAAGGGGACTAAGATAGACCTGAATCTTATGGTGGAGGAGTATCTCGAGGAACTCGGGTTCGATCAGAAGACCACATCTCCAGGCACAAAACTATTGGAAGAGCTGAACATCGCGGATTTTTCCTGACCCGTAAGAGAGGGGGAGTGTAATGAAAGGGGACAAGAGATTCGACACACAAGAGCTTTGGCGGAGAGATCTGAAGCACTGTATCCATCCATGGACGGATTTTTCTACCTTCAAAGAGGAGGGCTCTCTCATCATGGCAGAGTCAGAGGGGGCCTATGTAGTGGATTCAGACGGGCAGCGTTATCTGGACGGCATCGGCGGGCTCTGGTGTGTCAATATCGGTTACGGCCGCGAGGAGATGGCAGAGGCCATTTCAGAGCAGATTCGCAGGCTTCCATACTTTTCGACCTTCACCCATCTGATCACCCCCCCTGCAGCCAGCCTGGCGGCAAAGCTTGCGGAATTGGCGCCTGGCCCGTTGAATCACGTCTTTTTCGGAACAGGCGGCTCGATGGCGAACGAAACGGCAATTCGAGTGATCCAATTCTATTTCAACAGACTTGGGAAAGAGAATAAGAAACAGATCATCGCCCGCACTGATGGTTATCACGGCAGCACCTACCTGACCATGTCGCTCACGGGTATTGGTTTTGATCATATAGGTTTTGACATCATCAAGGATTTTATCCACCATATCCCGGCACCCAATGTGTACCGACGTCCCCAGGGGATGACGGTTGAGGAATTCTGTGATCAGAAGGTGGCTGATCTCGAGAATAAGATCCTTGAATTGGGTCCAGAGAATGTGGCCTGTTTTATCGCCGAGCCGATCATGGGCGCTGGCGGGGTGATCGTCCCCCCACCGGGTTACCATCGGCGGACCTGGGAAATCTGCAAGAAATATGACGTCCTCTATGTCTCGGATGAGGTGGTTACCGCCTTTGGCAGGCTGGGAGAGATGTTTGCGTCAGAACCGGTCTTCAAGTTCACCCCTGATGTCATTACGTGTGCAAAAGGGATCACGTCGGGCTACGTGCCATTAGGGGCAACGATTTTTTCGGATGAGATCTATGATGTGATCAGCGTTCCCCAGGAAAAAGGGTGTCTTTTTACCCATGGCTTTACCTACTCTGGACACGCTGTCAGTTGTGCGGCCGGACTCAAGAACATCGAGATCATTGAGCGTGAGGATATCTGCGGCCACGTTCGTGAAGTCGGTCCTTATTTCGAAGAGCGACTGGCCACGCTGCTGGATTTGCCCATCGTGGGAGATGTTCGTGGAAAGGACTTCATGATGTGTGTGGAAAATGTGGCCAACAAAGAGACCAAGGAACTCCTGCCCCCCGAGGTCAAGATCGGGAATCGAATTGCCGCTCATTCCCAGAATCGGGGACTCATGGTTCGGCCTTTGGCCCATCTCAATGTTCTCTCACCTCCCCTGATCCTCTCCAAAGACCAGATTGATTTCATTGTGGAAACGCTTCGGGAGAGTATCACTGCCACCATGGACGACTTGGTTAAAGAGGGACTCTGGAAATAACCGATCAGAGGCGGTGGAGAAGCAATGGGAGACGTCATTCCCTCCCCTTCGGGGTCCTTTGAAAACTCACGGGTTTTCTCGTTGACAAACTCAGCGAAGGTAATATATAAAGGGGCTTCAACATTTTTTTGTTTTTTTCATCCTCCACTGTGAAATTCAGTCTAGGAGCTGGACGTTCATGACGGGTGACACTATCGAAAAGGAGGGAACCCATGGCAGACTTTTATGAGGAATATATCAAACGGACACCAACCTCTGGAAAAGAGGCAGCTCGAGCTCAGGCGATCATACCTGGCGGCGTGGGCAGTGCGATCCAGTTTTGGCCACCGTACCCAATCTTCGTAAAGGAGAGTCAGGGGGCTTACGTTTGGGATCTTGACGGCAACAAATACATCGACTACTGCATGTGCTATGCCGCCATGATGCCCGGCCACGCGAACCCGATCATCGCCGAGGCCATCAACGAGCAGACGAAAAAGGGGACGCTGTATGGGCTCAGTGGGACGACAGCCACGGACCTCGCAGAGGAGATCCACCGCCGCTACCCGGTGATGGAAATGATCCGCTTCACCCAGTCCGGCGTCGAAGCGACGATGTATGCGGTTCGTTTGGCCCGAGCCGCCACTCAGAAAATGGGTGTCCTAAAAGTCGAAGGCGCATACCATGGCGCCAGTGACGTGCTGATGGTCAGTTGTGCCGTTCCCTCCGACACGCCAGCCGGGCCGGATTGGATGCCATCGTCAATCGTGGAAAGCACGGGGGTCCCTCCGGGTGCGACCGCCCACACCTATGTCGTCCAATTCAATCACCTGGAAAGCCTGGAGAATCAACTGAAGAAACACGAGGGAGAGATCGCATGCTTTATCCTGGAACCGTGTATGACCAATGGTGGGGTCATTCCTCCAGACCCGGGATACCTGGAAGGGGTGAGGGAGCTGACGCGGACACACAATGTGCTCCTCATTTATGATGAAGTGAAGGTCGGGTGTCGGATTGCTGAGGGTGGGGCATGTGAAAAATACGGGATCGAACCCGATTTGGTGACTTTGGCTAAGGCCATTGGCGGCGGAACTCCCCTGGGTGCTTTTGGCGGACGGCGAGATTTGATGGGCCTTGTTTCACCTTTGGGGCCGGCGATCCATTTTGGCACATACAACGCCAATCCCTTGACCACAGCCGCTGGCCTGGCTTGTCTGAAAAAAGTACTGACGAAAGATGTCTACGAACGAATCGACAAACTGGGGCATAAGTATGCTGCGGGCCTGGAGGAGATTATCAACCGATTGGGATTGCCTGCTACCGTGACTCATGAAGGCCCTCTCGGGGGAATCCAGTTTGTTCCCGAAAAACCGCACACCTACCGTCAGGCCAATAAGGCGAACAAGGAGATGTGGCGACAGTACTGGTACGGAATGCTCAGTAAAGGGGTCATTCCCATGGGGAGCGGGTGGTTCGAAGAGTACTCGATCTCGGTGGCACACACGGATGGGGATATCGACGAAACCCTCAACATCACGGCGGACGTGCTGAAGGTCATTAAAGGGAAAATGTGACGTCACATGGAGTTGGCTGACAACACCTACTACCGAATCTCGACAACTCAGCTGAGGCGAATTTACAGCATTTTCGGGTTACTGCCTTTTGTTCTCCTGACACTTATCATTCTCCTGGGAATTATTAATCCCAGGTTTTTGACGCTGAGCAATGGCATCACAGTGGCCCGGCAGGCGTGCTTCTTGGCTCTGGTCACCTGCGGACAGATGCTGGTCATTCTGACCAAGGGTGTCGACGTCTCTCTGGGTGCTCAGATCGGCCTGTGCAGCGTGATCGCAGCCATCGTCGCAAAAGAATTCGGCACTGTTGCCGGATGGTTTACACCCATACTCATCGGTGCTGCTATAGGATTGCTGAACGGCGCCGTTGTTGCCTACGCGCGCATCGACTCCTTTGCTGTGACCCTGGGAACACTCTCTATTAGCCATGGACTCGCCCTGATTCTCTCGAAGGGACTGACGATCTATAACCTTCCTTCGACGTATAAAGTCCTGGCCTATACGAACGTTTTTACCATTCCCTTGCCTGTTATCATTACCTTCTTGGTCATTATGGCCATGTACGTTATCCTGTATCGATTGCGTTTCGGCCGATATATCTATGCCGCCGGCGACAACATAGAGGCCCTGAGGCGATCAGGAGTCAATACGAGTACGGTTCTTCTCTGGGTCTTTGGCGGGGCCGGGATACTCACAGGCATTTCTGCAGCGCTCCTCTCCGCACGCATCAATTCGGGGCAGCCTAATTTGGGGGGGAGCCTCATGCTGGAATCGATCGCTGCCTGCGTGGTTGGAGGCGTAACTTTTCAGGGTGGGGTAGGGACTCTCTTGGGAGTCATTTTTGGAATCATGTTTCTTGCCACTATGTCGAATGGGTTTGATCTCATTGGCGTCTCAGCCTTTGTGAAACAGGTTGTTGTGGGGAGCATTATCATCATTGCTGTTGTGGTTGACAAGTACAAGAAATAAAGGAGAAAGGGGGTGATACGGGAACGCGTGTTTTCACCTCGGGCTTCGCTCCGGGGATTCGTAACTCAAAGGGAAAGACATTCCAAGAAAGGGAGGGTTATGGTAATGCAAAGAATTCGATTCATCATCTTGTTGGTTGCATGTTTTTCGCTTCTGGCTCCCATCTCCGCCCAGGCGGGAGCATATGACGATGGCTGGCAGGGCATTATCGCGGAAAACATCTACCCGTGGGGATCCCGTCTTTGGGAGCCGTGGCAACGAGTGACGCCCAAAAAGCCGCTCACTATCGGGGTTAGCATTCCGTCTCTCGGAAGCCCGTACTTTGTGAATCAGTCCTACGGGTATCTCACCGAGGCAAAAGCCACAGGCGTCGGCATAACGATTTTGGCGGCCAAAGGCTACGAAGACCTTCAGGGGCAGGTCAATCAGATTGAAAACCTGATGCAGAAGGGGGTCGACGCCCTCCTTATTGGTCCGATCAGTGCGGAAGCACTCGTGGCCATTACGGAGGAGGCCGTGGCTAAGGGCATTCCGGTGTATTTCAACGGCGAAGCCGCCCTGACGGGCAAGCTTTCCGGCTATATCTGTGAAAACGATTTCGATTTCGGTTACCGGGGAATCGATTGGCTCGGCCAAAAGCTGATGGGTAAAGGGAAGATCGCTATTCTGCCTGGACCTGCTGGCAATACGTATACCGAAGCGATTAACAAAGGAGCCCATGCAGCTCTGGCGAATCATCCAGGCCTCAAGCTTGTGGATGAAAGGTGGGGAGATTCTGAAGACCCGGCTGTCGGGCAGTCCGTTGCCGAGAATATCCTGAATGCCCACCCGGATCTCAATGGCTTCCTTGTTGTGGAGGCCCAGTCTCACGGAGTTGCCAATGCCCTTAAGGAGAGAAATCTCCAGGACAAAGTTCATATGTCGGTTGTTTACCCGTTCCAGGAAACGATTCCTTACATCAAGGATGGCTCCATTGATTATGGGGTTACTGGCCACTCTCTGACAAATGCCAGGATCATCATCAATATGATCATCCGGAACCACAACGGTGAACAAAAGGTTCCCAAGTATGTCTGGACACCGGGGCTTGTGATGACCACGGAGACCATAGCAGACTTTCCGCGAAGCCACGTGTGGGCCCCAGAGGGATGGAAACCTCCCTCATCCATGGTGCTTGAGCCAAAGAAATAGTCAGACGACCACGCGGATTTGGATAGGACTTACCCCCATCGGCTGGAAATGGGGGTAAGTCCCGATCTCTGGAGAAAAAGAACTTTTGCCCCTTTTGTGTGACCCGCAGGGCCGGTCTTTCTGCGTTAAGTGGTGGTGAACGATGGACAACGCAGAGAAGGGGTGGTGTATTTCTGTTCACACAGTCGGGAACAGGTGGAAGGCGGGTCGCATAGATCAGTATCACTGAGGAGCCCTGATGGCCCGTTAAGCAGGGCTTCTCAAAGAGAGATCATGTCGATGGACCCTATACTGTCCACATCGGGAGTGAGTAAGCATTTCGGCGGCATTCACGCGCTGTCCGATGTGGATTTTGATCTTTTTGAGGGTGAGATTCTCGGCCTCGTGGGTGATAATGGGGCGGGGAAATCAACCCTGCTGAAAATATTTACCGGTGCCTACAGGCCTGACGGCGGCCGGCTTTATTTTGGGGGCGAGGAAACGTCGATTCGGGACCCCCATCACTCTCGCGAACTGGGTATCGAGATGGTGTACCAGGATCTCGCCCTGTGCCATCGTCTCGATATTGCTTCAAACCTCTTTCTGGGGCGGGAATTACATCGATCTGTAGGGGGGTTCTTTTATTTTCTTCGCAGAAAGAAAATGGAGGAATTGGCTGTAGAGACGCTCAAAGGGCTGAAAATCGATATTACCAATCCCCGTGAAATTGTTGACAATCTCTCCGGTGGCCAGCAGCAGGCTGTTGCAATTGGGAAAGCGGTCAGGTTCGGCCCTAAAGTCGTTTTAATGGATGAACCGACAGCGAACCTGGCGGTGCGAGAAGCAGAAAAAGTGCTCGAACTCATGGTCAAGTTGAAAAACGAGGGAAAAGCCATTGTGTTCGTGACCCACCGCCTCAAGGACATCTTCGACATTGGAGACCGGGTTTTCGTCCTTAGGGGGGGAAAGAAAGTGGACTGTCGGGCGACAAGTGAGCTCGATCAGGAGGAGCTTGTCAGGCTCATGTTCATCGGCAAGAGAGAGGACGCATAGTCTCCATCCTGATGTTCCCAGAGGCCATCAGCGATTTGCTCTCCCCCACCTGCCTAGTCGTTCTTGTAATCCAACCAATGGACCTTGTACCGGGGCTGTTTTCCTCTGAGGAGATCGTCTAGCCACAGCAGAGGCTTACTGAACAGCGGATACCGGAGGGCCCTGAAAAAAAGGGGACGGTGGTGGACCCTGTTGAACCAGGTGTCGGGGCGGTTGTACGGACAGGAAGCGATGCAGGCAGAGCAGTCGTCCCATTTCTCCTTGTTGGAGCCCCAAAAGGCGAGGCATTTTTTCGCATCGATGACCCACTTTCTTGCCCCTCTCAGGACGGCCTTCTCACCCTTGGAAATTGCCTGATTTGGGCAGGTGTCGGCGCATTTCGAGCAGATTCCGCAGACCTGCTGAGCGCTCAGATCGACGGGCTGATCCGGAATGAGCGAAAGGTCTGTTGTTACCGTTGACAATCGAACCCTCGGACCGAATTGTCCGTTGATGAGTATCCCCAGCCTCCCTAATTCACCCAGTCCAGCCTCGACGGCAATGGGCACATGGAGCACTTCCTCTTCCCTCTCGTGGTGAGCCTTTGCCGGGTAGCCAAGTTCCCTGATGAAGGCCGCAAGCTGACAGGCAGCCACAGCGGCCTTGTTGTATGCCAGTGCCCCTTCGATGCCATCGATGTAGCTATGGCCTGCCTTGATCATGTCAAATTCCCTCCTGAAACCGAGTGAAATGGCGACCCGATGATCCAATCTGATCGGTTGTCCGGCTTCAGGTTTCTCGGCCATATATTCGTCTGCTCGATGGCTTGCGACGTATGCCGGATTGAGCCGGCAGATCCCCACAAGATCCGCCCCCAAGAATCGAGCGACGCCTTTGATTTTTTCGGTCACATAGCTCGGCTCTTCAAAATGCAACCTTTCAGGGTTGACCGGACCGTCCACCGCAGCGGCCAGGTGGTGGGTGATGCAATTTTCCGATCTCGGGACTCCCATAAGGGCCCGAAAAATGGGGTCCTTTGGATGGACCTCCATCCAACGCTGTATCAGCCTGTGCATCTCCACACCTACGGCCGCTCGAAAAAAGATAGAATCTCTCTGATCGAACTTGTTCTGTTCACCGACGATTTCAACCGTACCCGCCTTCATGAATTCACTCTCACCCTTTCTTACGGTTCTATCATCACCTTGATTGCCTTTTTTTCTTCCATCAACCGTATTCCCTCTTGAATATCCGTCAACGAGAATCTGTGCGTGATCAGCGGTTTTGTTTTTATGCGGCCCCTTGCAACAAGATCGATGGCGTCTTCAAAATCGATCCATTTGTAATCGAATGACCCGTAAACTTTGAGCTCTTTGGACACGATGGTCATTGGATCGATTTGAGATCTTTCATGATAAATACTCACGAGAGCCACCCTTGCTCCCTTGGCGGCAATTTCAAAGGCCAAATCCAGTGCCTTTGAATTGCCAGAGGCTTCCAAGACAAGATCGACCCCATGCCCATCGATGTTTTTCGTAACCTCTCCAACAGAGGCCAGGGGATCTTCGCGATCGACCAGGCAGGTCTTGTCTGCTCCCAGTTTCAATGCCATTGCCAGCCGGGGCTCTCTCGTTCCGATGACAAATACGCCTTTTGCCCCCTCTGCCCTGGCAATTTGACAGGCATACAGACCAATTGGACCCGGCCCGATGATGGCCACCCGGTCGGATGACGTGACTGCGGTCTTCCTGAGTGGCGCGAGCGCAGACGCCACAGGGTCGACAGACGCCGCGTCTTCCCATGACAGGCTATCTGGAAGTATATGGCAGTTTGCCGCAGGAACAGAGGCGTATTCGGCAAATCCGCCGTTTGTATGAAAGCCGATGAGATTGGTATCCACACACAGATTGGTCTCTCCCTTAAGACAATAGGCACAATGGCCACAATTCTTGACCAAATTGACGGCCACACGGCTTTTGGGAGGAATACCGGTCACCCCCGATCCACGATCCACCACTTCACCGGCGAATTCGTGACCGGGGATGACGGGAATGTTCAGGTCCTTCTCCCTCCCATCATATATTGCCATGTCGCTCCCACATATGCCGATCATTTTCACCCTGATGAGCACATCGGTCTCTGACATAGTGGGCCTCGCCATTTCTCGCAGCTCCCAGCCCCTTCCGACTTTCTCTTTTATGACGGCAAGCATAGAGCCTCCGGAACTCACATCTCTCCCTGACTATCCAAGGGCTGCGTCTGCTATCCCCTCCTCGGCATAGTAAGGGTTATTGGCAGCTTTTCTCCAAGGATTCGATGTGAAGGCATTTCTGATTGCTTGTCCGAGAGCATGAATGGCGGATTCCCAGGTATGATGAGAATCACGTCCCTTTAGGAAGTCCATGTGAACGGTTGCGGGGAAGCCCTGGCAGAATCCTTCCACAAAGGCGAACATGTCCTGAACTTTCAAGTCTTCGACAAGCTCAGTCTTAACCCCTGGACAGTCATCGTGAACTGAGAAGAAGACGTTTCTTCTCACTTCCATATTCACCATGACCCTGGCAAGAGATTCGTCCAGGCCAAAAATACACGACCCCGAGGCGTTGATCCCCTCATTCTCAATTTTCCTGGTGAAGAATCTCTTCAACCCCGTTCCGAGCGTGATTCCAACATCCTCTGCAATCGTATGGGTAGACCGCCACTTCCCGGTCTCTACCAGGCACCCAATCGACATGCAGGCGCCCCATGACAGGGTCTCGATCATGTGGTCGAAGAAATCTATGGTTGTATTCACCCTGAGATCTTTGAAGACTGTAGAGAGTTCTATGGTGATATTCAGTTCATGGGTGTCTTTCCTTATCTTCACAAAGTCCTCGGTTTCCTCCAATAAGGTAAAAAGCTTTGCCATTGTCTCCTCCCTTTCTATACAAAAATAAGGCACCCCCAGTGTTTGTGCAAAATAGAGAATCAGAGATCGGACTAAGCCATTAGGGCCGAGTCGTGAATTGTCCGATCATATGTAGGTTCGGGACGACCAGAGCGATGTTTCAAGGTTGATGGTGTGGCTGATCTCCCCTGTCACTCTTATCATAGAGACATTGCGACCGCAACGGGTCATGGAGCGAAGTTTTAAAAGAGAATGCGAGACTTTGCGAATCTAAAATCTGCGAGCAGCGGGGATACGGTTCCGCCCCTGTCCCGGCCAGACTCGAATCATCCTGGCGAAAATCGGGAACAGCTTTATTTACGAATTGACAAAAAACTCTATATTTGGTCAAATCGTCCTACTCTCGCAGTGAACAGCTATGACTTGAGGAGGCGGATAATGAGCGATGTTTTCCAGGAATTGGGAAAGGCGGTTCAAGACGGGGATGAGGATAAGGTGAAGGAGCTCGTCGCAAAGGCAATTGATCAGGGCATGGGACCGATGGATATTCTCGAAAAAGGCCTTCGCCCGGTCATGGAAGAGTTAGGGAAGAAGTTCGAGCGCCTGGAGATCTTCCTTCCAGCATTGATGGTCGCTGCTGATGCGATGACGGCAGGGGTTGAAATTCTGCGACCCCATCTGGCCGCTGGGAGTGGTGGGGAGAAGAAAGGCCGTGTCGTCCTCGGTACGGTGCATGGTGATGTGCATAGAATCGGCAAGGATATCGTACGGATCATGCTGGACGGCGCAGGGTTTGACGTCGTGGACCTTGGTCATGATGTGCCAGATCTCACCTTTGTTGAGAAAATCAGGGAGCTGGAACCGGACATTTTGGGCATGTCCGCGTTGATGACAACGACCATGCAGAATATGCCCCGGGTGATTCAGGCGCTGCAAGAATCGGGTCTTCGGGAAAAGGTGAAGATAATTGTCGGGGGCGCTCCCATTCTGTCGGAGTGGGCGGAGAAGATCGGTGCTGACGGATATGGAGAAAACGCCTCGGAAGCAGTAAAGATCTCAAAAGAGTTAATCATGTGATGGGGTCTTACAGGGATTGAAAAGACCTCTTTAATTGGCGATAGAAGCAGTCGTGTCCGTCTCAGCCGTCATGGAAGGAAAGGAGAGTCCTATGATTGACTTTTGGGAAGTCGCAGGTCGGTCCGAAAGCGGTGACATGCTGGCAGAAGGGGATTTTGACCGGCGAGTCGGACGGGTGGCCGGCGAGGTCATCCAGAAATATGACATCACATTTGATCCTGAACAGGCTATCCCCTCGGACGATAAACTCGCGGATCGGCTTTTTGATGCTGCCGTGGAGTTCTTTTTGGAGGTTGGGGTATATTGCACGGACACCGGTAGGGTTATGAAATTCAGTAAAGAGGAGCTTTTTGACGCCCTTGACGCCGGCGCGAGCAAGATTGTCTGGGGAGAGGGGCGAGACCAGCGGGTTCAGAAAAAGAGAGAGGTCGAGGATTCCCGACCGTGTTTCTGTAATTTCACCCTTGTGGGGACGCCATATTCAGAAGAGACCTTTCTTCAAGCGGCCATGAGCACGGCAAAAGAACCCTTAGCCGACTGTTTCTCTGCCGGTTCTTTGCTCCACACCTTGGGTGGGGTTGAAGTCCGGTCAGGATCGCCAATTGAGGTGGAGGCTGCCATCTGGGACGTTGGTAAACGGCGGGAGGCTGCCAGGCGGGCAGGGTGTCCGGGCAAGGGAATGTATACGATGGTGTCAGCCGCGGAAAAGGCGGACGCCATGATCGCAGCCGCAAGGCCAGAGTTTGGTGCCCTCGCGAGGGATGGAATGCTCTGTGCCGCCATTGCCGAGATGAAGGTGGACTATGACCGGATGAAGAAGATCCCTTTTCTGAGGCGAACCACTTACTCGATCGGTGGCCTCTATGGTCCGCTCATGGGCGGCTATGCGGGAGGGCCGGAGGGAACCTCGATGGTTCTGGTGGCCCACACTTTTCTGGGTCGGCTCGTTTTCGAGACCGAGTATTCGGTCTGTTTCCCGATTCACATTCATGAGACATGTAACACGACCCGTCAAATGCTCTGGCTCGTCAGTGCAGCTCACCAGGCATTGGCCCGTAATACCCATCTTCTCCACTTCGCAAATACGTTCATTGCAGCGGGTCCGTGCACAGAAATGGCCTGTTATGAGCTGATTGCGCACGGGATAACTGCTGCTGTTTCTGGGGCAGATCTTTCCCCTGCTGCGGTTGCACGTAACAAACATCCGGAGCGGTGCACAGGCATGGAAGGGCGGATTTGTGCACAGGCTGCCCATGCAGCCACTCGGATGGGACTGTCCCGCAAAGACGCCAACGACCTCGTTAAGAAGATTCTCCCAAAATATGAGGAGATGATCTCCCAAGCGCCGATTGGGAAGACAATCAGCGAATGCTATGACATGGAACGAGTTGAACCCACTCAGGAGTACTTGGATCTCTACGAAACGGTGAAAAAAGAGGTCACCTCTCTTGGGTTGGATTATTCTGTTCTCGAGCCGGGGAGATGACAGGGTATCTGGCCACAGATCAAACCAGCGTTACGTCCTCCCCTTCAGATATGCCTTCTTGATGACCTCAGTACGTATTATTTCCTGAGGTGTCCCTTCGGCGATGATCTGGCCCTTCTGCAATACATAGCCCTGGTCAGCAATCGAGAGAGCCTTGGCCGCGTTCTGCTCGATGAGAAGGATCGTCGTGTTCTCGTATCTGTTGATCCGTTCGATGGTCCGAAAGTATTCCTCGATAAGTTTCGGAGCGAGTCCAAGAGAGGGTTCATCGAGGAGGAGGATCTTCGGTCTACTCATCATGCCCCGTCCAATAGCGACCATCCCTTGCTCGCCCCCGCTGAGAGTGCCGGCTGTTTGATGGATACGGTCCCTGAGAATCGGAAAGAGTGCGAAAACTCTTTCCAGTCGCTCGTTAAGGTCCCTCGAGTCGGTGGCAAAATAGGCTCCCAGCCTGAGATTCTCGAGAATCGTCATTTTTGGGAAAAGCCGTCTCCCTTCAGGGACAACTGAGATACCCTGTTCGATGATCCGGTTCGTCTTGAGGTGAGCAAGGGACTTTTCCTCGAAATAGATCGCTCCACGGGTGGGCTTAACAAATCCGATGATCGTTTTGACAGTTGTCGTTTTTCCAGCCCCGTTACTGCCGAGAAGACACACGAGTTTTCCCTTTTCGATGCTGAGGCTCACGCTCCGCAACATAGGAACCCCGTCGTATTCTGTGGAGACTTCAACTAGCCTGAGCATTTCCGCTTGATTCCCCCAGATAGGCCTCGAGAACCTCGGGATTCTCGGCGATTTGGGCGAACGAACCTTCAGCTATCTTTTGCCCATAATTGAAGACAACGACACGATCAGCAATATTCTCGATCACGGTCATGTCATGCTCAATGATGACTATTCCGATGTCGCTCATTCTCTTTTGTATCTTTCTGATGTCTTCCATAAGATCTGCAGTCTCTTCCGGATCCATCCCTGCCGAGGGTTCATCGAGGAGGAGAAGAACAGGGTCGGCTGCGAGGGCCCGACAGATCTCTAGCCGTCGCCTGTGAGCCTGAGGGAGATCTGCCGCCTTCTTGTAACGATCATCGACAAGTTCCTGGCTGAAATAGCCGAGGAGCTCTATGGCCTTGTGGGCGGCCTCATCTAGCTCTTTCCTAGAAAATCGGCTTCGGAAGATCGCATGGTACCACTGTGAACGCTGTTTGTGGTGCATACCAATGATGACATTATCGAGAACGCTCAAGTTGGAGAACAGTCGACTATTCTGAAATGTTCGAGCAATGCCTTTCCGTGCAAGCTGAAAGGGTTGAAGGCCAATAACCCTCTCTCTCCTGAAAAGTATCTCTCCGGAAGTCGGCCGGTAGATTCCAGTAATCAGATTGAAGAAGGTTGTCTTACCAGAGCCGTTGGGGCCAATCAGACCGACCACCTCACCCGGAGCGATATGAAAGGTTACGTCGCTGACTGCGGTGAGTCCGCCGAACTGAATTGTCAGATCATTGGTCTCCAAAAGAGACATGGGCCCCTTCCTTTTCTATCGTCCCAATCAGAGAAGGCTGAGTATGCGTGTCTTTTGGTGTAAGATGGTTTGTCAAATCTAAAATCCAAAACAAATTAGCATATCGAATGACAGGAATTCGAAACGTCGTTTGGAACATTTGAATTTAGGATTTCAGAATTGTTTCGTACTTCGGATTTCGTCCTGCGATTTTGGCGAACATAAGTGCACTTCGAGACTAATCCGAGAGTCACTGCCATGAGTGACGGTATCTTCGCTTCGATGCGTCATCCTATCCATATCTTCTCAGCTTCTGTGGAAAAAGGCCCTGTGGCCTGAAGACGAGGGTCACGATGACGATAGTTCCATAAAGCATGAGTCGAAAATCTTGAAAGATTCGAAACTTTTCGGGAAGAAGGGTGAGCAGGACTGCACCGAATACAACCCCGAAAACATTGTCCATACCGCCCAGGATCACCATGGTCACCACAACCACCGAGAGCATGAATTGGAAATTTTCCGGAGATATGAATCCCACGTAATGGGCGTATACTGCCCCGGTCACGCCATCGAGAAAACAGTTGATACAAAAGGACAGGATTTTGTAATTGGCCACATGAATCCCTGAACATCTTGCAGCGATGTCGTCTTCCCGGATCGCATTCCATGTCAAACCAGTCCGGGAGTTGTGCAGGCGTTGAGAGATTAGAGTGTACAGCAAGCAGAAAATCAGGATCAGGTAATAATAGTTGGCTTGGAAGGGGAGACGGAAACCAAGGGTTTCGATTTCGGTTCTGAAAGAATGGCCGAAGATGGTTGGAGGCGGTATATCCCCGATTCCATTCGGGCCACCTGTCCACCGGAGGTTATTCAATAACAGGTAAACGATCAGACCGAAGGCAATCGTTACCAAAGAGAGGTAGTAGTCTTTGGTCTTTGTGGTGGGTAATCCGAGGAGAAATCCCATGAACGCGGCAGCCCCTCCGGCAGCAAAGATTACCAGCCAGAAACTTGCCCCCGTGTGGACCGAAAGGAGTGCTGACGTATATGCGCCGACTCCGTAAGAGGCGGCCGTGGCGAGGTTGACTATATTGGTGCTTCCCAGTTGGTAGTTCAAGCCCGTGGCGAGCATCACATAGATCCCTGCAGTCAAACATATGTGGATCAGGTAGGGATCGTCTCTCAGAAACACCGGAAGGAGAATCAGTAGAACAAAGGCAAGGAATAGAGAAAAGCTCTTTTCTCGTCGAAAAGCAGCGGTGAGATAGGCCTGGACTCTCTGAAACCGATCAAATAGATACCAGCACGCGCCGATTCCAAGAATCACAAGGATAATCCCAACGACATTTTCCACCCATAGAAAGAGAACGACAACCGAGAAGGCAAAGATCTCCCCCAAGGATATCACCGCCATGTCCGTTAATCTCTGATGCAATCGCATGATCAGACCTTCTCGTAAACCTTTTCGCCGAGAATTCCAGAGGGCTTGAAAACAAGAAAAAAGATCACAACCAGAAACGCAAATACGTCCTTATAAGCGGTTCCCCCAGGTATGAAGGCAGAGGCAAATGTCTCCACAAATCCAAGGACCAACCCGCCAAAGATGGCTCCGTAAATGTTTCCCAACCCTCCAACGACGGCGGCTGAGAAACCCTTGATGCCGCCCATGAGTCCCATATCAAAGCGAATGATGCTGACATAAGCGCCGTTCAGGATACCTGCAATAGCGCCCAGACCGGAACCAACAAGAAAAGTCACCGCTACCGTCGCATTGATGTTGATTCCCATCATCATTGCCGCTTCAATGTCCTGGGAGATAGCCCGGATCGCAGCACCCGTGCGGGTCTTTTCAATCAAAAGGAACATGAAAATGATGAGTCCGACGGTGGTTACGAGGATAATCAGGCTATCGTAATGAACGAGGACGCCGGATATACTGAAACTTCCCTCGGGAAGGAAACGCGGAAATATTTGGGGGTTGCTTCCCTGGGGGTAGAAGAGCCTGATGGCTTCTCGTATGATAAGGCCGAGGGCGACAGTCGCAACAAGGACCATGAGAAGTGGGGCGTGGCGAAAAGGCTTGATCACGAGCTTTTCGAAGATGGCGCCGAAAATCCCGGTCACGGCCGCCGCAGTTGCAATCAGCAGAGGGACGGATAGACCTGGCGGTAAAGCTGCAAAAATGCCACTTGCACTCCCGACGGCATAAAAAATGAGAACGACAAAGCTACCGAGAATGCAGACATCTCCATGGGAGAAATGAACCACGTTCAAGGCGCCAAAGAAAAGGCTGAACCCGATAGCAATCAGCGTGTAGTTGCAACCTAAGAGCAGGCCGTTTAGTATCTGTTGGGCGAATTCAGACAAAAAACTCTCCCACTAAAACAAGTGAGAGCTGACAAGAAATCCTTGCCGGCTCTCAGCTCTTATTAGGTTCTTTGCTGGGGAGAAAAGGTAGGCTGCCGGGAAGGCGGAGACACGTCTTTATGGGCTAGGAAGTTTACGCTTTCCTGCACCATACTCGGACTTTTCCCATTTCACCCATTTGCCGTCCTGGCTGACGAGCTTGGTCACGAGGGCGAGTTCTGTTTGACCGGTCTCGTCGAAAGTGGTCGTTCCGAGGATTCCCTTGTATGCCATTGCGCGGATGGTCTTGGCAATTGCCTCTTTATCATCTGGCCCAACCTTCTTCAGGGCTTCGAGGATGATATTAGCTGCTTCATAGGCGTAAATCCCATAAGCGCCCATGGGTTCTCCATATCCCTGGGCCTCGTAGGCTTTCTTGAACTCGACGCCTCCTGGCAACTCTTCCAGTTCGAATCCTGGCTTCGTGATGATGGTTCCCTCGGCAGCCCTCCCGGCGACCTCGTTGAACTTTTCGTCGGCAAGCCCGGAGACCGCGGCAAACACCTTATTCAACCCGACCTTCTCCATCTGACTCTTGGTGAGAGCGCCTTCCATAACCACACCGCCAAAGTAAATGGCTGAGGGGTTGAGGCCTTTGATTTTTGTGAGGATCGGTCTGAAATCTGTGGTTCCTACGGGGACAGCATCGACAGAGAGAATCTGCGCTCCGTGCTCTTGAGCGAGGTCTCTAAATGCTTTGGTATTCTGCTCGCCATAGTCCGTCGTGTCGGAGATGATGCTGAAGCTTCTGTACCCAAGGTCCCCGATAACCCACTTGGCGAAGGGGGCATTCTCCTGTACGAGGGTCGGACAGTTACGGGTGACTTGCGGATAGTTATACCCTGTGATCCTCGGGCTGATCGCACCCCAAACCATAAATGGGACATTGAATGAATGAAAGGTATGGATGGTGGCAAGTGCAACGCCACTATTCCAGTGTCCAGTGGCAGCCACGACCTTCTTGTCAGACACAGCCTTCAAAGCTGCGGAAACACCCACAGCTGGGTCCGATGCGTCATCTAAGATCACTGGTTTGATTTTGTATGGGAATTCTCCGGATTCGTTGGCCTGTTTGATGGCCAGATCGAAGCTATTCTTGGCCCCATTGCCCTGAGCTGCGTTGGGTCCTGTCAGGGGACCAATAAAGGCTATCTTGATCGTCTTGGCCCAGGCCAGATCGCCTTGCACAGAGAGAAGCATTACAGCTGAGACGACGATCGCAGCAATCGTAAAAGTGAACGAAACTCTTCTCATAGTTTAGCCCTCCTTTGGAAAAACTGTTGTGTTGCCTCCCGGCAGCCTCAGTGCCAATATAACGAAATGCCGGAAAAAACACAATAAAGAATGGAGAACTGAAAGGAGGATTGTGTTTTCTTTGGAAAGTCAGCAGGTTATTGTGCCTGGTCGATTGCCTTGCATCCGACAGAAGGGACGTCTCAAAAAGCTGTTCCACGTCTTTGGAGTTGTGAGAATCATCGAGAGATGTCAAAAAAAGCACATAGCATAGACTGTTTCAAGGTTCAGGGATCTCTACATGCCAGAAGAGGACATGCTCATTGAGAGTTCTACTTCGCCCGAGAAAAGAGGGTGAGGAACTTGAGTTGATTATGAGTATGCGAGAATCATGCCTAGCCAAAAGAATTGTATGTTTTTGGGAGAAATCAACAGAGAATTGGCATGCTCTTAAGATCTTCAAGCAGAGGAGTGGATTTTCCTATTTGACAAAGGGCACGCGGTTCCTGTATAAAGGACGGGATTCCTTTATATCGAAACCATGGTCGCCCTCGGAGGTGACTGTCATGAATCCGCAAGAAAGCGCGGATAGCCTTATCGGTCATACTTACTCTGAGAGAGCATCTACGATTCATTTAGAGAACCTGATAAAAAAATTCGGTACTTTCGTTGCTGTGGACAACGTTTGTCTGGAAATCGAGAAGGGTGAATTCATTACCTTCCTTGGTCCCAGTGGTTCAGGAAAGACCACGACGCTCATGATGATCGCAGGTTTTCTGTTCCCAGACTCCGGGGATATCCGCATCGGGGATCAATCCATTGTATCCAAGCCGGCCCACAAAAGGAACATTGGAATCGTTTTCCAGAACTATTCTCTCTTTCCTCATATGACGGTTTTTGACAACATTGCCTTCCCTCTGAAAATGAGACAGCTCGATTCCAGGAATATTCGGGAAAAGGTCAAAGGAGCCTTAGAGCTGGTTAAACTATCCGAGTTTGAACAACGCTACCCCAAACAATTAAGCGGTGGTCAACAGCAACGGGTGGCTTTGGCGCGGGCATTGGTATTTAGCCCTCCGATTCTGTTGATGGATGAACCTTTGGGGGCTCTGGATAAGAATCTTCGAGAAGCCATGCAATTGGAGATTAAGGATATTCAGGAGAGGCTCCACATTACGACCGTCTATGTGACCCATGACCAGAGTGAAGCGCTTACGATGTCTGATCGAATAGCGGTGATGAATAACGGCCGTGTGGAACAGATTGGAACTCCAGAAGACTTGTACGAACGTCCTGCCAACAGATTTGTGGCGAGCTTTATTGGGGAGTCAAATTTCTTAGAGGGACGGGTGACCAATAAGGGTGACAAGGCAATTCAAATCACGTCGGAGGGGGGACTTGAATTTAGTATACCGAACAAATATGACATTGAGATGGGGGAAAGCGTCTGTACAGTCGTGAGGCCCGAGAACTTGACCTTTCTTGCCAAGAAGGAGAATTCCGTTGGCTGGAACATAGTTGAGGGAACGATTGAAGAGGAAATCTACCTCGGAGAGATTCGCCGGTTTAAAGTCAGAATTCTTGAAGGGCATGTCCTTTCTATCAAGATCTCCGATGCGACGGAGGTCGAGCACCACAAACGAGGCAATAGGGTGACGGTGGGATGGGAATGGAGCGATTGTATAGTTGTTTGATAAGAGAAAGATTACGAGGTCTGATAGATCTTCGTGCAAAATGCGTGATACCTCACGGAATGGCTGGCCTTCAGAGTCGGCAAGGGACATTGCCCTGATCGAGAGTATTTCGGAGTGAAGGGGGCTCATTGATGACTATTCTTGAGAAAATGGCGGATGCAGTCATACGGGGTAACGAAGCGGATTGCATTGAGTTGGCCAAGGGAGCTCTGAAAGAAGGTGTTGACCCTGTGGAGGCTATACAGGAAGGCTTCGCAAAAGGAATGGAAACGGTCGGTATCAATTTCGAGTCTGGGAAGTTCTACCTTCCAGAAATGATGCTGGCTGCGAAAGCAATGAATGCCGGCGTTAAGATCCTAGAGCCTGCTATCGCATCAAAGGGTTCTCAGGGGCTTCAGAAAAGCGCCAGAGTCGTCCTCGCCACCATTCAAGGTGACATGCATGATATCGGGAAAAACATCGTCAAACTGATCATGTCAACGTCCGGCTTTGATGTGATTGATCTCGGAAAAGATGTCAAAGTCACTAGGATTATTGAAGAAGCACAGGAGAGGGAAGCAGACATCATTGGGGTTTCCGCCCTGATGACGACCACGATGGGTTACATGCCCCAACTGATCGAAGATCTATGTGAAATGAACATCAGAAAAAACTTTAAGGTGATTATAGGGGGGGCACCGGTCACCCCTGAATGGGCAGAGGAGATTGGCTCTGATGGGTATGCGAAAGATGCAGCTGGGGCAATCAGGATAGCACGGGAACTCATGGGCAAATAACCTTTGGAAGTGAGGACTTGGGTGATGATTGGCTTTTGGGACGTGGTGGAGCGATGTGATACAGGCGAGCGGATGAAGGAGACCGATTACGACCTCCTCCTCTACCAGAAGGTTTCGGAACTCACGGAGAGGTTTGACATTCATTTTGATCAGAATCGGGTTGTTCCGAAGGACGATGGACTAGCAGACAGGGCATTTGAGGCAGGCATGCAGCTCTTCTTGGACCTCGGATTCTATTGCCTCGATACAGAGAGGGTTGTTCGGTTTAGCCGGGAGGAAGTCGAAGATGCGCTGAGGAATTCTCCGTCCCAATATGTGTGGGGCGAAGGTAAGGATCAAAGGGTGTCCCAAGCCAGACAAATAGAAGATAGGCGTGATCCCTCGTGCACGTTTTCAGCACTCGGTGTTCCGGTCCCGGAGGATCTGTTCGTGAAGGTTTGTCAGAGTTTGGCCATGGAACCGCTTGCTGACAGCTTTTGTGGGCCGTCTTTGCTTTCTACATTTAGAGGGATTCCGATCAAGGCGGGACATCCCATTGAGGTTGCGGCCGCAATCTGGGATGTCTCAAAGCGAAGAGAGGCGGCGAAACTGGCCGGAAGACCAGGCCTCGGCATATACTGCTTGATTTCATGTGCGGAGAGTACCGCAGCGATTCTTGCCGCCGCTCGCGAGCAGTTTGGGGCTCTCAAAACAGACGTCACCCAGAATGGGGTCATCGCTGAACTAAAGGTCGATTTTGCGAGAATGAATAAGGTACCTTTTCAGCTTGAGAGCGGCTCCGGTATCGCTGGTTTGTATGGACCCCTCATGGGCGGCTATGCCGGGGGGCCTGAAGGGACCATGGTGACCCTGATCGCGCACTTCTTCCTGGGATTACTCGCTTTCAGGGCGGATTACCACATTCCCTTTCCCATCGATATCCATCAGGTGTGCAATACGAGCGCGGAAATGCTGTGGCTGGTCAGTGTGTACTCCCAGGCTGTCGCCAGGAACACTCATCTTGTGAATCTCTCTGTTGCCATGGCCGCTGCCGGCCCTGCAACGGAGATGCTCTTCTATGAAATGGTGGCTCACGCCATGACATCCACTGTCTCAGGAGCGAACCTCGTGCTTGGCGGGATTGCCAGGGATAAGCACCCGGAACGGACCTCTTCGTTGGAAATAAGGACGGGTGCAGAGGTCGGACATATCGTGGCACGGATGGGTTTGTCGCGCGATAAGGTAAATGGCATCGTGAAGAACCTTCTGGCCAGGTATGAAAAAGAGATACCGAACGCACCCCTGGGAAAGAAATTTGGTGAATTATATGATCTTGGACGGGTTACGCCCACAGAAGAATACCTCGCCATGTACCGGGCGATGAGAGAGGAACTGGCGAAACTGGGATTGGATTATTCAGTGCTGTAGATTGGGGAGTCCAGGTAAAAGAACGGAAAAATCAAAACTGAAATAGACGGAGAGAAAGGAGGTGAGAGGCTGGGGTTTGATCAGATTAAGGTTTGCTGAGAGTTTTTGAAATCCAAACAAGGAGGATCACATGAAGAAGGAAACCTACAAGTTGTTTGCTCTTGTTTCTCTGGCGATAGTCGTTCTGGTGGTTGGACCCGCTCTCGCCGCAGAGAAACAAATCGTCCTTTCATCGTGGGGTGGAAGCTACGAGAAGAATGTGATTAAAGCGATGGTTGAACCTTTTGAAAAGGAGACTGGCATCAAGGTCGTTGTTACCTCCTATCCGGACTTTGCGAAAATGAAAGCCATGGTGGATACGGGAAATATCGAGTGGGACGTCGTAGATATCGAAGACAGGATGCTCCGCCGCGGGTTGAAGGAAGGGCTTTTTGAACCTCTCGACTATTCGGTCATCGATAAGACGGATCTGCTTCCAGGAGCGGTTCATCCCTATGCTGTTGGCATCGAGTTCTGGGGAGGGGCTCTGGCGTATAACACTGAGAAGTATCGCGGCGACAACCAACCAAAAAGCTGGGCGGACTTCTGGAATGTCAAGAAGTTCCCTGGCGCCCGCGCCCTCTTCAATGGTCCCTATGACATGCTCGAGATAGCTCTGCTCGCAGACGGGGTACCCATGGACAAACTCTATCCGCTGGATGTGGACAGGGCTTTCCGGAGCCTGGATAAGATAAAGAAACATGTTGCGGTGTGGTGGACAAAAGGCGCGCAGCCAGCCCAACTTATGACCGATGGCGAAGTTGATATGACCTATGCCTACAGCGGGCGGATAGCGAATATCATAAAGGAAGGGGTGCCAGCAGCAATTAGCTTTGACGGGGGGAGCGTCAATATTGAGTGGCTTGTCATAACAAAGGGGACCAAGAAAGTGAAGGAAGCGATGCAGTTTATCGCCTATACCACCCGGGCGAAACCGCAAGCCGAGTTCAATGCAGCGATGCAGTACGGCCCAATAAACACGAAGGCCTTTGATTACATCAAACCGGAGGTCGCGGCCCTGCTCCCAACTGCGCCACAATATCAAGGGAAGACGTGGATACCGAATGCGGAGTGGTGGGTTGACCGGGATCAGGAAATCCAGGAAAGATGGAAAGCCTGGATGCTCAAATAACCTCGGCCGGTAACGCAGAGGGCAGGGCTTTACACAGTGTCCGCGGAGCCCTGCCCAGGCGTGCCCAAAGAGGGCTCCCTTTTTATTCTTACCGCTTACTCGTTCTCTGGTTCGTGGCATCGATTGGGGCAATTTTCTGCTCAGTACTGGCGTGGTGATATAGATGGGAACGTCAAAGGAACCAACGCAATATGGCTGGTTGTTCCTCCTCCCAAGTGCAATCCTACTCGGTCTGGTCTTTATCTATCCTATCGTTCTTTTCCTTTCTAAGGGTTTTCTGGATCCTGAACCTACGTTGAGACACATAGTCAAGTTTTTTGAAACTGACCTCTATCTCAAAGTGATGTGGATCACCTTCAGGATCAGTTTTACTGTGACGGTTACATGTGTTTTGTTGGGGTACCCCATCGCCTACCTTCTATCTGGAGTCTCTGAGGGCACTCGAAATCTACTCATGATTCTTGTGATAATTCCGTTCTGGACGAGCCTATTGGTGAGGAACTATGCCTGGATGGTTTTGTTGGGCCGGCGAGGCGTTTTCAACAGCATGCTTGTTGACCTGGGAATTCTCGAGACGCCAATCAGGATGCTTCACAATTCCTTTGCTGTAAATGTCGGGATGGTACAGATGATGATGCCTTTCATGATACTGGCCATGTTCAGTGTGATGAAGGGTATCGATCGTGGCCTACTTCGGGCAGCGGAAAGTCTGGGGGCGAGCAAGTTGCAGGCGTTCATCCGGGTTTTTGTACCGCTCAGCCTGCCGGGGGTCGGTGCCGGCTCCCTTCTGGTTTTCATATATTCTCTGGGTTTTTTCATCACCCCGGCTCTGCTTGGAGGGAGGAAAAGTATTATGATTTCCATGGTGATTGAAGAACAGGTGAGCGCTCTCCTTAACTGGGGTTTTGCCTCGGCAATTGCCCTGATGTTGTTGGTGGCAACAATGATTTTTTTCCTCATATACAGTCGTTTCTTTAAGATCGAGCAAGTTTGACGAGGTGGAGGCTGGCAGCCGTTTTGACCACGTTTGATAGCCAGACTGAAAGTTATGGGTTCTCATGGGGGAAATGGCTCTTTTATCTCCTCTGTGGTGTAATCTTCGTGTTTCTTGTTCTTCCGATTTTTGTGATCTTTCCGATCTCCTTTAGCTCGGCCCGGTTCCTTCAATTCCCTCCTGAAGATTTTTCTTTGCAGTGGTATGCCGAGTATTTTGGGAGCCGGAACTGGGTATATGCAACAATTCGGAGTTTTCAGGTGGGCATTTTGACCATGGTCATCGCAACGATTCTCGGTACCCTCGCTTCTTTTGCCATCGTTCGTGGGGATTTTAGGGGGAAGAAGTTGGTTTATGGAATCATTCTCTCTCCTCTTATTATTCCCGTCATCATTACATCAGTTGCGGTTTACTATCTATTTGCAAAACTCCACCTAGTGGGAACCCTATGGGGACTTGTTTTGGCCCATACGGTGCTCGCGATGCCCTTTGTCGTTGTCAACGTAACGGCAACGCTCCAAGGGTTCGACATTACCCTTGAACGGGCGGCCCTCAGCCTCGGGGCTAACCGGTTGGTCACGTTCATGAAGGTCACCTTTCCCTTGATATGGCCGGGCATCGTTAGCGGGTCTCTTTTTGCCTTTATTACGTCTTTTGATGAAGTGGTTGTTGCGATCTTCCTGGCCGGCAGCAAACCGACCTTGCCAAAGCAGATGTGGGATGGCATCCGAGTTAGCATTAATCCGACGATCTCAGCCGTGGCTTCACTTCTGATTGTTTTCTCCATCCTACTTCTCCTGTCGCTTCATTTTCTAACGAGGCGTTCCCAAAAAATGAAGGGGCCGGTGGATTACAGATAGGGTCAACTGGCCGGACGATGGCTGGAGGTTTCGAGACATAACGGCCAGAGAAACGTGTTTTCCAATATTTCGAACCTATGTGGCGGTTTTTGGAGGTAATTTTAGAAAACAGTTGGCAATAGAGATATCCTTTCCCATATCCCCACAATGGGAGATAGAGAGGGGTTGACATTTGTTCGTTATTAAGGAAAATAGTACGCAATAGCGGAAGAGAGGCATAATATGGAGATCGGTGAGAAGGTAAGAGCATTGAGACTTCGTAATCGGATAACGCTTAACGAGTTAGCCGAGAAATCGAGGGTTTCCAAAAGCCTGCTCAGTCAGATCGAGAGAAATATCTCTGTCCCGACGGTGACGAAGCTTCAACAGATCGCCGAGGCGCTTAATGTACCCCTGTCGAGTCTGCTTACCGACAGTGATATGCCTGAAGATGAATCAGCCTCAAAGAAAGAAGCTGTGCCATCCAATCAGATCGCCGTGATCCGTCAGGGATTTCGCAAGAAATTGCTCATGCCGTGGGGAGGCCTGTATGAAATGCTGTGCCCGGATCTACGGCATAAGATGGAATTCATTTACCTCCGTTATCCTGTTGGAACAAAAGCTGAAGAGTTCTATTCGCATGAAGGCGAGGAATGCGGGGTTGTCTTGGAGGGGAAGTTCAAGGGTATGATCGGCGATGAGACAGTTATCCTGGAGGCCGGCGATAGCATCTACTATGACAGCTCTATCCCCCATCGGTGGGAAAATGGAGGAGAGACTGAAGTCAGGGCCGTCTGGGCCATAACTCCCCCCTCTTTTTGAGCTAGAGGACAATGTTTCGCGGACGGTAACACCTGAAAACAAATGGAGAAGGAGGCCTTAGAATGAAAGGATTTACGGGGAAGCTTGTGGGGTCGGTGTACCCTATTACTGAAGAAGAATGCAAGCAGATCCACAGAGCTGCAGTACGGGTCCTAGAAGAGGGTGGGATGCGATGTGACGACCCCAGGGCGGCCACAATGTTTGAGAAGGTTGGGTGTAAGATCGAGAACGACGGGAAACTCATAAAGATCCCCGAGAAAGTGGTCATGAAGTCATTTGAAACATGCCCGAGTGAATTCACTATCTACGGCCGTGAATCGAAAAACGACGTCGTCATTGGAAACGGAGAGGTTCATTTTGCCACGGTCACGGGTCGGTATCTCAGAGACATCCGAACTGGGGAGAGGCGCAAAGCCACTCGAAAGGATGCGGTTGAAGGGGCATTAATGGCAGATGCCCTGGAGAACGTCCACGGCCTGTATAAGTCGGTCATGTGGTTATTCGATGAGCCAAAGATTTGCAACTCTCAGATGCTCGTGGGCGAGATGTTGAAAAACTCAACCAAGGGAATGACGTGGGTTTACAATACAGGGGCCGAACATGAGGTTTCCGATCTTGTGAGACTCTGGGAGATCGCCGCAGGCGGAGCGGAGAAGCTGAGGGAGAAACCCCATGTTTTGGGTCATGTGATCATCAATCCTCCCCGGGTGGTCGATGTTAACTATACCGACTGGCTTATCGGGTTCTGTGACGCCGGGATTCCCATAACGGTTTACAGTGCACTCATGGGCGGCGCGACCGGCCCAGCCACGTTGGCCGGTATGTTAGTTCAGGCGACCGCCGAAACCCTATCCCTGGTTGTTCAGACCCAATCCTACAAGCCGGGTCATCCCCTGTGTTTCTGCAGTTTCAACCCGTCCATGGACATGAGGACAGGCCTCTGGTCTTTTGGGAATCCGGAATACGGTTTGGTGGGTGCTGGGATTTCCGCAATGGCGAAGTACTATGGTGTTCCGTGCGTGGGGTTTACCATCAATGATTCGTGCGATTCAGATGAACAGGCTGCCTATGAGAGTGCCCTCAAGAATTACACCTATGCCCTCAGTGGGATCAGTCTGATGTGGGACATCGGGGGAATGGCCGGGTTCAATTACGTGGATTGGGCCCATATGTGCATCGACAACGAGGTGGCCTCCCTCGTCGGTCATTATCTGAAAGGTATTCGGGTAGATGAGGAGAGGCTGGCGGTGGATGAGATCCTTAAGGTCGGCCCCCTGCCCGGCAGTTACCTGAAAGAAGCCCATACCAGAAAGTGGTATAGAGAGGAGTTTCTGATTCCCGAGTTGAGTAACCGGGATTTCTTCGAAACGTGGGAGAGAGGGCATACCGATCTGTTGGAAAAAGCAAAGGAGAAAGCGCTCAAGATCCTCGAGACCCATGAATCGCCTGTGGACCCGGAAATCAGAAAAGAAATCGATGACTATCTTGATTTTGTGAAAAAACGCGACACTGGGGAGTCCGACAGTTCGCCCCAAGTTGGTGGCAGGTAGATGGAACGATGTGAGAATTCTTGACAGACGATCAGAATGGGAGGACGAAAAATGGGTGAGGCAATCGACAGTAAATACTTTGACAGGCTAGCACAGACCGTCATAGATTGTGACAAGAACGAATGTGTCCGTTTGATAAACGAGGGATTATCACAGGGCATTGACCCTCTCGAGACCATCGAAAAAGGCTTGGGGAGGGGGATTATCAAGGTGGGTGATGACTTCGGTGAGGGAGCGTGTTTTCTTCCTGAGCTCATTGGGGCGGCAGATGTGATGAAGGAAGGCGTGGCGATCCTCGATGAAAAGATCAGGGCAGAGGGAAAGACAAGGCAGAGCCTGGGGAAGATAGTGATTGGAACGGTCAAAGGAGACATCCATGACATCGGGAAGTCGGTGGTGGCCGCGGTCCTTCAGGCGAACGGCTATGATGTGGTAGATCTTGGAATTGATGTGGCCGAAGAGACGTTCATCAAGGCCGTGAGAGAACAAAAAGCAGACTGCCTCGGTCTGTCGAGTCTTTTGACCCTGACCATTCAGGTGATGGGATCGGTGATTGAGAAACTGAAAGAAGAAGGGCTGCGGGACGAGGTCAAGGTGATTGTCGGGGGGTGTCCGGTGACTCAAGAATTTGCCGAGGAGATCGGTGCAGATGCGGTCGGTTTTGATGCGGCTGATGCGGTCCGGAAGATGGAGACACTTCTGGGCGACAAGTAGGATGGACCGATGAGGAGTCACGCTGGAGTTTGAAGAACATGGAGAGGCGTCTGATGGAAGGTATATCGTATTGTGGGCCAAAGACCGTGGATGATGCGATCGACGTGTTACAGAAGTCCAAAGGGCGAGCAGGGGTCATAGCCGGTGGGACAAACTTTATCCCCGACATGCGGTCCGGCGTTGTCGCTCCAGAGGTTGTGGTGGATCTCAGCGGACTTGGAGATCTGTCCCACATCAAGGAAGAGAAAGGTACCATTTCGGTCGGCGCCCTGGTGACCATGTCAGAAATAGCCACGTCCGACATCATTCGGAATCATTGCCCCATACTCTCGTGGGCAGCAAACCGTCTGGGAAACGCCTTAACCCGGAATCGGGCCACCATTGGCGGAAACCTTGCCCATGCGTCTCCGGCTGCCGATATGGCCCCCCCTTTACTGGCGCTGGACGCCTCGGTTTGCACGAAGGGTGGGAGAGGAAAAAGGAGGACGATCGCGATTGACCAATTCTTTGTGGGGCCAAACCAAACGGTATTGGAAAGGGATGAGATCATCACCCAGATCGCCTTTCCGAAGGCAAAAGACGGGGCGCGGGCCAGTCATGTGAAGTTAGGCCTGAGGGACTCGATGGCCATTTCTGTGGTCAGCCTCGCTGTGATACTGGAGATGGATGGCACGGTATGCCAGAAGGCTCGAATCGCATTCGGCGCCGTGGCTCCAAAACCGATTCGGGCATATGGCGTGGAAGAATTGGTATCAGGGAAAGCCATCGATTCAGAAACTATAGACGAATGTGCCGCCCTTGTGGAAGCTGAAATCTCTCCGATCAGCGACATCCGGGCCTCTGCGGAGTATCGGAGACTGGTTGCACCTGTGCTGCTGAAGAGGGCGATTCAGGAGGCTCTATAGCCTAGGAGATCAGAAGAATGCAGGTCTATCAGATTGAGATCGAGGTGAACGGAGAGCGGCGAAAGACGGACGTGGGTGCTGGGGAAACACTCCTTCAGGTCCTTCGGAACAAGCTAGGGGCCAGAGATGTGAAGAACGGCTGTGGAAAAGGCGACTGTGGTGCCTGCGCGGTGCTCCTGGACGGAAAAGCGGTGAACGCATGCCTCACCCTGGCAGTTCAGGCGAATGGTAAGAAGGTAACCACCCTGAGGGGGATAGGAACAGAGGAAAAACCGCATCCCCTTCAAGAGAGTTTTATCAAGCACGGTGCTATTCAATGTGGTTTCTGTACGTCCGGAATGATTGTCTCTGCCAAGGCTCTTCTAGACAGAAACCCGCGGCCGAGCCGAGCGGAGATCAGAAAGGCGATTTCGGGAAACCTCTGCCGCTGTACCGGATACAAAAAGATCGTTGATGCCGTTGAGAATGTCGCCAATGACGGTCGGTAGGCTCAGGAGAGATTGATTATGTCTGATGTGAAGCTTGTCGGGGAGCCAACGTCGCCGGAATACAGGGTCATCGGGAAGCCCCTTCCCCGCCACGATGCACGGGACAAGGCATTTGGGAAGACAATATACGCTGATGACTACGCTATCCAGGGGATGCTCTATGGGAAGGTTTTGAGGAGTGAGCACCCCGCGGCACGAATCCTGTCGATAGAGACCGCCGAAGCGGAAAAACTTCCTGGTGTAGCGGCGGTCATGACGGCTGAAGACATTCCACACAACGAAACAGTGACCCGTTTTGGCCAAACCCACGAGGTGGGTGGTTTTGAAGGCCTTTACCGCGTCCTGGCCAATGGAAAGGTCAGGTTTCTCGGGGAAGCCGTTGCGCTTGTCGCAGCCGAAACCCAGGAGATCGCCGATGAAGCGGTGAAAGCGATAAAGGTCAGCTACGAGCCCCTACCTGGGGTTTTCGATCCTATCGAGGCGATGAAACCTGATGCCTATAAAGTGGGTGAGGGGGAAAGTAACGTCATTTGTAGTTACAAGGTCAGGAAGGGTGACATCGAGGAGGGGTTTTCCCGCTCTGATGTTGTCGTTGAGAACACATACCGAGTCCCCTTTGTGGACCACGCCTTTCTTGAGCCCCACTCCGGTGTCGGCTGGATAGAAGATGACGGGGTCATTACCATCAGAGTATCGACCCAGGTCATTGAGCATTTTAGGGGAATTGCCGACGTACTGGGTCTTCCACACAACAAGGTCAGGGTGATAGCGCCCATGGTCGGTGGTGGATTCGGAAACAAGGAGGACATCACGGTAGAGACCTATCTCGCCCTCCTTGCCTGGAAAACGCAGAGACCGGTGAAGATAACCTATACCCGAGAAGAGGCCATCGTCGCGACGAGCAAACGGCATCCCTATGTCATGACTTACCGAACGGGTGCGACCAAGGATGGAAAACTCATGGCCCTCGAGGCGGAACTGATTTCAGACGCCGGAGCCTATGTCTATCTGAGCCCCTGGGTCTTGCTTTACTCGACGGTGAGTGCAACTGGTCCATACGACATCCCCCACGTCAAGGTCGATACGTCCACTGTATTGACCAATAACACCTTCACCAGTGCCAATCGTGGGTTTGGCTGCCCCCAAATCTGCTTTGCCTATGAATCTCAGATGGATGAGCTTGCCCGGCGACTCGATCTCTCGCCTCTGGAGATCCGGAAGAAGAACTATCTGCGAAAGGGAGAGGCAATGGCCACAGGGCGAGTGCTAGATCATTATGTGGCATTCCCTGAGTCGGCAGAGAAAACCACGGCGGCCCTGGGGAAGAAGACAGCGCCCGGATTTGCATCGGAGAAGGTCGGTCAGGGAATCGCTTCCAGCATGACGAGTTATGGGCGGATGGTCTTTCTCCACGATACCTCACGGTCCTATGTCAGTATAGAAATGGACGGAAGCGTTACCGTCCGGTGCGGGGTCCAGGATATCGGCGGCGGGCAGGCTTCGTCTTTGGCCCAAATAGCGGCAGAGGTACTGGGTGTTCCCATGACAGAGGTCAAGGTCTTTTTCGGTGACACGGCGTTGACCCCGCTCGCTGGTACCACGACGGCAACCCGTCAACTCTACATGTCTGGAAACGCCACGCTTAAGGCGGCGACTGAAGTACGAAAGAACCTGATGGCCAAGGCGGCGACAATGTTGGAGGCTAGGGCGGATGATCTCGAAATCGGGGACAAGAAGATCACCGTCCGCGATGATCCGGGCCGGTCTCTGACACTGGCCGGCGTGGTCAAGGCGTGTGCGGCTGACGGAATTCCTCTGTACAACGTGGCACAATTCAATGCCCCTTTCAGGGAGTTGATCGACTTCAAAACCGGACAGGGCCAGGTTTTTGCAGATTTTACCTTTGGGACCCATGGCGCAGAAGTCTCGGTTGATGTCGAAACGGGAAAGGTCAAAGTCCTCAAGCTGGTCTCCTGTTTTGACGTGGGACAGGCAATCAATCCCCTCAGCGTGGAAGGACAGCTCGAAGGCGGTGCCCTTTATGGTATGGGATACGGCTTGACCGAAGAGATTATCTTGGACAGGGGGAAGACTCTCACCCCCTCTTTTTCTGAGTTTATTGTGGCGACCTCCCTTGATGCCCCGGACGTTGAAACAATATTACTCGAATCAGGAGACGGGGTCGGGCCGTTTGGCGCCAAGGGCATAGGCGAGCCTTCCTGCGTCTCTGTGGCACCAGCCATAGCAAACGCGGTGTGTGACGCTTTGGGAGTCAGAATTGTTGACCTGCCCCTAACACCCGAAAAGATAGTCAAAGCCTTGAAAAAAGTTTAGAATTCTCATCTCATCTTATCATTGTGTTGTCATTGTGGAACCAACCAGTCAGGTCTGCTGCACCGGTCCCCATCGGCCTCTGATTAAGAAAAACCGTACCTTTTTCGAAGGGGAAGCGGCCAGACGATGGTGTTTTCGATGCCCTGTCTTGAGACTGGCATCTAATTTGCCACAACCTTAATTTGGCGCGGGGGTTCATGGTCACAACCCCAATGGTTGGTTTTATTTGACTGCCAGGGTTGTTTAACTTATATTGCGGTAGGGATAATAGAAAAAGACAGCCGTCGGATCTCCTGTCGGTAAAGAAAGGACGAGGGCATGTCTGACAAGGTTTTCCAGGAGAGAAGAAAACATCCGAGATATCCAGTTTCATTGAATGTGTTCTTTTCTATTTGGGGTGGCGACAAGGACCGCCCAAAGGATCGAAGGATTTCAGGGACAGGAAGGAACATCAGTGGAAGGACCGGGGATATCTCTTTTGAGGGGCTCTTGGTCAAAGCGAATCCCCTCCACGATGATGTGGCATCTTTCTTTGCCCATACCCGGAAGGATGGCCAGGCGTTCGTGGTCGACCTCGACATTGAACTCGATGGGAAAATGATTCGGGCAGAAGGACATCTGAGATGGTTCAAGTTGTGGTACACAGGGCAGGAGCCATATCAGTTGGAGGCAGGGGTTTTTCTAAAGAAGATGGATTCGGAATCGAGAACGTGGTGGGACGATTATTTCAAAAAGCTCAAGACCTAAATGGCTCACCCCGATGAACCGCCGATGACTTCTCTTGGCACCAAACCCGCCTTGTCGAGTTCCTCCTGGACCCGGGGATAGCACTCGACTTCTTCTGTTTCAAGATCATAGAAATCGGCTCTTAGCCGTCCGAGCCTGTCTCTTAGCTCATCCAGGCTCCTTCGGTTCGAAAAACTCGCCATTGCTGCCGGATAACACAGTACACCCTGCTCCAAAAGGTTTTCTAATGCGGCGATCTGAAGATCAAAGGCCTCAGCTTTGGCAGCCGTGAGCTTCTGAAACTCTCCGCGATTTGCCCCTTTCAAGCTTACCCTCACCCGAAGATTCGGGTACCGGGCAAGAGCCCGTGCATACGAGGGGTCTGCCCCGATAAGAATCCCGTTGGTTTCGAGGATAAAAAGGAGGTCCCGAGGGATCACTTCGAGAACCTCCAGAAGATGATCTCGACCAATTGTCGGTTCGTTGCCACTCATGCGCACCCGGTGGAATCTCTTCTGTCGCGCAATCCGGACAAGGCGGTCGCCGACCTGAATCGGCGAGTAGAACTGGCCGACCTTTCGTGGTTTGTCTATGATATTCAGGGCCCAACAGAAGCGACACCTGAGGCAACACCCCACACAATCTGCGGTTGAGATGCCGCCATAGAAGCCTGCCGGTCGGAAGCGGTAGTATTTTCGACGGCTCCCTCTGCAGACAAAGGATTCGATTCTTTTGGACAGAGAGAGTGGGTCGTACATGTTTGCCTCTACCGCTCGAAATGCCGTTTACTGGAAGAAAACGCCCAGAGCCCAGAGAATCTTTGAAGAATTTCCTGAGTTTTAAAAAAGGAGATTTCTAAACCTCTAATGTCTCAACACAGTTCTTTGCCTTTTGGTAGATCCCTCATATCCCTTCGATCCCCCTGTACTCCCTTTGATGCTCTTACCGCCCTTGGACGGGCACATGGGGACGGGCTATTGCCCGAATTCCCTTCCTGCCTTTTTGTCTGATGAAAGCGGACTTCCATTAAAGCACTAGTTTCTCTCGCCGGCTCTCCCCCACAGAAATCTGCGAGGGATCGCTTGAGCTCTCAGAGTTCGCCGAGTATGATGATCAATAGAACAGGCTTTTGGCCTAATTTTTTGAGAGGAAAAATTAGGCCAAGTGATTTCCTCTGGATTGGCCTCTCACCAATCCAGAAGAAGTTCTCTCTGAGGCTCCGTGTGCTCTGTGAGAGATTGTGGAGGCGTCCACTGTGCTAGGATATTCTTGCCGAAAAAATCTTGATTCGCACTCAGAGCTTCCCTTTCCACTTTCTGGCAACCCACTCTTGCAAAGCCATGACCGAAGTGCTCTTAACAGTTTCGGAACGGTCCGGGCAGTACTGACCCCATTGCTCCGCACACATCCCTTAGAGGCATGAGTGCCCACAACGGTCAGGAAACTCCTCGAAGAATTTTCTCCTTGAAGTTTCAAATCTGGTATGATAGATGACTTTGTGATATGTGTAACAAGCTGTTCTGGAGCTTCTAACGATGTCAATATATACAGGCTAGCGTAACTCTTCAATAGGCCGGTATACGAAGAAGACTGGGAGGGAAGTTTGATGAGACCGTATTTTGAAAAAATGACAGAATTGGGAAAACCCTTGACCAAGGGGCAGATTAAACAGAGCGAAGAGAGTGTTAAGAACATAAAAGCGGTTGAAAAATCGCTTGCAAAAGAGGTTGACCGTGTCAAGAAGGCAGGCCTTCCTGCGGAGAAGCTCCATGCGAGGGGAGAATGGACAGTTTATGAACGGCTCGAATATCTCGTGGATCCAGGGACCTGGTGCCCTCTTCACACGCTGTTTGATCCCATGGATGAAGATTCTGGGACAACTGGGGTGGTCGACGGTCTGGGGAAGATCAGCGGGAAATGGGCCGTCATTATCGGTTTTGATAACAAGGTTGTCGCAGGGGCGTGGATTGCGGGCCAGGCGGAGAACATTCTTCGTGTCACCGACCTAGCAAAGCGGCTCCATATTCCCCTCGTCTGGTTGGTCAATTGTAGTGGTGTGAAATTGACCGAGCAGGAAAAGGTTTATGCCAATCGGAGGGGCAGTGGGACAACCTTTTTCAGGCATGCCGAGCTGGAGAAGCTTGGGGTTCCAGTCCTGGCGGGTATCTGGGGCACAAATCCTGCTGGCGGCGGGTATCAGGGGATAAGCCCAACATACCTCATTGCCCACAGCAAGTGTAATATCGCCGTCGGCGGAGGTGGCATTGTCAGCGGAATGAGCCCAAAGGGGTTCTTCGATGAAGAGGGAGCCGAACAGATTATTGAGGCGACCAAGAAATTCAAGGCCGCTCCCCCGGGGCGCGTTGAGATCCACTACAACGAAACAGGGTTTTTCAGCGAGGTGTATGAGGCCGAGGAGGGGGTTCTGGATGCGTTGAAAGAGCATATGAAAGACCTGCCCGCTTACAACCCCAGGTTCTTCAGGGTGGCAGAACCCAAAGAGCCGAAATTCTCACCTGAGGAGGTGGATAGGCTGATCCCTTTCAGCCAGAAGGCAGCCTATGACTTCGATGAGGTGTTGGCCAGGCTGAGTGACAATAGCGAGCATATGGAGTTCAGACCGCAGTACGGCCCCGAGGTCTACACGGGGCTTGCAAAAGTTGATGGCTTTCTGGTCGGAATCATTGGAAATCGGCAAGGATTCTTACCGAAAGGATATCCTGAATATGCCCCTTACCCTGGGATCGGGGGTAAGCTCTATCGTCAGGGTCTCGTCAAGATGAACGAATTCGTGACCCATTGCGGACGGGACAGGATTCCCATCGTCTGGTTTCAAGATACGAGTGGAATCGACGTGGGTGACCTTGCAGAGAAAGCCGAGCTCTTAGGATTGGGACAATCTCTTATCTACTCTATAGAGCAGACGGACGTGCCGATGATGCTGGTCGTTTTGAGGAAAGGAACTGCAGCGGCCCATTACATCATGGGAGGCCCAACAGCGAACAACCACAATGCGTTTACTCTGGGCACACCGACCACGGAGATCTATGTGATGCATGGTGAGACCGCTGCGGTGGCCTCATTTTCAAGGAGGCTCGTCAAGGAAAAGGACGCAGGCAATCCTCTGAAACCTGTGATTGACAAGATGAACGCCTTGGCGAAAGACTATCACGAGAAATCGCGACCAGCCTATTGTGCAAAGGTCGGGTTCGTCGATGAAGTGGTCTCCTTCGCCGATATTAGAAAATACATGGTCGCCTTTACAGGGGCGGCTTATCAGAATCCAAAGTCGATCTGCCCACACCATCACGTGATGCTACCACGGATCATCAAGGGTTAGGTTTGTGGTTCTGGACAGTCAGGTATCGCCGAAGGGATTCAAATTTCTTCCCGCCAATCCCTGAAACGTTGCGTAGCTCTTCCAGCCGGGTGAATCTTCCTTTGTCCTCTCGGTAAAGGACAATTCTCTGAGCGAGGGTGGGCCCGATTCCAGGGAGAAGTTCGAGCTCCTCGGTCCGAATCTCGTTTAGGTCGATGGGGATGCCATAGAGGATTCTCTTGGCAGGCTCCATTGGTTTGGCATCGATTATGAGCCCGCGACCCGTTTGGAAGACGGTGATGGTCGTGCCCGATTCAAACGATGTGGGCGGGACATTTTTGGGTATGAGGGTAGCCGGCACCCGTGCTTTTGCAAGAACTTCTTCAGGTTGAACCGGCTCTGGAAAGGTGTAGATGCCCGGGGAGACAAGGTCTCCATCGACCTCGACAACAAAAGAATTCAATGGGACAGGGGTCGCCCTCTCCGTGTCCTGCCATGGGAGAAGAGCAAAACGGTTTCTTATCCATAAAGAGAAGAGGAGAACTAAGAGCAGAACGGCGAGAAAGGTCGTCTGCCCTGGCTGAAGGACCCATCTGCTTCTTTTTTCCGTGAACAAGGATCTTGATCCTATCTCTTTGTGCTCGCCTGAACTGATGCCTCAGGGCAATTCACCTGATTTCCCCTTGTGATCCTTGAGCAGTTTATATTCAATGCTGTCTACGAGGGCCTGCCAGCTAGCCTGAATGATGTTCTCTGATACTCCGACGGTTCCCCACTTGTCGTGGAGGTCCTGAGATTCGATGAGAACACGGGTGGTCGCTTTGGTGCCGTGGATACTCGAAAGGATTCTCACCTTGAAGTCCACCAATTTGACTTCTTTGAGTTCCGGGTAGAGTTTCTCCAAAGCCTTGCGTAGAGCGTTGTCGAGTGCGTCGACGGGACCGTTTCCCAAGGCCGCCGTGTGCTCGACTCGCTCTCCGACCTTGATCATTATTATGGCCTCAGAAATGGGCGGCTCGTCTTCTGCTTTCTTTTCAACGATCACGCGGAATCCCTGCAATTCAAAAAACCGCCTGTACTTTCCCAAAGCCTTTTTCATCAGTATCTCAAATGATCCTTCCGCCCCTTCGAATTGAAATCCCTTGTTTTCGAGTTCTTTGAGGTCAGAGAGAATTTTTTGAGTTACCTGATCCTTGCCTTTGAGGTCTATGTGGTATTCTGCGGCCTTGGCCAGAATAGCGCTTTGGCCGCTTTGATCGGACACCAATACCCTTTGCTGATTTCCGACAAGATCGGGGCGGATGTGTTCATATGTGAGCGGGCTCTTCCGAATTGCACTGATATGAATTCCTCCCTTGTGGGCGAAGGCGCTATCACCGACATAGGGCTGGTGCTTGTTGGGCGGAATGTTGGCCAGTTCGTAAACGAATCTTGAAATCTCTCGAAGTTTCTTCAGCTGGTCGTCCGAGATACAGTCGAGGCCAAGCTTTAGTTTCAAAGCTGGAATGATTGAACAGAGGTCGGCGTTGCCGCAGCGTTCTCCATACCCATTTACCGTTCCTTGCACGTGACGGATGCCTCTGCGAACGGCCAGGATGGTGTTTGCTACGGCCATATCGGAGTCGTTGTGGATGTGGATTCCGAGAGGGGTTGAGATGTGAGCCTGCACAGATTTGATGATATCCTCGAGCTCCCAGGGCAAGGTTCCCCCGTTTGTGTCGCACAGGACAATACAATCAGCCCCGGCCTCTTGTGCCCGTCCGATCGTGGTTAGGGCATAGTCGGGATCTGACTTATATCCATCAAAAAAATGCTCCGCATCGTATATGACCTCGTCGGTTCTCTTTCGTAAGAATTCAACGGATCGATAGATCATGTCAAGATTCTCATCCAGAGTGATTTTCATGACATCCCTGGGGTGGACGTCCCATGACTTTCCAAAAACGGTCACGACCGGGGTACCCATCTCGAGGAGCGTTTTGATGTTGCGATCCTTCTCCGGACGGCTACCGGGCCGACAAGTACTGCCAAAGGCCGTAACCCGCACGTGTTTCAGGGGGACCTGAGTTATTTCGCGGAAGAACTGGGAATCCTTGGGGTTGGCTCCCGGCCAACCGCCTTCAACATAGTGGACACCGAGTTCGTCGAGTTCTCTGGCGATTCTCACTTTGTCTTCCGCCGAGAATGCAATATCCTCGGCTTGGGTCCCGTCTCTGAGTGTTGTGTCATAAATCCTAATTTTCTCCATTGGTCAGTTTTCCTCTTTTATTTGCTCCTTTTCGAGCTGAAAGGCGTCGTGAAGGGCTCTCACAGCCAGTTCGGCGTATTTCGATTCGATGACGCAGGAGATTCTGATCTCTGATGTACTGATCATCTGAATGTTGATGTTTTCCTTGGCCAAGGCACTAAACATTGATGAGGCGACCCCCCAGTGACTCCTCATGCCTGTTCCTACAATGGAAATCTTGGCAATGTCCTCATCGATAAGAACATCACCGGCTTTGATCTCTGCAGCCACCTTCTGCGCAGCCGGGAGCGCTTTACGCGCATCTGTCTTGGGGACGGTGAAGGTGACGTCGGTGTATCCTTGCTGGCTGACGTTTTGAATGATCATGTCGACCATAACGTTTTCATCGGCAAGAGCGCCAAAAAGAGTCGCGGCAATCCCAGGTCGATCAGGCACTCTAGTCACTGTCAGCTTGGCTTCCCCTTTGTTGTAAGTTACGCCGGACACCAGTACTTTTTCCATTTCCTTGTCCTCCATGCAGACCATGGTTCCCACCTGATCATTGAATGAAGACCGAACATGAATGGGTACGTTGTATCTCATTGCAAATGCAACAGACCGAATTTGCAAGACCTTGGCACCCAGGCTTGCCATCTCCATCATCTCTTCATAAGATATCCTGGTTAGTTTTCGTGCCTTATCACAGATGCTCGGATCCGTGGTGTACACACCCTCTACATCCGTATAGATTTCGCAGACGTCTGCTTTCACGGCGGCCGCGATAGCAACTGCTGTGGTGTCAGAACCGCCTCTCCCAAGCGTCGTAATGCTGTTGTTCATGTCCACACCCTGAAAGCCAGCGACAACGACAACCTTTCCGGCTTTAAGGGCTTCGACAACCCTGTCTGAATCGATGTGGCTGATTCTCGCCTTTCCGTAAGAGCTGTCTGTGTGAATCGGTATTTGAAACCCTAGAAAAGACAGAGCCTCTTGTCCCATTGATTTGAGGGCCAAAGACAGAAGAGCAACAGAGACTTGTTCCCCTGTAGAGATGAGGACATCAACTTCTCGCTCATCTGGCGTGGCAACCGTCTCATGGGCCAGTTCGAGAAGGCGATCGGTATCTCCAGCCATGGCGGACACCACAACAATCACATCGTTGCCCTTCCCCTTGGTTTCGATGACCCGACGAGCAACATTCTTGATCTTATCAACGTCACCGACAGAGGTTCCACCGTACTTTTGTACAACCAGTGCCATTGGTCTCTCCCTCCAGTGAATACTTATCTCTTGGAGATCTCGGTGGTGTCCTGCTCGAGACCTTCCTGAAGAACTCCAACCCCCTCCTTGCCCCGGGTTCATGGTGTTGACCACATCGTGTCAAGAAACCCTCCCACCGTTGACCCTGTCACCCTGATTTGGGCTGGTCGTCATTGTGTGCTCCAAGTCAGTCTGGCTGACGATCATGAGAAAGAACCTTCTTTCCCGTCATCGGCTGCCATCTCAATTTCCCTTCTCTGGCACCTTGGCTTTATTGTAGGTGGCTTCAAGGGCCTGACCACTTCGCTTTCCAAATGCTTTCATAATCAATTGTCGGCTGTTTGGCCCCATCCATCGGATCTCGATCCAGATGTATTCACGCGGCAGATAGGTGGTTGCCTTTTCTGCCCATTCGATGGCCGTGACGCCCTCTCCGTAGACGTACTCTTCTACTCCCATCTCGTCAAGGTCCTTCCCGCCGGATAACCGATAGAGGTCGAGATGAAAGAGGGGGATTCTCCCTGGGTATTCATTTATCAAAACGAAAGACGGGCTTGAGACGTGATAAGACCGGTTTACTCCAAGTCCACTTGCTAGGCCCTTGACGAACTCGGTTTTTCCTGAGCCAAGTTCCCCTGAAAGCGCGATGAGAGCGCCTGGTTCCAAGAACTGGCCGAGCAGCCTTCCAATCCTCCGTGTTTGAGCAGCCCCACGGGAGTCGATGACGAATCTTTGTTTCAAAAGATGCCGTTTATCCTCGCTTGCTTTTTTGTGTATCTACACCCTGGTTTTGCAGACTCAAATTCTGGCGCGAGCAGGATCAGCGGCGAGAGCTCTACCCGTGGGCTGAGATCCCTCTGGGATTTCCCTACAAATTCTCTCAGGTTTGCAGGATGGTCCAAAAATCCCGTTAAGAATCGGCTCGGAATCTCAATCGATCGTAAACTAATTCGTGTAATTCCCTCCCACGCCATCGAGGTCCGGGTTTTTCCAATGGGGTAATTGTTTACCACGGGGTATTCGGGAAATCAAGCCTGATTGCGGTGGAGGGGGAGGAGCGATGGGATCAGGAGCCCCAAAACGCGTGGTCAGAACAGCCAGTTATGGAATGACCTGAATGGCAACTTTCTTGGAAAGATCGAACAGATGAGTCATACGGTGAGATAGGCAGAAATGACTGGGCTAGGCCTTGTACTTGAAATCATCCGGGCTCAGGCTCTCCAGCCATTCTTTTAGCTGGTCCTCCTCCATATCTTTGTTAAGCTCTATTGTCTTTGCCTTCGAGAGGACCTCTTCGGTAACGTAGATTGGGGCGCCTGAAGCAAGGGCGACTGCAATGGCATCACTTGGACGGGAATCGACGGTGATCTCCTTCCCCTTCGTCCTAATATGGATAAGAGCATAGTACGTATTCTCTTTGAGATCCATCACCTCGATCTTCAGAATCTCTGACTGAAAAGTCTTGACGATATTCCGAATAAGATCATGGGTCATAGGTCGGTGAGAATAAACATCTTTCAGCTTTAAGGCGATGGCGTTGGCTTCGAAAGGTCCAATCCAGATCGGAAGGGCGTGTGTGTTTTCCATATCAGACAACAGCACCACAAAGCCATTTGACGATGGATCGAAGGTCAGGAATTTCACTTTCATCTGAACTGTCATTGGGCACCTCACATCCGACATTATAGCAACTCGCGTCCTCACGATCAAGCAATATGTATACCATAAACTTGGAGTATTCCAAAAAAACACACGGGCGACCCTTAAGGATCCTGAAGTTCACCCAAAGAATCAAAGGTGAACCAGTATGTGAGCACCTTCTTGAGCTATAGGGGATTCTCTTATCCGTGAGCGACGTCAGCGGAAGCGCGGGAGCACCCATCGAAGGCGAGCAGGAAGGGGAAGGCCCCCTTCGGTCTGAGCTCAGGGTCGAAGACCGCCTTTAGAGCGGGGAAGGGGCAAGCTTTCCCCACCTGTCCCGCCAAAGGCGGGAATAGGGTCAACGCGAGAGCGTGGGAGCGAAGGGATATGAGAATCCACTTTGTAAATCCAACTTTTCAACAGAACCCGAAGCATACGGGAACGCTGCAAAAAAAACGGGGTAAGTCCTCTTAAGGGTCTAGTCAACTTCCCCCACCGGGGTGCCATAGTTCTTCAACAGAACGGGAAGCTCCTCCATGAGATCGGTGGCAACGAGTGATCTCTCGCCTGTTCTCAAGACGGCCCGGTCTCCGGCGAGTCCATGGAGATATGTTCCAGCTATTGCGGCCTCTACAGTAGATAGGCCCTGGCACAGAAAGCCTCCAATCATTCCCGTCAGAATGTCGCCGACGCCTCCCGATGCCATTCCCGGATTTCCTGTCGGGTTGATGAAAACTTCTCCTGAAGAGTTGGAGACGACAGTTCTCGCCCCTTTGAGGACAACCTCACACTGGAAGTCGGCAGCGCACTTTCTGGCCACACCAATTCGTCCATCCTGCACATCCTTGGAAGATAATTCCATGAGTCGCCCCATTTCACCCGGATGGGGTGTCAGAATGACAGGCGCTGTCGCGTTTTGGAGGGCCTCTTTGTTACAGGCCAATGCCGTTATGCCGTCAGCATCGATGACCATTGGGAGGGATAAAGACTGGACGACTTTGTGGACGAGCGCCATGGTCTCGGTGTCTGTCGAGATGCCAGGGCCCAAGATCAAGGCGCTCTTTCCCTCTGCCAGGGACACGATAGGATCGAATGCACCGAGGCTCAAGGAGAACGATTCTGTTTGGGGAAGGGGGCAGGTCATGGTTTCTGTGAGTTTGGCCTCCATGATAGGATTGAGGCCTTCCGGAATTCCAAGGGTAACCAAACCCGCTCCCACACGCATCGCAGCATCGCAGGCCATCGCGGCAGCTCCCGTCTTCCCCTCAGACCCGGCAAGTGTTAGAAGGTGACCATAGTCTCCCTTGTGACTTTCCGGGGCCCGTGGGACATTGAGAATTCTCCGGACGTTTTCTTCATCTATTAGGTGGTTCTGGATGCCTTCGTCCTCCACCAGTTTCTGAGGGATGCCGATGTCGATAACTTCCAGCCTTCCCACATGTGCGGCTCCCGGATAGATCATCTGGCCCAACTTGGGAAGACCGAAAGTGATCGTCAGGGTACTCGTGATACAGGTGCCCAACCGTTTGCCAGTGTCCGCATCGAGGCCCGACGGTATGTCGATGGCCACGATGGGCCGTCCAGACTCGTTCATGAAATCGATCACCTCGGCGTGCAATCCAGAGACGTCCGAGTTAAGACCTGTTCCGAATATCCCATCGACAAGGAGATCATGGGAAACAATTTCCTCTTTCAAGGCGTCGAAGCTTTTTGAATCCGGGATTTCATGGACTGTTCCGCCTGTACGAACAAATATCTCCAGATTGGTTTTCGCATCCCCCTTCACCTTATCCTTTCCCGAAAGGAGATACACCGTGACCTTCGTTTCCCTGGCCATGAGACACCGGCCAATGACAAATCCATCACCACCGTTGTTTCCACGGCCGCAGAGGATCGCTACTGTTTTGGATGAGAGACGGGGGAAGTGGGAGGCGATGACCTGTGTGGCGCTTCGGCCGGCATTTTCCATGAGAACGATTCCGGGAATCCCGCACTCGTCGATGGTCCGCCGATCCAGGTTCTGCATCTGCCGGGCACTGGCTACCTTCAATCTAAGCCTCTAAAACGACCTGACCGAGTCCGTAATTGCCATTGTGGGTCATTGATAGGTGGATTCTACTTATGCCGTGAGACTGGCAAAGGGTCTTTGTGGTGTTGTAAAGCTGGACCTCGGGTCTACCTGACGAGTCGCGGGTCACTTCAATATCTTTCCAACGGACGCCCTGATCGTAGCCGATGCCCAAAGCCTTTAGGAAAGCCTCCTTTGCTGCAAAACGGGCAGCAAGATGGGGTGAGGGGTCCTTGCGCAACAGACAGTAGTCTATCTCTTGCCTTGTGAAGACTCTCTCGAGAAATCGGTCTCCCCACCGGTTCAAGATTGAGCCGATTCTTGAGATTTGAACGAGATCGAGACCGATTCCAAAGATCATTTACATCGCCCGCCGAAGGTCAACCAAGGTTTTTTTCGATAGTCTGACAAAGTTCGTCGCCCATCTGTTGGATCTTATCCTCATTCTCGCCTTCCAACATGACGCGGATGAGCGGTTCTGTTCCAGAATACCGAATGACAATTCTCCCGCTCTCGCCGAGTTTCTTCTCAATGCTTTTGATCCTCCGCTGAATCTGAGGCATCTGAGATAGGTCCTCCTTTTTCTTAACACGGACATTGAAAAGGATTTGAGGGAGAGGAGTCATGATTGAAGCGAGATCGGCAAGACGTTTTTCGGTCTTGGTCATGACACCAAGTACCTGAAGGGCCGTAATGATCCCATCTCCTGTCGTGTTATGGTCGAGAAAGATCGTGTGTCCTGACTGTTCACCACCCATGTTGTATCCGTGTCGTCTCATTTCGTCCACCACGTAACGGTCACCGACGGCGGTCTTGACGACCTTTCCGTTGAAAGCTTCGAGACACCGCTCAAGACCCATGTTGCTCATTATGGTGGTAACCAACGTGTTTTTGTTCAGTCGGTTTTCCTGAAGCAGATCTGCTGCGCATATGGCCATGATATGGTCGCCGTCGATTAAATTGCCTTGGTCATCGACAAAAACGATCCGATCCCCGTCACCATCCAAGGCCATACCGACATCTGCTCCAGTTTCGAGAACGACCCGGCTGACCAATTCTGGGTGAAGGGAGCCGCAGTTGAGGTTGATATTTTCGCCGTCGGGTTCGACACCAACTGGAATCACCTCGGCTCCTAGCTCTTCGAGGACTGTCGGAGCCACTCGGTAAGTTGCACCATTGGCGCAGTCGAGGACGATTTTCATGCCGTCGAGGCTGAGCTGAGAAGGAAAGGTATCCTTGAGAAAGACAATATACCTTCCCCGAGCGTCGTCTATGCGGAAAGCCTTTCCCACCTCTTTGGCCGTGGGTCTTAAGGAATGGATCGAGTTTGAAGATATCAGTTCTTCGATCCCTTCTTCCATCTCATCGGGAAGTTTGAACCCATCATGGGAAAAGATCTTCATTCCATTGTCATAAAACGGATTGTGAGACGCCGAAATCATCACCCCAGCGTCGGCTCTCATCGATCGTGTTATGAATGCGATGGCAGGAGTCGGCATGGGGCCGACAAGGAGCACATCCACCCCCATCGAGCAGATTCCCGAGGCAAGGGCAGTTTCAAGCATATATCCAGACAATCGGGTGTCCTTCCCGATAACGATCCGATGGCGTCCTCCCTTGTTCTTAAAAAGGTGGGCAGTAGCCCTGCCAAGCTGCATTGCCATCTCCCCAGTCATAGGGTAAACGTTGGCAACGCCTCTGACGCCATCGGTCCCAAAGAGTTTACCCATTTCTGCTCTCCACGGATTTCCTTGCGTACTCAGCGTTTGATGGTTTTCCATATAATATCCCCTCATCCTGGTTTGTCAAGCAAAAGGCGAGCCACCAGGAGGGTTATAGCATTTTGGTCAGTCATCTGTTGTGATGATTTCCGAAATGGGAAAAGTCAAATCGACTCGGTGACTCGGCTGAGGTCACCCGAGTCTGAGCGCGTCCTAGGTCGAAACCAAGTGTTTGTTGATTTCCATCAAGCCTCTGGGATGGAGACCCCCTTGATCGCATCCGTAACCCGTGCGACCCGGACAGCGTTTCTGACGTTATGGACTCGAAGGATGTGGGCCCCATTGAGAATCGAGGCCGCAAGGGTGGCCATGGTTCCCTCCTCCCTGTTGTCCGCATCGAGATTGAGGATCTTTCCGATAAAGGATTTTCTGGAGGGGCCAATGAGGATAGGCCTCCCAAGGGTTCTCAGCTGGGCAAGATGTTTGATGACCGCAAGATTATGATCAACCGTTTTGCCGAAACCGATACCTGGATCGATGATGGTCTTTTCCTGGTCCACGCCAGCATCGTGGGCCATGTGGATGCTCTCTCTCAGGTATTGAGTGATCTCCGACATGAGAGATATGTAATGAATATCGTGCTGCATTGTCTCTGGCTTCCCGCGCATATGCATGAGAACGACCGGGACGCCGTATGAGGCAATAACCTCCCCCATCTTTGAATCGAATCGCAACGCACTGGTGTCATTGACAATTTGCGCTCCTGCCTCCAGAGCTTCACGGGCAACTCTGGCCTTCCTTGTATCGACAGAGAGGGGAACTTTGGTTTGCGAAGCCACTTTCTCTATTACCGGGATGATTCGCCTAAGTTCCCCCTCGGGGTCGACGGGCTGCGACCCGGGTCTTGTCGACTCTCCTCCGACATCGATGAGATCCGCTCCTTCTTCGGCCATTTCTAATGCCCGGGTTACGGCACTGTCCGGTTCCAGGAATCTGCCACCGTCAGAGAAGGAGTCGGGGGTGACATTTATCGTTCCCATAATTAGTGTTCTCTCTCCAAGATCCAGGGTCTTTGTGCGACACGGTATGGCGAACCGACTTTTCTCGATATTCTTCAAAAGACTTTTCAACTCTCTCGAAAGCTCCTCGAGTTCAGGGGTTTCCTTTTCGATAGCAGACGCGAGTCCCTCCAGTTGCACGGAGGTTCCTGACAGAAGAAGGGAACCGCTTTTGGTTTCTCGGGAAGAGACGGACCATGTGATCGGGCGGTGTGCCAGAGAATCGCTTTTTCCATCCAAATAAGGGATTATGGCCTCTTGAATTCCCTCCACCTTAAGGTGAAGACACATGATCTCAGTTGCCATTTTTTTGGCCTCTGGTTCGGGAAATCCCATTTTGCTCAATTCAAGGGTAGCCTCTGAAATTGTTTGAATTGAAATTGATCTCACGGACATCATCGTCTCCTCCATGACATCAGGGATCAGGGGCCAGACGTCAGCGCTCAGAATCTGTATCCTACTTGAGAACGTTCCATGACTCGATAGGGAGACGATAACAGCTCCTCATTCCCAAGTCTAGAAGTATCTTTCCGTATATGGAAGACTGTCAGGTGATCAATCGACCAGAAGGGTTCTTAGAGCGAGAGAGAGCAGGTAGGTAAGGGTCGGGCCCACTATTGTCCCGACGATCTAAGCCTGGGCAGAGTTCTCTTTGATGATAAGCTGAATCTGGTGGCTATCGAGAGCCTCCTTTTCGAGTAAGGTCTTGGCTAGTTTGTGGAGAAGCTCCACGTTCTCATTAAGTATTTTGGTCGCCCGTTCGTAGCAGTCGGAGACGATGGATCTGACCTCTTTATCAATTTCCTGAGCAGTCTTTTCACTGTAATCGCGGTGCTGCGCTATCTCCCTGCCAAGAAAAATCTGTTCTTCTTTCTGCCCAAAGGTTAAAGGTCCCATCTTTTCACTCATGCCCCACTCACACACCATTTTTCTGGCAAGGTCCGTGGATTGCTCGATATCGAGTTTTGCCCCAGTGCTTTGCTGATCTAGGATTAATTCTTCAGCGACTCTACCTCCCAAGAGGATAGAGATTTTCTTCAGGAGATAGTCTTTGGAGTAGTTGTGCCGATCATCTTCGGGGAGTTGTTGGGTCAGACCAAGGGATCTGCCCCTGGGGATGATTGTGACTTTATGGATGGGATCGGTCCCGGGTGTCAAGATTGCCACGAGGGCATGGCCTGCTTCATGATATGCGGTGTTTCTTTTTTCCTCTTCCGTGATGAGCATGCTTTTTCGCTCGGTTCCCATGAGGACCTTATCTTTGGCCTCCTCGAAATCCTTCATCTCTATCTTTGACTTATTGTATCGAGCCGCCAGAAGTGCGGCCTCGTTAACCATGTTCTCAAGATCAGCGCCTGTGAAGCCCGGGGTTCCACGAGCTAGGACAGCCAGTTCCACGTCATTGGCGGCAGGGGTCTTTCGCGTATGAACCTTGAGTATTGCCTCCCTGCCTTTGATATCAGGAATGGGAACGACGACCTGACGATCGAACCGTCCGGGGCGCAAAAGTGCTGGGTCAAGCACGTCAGGACGGTTTGTGGCGGAAATGAGAATCACCCCCTCGTTGGATTCAAACCCGTCCATTTCGACAAGGAGTTGATTGAGGGTCTGTTCTCTCTCGTCGTGTCCACCTCCAAGGCCTGCGCCACGGTGTCGACCAACTGCATCAATTTCATCGATAAAGATAAGACAGGGGGCATGTTTCTTCCCCTGGACGAAAAGATCTCGCACCCGTGACGCCCCGACCCCAACGAACATCTCGACAAAATCAGATCCGCTGATACTGAAGAATGGCACGTCCGCCTCTCCGGCGATCGCCTTTGCCAGGAGAGTCTTCCCTGTGCCTGGGGCTCCCACGAGGAGAACGCCTTTGGGGATACGGCCTCCCAATTTGGTGAATTTTTTTGGGTCCTTGAGGAAATCGATGATCTCTTTGAGTTCCTCTTTGGCCTCGTCTATACCAGCAACATCTTCAAAGGTAACTCGATTCTGTTCTTTGTTGAGAATTCGTGCTCGGCTCTTACCAAAGGCGAGAGCTTTGCCTCCACCCACCTGAACTTGGCGCATGAAAAAGATCCAGACGGCGATAAGGAGTATCATTGGGAACCAAGAGATCAGGATCGATTGCCAGAGGGGGGATTCAGCCTTTGGTTTTGCTTCAATTCGAACTCCCGTTTCCCTGAGGATTTTGACCAGATCCGGATAATCTGGAGCAAAGGTTTTGAATCGAGTGCCGTCGGCATACTCACCGGAGATGTTCGCTCCTTGAATGCTTACCCGCCCGACGTTTCCATTCTCGACGTCCTGGAGGAAAGTTGAGAAGTCGATTTCTTGCTCTCTCCTGGGCCCTGGACCCTTGACCAGTTGGAACATCATGACCATTATCAGGAGGATAACAAGCCAAAAAGCGAGGTTTCTATAGAAAGGGCTCAAACTGCGATCTCCCGATTCTTCAAAAACCTAAATCACAGGGTAACCATCACATGGGCACACTTACCTAACATAAACTTTCTAACACGATTTACCACGTTTTTCAATACATTACTCCGACGCTTCAGCATAGAGGAGGCCGTATCGAAGGCCATGGCAGCTGACGATGAGATGGTCAAACCCGAGAAGGTTCATTGCCACCTGAAGAATGGTTGCCCCGGCAAGGATCACGTCGGCTCGATCCCTCGGAAGACCAGGGATTCGAAGCCTCTGCTGGTGTGTGGCGCCCTTATACAGACGGACCTGTTTTCTGACCTCCCTGCGAGAAAGGGAACTGCCGTGAAGCCGTGACATGTCGACGGGGTCTCTACCCATTCGGACCGACGCAAGCGTCGTAATCGTCCCCCCTAAGCCAACCACACGCTTCGGTGATTTGATTGCCACAGTACCCAGGTCTCGGCGAATACGTTCCACCATGTGCTGGAATTCTTTTTCTGTAACCGGGTCAGTCCGCAAGAACCTTTCGGTCAGGTGCAGCGCGCCTATGTTGAGGCTCGTGAGCTCGGAAATCCTCCCCGTGTACCCCATAATAATCTCCGTGCTTCCACCTCCAATATCCAAGACGAGAATCGGGCTACCAAGACCCATCTCTTTTTCTGCAGCCAGGTAAGAGAGCCGTGCCTCTTCCTCTCCGGAGATAATCTGGATCGTCAATCCATAATGGCGGTGGACGTATTGAAGAAGAAGATGGGCATTTTTCGCTGTACGCAAAGCGCGGGTACCTGCCATAAGGACCCGATCTACCCCCATGTTTCTGCACGTAGTTAGGTAGTGGTCGATGACCTCGATGCTCTTCTTGAGGGATTCAGGATGGATGATCCCTGTCTCGAGGAGCCCCCGACCCAGGCGGGTGGTCCTTTCCGAATCCTCGAGGGGAGTGATTTTTCCGTCTTTGTCCATATCCGCCACGAGCATGAGTATGGTGTTGGTCCCAATATCAATCGCTGCTAAACGACGCACACTGTCCCCCGCGAACAGTCCTTTCTTTCTTCTATTCCATGGAGTGGATCGACAGAATTCTCAACAGTTTCAGTTCAAAAATTTGAAATTCGAATCTCGAAATCCGAAACAAACCATAATTTCGAATGACCAAAGGTCAAAACGCGGTTTAGGACATTCGAGATTAGGATTTCGACATTGCTTCGAATTTCGGGTTTTGTGCTTTGAACTTGTTATCCTGCGTCGACGGCTGAATTGCCACGCTCTCACTCGCAACCGATGCCGAGTCATTGCACTGGTATGACGACAAAAATAAGGACATCCCAGAGCGCATGAGATATGATGACAGGGACAAGTTCCTCCTCTCTCTGATAGAGCCAACCCCAGAAAAACCCGCAGGTGAGAGCCGCGAGCAGAAGCATGAGGTTTCCTGCCCATACGTGGACCAGCCCGTAGAGTAGGGAGGCGGCCAGAAGTCCACGGTTTTTCCCGTATTTTTTCGACAAAGAAGACTGGACAAACCCTCTCCAGAATATTTCCTCGCAGGGGCCAATGGGAAACAGCAAGACCAACAAGATAACCCAGGGAGGCATGTCGCCTCGATAGGCATAAATTGTCGAGATCTCTCCTGAACTCGTCGGTAAGGTCCACTGAGACAGTATCCCTCCGATCCAGAAGACAAGATAGAGAATCAACGCTGAAACAGTTCCAATGATCCATGCCCGAAGCGTCCAGACTTGGTTTAGCCTGAGAGATGAACCCATCCGATAGATGGCAATTCCACCGAGAAGAAGGGTAGCGCTAGCCAACTCTGTCCAGAAATTGAATGGGCTCAGGTCGAAAATGACGTACCATAGAACGAAGGCGGCAACGAGGCTGAGAGGCAGGAGTAGCGTATCGATGGTGGGTATTCTCATATCAGTCTTACAAACTCAGAGGGGTTTTGCTATTTTATGAAGACGGAGCAGATGAGTCCGATGATCATGAGTCCTCCCACCTGAAGATGGAGCTGTGCGCTCTGTACGTCGGCCGACGCCAAGTCACTGACCTTGCCTTCCTGTGCCCGTGCAACGTGACGCATGATCCTGTACGCACTGGGGAAGGCAAGAAAAGCGGCCAACACAAAAGGTGAGGCGAGGCCGGAGATGGCCAAGACAAGGATGACGAGAAATGCCCCGAGGACGAGAAATAGGTATTCCCATTTTGAATGGGCAAACCCGAGAAGGGTCGATATGGTCTTGATGCCGACCCTGTCATCATGCGTGATGTCTCTGATGTTGTTAGCCACCAGGATGGCTGCCACAAGAAATCCAATGGGAAGGGAAAAGGCCAAAGGATAGAGGCGGTATGTCCGCGTCTGGACAAAATACGAGCCCCACACCATAAGAGGACCCATGAGGAAAAAGACGAGAAAATCGCCTAAGGCGTAGTACTTGTATTGGAAAGGCTTGGCCGTATAAAAATATCCTCCGAGAATTCCAACAATCCCGAGGACCAGAATGGTCAGGCCGATTTTGATAACGAGATAGAGACCGATCACAGCGGCGAGAAGAAAACAGAGAACTCCCGCCCAGTGGACCTGCTGTGGTGCCAAGGTCCCGCCGGTGACCATCCCGCTTGACCCGTAAGACGTGGGAGTATCGACGCCTTTGATGAAGTCGAAGGCATCGTTGACGAGATTTGTTCCGGTATGAAGCAGAACCGAAGAAAAGAGGGCAAAACCGAAGAGAAGGGGATTAAAAGCTCCCTCTAGGTATGCGAGAACTGTTCCAAGAAGGACTGGAATAACCGAAGCAGAGTAGGCAAATGGTCTGACGGCGGTAAACCAGATCTTGATCGGAGATGTCATCTTCCTCTCCAAAAAGAGTTCTTATCCTCGGGAATTGCTCGACTCCCCTGGATCGTCTCGGCCTGCGGCTGAAGGATGGGATCTAGGACTCGGTCTCTTCCAAAATCGCGGCTGCCAGTAAGGGGAACATTATTTCGTGATGGCCAATAAGGGTGATGCCCTTGCCCCCCATTCGTGTTGGTCTCTCCACAACGTTGACCGCGGGGCGGTAATGGCGAATAAAATCCATGTTTATGGCCATGAAGTGCTCGATCCGGTGCCCCAGGTTTCGGGCGACTGCCAGGGCCTTGAGAAATACCTCGGGTAACACAACGGCAGAACCCAGGTTGAGGTAGATCCCCCCCTCTAGCTTTGAAACGGCACTGGCAAAGAGTCTGAAGTCCCGGTGAGTTCCCTCGCCGATAGCCGCCCCGTTGGCCGTGGGATGCATATGGTTAATATCGGTTCCTACGGCCACATGAACTGTGGTAGGAATCATGAGTTTTTGAGCCGTTGCGAGAATGCTCAAATTGGCAAATGGATATTTCTCATCAACAATCTTAGCACCAAGAGACTTGCCGATCCCCCACTCGTGGTGCCGTCCCTCGGCTATGGCGGCGTTGATGACGGCGGATGTTTCGTCTGCCATCCCGAAGGTACCTCGGTCAAGCTCCGTTTCCACCTCCTCAGAGGTCTGACCGACCATGGCGATCTCCAAGTCGTGTATGATACCTGCGCCGTTCATGGCAATCGCTTTAATAATCCCCCTCTCAAGAAGTTGAATGATGACCGGATTGAGGCCCACTTTAATGGGGTGTGCCCCCATGGCGAGAATGGTCATCTTCTCTTTCTTGTATGCCTCGACAAATCCATGAACCACTTCCTTCAATTCCATTGAAGCGAGTATGCCAGGAAGGGAACGGAAAAAATCTCTAAAAGAACTTCCCCGTGACAAGGGCCGTGCAAAAGTATCTTTTACGACCTTCCTGCCTTGCCCTTGAAGAGAAACAGTCGTTATCTTGTTCAGGTCTATCGGATCCACGGTGAGATGCCTCTGTGTCGCCCAAAAACGTTTCCACTCTCAGCCAAAAAGAACTTTTGAACCCTTGCAGGGCACGACCTTTCAGATCTGACCATGACGGGTCATCGGATGCCCCGAACTCGGTAGGTCAGGTCATTCAGATGTCAACCTGAAAAGGAGACGCTCCACCATCTCGCAGATTACGTGGCCAATAATGATGTGGGCTTCTTGAATCCTAGGGGTTTTGTTGGCCGGCACAATCAAAGCATGGTCGGCCATTTCTGCCATCGTTCCCCCCTTGTTTCCGGTCAAGGCGACCGTTATGATTCCGAGCTCCCGGGCCACCTCAAATGCGCGAACTACATTGGCTGAATTTCCAGTCGTGCTGATGCCGATGGCGATGTCTCCGGGCCTTCCTAAGGCTTTGATCTGTTTTGCGAAGACGTCAGAGAAACCATAGTCATTGGAAATACTGGTAATTACAGCGGCGTCGGTAACCAGAGAGACGGCGGGGAGAGGGGGCCGCTCCATGGATATGCGGTTCACAAACGCTGCAGCAATATGCTGGGCATCTGCGGCACTTCCGCCATTCCCAAAAAGGAGAATCTTGTTGCCTGTTTCTAGCGCCTCGACGACAGCCTGGATGACGGATATCAAGGATGTCAGACTCTCCCTGATAAACTGCTCTTTTACCTCCCCACTCTCCCTGAAAGAATTGACGATTTCTTTTTCCACGGCTCTCATGTTATACACAGCCAAAAGATGTGTCAAGAAAAGGCGCTTCTTCGCCGATGAGTTCTTTTCCCGCGCTCGACGCTGGATCGCGCCCTTCTCAAAACCGCTCGGCACATAGCGTGGATGATAAGGATGACGGGAATTCCGGAATTACCGGAGTTCGCAAGGCAAGAAATTTCTCACTTCCTGATGTCTTAAGAGAATCTTGGATTCTTGGATGGAACCCTCATACCCCTCGCTCTCTTCCTCTCGGGTTGACCCTCTTCCCGCCCCTGGCCGGACAGGTGGGGACGGGCCGTTCAGATCCCTTTTCTCGACTGTTCTCTGGTGAAAGCGGAATTTCATCGAAGCACCAGTTCCTCTCGCCCGCTCTCCCCCATAGAAATCTGGTTGATATCGCTCGAGCTCTCAGAGTTCGCAGAGTGAGAAAACTGATGGACCAGGCTTTTGGCCCAATTTTTTGAGAGGAAAAATTAGGCCAAGTAATCTCCTCTGGATTGGCCTCTCACCAATCCAGAGGAAGTTCTCTCTGAGGCTCTGTGTGCTCTGTGAGAGATTGTGGAGGCGTCCACTGTGCTAGGATCTTCTTGCCGAAGAAATCTTGACTAGCCCTCAGAGCTTCCCTCTCCACTTTCTGGCGAGTTGCTCTTGTGAGGCCGTGACCAGAGTGTTCTAAAAAAGAGGAAACTCCAGTCTCGAGAATTGCGTTGACATTTGTTAGAAACTATAATAGTAATCGGCTAAGGGCTCATAGTTCAGGGGGAGAACGCCTGCTTCACACGCAGGAGGTCCCTGGTTCAAATCCAGGTGAGCCCATTCGGCTAACCTACCGATATGATTTATCAATAGCTGCGCTATTGGGGTGGTCATTTGTCAAGCTAGGTTAACCCGGGAACGGATTTGGCGGAAGTTTCTTGTCTTAGGGCGAAAGAGTATTCTCCTACCCAGAAAGCTCCTCAGACTCCTTTGTTCTTATCTCTTTTCTTCCCCTGTTGCTTCCAACTGGGAAGTATGCCTGTACCTTTCTGGTTTGAAGGGAAATAAATTTCTTGACAGTTAAGAAGTATTCCAATAAATTTTCATTACTTACAATAGGCTCAAAAACTGAGTTTTTTTTGAAGAAAGTTCCCTTTTTTGTCGTTCAAATTTCAAAGTGACAGGAAGGCTGCTAGGATTCTCTTCGATGTTATCGTGTAATCGTTCAATCATGAGCCATCTTCCAAGTTAGGGGGGTCTCTAATGTGAATGCGACGACGAGAACAACTTCCCTGGTTCAGTATTTGCAGCCTACCGATGCGAGGTTTTATTTGAAGTTGTCGATGAGCGAAGAGGGGAGTTTTGTTGATGGTAGGCCTTATTTTCCTTTTTTGATCGTGAGTGAATCAGATCCGCTCGCGGTGACCGTTGAAGGATCAATCTTAAGCGACGCGGGGACGAAAATCGAAAACGTATTTCTCTTACTCCAAAGAGACGAATGTCATTTACCGAAGAATGAATTATCACCGAATAATAACCGTGATGTAGACCAAGCATGGCGGAACCTCTTCTCGTTCTTAACCATTCCGAATCAGAGTGACTCTATTATTGTTCTAAAGGATCAGGTCGGCGATGACGGTAGGCTGTTACCCTGGTCCCCCTTATGGTATTGCCAGCACAGACATATATTTTTCCAGCCATCCTGTCCGAGATGCGGGTTCTCTCTCGAAATGTGCTACGATGATGACCTGCTCACCGGCTCGGGCCTCGAACCGTATTCCACCTCTCTCAAGCGTTATCTTTATTGTTCCCATTGTCTCGATAGAAAAAACGAGTCTACTTTCTATGTGCATTCATTGGATGATGACGATCCAGCTGTTTTGAAAGATCAGAAGGATCTCATCAGTGGATTTGGTCATCTGGCGAAAGAGGGAAACCGAAACGCGAACGTCCCGTGTCTCGGATGTGTCAGTTTGCAAGCGTGCTATGAAACAGAACGTCTATCTGTTTCGAGAGTCGTCCCTGTTTCTTTCTATCCTTTTTTCATGTTGGTCCTTCCTGCCCCGTCGATTCATCTTCTTGATTATGTGCCCATTCTAGCCGGGGCGAACTTTGAAGATTTAGCAAGCCAGCTTCAGGCCAAAGGTCAGTTTGGCAGGGAAAGACGTTTGAGGATTCTCGAACAGACCAACTTGCGGAAGTCCCCATTTCCCCTTGAAAAGGATGGAAGGTTTTTTCTCGAAGTCCTGTATTTGAAACTCCTGCTTTTGGGAGAGCTGGCTCAGATCGTCTTTCCCGGCTTGGATAAGTTCAAAGACCGCCATCTGGATCTATCGATTGATCACGTCTGGGTCAGGGGGGGTGAACCGAGTGGCCTTCTGCCGGACTTTTGGAACTGTGAATTGAAGCTTCTAGGGGTTGGGATTGATTCTCCTCGAGGGCCCTTGAGTTCTAAGCGGCCTTCATCCGCCGGTCTTTACTTTCTGGGATCAGTCTGGTTTCACGTGCTGCTCGTAAACGCTAGACAGGATGTTTCGAGAGTATACGGGGAAATCACGAAGGTTTTTGAGAAACTTGCGTTGAAAGAGGATGTCGTTCCTGAAGGTACTCCGAGAAGTCCGTCTTCTGAAATCTTTTCTCCCAAGAATATTTTCTGGAACCCGGACGATAAGGCTGTCAATGCAGCCTGGGAATCCCATTGGGCAAAGGCTCTCGACCTGGGGTTTTTGTTGTTTAAGTGGTGTATGAGTGAGACATCGCAACGGTCTGAAACCGAGTTTTGGCAAAAATTCCAGGAAGTGAGCGCTGGAATCAAAGATGAATTGTATACACCGGAAACTGTTTCTGTTAGGACATCCCCAGCGGCCGACAATAAGGCGATCCATGAGATTCTCAGAAGAATCGCCGAGAAATGGCGCAGCGACTCCCAGACCGCGCCGCCCGTATCTGAGGTAGGTGCCGATGCCTTCCAGCCGGAAGAACCGGAAATTGATCGGACGGGTGCTCAGGTTTCGGCAGACCTAATTGCCAAAGAGACGGTCATACTCAGGCCGGAAGATTTCGAGCATGAAACCCCTTGTTCCAAAATTCAAGATGAAAAGCTGGCAGAGACGGTTATCGTAAAACCGCAAACGGCTGAGCCGTCTCAGACACCAGAGACTGCGGTGCAAAATGGAAAGGATCTGCCGGAAACCGTTATTTTGGATCGTGGTGTTTCAAAAGCGGAGAAACGGTCTAAACTTGAATCCCAACCTAGTGAGATTCCAGAGACGGTCGTCGTCTCTCCTCAAGGCCGGAAGAACCTCCCCTCCGATTCTGATCGAACAGAGGTTTCACCTGGAGGAGGTTTTGAACAAATGAAAGAAACCGATATGAAGGCAGGGAAAGGTCCTGCGGCAAAAAAGAAGCCAATCAATATGGAAGATGAGGATGAAGATCCACCCACGACGGTAATCCTTGATCCATCAAAAACGCGCAAGGAGCCATAAGACAATGGACGGGCAACCGGAATTGGGCCAGCTGGCGAAACAAATCCGTGAGATACACGCATCGGACAGGTTGCAGGCTGACGATCGCATCGAAGAATTTCTCGAGAGCTCCCTCATGGGGGTACCACGTGATGAAAAAATGAAAATTGTGGGCGAACTGGCGAGTCAATTTGAAGCCACTCGTGCCTTGCCAGCCGAAGATGTCATTGTAGATCAGGAGGTTCTGACCCGGATTTTCTCCTTCCTTCTGGGGAAAAAAGTCTCCCAGGCCGACCTTTCCTCTGCCGAGCTTTTGCAACGGCTCGCCGATTCCCTGAATACGATATTTGATATGCTGAATCAGCTGGTGGGTGTCATCAACATGACCTTCTTGGGCCAACGTGAGGGGATCGAAACGATTCGGCAGATGATCGGTTTCCACCTGGAAGGGGAGGATCAAGCAAGATCCCTAGAAAGCTATCTGGGCCAGATTAACAAGGCGTTTCTCACGGCGCAACAGGCATTTAAGATCGCAGCAGAGAAGAAAGTGAAGGAGATTCTTGTTGAACTTGATCCGGAACGGATTGCTCCTTCTCCCGGCGGCGGTTTCAAGTTCGGACGCCTGCGCAAGCCCGGTCGGTTTGAACTGTATGCTGAAAAATACAAGGCTTTTAAGAATTGGTTTGACTCCGGGCGCTTTATGGAGGAGCTCCTGAGGGAATTTGAAAACAATTGTCAAAAGCTATTCTTACAATGAGGAGGGAGACAATTGAGAAAACTCGTCACATTGAGTCCATTGTTGATGGTTCTTCTGGTTTGGTCCTGTGCGTCTAAACAGCTTCCAGCGCCTGAATTGGAATACGAGGAAGACGCAATCACAATCCATGTAAAGGCCGATCCCCAATTGAACCTCAGTGAGGGCAAACCGCATACTCTCCTGGTGTGTGTCTATCAGCTCAAAGATCCCAACGCGTTTAATCAGCTTACCGGTGATGAGGAGGGACTCTATCGGCTCCTGGAATGCGGTCTTTTCGACGCCAGTGTGGCCGGGGCCAAGAAATTAATCGTCCAGCCCGGGCAAAATACCACGTTCAATTTGGACCGGGCCCAAGATGCGACCTATGTCGGAGTCGCAGCCGGCTATTACCTCATTGAACGAGAGAGAATAGTGCGGCTCTTTGAAATCCCGGTTGTCATCGAGAAAAAGGGGATTATCAAGCGCACCAAAAGAAAAAAACTGGGGTCCCTGGAGATCGATCTCAGATTGGGACCTCAGCAAATTCAATAGGCGAAAAGGTATCTCACTATGGAGCGACCACTTTTTTGGCATCAAGGCCTTTTTTTGCAGCCTCAACATCTGCAGCTGGCGGATTTGCATGTTCAATCCCTCCTGACACCCGTGTACAGTTATCTCTGCCCCTATCCCTGGGGCGTCGGAAAAATGGAAGTCCAGGCAGCCGCCTTGGACAACCGGACGTTCAATCTGCTGAAAGGGAGCTTCATATTCCCGGACATGACCTTTGTCGCCATACCAGGCAATGCGATTGTCGAGGCTCGTTCCTTCGATGAGGCCTGGGTCGAGGGCGGCCAACCCTTTACCGTTTATATCGGGATAAAAAAATGGAACGAATCCGGGGAAAACGTTACCGTGCTGCCGCGCCTGAGCGATCTTGCCGAAGTCAATACCCGGTTCGTCACATCGGTTGACCCTGAAGAAACTCGGGATTTGCATCAGAATGGTCCGGCGGCTCAGGTTCAGCGGTTATACCACGTCCTGAAGGTTTTCTGGGAGACCGAAAAAGATCAGCTCGGGGAGTATCATCTCATCCCGGCTGCGCAGCTGGAAAGAATGGGTGAGCGCGTTGCCCTTTCCGAAAAATTCATTCCCCCCGCCCTTACCATCAAGAGTTCGGAAATCCTCTTGAGGCTGCTTACGGATATCAAGGATCAAATCGCGTCCCGCGGCCGCCAGCTGGAATCCTACAAGCGGGACCGGGGGATTCATACGGCCGAATTCGGGGCAAGGGATACGGTGTATGTGTTGGCACTCAGGTCCCTGAATCGCTACATTCCCCTCCTGGAGCACGCGCTGGCTTCCAACCACGTCCATCCCTGGACCGTCTATGGGGTCTTGAGACAGATAATCGGTGAACTCTCCGCCTTTTCAGAGCAAGTCGATGTCATGGGGCAAATGGCGGATGAGAGTCGGAGCGTGTTGGATTATGATCACCGAAACCTTGGGGAGTGTTTTGCCGGGGCCAGTGCAATGATAACGCAACTCCTGGACGAGATAACTGCTGGGCCCGAATATGTCATCCAACTTCTGTACGACGGAACCTATTATGCTGCGGAGCTGCCGCCGGCGATATTCGAGGGCCGAAACCGGTTCTATCTGGTTTTTGAGACAGAGACGGATCCCCAATCCGTGCTGAAGGCTCTGGGGACCATTTCCAAATTGAGCTCAAGGGAATCATTACCGCTCCTGATTGCCCAGGCCCTTCCCGGAATAAAAATGGAGCATCTCTCCGATCCACCCCAGGAACTGCCCCGCAGAGCCCGCGCAATCTATTGCCAGGTTGATCATCACGGTGACCAATGGGCGCAGGTTCAGCAGGGCCAAAACATTGCTTTATACTGGGATACGGCCCCGGAGGATCTGAAAGTTGAGCTAATGGTTGTGGGGAGAACCTAGCCGTGCGAATTGTCGACTGTTTTATGGAAATCCTGGCTTACGTCGCCTATTTCTTGAAAACGGTGAAAACACGGCAGCCTGCCTTTGACCAGGTGAATGTCGATATCGATCGCCTTGTTTCCCAGGCCGATGCCTGTCTGGAGAAGAGAGGTATAGCCAAGGAAGATTGTGACCATGCGCGATTCGCCATTTTTTCATGGATTGATGAAGTGATCCTGAATTCTCCGTGGAATGAGAAAGACCAGTGGCAGCGACACCAGCTTCAACGTCTTCATTTTCAGACCGCCGATGCTGGTGAGCTTTTTTTCAACCGGCTGAATACACTGGGCCCCCATCAGAATGACGTGCGGGAGGTCTATTACCTGTGTCTTGCCATGGGATTTACCGGTCGCTATGTCCATGAGGGCGATGATTTTCTGCTTGAGCAACTGAAAACTTCGAATCTGAAAGTTCTGCTGGGCAGTTCCGTGGGGCTTCCCACCTTGGACGGAGGCCGCCTCTTTGCGGAAGCCTATCCTCAGCAGGTTGATGAGATGAAACCCCAACGGCGTGGGCGAGAGTTTTCTCCGATTACCCTCTTGGGTATTGTTTTCCCCGTTGTGCTCTTTGCTGCTTTGTTTCTCATCTTTCGCTTTATTTTGAGCAATATCGGCGAGAACTTACTCGGCGCGATGCCGTAAACACAGCAAATGGTCCCAAAGATTCTTAAAATACTGCTTCTTGTCCTGGCCGCACTGGTTGTTACCGGCCTGGTATTATGGATCGTCCTCAGCCTAGGCTGGGCGTGGTGGGTGGGTGTTTTCATTCTGGTGGGTCTCGTGGGTCTGGTCCTCGGCCTGATTCTGCTACGGCGAATTCTGCTCAGGCAAAGAGAACAGCGCTTTGTGCAGCAGGTCATTGAGCAGGATGAAGCCTACCGGAAGACTCTGGGTGACAAGGAGAAAGACGTCTCACGGGAGCTGCAGGATCGATGGAGGGAGGCGGTCACCGCGCTCAGAAAGTCCCACTTGAGGACATACGGGAATCCATTGTACGTCCTGCCCTGGTATCTGGTGATTGGCGAGAGCGGTTCGGGAAAAACCACGGCGATTCAAAGCGCCCGGTTATCTTCGCCTTTCGTCGAAATTCGCCGAACCTCCGGAATTTCCGGTACCCGGAATTGTGACTGGTGGTTTTTCGAGCAGGCCGTTATCCTTGACACCGCTGGCAGATATGCCATTCCAGTCGACGAGGGCCGCGACAGGGACGAGTGGCAGAGATTTCTGCGGTTGCTGGGCAAGTTTCGGAAAAAGGAACCCCTAAACGGACTGGTTGTGACTATTGCTGCGGATAGGCTGGTTTCCTCTGGGTCCGATGAACTGGAGGAAGAGGGCCGAAGCATCCGCCGTCGCATTGATGAGCTAATGCGGGTGCTTGGAGCTAAGTTTCCGGTCTATGTTTTGGTGACAAAGTGCGATTTGATTCAAGGGATGACGACGTTCTGCGACAACTTGCCTGAAGATACACTCGCTCAGGCCATGGGCATGGTCAACCAAGACCTTTCGAGTGATGCTGAATCCTTCACATCAAATTCCATTCACTCCCTCACCCAGCGATTGAGAGACCTGCGGCTGCTCCTTTTCCATAAATCCCGATCGAAAACGGTTGATTCGGGCCTCCTCCTCTTTCCAGAGGAGTTCGAAGGATTAGGGCCCGGGCTGAGCAGTTTTATGAAGGCGGCCTTTCAGGAGAGCCCCTATCAGGAGACACCGATACTGAGAGGGCTTTTCTTCAGCAGCGGAAAACAGGAGGGTAGCCCATACTCCCACTTTCTCAAAGAACTCGGCCTGATCGATGAGCGGGAAGTTCTGCCGGGAACCAGTAAGGGATTATTCCTGCACGACTTCTTCTCTCGCATAATGCCTGCTGACAGAGGCCTGTTTGCGCCCACCCAGCGGAGGCTGGAGTGGAGCAGACTAACGGAACATCTCGGCCTGGCAGCGTGGTTAGCTGTAGGCATTGCCATTTGCGGTTTGCTGAGTTTTTCCTTTGCCAGAAATCTGTTAATCATGCGGGAAGTATCAAAGGAGGCTTCCAAACCGGTCGTTTTGCAAGGCGAAATCGTCGCCGATGTGATCGGCTTGAATCAATATCTTCAGGCACTTCTCAAAGTGGAAAAACAGAACCGAGGATGGTGGCTTCCCCGGTTCGGATTATTTCAAAGCAGAGAAGTTGAGGGCGAACTTAAAGCAAAATACTCTAAACAGTTCTACGACGGTTTCCTGCTCAATCAGAACGAGAGAATGGCCGAGACAGTAACGCGCTTTTCAGATACTACACCTCAAGAGATCATCGGTGCACACGTGGCCCACGTCGTTCGGCGCATCAATCTTTTGCGTGTCCGGCTGGAAGATGGACAACTAGAGGCCCTCAGAGCCAGGCCTCAGCCGTCTTATGAACATACGTTGCAGGCAGCCGGCCAAGAGGTTATCCCTGAGGTCGAACAAAAGCTTGCGGATCTCTACATTTATTACATTCTCTGGCGTGAGGATACCAATGTTCTAAATCAGGAGATGAACGAACTGCGGATCTTGTTGAAACACATCCTGACATTGAAAAACACCAATTTGAATTGGATTATCGCCTGGACAAATCTGGATCCATCCCTTTCTTATCTCGGCATGGAGGATTTTTGGGGAGGAAGTCTGGCGGCCAAGGACGAAAAAAGAGTCGCTCCGGCCTTTTCCCTTAGGGGACGAGCGAAGATCGATTCTTTTCTAAAGGAGATCGAATCCGCCCTTGTCGATCCTTTGATCATTGCCGGCAAGAAATTGGAATTTCAAACGTGGTACCGGAAGGCATATTTCAATGCCTGGCGTGACTTTGTGCTCGCATTTCCGCATGGATCCGATCGGCTTAAGGGGAAAGCAGAATGGCGCCAGGCAGCGTCATCGATGGGGACCGATCAAAATCCGTATTTCTCCCTGCTGGATCGCGTCGCCGAAGAGACAAAGCCCCTCGCCGAGAAACCGGAACTGCCGCCTTGGCTCCAGCTCGTTTACGATTTCAAGGCAACAACGGCTAAGGCTGGAAAGCTGAAAGAAGGTACAGGTGAAGTTCCAGGGATCCTCAAGAAAGCAGCTCAGAAAGTGGAAAAGAAGCTTGCTAAACTTGAAAAGCAAACCGGGTCAAAAGCCGGGGGATTAGAATCGAGGCTCATTGCCGCTCAGGCGTTGCGGGATTATCTCGATGCCCTGGCAGAAATCGCCCTGGTTTCCACGTCCCGTGAAACGGCACACCAGACGGCGGCAGCCATCTACAATGAGGACCCAGCCACGAGCAAAACCCCCTATTTTGCGGGATGGAGAGCTTTGGATGAACTCAGATCCGCTATGGCCAGCCCCGGGCCGGATCAAGAACTGTTTTGGGAACTGGTGCAGGGGCCCCTTGACTATTTCCTGACGTTTGTTTCCAGAGAAGCCGCGTGCGAGCTGCAAAAGATGTGGGAAAGAGAGGTTCTTTTGGAGGTACAGGGTGTATCCGATAGGAATAAACTCATCGAACTTCTCTGGAGTCAACCCGGCCATGCCATCAAGTTTGTCAAAGAAACTGCCGGACCATTTGTTACCAGCAGCCTTAAAAAAGGCTTCTATCCTAAGGAAGTCATGGGGCAAACCGTGCCTTTTGACAGTTACTTTTTTTCATTTTTAAACAGGGGGACCACATCGGCGCGACCGGTCCAGGCCAGTTACACGGTCACCATAAAAGGCGAACCGACCGGCACCAATAAAGGGGCTTCAGTGATACCGCACGCCACCGAACTGGAAATGCAATGTGCCGACAAAACGCTGGAGTTGGTGAATCTAAACTACCCGGTCAGGAAACGCTTCAAGTGGTCGCCAAAAGACTGCGGTGATGTCGTTTTCAGGATCAAAATCGCTAAGCTGGTTTTGACCAAGAGATACGGCGGGAATCTCGCATTTGCGAGTTTTTTGAAGGATTTTGAGACAGGCGTGCGCACCTTCAATCGCAGTGAATTCCCGGACGAAGAAGCTGATCTGAAACGGATGGGGATTCGAAACATAACAGCCCGGTACCGTTTCCAAGGGCACGGTCCGGTGCTGAGACTTCTTCGAACCGATCCCGGAAGGGTACCAGAGAGAATTGTCGCATGCTGGGATTGACAAGAACGAAAATAAACTGGGAATGGACTGCCTACGGAAAGCATCCCGCCGCATCGGACTATTTTCAGATCGGCGGAAGTGATTCGATTGCCAAAGCATTTTTTGGATGGCTCGAAGCCGGATACCAGAAACTTCTGTCAACCAAAACTGAACAGAAGCACCTCCATTCCTGGCGCTTTTGGTCTCAAGGGATGAAAAAAGATACTATCGCTTGCGGCGTCTGCCGCGACAGCAGTGACAGCCTCGGTCGCCCTTATCCATTAACGGTCATGGGTGTCGGCGAGCTTCCAGAATGGAAAGACCACTGGGATCTTCTACCCGCTGTGTTTGATGGTGTCTGGGCCCAGGTCGAGTATTTAATCACGAGGCGGTTCAAAGATTTGCACCAGCTTGAAGTCGATCTGAAAAGTGTTGGCATGCCGTCTCCTGATTGGTCTGATGGTGACAGTCGGCGGCTAAACCCCGGTACTCCAGACATGTCCTCTTACGAGGGGAGTCTCATAAGGAGCGGCAATGGTTTCAAAAAAGGGGTCGACGCGCTTTTAGCTCACGGAGAATTCTGTCTATGCCTCGACAATAACGAGACCGACGATTTTCTCGGGCTCGTTATTGATTGGAGCCGTGCGTTGAAGGCCAGCGGTAAGATCGTGCCCAGCTCGATGTTTGTGGGTGGTCTTCCAGAAAGATCCTATCTCGCTGTGTTCAAACGGTCCTTGAATGCGAATGATTTCGTCCGGCTGTGGTCCATTTCCTAGACGCGAGGCCCTGTGCCGCTCAACGACGGGTGTTCGATTCTCACTGCTGCTCGAGAATCACCGTGTGTAACGTTTGAATTTTGGGAAACTGTGAATGGAACTTTCTAGCCTAGGGAAAGACCCGATTCAAGCCGATCAACCCACGGGATCGGATGTCCGCTATGAACCCGAGTATGAACAGCTCCAGGCTGAAATCGATAAACTCTCTTTGCCCTCGGCATCAGCCGGTATTGACTGGAGAAAAGTGAGCGATTTGGCGGCGTCGATCCTGGCACATAAGTCTAAGGATCTTCTCGTGGCAAGCTATTTGGCGGTGGGTCAAGTTCACATCCGGAAACTGGAAGGGTTGGCCGATGGGCTGACGCTAATGCACGACCTTATCGATCAATACTGGGACGGCCTGTTTCCGCCCAAAAAGCGGATGCGAGGCCGACTGGGAGCACTGGAATGGTGGATCGAGAAGACAGAGTCGGCCCTTAAAGGAGTTACGACCGATCCTATTGCACCGGAAAAATTGGAATCTATCAACACTACCCTGGCACAAATTGATACCTTGACGAAGCAACATCTGCCGGAGCCACTGCTGCTCCGGCCCATACATCGAGCTCTTGAAACGATTCCTTTATTGTCCGAAGGGAAACCTCAGCCTGAGGCCGCTCCGGCAGCCGAACGACCCCAACCGTCGCCACCGCCTGAGCCCCAGAAGGTAACAGAAAAAGAAGCACCCAAGGCTGCTCCGGCACCAACCGAACCCGAAACACTTGCCACGGAAGAGGATGCTCAAAAGGTCATCAACTCCGGGCTCCAGACATTGCGGCAGGCTGCCGCTGTTCTCCTTGAAAAAGATCCCACAAACGACGTAGCCTATCGCTGTCGAAGAATTGCTGCCTGGTCTCTGGTATCAGCGCTTCCACCGGAATCGAACGGGCACACTCAGATTCCGCCACCGCCGCCACAGGTTCGTCAGGAGCTGACAGATCTCAAGGGAAACGGCAATTGGAGGGCCCTAATCACGTCGGCCGAGCAGCGGCTGTCTCAATTCCTCTTCTGGTTTGATGTGCACCGTTACGTCTCCGAAGCCCTCGTCAACCTGGGAAATGACTATCAGAGCGCCCATGAAGCGGTATGCCAGGAGACCGCCTGCTTCCTTTACCGCCTTCCCGGCCTGGTGGATCTGACGTTCTCCGATGGGACACCTTTTGCGGATTCTGAAACCCGGCGGTGGTTGAAACGGATCGCATCGGTATCGGCCACGGCCTCAACCGATACGGCACAGATTCCGGAACCCGGCAAAGGTGAAGGTGAAAAGGAGGGTATGGCGGATACCATCGAAAAGGCACGCACGTTGGCCAGGAAGAATAAACTGCTCGATGCGGTCCAGTTGCTTCAGGCAGAGCTGAAAAACTGCTTTTCACAGAAAGAAGCGCTCATGTGGCGTTTGGCACTGTGCCGGATGTTGATCGGATCAAAGCGGACTGACATGGCACTGCCGCACCTTGACCTGATCTTAAAAGACATTGAAGCCTATAGGCTTGAACACTGGGATCCTCGATTGGCGCTGGAGGGTCTCAAGGTCGTCTGGAGCGGTTATAGCAACCACACTGATAAAGCATTGAGACGTAACGCTGAGGCCGTGCTGAGCCAGATCGCCAAACTGGATCCGGCCGAGGCGCTGAAACTGAGCAAGTCATAAGGTTCGAGCTATGATCCTTAGGGTTTTGTTTCATTCTTCCACAATCATTTAGCAAAAGGGGGTAAGTCATGGCAAAAGAAGGATCCGTTGCTCCAAAGGAGAGGGTAAACATTGTGTATCGGCCTGCCACGGGAGACGCCAAAGAAGAGGTGGAGCTTCCGCTCAAGCTTTTAGTCATGGGCGATTTCACACTTCGCCCGGACGATCGGATGGTTGAGGAGCGTGAGCCGATCAACATCGACAAGGACAATTTTAACGAGGTGTTGAAGGGACAAAACCTCAACCTTGATGTAACGGTTCCCAACAAACTGTCCGAAGATCCGGATGCAGAGATGAGCCTCTCACTGAAATTCGAATCCATCAAGGATTTCGAACCGGAAGCCATTGCCAAGAAGACACCGGAGCTGAATAAACTTCTCGAACTCAGGGAGGCACTGAGTTCCCTGAAGGGTCCCATG
>CAYGBK010000010.1:0-42651 GCA_964348095.1 uncultured Thermodesulfobacteriota bacterium | reverse complement strand
CTGGCAAGGCAGGCCCATATCTCCAGCAATCTGTTCGATGAAATGCGACGCCGCCGCTATTGGACACGCACAGAGCGACGCTATTGTGCATGGTCAAGCACTGTTTGCTCTTTCACCTCCTTCTGAAGTTTAGTCACCTCCCAAAACTCAGTGCTGCATCAAGCTTACCGGTTCTCCCTTTCTTCCTAAAGAACGCATCAACTCAGCTTCCACTGTGGAGAATCTCTCGCTTCAGGTCAACAGGCGTCCTAAAATCCATATTGGCAGATCCAAAAATCAAATCGATCTTCTTTTTCCACCTTTCATAGGAATTGTGCCAAGCCGTTGGATTCTACCTGACATACACAGTCTGAATCAGTCCCCAGAAGTGGTGATTTCCGCCGAAATTAGACAGGCTTGAACGTCAGCGAGAAGCGGCGATATCATCTTCTATTCTCAAATCCTCACTGAGCCTCACCTACCGATGACTCACAAGAACATCATAATCCCGTTGTCAGGGCGAGATTCTCAGTTGGCTTTCATCCTTCTGGAAAACTACTATATTTCCGACCATAAAATACATAGTTGACCCCATTGTGGGCCAACTGAGAAAAAGATATTTTAAACCAGTAATTAAGTGTTCAAGCAGTTAAGAAATTAGACCAAGGAGGAAATCGAAATGGCAGACGGAAGAATCTTAAACGGTGTGGATGTGGAGGTGGTCAAAGGTGTGATTAACGCCGTAAGTGAAAAACCGGACCTTGCCAAATCCAAATTCCGAGCCAAAAACGAATGGATCGACGGGGGACACAATCGTACTACCGTCACTGGTTTTTACAGTGCGGGTCAAGAGATTTCCCATACCGGACGATTTGTCTTGGATGCAGACGAACCGACCATTTTGGCGGGAAAAGACCAAGCAGCTAATCCTGTGGAGCACCTTCTGAATGCTCTTACAACTTGAATGACTACCACCATGGTCTACCATGCCGCAGTTCGCGGTATAAAGTTAGAAGAAGTGGAATCGGAGTTGGAGGGGGATCTTGACCTCAGGGGCTTCTTTGCAATCTCAGACGAAGTCAGGCCGGGGTATCAGGAAATCCGGGCAAATTTCAAAGTTAAGACGGATGCTGAAAATGTGGAGACTCTAAAGGAACTAATTAAGCTCTCACCCGTGTACGATGTTGTTAGCAATGGGACGCGAGTCAATGTTCAAATAGAGACGAAATAGATGTGGAGGATACCCATTCATTGGCACGGTGACGGCCATTATCTGCTCAGGCGATCCCTCCACGGAAATGGGGGACGTTGTTGAATTTGTTGACTTACTCTCCAAGTGACCGTCTGACGGCCTTGGAATTCGCTGAATTGGAAACGCCGAGATGTAACTTTTCTTGTTCCGCAGTTATTCAACAAATTCAACAACGTCCCCTGTTCTTGGTCGTCCCCTGTTCTTGGTGTGGCAAGAAACTTCCTGAATCAAAGCGTGAACAGTGTTCCTTTGATTCTGCCGAAAAAACAAGAAGGCTGGGGCTAGGAAGATGACGATGATATAAGTAGATAAATAGCAAATGAAATCGAAATTCCATGGGGTCGAGATTCTCACTAACCGCCTTTTTCTCTTTTGGGAGAGCCGTTGAGGGCCGACGGAATACGGATGGAGGAAACGGTCTTTGCTACTGTATTAGAAAATGCTTGACAGCAGATAGTGTTTCCCATAAGATGCCTCGCACACTATTCGATTAGAGACGCCGGTGTGAAGGACGACCCGCTAATCACCAAGCATAAGGGAAAGCCCATACGTTGATTGGAGGAAACACTGGGGGCCTATGCGGGCTCAACCGTATGGGCACGATAGATAAACTTAGAAAGGAGGAGGAAAGGATGAATAGGACCAAGAGGGTTCTCGGGCTGGCCATCGTCCTGCTGACGATGTTTGCGATCATTGGGTTCGCAGGAGGCGAGAGGGGGGCTCAGGCAAAAGAAGGAAGCATCAATTTAGCCACGCTGATCTATGGCTCGATTCAGGATGCTGATTATAGCACCTTGGGGTACATGACCGTACAGACCATGGCAAAGAGGCGTGACGTAGGAAAAACCGCCTTTTCCGAAAAGGTAGGCGCTCCGGATGCTGTCAGGGTGATGGAGGAGTATATCAACGCTGGATACAATGTCGTGTGGGCTCATTCTTCGATCTATACAAACGCTGTGTACGAGATCTGTGACAAGTATCCCAACGTTTCGTTTATTCTGGAGGGCGACGCCGCCCCAACAGGTGACAAAGTCAAAAGCAACGTCTGGCTGATGGAGCGGAACTACTACATAGGATTCTACGTGCTGGGTCAGCTGGCCACGCTCCAGACCAAGACCAAGAAAGTCGCTTTTGTCGGCGCCGTGAAGCTGCCCTTCCAGATCGGGATTATAAACGCCTTGAATCAGTCTATCAAGGAGCACGATCCCTCGGTGGAGTTCAAATACATCTTCGTAGGGGACTTTGATGACCCTGTAAAGGCTCGGCAAACAGCGGAGGCACTTATCTCTCAGGGATACGATGTGCTCTTAAGCGCACTCAACCTGGGTAACTATGGTTTGTTTGAAGCGGCAATGGGCAAGCCCGTGTGGATCACCACCGAGTATACCGATAAGCAGCATATGGGCCCCAAGAACTATCTGTCCTCAGAGATTTTCGATTTCACCATACCGCTCAATGCTATTCTCGACAGGATCAACGAAGGGCAGCTTGGCGGGCACTACCCGTTGGAGTATGGTCTGGCGGAGGAAGGCAAGCCGAGATACACCCAGCTTCCGGCCTTCAATGTGCCTGACAGCGTGAATCAAGCCCTCGAAGAGACTGCCAGAAAAGTATCGTCGGGGAAAACCAAGGTGGTCAAGAATCTGAAAGATCTGCCGTTCTAGCGCGTCTCATCGACCAGATCCATGGGATAGAAACTCGCCCATGACGTGTTGATGCAATAGAGGGAAGGTTCGCGAACCTTCCCTCATTTTCATCTACCAGCCGTGCACAGGATGAACATGGACCAGGCATCTGACAAGGCAGTGATTATCAAAATGTCCGGGATATACAAAAGTTTTGGACATTTGGTTGCTCTAGACAATGTGGACTTTTCGGTGCGGGAAGGAGAAATCCATGGTCTTCTCGGCGAAAATGGAGCCGGAAAAAGCACCCTGATGAACATACTCTACGGATTGTATAAGGCCGATCGAGGCGAGGTTTTCATCGGCGGAGAAAAGATGATTCTTAATTCACCAGCCGATTCCATCAAGTACGGCGTCGGGATGGTTCATCAGACCTCAACCCTGGTTCCTTCCTACACGGCGGTCGAAAACATCCTAATTGGTGCCGACGAGACAAAGCTGGATTTCGACAAGATCACGAAAAAGATCAAATCGATATGTGAGAATTTCGGCTTCGATTTTCCGCTGCATACAAAGGTCGAGTCGTTCCCGGTTGGGATCCGCCAAAAAATTGAAATAGTCCGATCCTTATACAAGAACGCCAGTATCTTAATACTGGACGAGCCGACCACCTCTCTGGTGGAATCGGAATTCGATCAGTTACGAAAATCCCTGAGAACACTGGCGGCCAGCGGGATTTCCTGCGTTTTCATCACCCACAAGATCAGGGAAGTATTGGATACCTGTGACAGGGCAACTGTGTTGAGGAAGGGTAATCTCGAAGGAACCGTCGAGATCGCAGACACCACCAAAGAGCAGCTCGTAAACATGATGTTCATCGAGAAGAACATTGCCATAACGGACAGCGCCTTACCGGTGGTCGTCACCCGGCCTGCGCACAGATCCGACAAGCCTGTCTGTGAACTCACCAATGTGTCAGTCGGAGGACAGGAAAAAAGTGCAGGGCTGAACCAATTATCACTGCGAATTTATGGAGGAGAGATATTGGGGATAGCGGGTGTGTCCGGAAGCGGCCAGAAAGAGCTTGCCAGGTCACTGATCCAGCCTTCAATCATTGAGGAAGGAGAAATCCTACTCAAAGGACAGAGCATTCGAACTAAGAGCACCCTTGAGGTTTTTGAGTCCGGCATCGCATATACGCCCGAGGACAGGATTAAAGAGGCCATTCTTCCGGATGGTACGCTGACACAGAACGTCTTGCTCCCCCATTTTTCTGAGCGCCAGTTCACTATCAGAAGCGTATTCATCAACTGGGCGAAAGCGGCGGAGAAAACAGAGGAGGTCATGAAGGCCTTCAATGTCGCCGCACCCAGTGAAAAAACGATATACCGCCGGTTGTCCGGTGGCAATATCCAGAAAGTGGTTCTTGGAAGGGCTCTCCTGAATCCGATCGAACTGTTGATCGTGGACAACCCCTGTTCCGGGTTGGACATCGCCACGGTGGAGCTAATCCTGAAAAAGCTGGTAGAGCTCCGAGACAGCGGTAAAGCCGTCCTGTGGATCAATGAAGACTTGGATGAGCTCCTGCTTTGTTGCGACAGAATCGGGGTGATGTACAATGGGGAGCTTGTCGGAGTGGTTGAGAGAAAAGATTTCAACAAATACGTCATCGGTGACCTCATGACAGGAGGGAGAATGCCCAGTGAGTCGCAATAGCAGCCCGGGGGCAGAGACCGGAAGGGATGAGCTGTCGAGCGTTCCCCACTTGCTGAGGAGTGTATTGGCGTATGTCGTCGCCATAGCGATTGCGTTCCTATTGATCGGGGTTCTCGTTGCAGCTACCGGCTATAGTCCCTGGGATGGGTTACTCACACTGGTCGGCACTTCGTTCAAGTCTCCCTTCGCTTTTTGGGAGACGATTAACAAGTTTATCCCTCTGTTACTCGCTACTTTTGCCTTTGCGATTCCGTTCAAACTGAGGATTTACAACATCGGAGCATTGGGGCAGATGCAGGTTGGCGGCATTGTTGCCGTGATTGTCGCCTTCGAGCTGGCGTTCCTGCCGGCGGCTGTTCTGGTACCGGTATCGCTCGTGATCGTCATGGTAGCCGGGGGGCTGTATGCTGCCATATGCGGGTGGTTCAAGAACAGGTTCGGCATCAACCCGATCATCTCGACGGTGATGCTCAACTTCGTTAGCCACTATGTCCTGCTCTTTTTTACTACCGCCAGCGGGTACGAAGATCCGTTCAGCGGACACCCCATGACGAACCCTCTTCCGGAAAACGCTCTTTTGCCAATCTGGGGAGGGATCCCTGCCTCTTCTATTGTTGCCGTCGTGATGATCGTCGCAATCTACCTCCTCATGAAAAGGACCCGTTTGGGATACGAGATCGAAGCCAGCGGATTCAACCCGGTGGCCAGCAGCATTTACGGCATCAACGTTCCCAGACTCGTCATCCTGACTCTGTTCATTGGGGGGGCGATGGCTGGCCTGTCAGGAGCCGTCCAGGTCATGGCCGTACAGAAGAGGCTCATCGAGGGGTTCGCAGCCACGAGTGGCGCTGAATTCGGCACCTTTGGAATCCTCACCGCTCTGATCGCCCAAGGAGAACCCTTAGCCATCCCCGTCGCGGCCTTTTTCATGTCCATGCTCCTGGTAGGTGCCGACGCAATGCAGAGAACCCTGCAGATTCCTGTCGAGATGGTATTTTTGATGCAATCGGTGATGGTGATCATCATCGTCTTAATAAGAAAGCGATTGGAGTCCAAGTACTAAAGTGATAGGCACGATTTCGTCGATTGTATCCCAGATTGTCCTGTATACCACGATCTATGCTCTGGCCGTGCTGGGCATTGTCATCGGTGGAAGAACGGGGGTATTCAATATCGCCGGCGAAGGGATCATGATCTTTGCGGCATCTTTGGGGTACATGTTCTCGTTGACTGCAAACAGCTGGCTAGTCGGTTTTTTGGTCGGTGCACTGGCGGGAGGTCTGTTGGGATTCCTGTTGATATTTATCCATGATAGACTGAAGGTCGATCAGTTCATTCTGGGTATCTCGATCATCATCCTCGGTGCGGCACTGGCGGACCTTCTGTACAAGATATGGTTCGGGACCCAGCTGATGGTTCAGAGGGCCCCTGTGGTACCCGTCTTGGCGGTCCCCCTTCTCTCAAAGATTCCGATTGTCGGAGGGTTTTTCAACCAGAACGTCGCTACCTATTTCATGTACGGTTCTCTGTTTGTCACCTACCGCATCTTTTACAAGACCAAGAGAGGTCTCGAAATTCGTTCCATCGGCGAAAACCCGAAGGCTGCCGACGTCGTGGGGATCGACGTATTCAAATACAGGTTTCTAACCACGGTCGTCGGCGCGATGTTTCTGGGAATCGCCGGCGCCTATCTGCCCCTTATCCTAACCGGCAGCTATTCCTTTGAACTGACCGCGGGGAGAGGCTTCATGGCCATTGGCATCGCGATTTTCGCCAATTGGCGGCCTCAGAGAATTTTTGTCAGTTCTTTTATTTTTGCCACTTTTGAAGTGCTCGCTCCTCAGCTACAGATTCTATTTCCGGCCCTGCCGTACGAGTTCTTTCTCCTGCTCCCTTTTGTCGGGATCCTGGTGATTATGGCCATCTTTCGAAAGCGCATCGAGTTTCCCGGGGCGTTGGGAGACCCGTACAGCAGAGAATAGACCCAAGCGGCGGTTGCCCATCCCATATACCTGATTGCGATGAAAGGCACCGGCTCATGTCTATTTTGATTGAAGGCGGAACGATTTTGACGATGGACCGTGACGAAATCATCGCGGAGGGTGCGGTATTGATCGTTGACAATACGATCCAATGGGTGGGACGAAGCTCGGGGGCGAAGAGAAAGAAGGCAGACACGATACTCAAGGCCCATGGGAAATGTGTGTTGCCGGGTTTTGTTAACATGCATTGCCATACGTTCCAGGTCTTTCTGCGAACTCTGGGAACAGACCTGGACTTGCTCAGGTGGCTGCAGAAGGTCATCTGGCCTGTTGTACACAGGTACACGTACAGGGACTCGTTTTTGGCCGCCCGACTGGCAGCCGTGGAGAACATCCGATCAGGAGTCACCTCTATCGTGGATATGAATTACGGGAATGCAAATCATGAAGCCGTTCTGGAGGCCTTCGAGGCGACCAAAATCCGGGGATATCTGGCACGGGGGTTCTACGAAATAGAGTCTCAGGAACACTTGTTGGAGAATAGAGACACGATCCTGAAGAGCTTGGGGGAGTTGTTCGAGAAATTTCCCAACACCTTTCCGGGGCCCATGCACCCGTACAACGTCACCAACGGTCTGCTGAAGTCGACCAAAGAGTTGGCGGACAATTACGGCAGGAAGTTCTATACCCACCTGGCGGAGAGCGAAGAAGACGTCCAATTGCTCGTCAAGCGGGAAGGCAGTCGTGATGCGGAGCTGCTTCACCAGCTGAATATCATCGACGGAGGCTTCATCGGGGTTCATGCCTGTAATCTTACCGAACGGGAAGTCACTTACCTGGGCGCGGCGAAGGCTAACACGGTCCACTGCCCTACAACCAATATGAACATTGCCGACGGCGTGTCGCTGATTACAAAGCTGGCGGATGCCGGGGCCAACGTGTGTATCGGCACAGATGGCGCCGCCAGCACGGGTCGACTGGATATGTTCAGCGAAATGAAGACTGCCGCTCTCCTGCAGAAAGTACACCATATGAATCCGTCGATCATTTCCGCCGGAGACATTCTCAGGATGGCGACAGTGAATGGGGCCAGAGCACTGGGGATCAGGGCAGGGCTTATCAAGAAAGGATTCCTTGCAGACATCTCGATATTGGACATGCAGCAGGCCAATACCGTGTTCTCCCATGATCCGTTTTCCGCCGTTGTCTATTCTGCCAACACCAACAACGTTGACACGGTTATCGTAAACGGTGAAATCCTGCTGCATGACAAAAAGTTTACGGTTATAGATGAAAACGAAGTTCTGCAGGATGGTTTGGTAGCCGCCGCAAGAATTGTTCCCCCGTAGCCTCAAGAGCAACAGACTCCGGAGATGGCGGCATTCACACAGGCGAGTCATTATTTCTATTTCCGCACAACATCCCCTATTTCCCTTACGAATTTTGACCTTTCCCATCGGCTTTGATATAAGGAATTCAAGACTTCGGCCCGTTCTTTCATCAACAAAAGATCTCATGGGGAAGCGCTCCAAGAATCCTTTCCTCCAGTCCAACAAAGGAAACTGCCGCACGGGTGAACGGAACTCCAAAAACCTCATGACGAAGCGGCACTTTCTGAAGTTCTGTGGGACGAGTTTCTGTGCCCTTGCCAGCGTCTCGCTCTTCGGTTTTCCAGAATCGGTGCGGGCACAAATGGCGCAAAAGGGCCTCATCAAGACAAGGCTTTCTCCCTACTACACTCCTCTTGGCAGCGAAGAGATCCAGTGTGAGCTCTGTCCCAAGCGATGCCGAGTTGCTCTGGGGAAAAGGGGTCTTTGCCGGGTGCGCGAAAATCGAGAGGGCGAGTATTACAGCCTGGTCTACGGAAATCCGTGTACAATCCATTTAGATCCGATCGAGAGGAATCCTTTTTTCCATGTTCTTCCTGGAACCCGATCCCTTTCCGTGGCAACGGCGGGGTGTAATTTCCGGTGTAGTTTCTGCCAGACCTGGGAGATCTCCCAGGCTTCACCCGAGGACGTCTTCAGCTACGAAATTTCACCAGAAATGGTCGTCAAAAGGGCAGAACAGATGAAGGCCCATTCAGTTGCCTACACCTTCGTGGAGCCAGTAATCTTCTATGAATACATGCTGGAGATTGGCGACTGTGCACAGCAGACGGGCCTCTTGAGTGTCATTCACTCCAATGGTTTCATCAATCCGAACCCTCTCAGGAACCTGTGCCAGGTACTCGATGCTGCCAATATCGATCTCAAGGCATTTACAGACGAGTTCTACCACGAACTCTGCGGCGGCGAACTGGCCCCAGTGCTTGAGACTTTGAAGACGCTGAAACAGGAAAATATCCACCTGGAGATTACGAATCTCATCGTTCCCACAAAGAATGACGAGATGTCTACAATCAGAGAGATGTGCCTGTGGGTGAAAAGAGAACTGGGTGCAGACACGCCAATGCATTTCTCCCGGTTCTATCCCCTGTACAAGCTCAAGAACCTCCCTCCAACCCCGGCCTTGACACTCGAGGCAGCCCGAGCCGTGGCTTTATCCTGTGGCCTTAATTATGTCTATATCGGGAACGTACCGGGGCACGAGGGGGAGAACACGTTCTGCTCCAGGTGCAAGAAGATGATCATCCGACGGACGGGCTTCATGATCGGAAAAGTCAATCTGAAGGATGGAAAGTGCCGGTACTGTGGAAAGCCCATACCCGGTATTTGGGCGTGAGCGGTGAACCGTCAAGAGCCGGGCTTTGTCGACAAAACGCTTGCCCTCTGAGAAGTTCAGCCTGAAGGACGGGCGCGATAGAAATCTCTGACGGCAACAGATTTTGGGTCAAGGTTGGTCAAACCCCATTCTTCAGCCCATTCCATTGCTTCTACGAACTCCTGAACGGTTATCCCACGCGAGATCTCCGGGTATTCAAAGGCCTTGTATTCCACCCGATATTGGGGCATGATATTCACATAAGTGGACTTAGGCAGGTTTTCAGCTACCCACTTGACGAATCTCTCGGTTCCGGCCACCCGGTTGGGCATGACCAAGTGACGGATCATTAGTCCGCGAAGCGCAATCCCCAGCTCATTGATCTGGAGTTCTCCCACCTGCCGATGCATTTCAACAATCGCCTCCTTGGTCACTTCAGGGTAGTCTGACGCACCCGCCGAGTATTTCGCCGACTGATCAGGATCCATATACTTCATATCCGGCATATAGATGTCCACGATGCCGTCCAGAATCTTAACTATCTCTAGCCTCTCATAGCCGCTTGTATTGTATACCAGGGGTATTCGCAGCCCTCCTTTCAGGGCGATCCGGGTGGCATTGAGGATGTTGGGCATGACATGGGTGGGGGTGACGAGGTTGATGTTGTGACAGCCAATCTTCTGGACGTACAGCATCAAGCCTGCCAGTGCGTCATCGTCGACTTTTTCCCCCCTTCCCTCGTGGGCAATGGGCCAGTTCTGGCAGAAGACACAGCGTAGATTGCAATTGGAAAAGAAGATGGTACCAGACCCGTATCTGCCCACCAGTGATATCTCCTCGCCAAAATGGGGGTGAGCACTGAAAACCACGGGATTGACCGGCGCCCGGCAGAACCCTGTTTCCCCCCTTTTTCGATTCACGCCACACTGACGTGGACAGAGCTCGCATTTCTCGAAGATCGCATAGGCTTCCTCTATTCGCCGAGCCAATTGACCCTCCTGCTCGAGCTTGGCATACGCTGGAAGCCACTTTCCTCCACTTTTTTCGGCACACAGGGAAGCAGGCGCGAGAAGCAGCGAACCACCCAGAAGGATAGAGTTTTTGATAAAATCCCGGCGAGTGAGCTTCTTAGCTAACATCCGATTGTTTGAAAAGCCTTCGTCCTTTCTTCAGGAGCTGGGTCAAAACCCAGGAGGGGAGACTGGCCAATAGCATGTGGGCTGATCTATTGATCTAAGATCTCGCCCCCTCAGCCATGCTAGTGCACCGTAAACCTTATGTCAAGGTCGACCTAAAACCGAATTTCTCGGCATTTACCATCCCCTTTCAAGTCCAGTGGCCCAGATTCTTTTCAGTATTTTCAACGGTGCTCCCGACTATTGCTTTTTAGAACCGCCTTATCTAAGATAGCTACCATGAAAATCCGGCTTTCCTTATCCCTGCTCCTCATTGGATTTGCAGCCATTATTGGTCAAATCCTGCTCATCAGAGAACTCCTGGTCGTCTTCTACGGGAATGAATTGTCCACAGCCATCGTTTTGGCCAGCTGGCTCACTTGGACCTCTCTCGGAAGTGTAACGCTGGGAAGGGTAGCTGATGCCCTCTCCAATAAACAGCGAAATTTCGCACTGGTTCAGTTGCTCCTCTCGTTCCTCCTTCCCCTGTCCGTCCTTGCCGTTCGGCTCTCGAGGATGTTCTGGAACATTCCGGTCGGAGAGATTGTCGATCTCGGAGGGATGATGACGATTTCCTTCGCAATTCTTGGCCCCTTCTGTTTTTTCTCGGGGTTCCTTTTTGCTCTCGGCTGCAGCCTTCACAATCAGGTCACCGGAGCCAGGGCGAAGTCCACTGGTTCCGTGTACCTCCTGGAGGCTTTGGGGTCGGTAGTCGGCGGCCTCGCGTTCAGCGTCCTGTTCATCCATTTTCTGAACCATCTCCAGGTGTCTTTCATCGTGTCGACTCTCCTGGTTCTCTCGTCAATGTTGTTCTTGGTTCACGCGTCTGGCATCGGGAGGAGACGTTCTTGGATTTGGATCTCCCACTCTATCCTCATGGGGTTTCTCATCCTCCTATCTTTTCACGGCACAAAATGGGAGATGGTGAGTAGAGAGTGGAGCTGGAAGGGATACGGTCTCATCGGTTCAGAGGACACACCCTATGGCAACCTGACCGCAGTGTCAGCTCAAGGACAGGTCAGTTTCTATGAGAATGGGCTGTGGATATTCACCTACCCCGACCTGCTCACAGCGGAGGAATCGGTTCATTTCGCCATGCTCGAACATCCCGAGCCGGAAAGGGTTCTCCTCATCGGCGGTGGAATTTCCAGCTCCCTTGTCCAGATACTGAAACACCTCTCGGTCTCCCGGTTGGACTACGTCGAGATCGACCCCCAGCTCATCCGCATGGGAAGGCAAATGCTCCCAAGGGAAGCGACAGAGGTTTTGGACGATTCTCGGGTTCACCTTATCCATCAAGATGGCCGCAAATACGTCAGGACCACGACGTCTCGATATGACGTTGTCATCGTCAATCTCTCAGATCCGCTCACGGCTCATTTGAATCGATTCTACACCGTTGATTTCTTCCGAGAGGTGAGGAGAATAACCGTTCCAGGCGGCATCTTCTCGATTAGCCTGACGTCCTCGGAGAACATCATCGGACCCACTCTCGCTCAACTCCTCAAATCCCTGCATCGCTCCATGACAGAGGCCTATAGAGATGTCCTTGTACTTCCCGGAGCCACAGCCCGTTTCTTCGGCTCGATGAATGCAGGGACTCTGGTTTCCGCTCCGCAGGTCCTCGTGCAAAGGATCCGGGAGAGGAAACTGGAACTGAAATATGTCCAGGACTATTACCTCCTGTTTAATCTCTCCGAGGACCGGCTGGATTACTTTCAGGGAATCCTCGAGGCGGCGAACGGGGTGAGGATAAACCGAGATCTGGCGCCTTCCTGCTATTTCTACGATCTCACCCACTGGAGTGCCCAACACACCCCACGCCTGAAAAAGATCCTCCTTTTTGTTGGTCGGATCAAACTGAGGTGGTTCATTCTCATGTCTGCGGCCTTGTCAGTCTTATTCTTCCTTTGGGTCCAAAAAAAGGCTTACCAGAAGGCCTTGAAGTCCCCATTACTCTATGCTGTCTTCGTTACAGGCTATTCAGAGATGACCTTAAGTGTCGTCCTAATCCTCACATTTCAGGTTCTTCACGGCTATGTTTACTACAAGGTCGCCTTATTGATCACCGGTTACATGATCGGGCTCGTTCTTGGCAGCTGGCATGTCACATCATTCCTAGATAGGATAAGAAAACCTCTCCGGATGCTCCTGTCAATTCAGGGCGGCCTGGCTGCTTACGCGATTCTTCTTTCAGCGATGATCCCCACGCTACACGAGGCATTCCCATTCTCCACAGTATCGGGAATCATGGAAGTGGGCTTTCCCCTGCTCGCACTCGCAGCGGGATATCTGGGTGGGCTGCACTTCCCGCTTTCCAATAGCGTTTATTTGACCGGGGAAAAGGAGGTAGGAAGAGTCGCAAGCCTTATTTACGGCGTCGATCTCGTCGGGTCATCGGCCGGGGCACTTTCGGCGGGCATTATCCTTCTCCCCGTGTTGGGGATCTTGGACACGTTGTATTTGATTACGGTCCTCAATCTTTTCGCCATGGCATGGCTGAGTTTTGTAGGGATTTCAAAGACTCCAAGCTAACCCCATATCCCAGACAGACTATGCCCACAGTGGCGACAATTGCTCCCGACAAGGTGATCCCGGAGGCTATGGTCGCCCAGTCGCTGAACCGGGGAGGCAGGCCTTGAATTATAAGCTACTCGGTAGTACCGTCTCTTGTAATAGGCAGGCCGGTTCAACGCGAGTTTCCCAGGTGCAATCTATTACAGCACCTCCAGAGGTAACGCCTGCCTGCCTAATTCTGAAGACGACCAGGACAGGGTGGCCTTCTTGGTGAGCGTTGAGGAGGTAGTCAAAGGGATCAACTGGATCGGCTTTGCCCCTTGTCTCATGGGCAGCCACGACCACGAGCGGAATTGTAAAAGAGCAGCCATCCTGACCTGATAATTTGAGACCCGACCCCAAGCCCTGGGATTATTCCTAAGGTTGCCATTGTGTGGGAAAACCTTGGAAACCCAGCCAGGGACAGCGTACACCAAGCTAAGAAAGGCAATCCAATGAATTTTGACTTAGACCAACAACAGAACGCGTTGGCCAACGCAGTCCATCGATTCGGTCGTGAGGTTCTTTCTGGCTCTCTCAGGCGAGAGCAATTCGATCGGGAGCTCGTTAAGAGAATGGGCAAACTGGGTTTCTTTGGTTGTGTTTTTCCGACCGATCTCGGTGGCACAGATATGGGGTTTGTCGAACACTCCCTAGCATGTGAGATTGTCTCGTACTATGATTCCGGCCTGCGATCGTTGTTCAATGCACAGGCCATGACCGTTCCTTACACAATCATGGAATGGGGGACAGAAAAGGCCGTGAAGAAATACGTCCGGGGTCTTGTCAGCGGTCATATGGTGGGCTGTACATGTTTTTCTGAACCCAATGTTGGTTCTGATCTCTCCGCCATGGAGACTCGCATCAGTGACGCAGGGGACTCTTTCGTCATTAACGGTGCCAAAACCTGGATCTCCAATGGCACGCACGCTGACGTAGCCATCGTTTTCGGAACCCACGATAGGAGGCTGAAACACAAAGGGATCTGTGCTGTTGTTGTTGAGACAAATCAGAAGGGATGGCAAGCCCGGGAGATCGACAAACTCGGTGACAAGTCTTCACCCATCGCCGATATTACCTTGGACGAGGTTATCGTTCCCAAGGAGAACCTTCTGGGCAAGTGGGGCGGTGGATTCAAGGTCGCCATGACCGCTCTCGATCGGGGACGAATAAGCGTGAGCAGTGGTGCCGTCGGGCTTGCTCAGGCGTGTACTGACGCATCGATAAAATATGCCAACGAACGATCGCAGTTTGGCCACCTAATCGGCGAGTTTCAGATGGTCAAGGCCCTCATTGCGGAAATGGTTAGTTCTGCAGAGGCTGCTAGACTGCTTGTGAGAAAGGCAGCATGGTTGAACGATAATGACAGACCCTTTACCCGGGAGGTAGCCATCGCTAAGTTCTTTGCCGGGGAAGTAGCAGTGCGGTGCGCTGGTCAGGCGATGGAAATCCATGGTGGGATGGGTTACTCCTTGGAGATGCCCGTGGAGAAATACTATCGTGACTCGAAGCTTTACCAGATTGGCGAGGGCACAGCGAACATTCTAAAGCTCCTCATCGCCGACGATGCATTGGGATACAAGAAAGCAAATCGGCCACGCATCAAACTCCCGAGTCAGTTCAGAGATCTGCAATAAGATGGAGCGTTGATCCTGCAGAGTACCGAAATGGGAGAAAGGCCCGAAGATTGTCATAGAGAGACGATATCGAATCGTCTCTTCACTCAGGGAATAGCAGCCGCCTCTGTCACGAAGAAGTCCTATCGTATCAGCAAATGAGGATTGGGCCGCGAATAAACATTTGCGAAACCATGACGCAAAGTAGATGGTACCGTCAATAACCCAACCTTTGTGGATGGCCTCTTGGCCTAAAGACGTTCCGAGACGCATCCCTTACCCTGAAATCCCCGTCTTCGGTATTATCTCGAACGCCGCCGAAATCCACGGTCGCAAGGTCGCCGTTGTCCATGAGGGCGAGTCTCTAACCTTTGAGGAACTGGAGCGCCTATCAAGTAAGTTCGCCATTGCCCTCAACGCCATGGGTGTCCGCAAGGGGGACCGGGTGATGGTCTACCTCAAAAACGGTCCGGAATTCATTATTGCATATTACGGCATTCTCAAAGCTGGGGGTATCGTTGTCCCGGCAAATCCGATGTTCAAAGCAATGGAGTTAGCCTATCAGGCAAATGATGCAGGTGCTGAAACAATAGTATTTTTGGAGTCTCTGCACTCGAATATTCAGGACACAGTCGATCATACCTGTCTGAAAAGACTTGTGTCAGTTGGAGATCGAACCATAGCGGGGTCTGTGCCGTTCAACGAAATACTCTCCGAGAGTCGAGGTCAACCCCCAAATGTGCGTATTGAACCGAAAGAAGATGTCGCTGTCATCCAATACACCGGGGGCACCACGGGCATCCCCAAAGGCGCTATGATCACTCATTTCAACCTGGTTTCCAACGCGATCATGAACGCGAAGTGGTTTCGGTGGGAAGGGCATGACAAAGTCATGGGTGTCACCCCATTCTTTCATACATGGGGGCCAACAGTCTGCATGAATTCGGTCTTTTATTCCGGGGCTTCGGTTCACGTTATGTCTCGCTTCGATCCGGAGGAATGTCTCGAGGTTGTCGAGAAAGAGAAAATTACAATCTTTTATGGTGTGACATCGCTTTGGCAGTTGCTTATGAATCACCCTGCAATAGGCCGATACGAACTTTCTTCGTTACGCTATGTAAAGGCGGGTGGCATGCCCGTATTGCGTGAGGTCAAGGAGAAATGGGAAAAGGTCACGGGAGTGCCATTGATTCCTGGATACGGCCTTACAGAGGCGTCACCTGAGTGTTTGAACAATCCTCCCCATCGCGTGAAAGTTGGGACCATAGGCATTCCGATCAGTGACACTCAGGCTAAGGTGGTTGACATTGATCGGGGTGGTGTCTTGCCACCTGGCAAGGAAGGGGAGTTGCTTATCAAGGGCCCTCAGGTGATGAAGGGCTATTGGCAAGGACCAAAGGAGACTGAGAGAACTATCGAGGACGGGTGGCTCCATACTGGTGATATCGTCTACATGGATGAGGAGGGTTACTTTCACTTTGTTGAGCGTGCCAAGGAGATGATCAAGTACAAGGGTTACCAAGTCTTTCCTTCCGAACTAGAGAACCTCCTCTTGCAGCACCCATCGGTGCGAGAGTGCTCGGTCGTCGGAAAACCAGATTCTATTGCAGGAGAAATACCAGTGGCCTTTGTGGTCCTCAAACAATGCCAATCCGTCACCCCCGAGGAAATGACTGAATTCTGCAACGAGAAAATAGCTTCTTACAAACGGATCCGGGAGGTTCGCTTTGTGGACCAATTGCCAAAGACTCCAGTGGGTAAGACCCTGAAAAGAAGGCTGCGAGAAATCGTTTGAAAACTAAGAATGGGGGACGTTGTTGAATTTGTTGAATAACTGCTTAACAAGAAAAGTTACATCTCGGCGTTTCCACTTCGGCGAATTCCAAGGCCGTCAGACGAGCACCTCGGAGAATAAGTCAACAAATTCAACAACGTCCCCTATTGTGGAAACATCGCTTGAAAGATTGTTCAGCCTATTTTTCCCATCCCTTACGTTCCGCGTCTGGACAGGTAATCCCCCCACTATTAGTTTCACTCCCTCCTAAGCCAAAGCCCCTGTACCCTGGGCCAGTAGATTGTTCTTTGCCTTTGAAACCCGAGAATATAGGTGGATTGAAAAACGATACGGCGAATACGGTATGTTTCATTCCCACGGATTCATCGCAAAGACTGGCATAGACTGCAAAAGACCCAAATATCATGAAATAACAGATACATTGAAAGTATCACACAGAAATTGTGCCTTTCAATCCGTGACAGATCCTGCCAGTTTCCCAAACTTCCCGGTTTTCCTCATATCAAATGGAGACCTAAGACCTTCAGATCAAAGCGAGTATCACCTTGAAGGGGGTTGATATATAATCCTTCGGCACTAACTCACCTCAAGAGTTACGAATTGCATTAGAAATATTGCATGATCGAAGTTAGATCGAATCCGTCTAATCCATCTTGATTTGACACCTTGGCTAGGAAGAAGGGAACCAAAAGCTCCATCGGAACTTGTCATCTTATCCTCCTTGATATACACTTTAATTCGGTGATTTCCGACAATTAACGACCTTGAAGGGGTTCTTCATTCGCTCTCGAATTCCCAGAGGGGCAACTCCATGACCACTGAGCGCTATGACCGGAAGCTCACTGCTATTCTTAGTGCGGATGTAAAAGGCTACAGTCGTCTTATGGGCGAGGATGAGGATGCGACTGTCCTTACCTTGACCGCCTACCGCGGCGTGGTGGCTTCGCTCATCCAAAAGCATCGGGGCCGGGTGGTTGACTCTCCTGGGGACAATCTGCTGGCTGAGTTTGCCAGTGTGGTGGATGCAGTGCGCTGCGCTGTGGAAATCCAGGAGGAGCTCAAGACCAGAAACGCCGAATTGCCTGAAAATCGCAGGATGGAGTTTCGGATCGGTGTCAACCTTGGGGATGTGATTGTGGATGGGGAGCGGATCTATGGGGACGGTGTCAACGTCGCTGCCCGGGTAGAGGGGTTGGCCGAGGGGGGAGGCGTCTCAATCTCGGGGACCGCCTATGACCAGATCGAAAACAAACTGGTCTTTGGGTATGAATACCTGGGGGAGCACACCATTAAGAACATCAAGAAGCCTGTACGGGTTTACAGGGTTCTGATGGAGCCGGGAGTTGCAGCCTCCAGGGCGCGCGTAGAGAAAAAAACCGAGCGGAGACATGTGCGGTGGTCGGTTCTGGTTTTGGCGGCTGCTGTGGGAGCTGTAGGCGTGGCAATCTGGACCTTTTACCTGCGTCCTTCTCCTTCCCCGCTGGAAGTTGCCTCTGAGCAGTCACGATCGCTTGAGTTACCCGACAAGCCCTCCATTGCCGTGCTTCCGTTTCTTAATATGAGCGGAGACCCCGAGCAGGAGTACTTCAGCGACGGGATAACCGAAGACCTCATCACTGACCTCTCCAAGGTCTCGGCCCTGTTTGTCATCGCCCGCAACTCTGTCTTCACTTACAAAGGGAAAGCTGTAAAGGTAGAGGAAGTGGGGCGGGAGCTAGGAGTGCAGTATGTGTTGGAGGGCAGCGTCCGCAAGGCGAACGGTAGGGTGCGGATCACGGCACAGCTTATCGATACAACAACGCGGGGACACCTCTGGGCGGAGCGATACGACCGGGACCTGAAAGAGATCTTTGCACTGCAAGATGAGGTGGCCCGAAAGATAGTGGCAGCTCTGGCAGCCAAGCTGGCGAAGACAACCGTTTCAACTTCCGACCCCTCGCAATCGGCTTTGGTAGAGAACCTGAAGAAGGTTGAGAAAGGGCCCGTAGTACACAAAGACTCGGGCAACCTGAGGGCCTATGACTACTTCTGGCGGGGCAGATGGTATTTTCAACACTTCACCGAGGAGACGAACGCTCAGGCACGGCTGATGTTTGAGAAGGCCATTGATTTGGACCCTGAGTTTGCGCCAGCGTATGCGTTATTGGGTTTTACCCACCTCCGAGAGTGGTCCCTGGGGTGGAGCCAAGATCCCCAGTCGCTCGAGCAAGCCTTTGAAATGGCTCGAAGGGCAGTAGCCCTGGATGACTCACTACCTCTCGGCCACCAAATATTGGGCGAGGTCTACCTGTGGAAAAAACAGCATGAGCAGGCCATTGCCGAGCTGGAGAAGACCATCGCTCTCAACCCCAACGATGCTGAGGGGATTGTGGGGTTAGGAAGTATTCTGAACTGGGCTGGGAGACCGGAGGAAGCTATTGGGCTGGTAAAGAAAGCGATGCGCCTCAACCCCATGTGTCCGGTCTCGTACTTTTGGAACTTGGGCCATGCCTATTTCCTAACGGAACGCTATGAGGAGGCTATTGAAATATTCAAGAGAGTCCTCGATGGCAACCCGAATTTTCTGCCTGCTCACGCCTATTTGGCTGCCAGCTATAGTGCGCTAGGACGGCACGAGGAGACCCGGGCTGAGGCGGCAGAAGTCATGAAGCTAAGTCCTCAGACCTCTTTGGAGGCTTGGAGGGAGAGACTCCCCTATAAAGATCAAGCGGTACTAGAGCGCCTGTTTGACGGTCTCCGCAGGGCGGGGGTGAGCTGAAGGAAAGCGATTAGAAATCTGTTGATTGAATACTAGCTGAAATCCCGCGCCACTAACCCACCCCAAAAATTATGATTTGCGATGAAAATATTGCATAAACTGGACACTGGCCGGACCGTTTAGTACATATCCTATCAAACTATCAAACCGATCGATGGTTGGATTCAGGACCGCTGGAAGCGGGGATGATTTGTGAGGGTTTCACCTAGTCCTCGAATTTTTGATCTTTAACCATATTTGCGTATTGTCTGTCCATTATCAGACCTGCCCGACCATTGGTTCGACTCACAACCCCATCCAGAAGCCGACAGCCCAATGGGTCTCATTTTCTTGGAAAAACTCCCCGATCATTGACCGTCCATTCCTGTACTCTATGCCGAGTCGATAGGTCCGGGCCAAGCCCCCAACGGGCAATACAAAACCGGCCTGGATCGTCACATCTCTTTGCCAATCCAGCTCTTCAGTCGCCGTCACATCTATTGCGCCGTAGTACCCTGCCCGTTCCTTCCAGAATCGGTGGGCATCCTCAAATTCCAGGCCGCCCTTAACACGCCATGGCGCCTGCAAATCAGCGTTACGCAGATCATAACCATACCCTGCCTCGCCATAAAGCCGCCAATGTTTCAGGAAAGCACTGCTTAATCCAAAGGCAAGTTCTGCCCGGGTATAATTGATGCGTTTTCTGCCAGTACGTTCGGCAAACTCATCGCCAACGTGACTCGAATCGTGTTGTGTTGCAAGTTTTGCAGCAAACCCCTTTCCGTTTGCCCAAGTCAAAAGTACACCCCATAAACCGTCCCAGCCGATATTATCCAATGAAAAGTCTGCATCAAACTGGCCGAGAAAGCCCGCTTCCATATCCAGCTGAAATCCCCGATCAGGTTCACCCCTGGGATGAATGCGTAAGAAGCCCCAATGAGCACCCAGCCTGATCGTATAGCGGGTATCGCCTGCCTCAGATATGTCCGAATCAGTAACCATGAGCCGGGTTATGCTCATCCCAGGTCGAATCGGATCCGCGATATACCTTGGAAAAAGATCGCTACCCGGGTTTATGACACCTCGCCATTTTTGGCCTAGAGAAAAGGTATAATCATTTTCTATCTCCTGTTCTTCTTCAGAATCACCCATTGGGTCGCTTAATAATGTGTCAATTTGTAGATACTGCCCCTTGTTCACGAATGAATTATTTATGTTTTCTGTCATACCTAAACTGGTCGGTTCCGAATTCACCACAGAAGGATTACCAAGAAAGAATAGCGCCGATAGAATCAAAGCTCGAACCTTCATTTAGCCTCTTCCCAATTCTTGAGGTGAGTGTTTAAGGGGTCATTATGTTGCGAGGGGATCTTGAGATTGGGGCTCGTGCAGGATTAAGACGAGTTACGGGCAGTTCTAGATGGGGGCTGGCTCGCCTTCAGTGGAATTGCAAGGTATTACAGAACTGGTTGAACACGCGGTCCCCGCGCCACTTATATTCTAGCGGTCAAGAATGGGATGTCAAGAAGATTGCAGGAAGACATAAACTGGAGACCCGCCATAGAAATTGGAACCGGTGATTGCCAAGCGGATTTTCCTATCCTCTGCCGCTGTTTGTTCGTATTTCAAACATTGCATGACTAGCATTGTGGTCGGATGATCAAATGCATCGCGAAAGCCAAACCGGCGGGTTGATTTCTCCATCATATTCTCTGATAATCGCAGATTAACAGGCTGGCCTCCTAACGGGCGTGACAATGGCTGGATCTCTCCTGCCGCGGTGATCTTCTTCCCACAGGCCATCTTCCATGTTCTTGGCAAAAGAGAACCTTCGGCGAAACAAAGAAACGCCTCGGTGGTTTGAGTGGTGACGACCCGGGGAAGATCCCTGTGCGGGCAGGTCCAGTCAGATTTAACCGCAAGGGGAACGGTGAGGGATGCTACGGCCGACTCCTCAATAGCGGCGGCTGAGCTCGATCGATTGCACAAAATGGGATAAAAAAACTCATGCCGAGAAAAGACGAGATGTCACCCAGGGAGCGTGTTCGTTTGGCCCTTGAGCACAAGCACACCGACAGGGTGCCGATTGCAATGGTGTGCTCGGGGATCAACGAGCCGGCACGCAGTCAGTTCGATCAATACCTGAGGCGCCACCGTGATACCAGCCTCGACGCCTATCTCGACACCATTCTGGACATCACACTGGTCGACCCCGAGTATGCCGGCCCTCGTTTGCCGCCTGGGCAGGATATGTGGGGCGTGATCCGGACACCCGCCAGCTTTGGGGCTGGCACGTACGACTGGATCTCGCATCATCCCCTTGCGGACGCCAAAGGCACTGAAGACATCGAAAAATATCCATTCCCAACCGCAGAGGTCTTCGACTACTCGGTGTTGTCGGACCGAATAACGGCCCTGCAGCAAGACGGCGAACGATGTCTTATGATCTCGAATGCCAATATCTTCGAAACATCCTGGTATATGCGAGGGTTCGAGCAAATCCTGGAGGACATGATCGCGAATCCTGAATTGGTACATGCCCTCATGAGACGTGTCACGGACTTCTATATTGAGCACTTCACCAGGACCTTGTCCGCCGCCACGGGGATGGTCGACCTCGCTTTCACAGCCGACGATATTGGGGGTCAGAGCGGTTTGCTCATGTCCTTGGACATGTGGGAGGAGTTCATCAAGCCGTACCATCTCGAGGTGAACAAGGTCATTCACGAATTCGGCGCCAGAGTCATCTATCACACTGATGGTGCCGTAATGAAGGCGGTTCCGGGATTGATCGATATGGGAATCGACGTTTTGCAGGCACTGCAATTCGATGCGGCGGGAATGGATCCGGTGAAACTGAAAGCCGAGTATGGTTCTCGGCTGTGCTTTGAGGGGGGAGTGAGCGTCCAAAAGACGCTGCCTTTCGGGACTGCTGAAGAGGTCCGTCACGAGGTAGAACGGCTGATCTCGGTGTTGGGTAAGGATGGAGGATATATTCTGGGACCGTCCCATGTCATTCAGGCAGGGACGCCACCGGAAAACATCCTCGCCATGTTCGAGACCGCGTTGCACTACTACCCGTTTTGTTAGCCCCTGCGAGCAAGGCGGGGTATTGGCCGAGGATGGCACTGCGGTATGTTCCCGTCAGTGCGCCCGGTCGTGAGGCCCAGGAAAAAGGCATATCTGTGGATTCGCGGCGGCCTGGTCAGATAAGAATTGCCAAAAGAGCATGAGCTAGGAGTCACGAGCAGCCGTGAGCCTTTCTGTTTGGAGCTGGTAGATGGTTATTCCGAGAGTTAAGATCTGCTGCATACAGAATACTCATGAGGCAGCAATGGCTGTCCGATATGGCGCATCCGCGCTTGGGTTGGTCTCAGAGATGCCCAGTGGTCCCGGCCCGATCCCAGAATCTGTCATAATTGAAATCTCATCAGCCACGCCTCCAGGGGTAGCCACATTCCTCCTGACAAGCTTGACCGATGCAGGAGAAATAATTGCGCAGCAGAGGCGGTGCCGAACCAACACAATTCAGCTCACCGATCGCCTTCAGACCGGGACATACGCGAAACTCCAAGACGCACTCCCCGGTATTCGGATTGTTCAAGTAATTCACGTTACCGCGGAAGATGCCATTCAGGAAGGGATAGATGTCGCCCCTCACGTTCATGCCATTCTTTTGGATTCGGGGAATCCGAGTCTGGAGAAAAAGGAACTCGGGGGAACCGGGAGAACCCACGATTGGGACATAAGCAGAAGATTACGGGAAAGGGTGAACGTTCCGGTGTTTCTCGCAGGCGGTCTGCGGGAGGATAATGTCGCTGAAGCCCTTCGAACCGTCAAACCTTACGGTGTCGACGTATGCTCGGGAGTTCGAACAGACGGGAGTCTGGACGAAAAGAAACTGACGGCCTTCTTTAGAAATGTCAGACGTGGAGCCGTAGAACGTCTTTGATGCTGGAACGAGCGAGATTTAGGATTTTCTTACCTCATGGTAAATAGAGTCGTTTTGATTGTCATGGATAGCGTCGGTGTGGGCGCCATGCCGGACGCAGACCGCTTCAACGATGAAGGGGTAAATACCCTTTTGCATATATACGAGGAAAGAGGGGGGCTGAAAATACCGAATCTCTGCTCGCTCGGGATGGGTAAAGTTGTCGATGTCGATTGCAGGCCAGAGGAAATAACCGGGTCCTATGGTAAGATGCAGGAACTATCACCCAGCAAGGACACAACGATCGGCCATTGGGAGATATCCGGCCTTGTCCTCGATCTCCCCTTCCCGACATACCCGGAAGGATTTCCTGAGGAGATAATCGAGGAATTCGAGAGAAAAATCGGCACGAAAACGCTCGGTAACTACCCGTGCTCTGGAACAGAGATTATAGAAAGGCTCGGCCCTGATCACCTGAAAACGGGATATCCCATTGTCTATACCTCGGCAGATTCTGTGTTTCAGATTGCGGCCCATGAAGACGTGGTGCCCCTGGAAAAACTCTATGAATACTGCAGGATTGCGCGACGTACCCTGACCGGTGATCACGCCGTGGCGAGGGTAATTGCACGGCCTTTCGTGGGGTCTTTAGGGAAATTTGTAAGGAACAACGGTGCCCGCAAAGATTTTTCCCTTGTCCCGCCCCGCCCCACACTTCTTGACCTGTTGAAGAGAGAAGGGTTTTTCGTCATCGGTGTCGGGAAGATTGGAGATATATTTGGACATCGGGGCCTCACCGAAGAGATCCATACCGTGGATAGTGACGATGGGATCGATAAGACGATAGAATCGATACGACAATCTAGGAACCATAGGGGGCTCATATTTGTGAACCTTGTAGATTTTGATTCGGTCTATGGACACCGGAGAAACGTCGACGGCTACGCACAAGCTCTAGAGAGTTTTGACTGCAGGATACCCCAGATCATGGAGGTCTTGTCGACAGAAGACGTCCTTATCATTACAGCCGATCACGGCTGTGACCCGACTCACCGATTCCATACGGATCATACAAGGGAATATGTCCCTCTACTTATATATGGAGAAATGGTAAATAAGGATGTGGATCTTGGCACACGAAAGACATTTGCTGATTGTGGTCAGACAATTGCGGACATGTTGGGAGCGGGAAGATTGAGATATGGACACAGTTTCAAAGAGGAGGTAATCCGTGGATAAAGGAGTTACTGAGGCCGTAAAGAAGATCAGAGGTCGAATAAAGGTTGAAACCAGAATTGGAATCATACTCGGAAGCGGTCTTGGAATCCTGGTTAATGAGCTGAGAGACACCGTAAAGATCAGCTTTGATGAGATTCCAGATTTTCCCGTATCTTCGGTTGAAGGCCACAAGGGAGAGGTGGTTTTTGGACGGTTCTCCGGGGCTAATATTCTGGCATTTTCAGGTAGAGTCCATTATTACGAAGGGTACAGCATGCAACAGGTATGTTTCCCGGTGCGGGTTATGGCCGCACTTGGAGCAGAAATACTGGTCGTTACGAATGTGAGCGGAGCAATAAACGAATCCTATTCACCTGGGAATATCGTTGTCATAAGCGATCACATAAACCTGATGGGGGACAATCCTCTCAGAGGTACTGCTCATTTTGTTGATATGACAGAGGCCTATGACAGTGAACTGAGGACCCTGGCCCATAATACTGCCGATGGTCTTGGTATGAAACTCAGGGAAGGAGTCTACATCGGGTTGCCCGGGCCTTCTTATGAGACCTCTGCCGAGATAAGGATGTTGCGAACGATGGGGGCTGATCTCGTCGGCATGTCGACCGTGCCGGAAGTCATCATGGCAAACAGCCTGGGAATGAGAGTCCTTGGCCTCTCCCTGATCACAAATATGGCCGCGGGTATGACCGGATTACCGCTATCACACAGGGCAATCATCGAGACGGCCGAACATGCTGGAGCTGAATTCAAAGGACTTGTGGGCGGAGTGATCGAGAATCTGAATGGCAATCTGGAGAAGAACAATTAGATGTCTATTTCCCAAATAATCAAGAAAAAAAGAGACGGAATCGAACTGTCGAAAGATGAGATAGATTCCATGGTTAGCGGATTTGTCAAAGGCCGAATCCCCGATTACCAGATGGCAGCTTTCCTGATGGCCATATATTTCAGGGGGATGAGCGCCGGCGAATGTGTTGACTTGACAATGGCGATGGTCCACTCCGGCGACACAGTCGATCTATCTGGGATAAAAGGCTTTACCGTTGACAAACATTCAACAGGCGGGGTGGGCGACAAAACGACACTCGTCCTTGCCCCGCTCGTCGCCGCGAGTGGTGGAATCGTCGCAAAGATGACTGGACGGGAGCTTGGCCATACCGGGGGTACGGTAGATAAACTGGAATCCATTCCGGGTATGCAGGTGGAGTTGTCGAAAGAAGAATTTATTAAGATCATCAATGATATCCACGTGAGCCTGATTGCCCAAACAGCCAGTCTGGCTCCGGCCGATAAGCACATGTATGCGTTGAGAGACCTGACTGCCACGATCGAATCTATTCCACTTATTGCAGGCTCTATAATGAGTAAGAAACTGGCAGCAGGGTCAGATGGAATCGTGCTCGACGTAAAGACCGGGGCCGGTGCGTTTATGCAGAAATATGAGGATGCGCTAACGCTTGCCCAGACCATGGTGGATATTGGAGAGGGTGCGGGTAAACGGGTTGTGGCACTGATCTCAAGTATGGAACAACCCTTAGGGCGCGCCGTGGGGAATGCCATCGAAGTAAAAGAAGCCATTGATACCCTGAGGGGAGATGGTCCCAACGATCTTGTCGATCTGGTCAAGGAATTGGGGAGCACCATGCTTCTCCTTTCCGGGGTCGTATCTTCGAGGGATGAAGCGATAGAGACTATCGGGAGGAACATGGAGACAAGAAAAGGTCTGGCAAAGCTGGGTGACCTGATCGAAGCCCAAGGGGGAAACAGGGAGGTCACAGAAAATCCCGGTTTGCTCCCCCAGCCCAAAGTTACCATTGAGGTGACGTCGACGTCCTCAGGCTATGTTGAGAAGATAGATGCCCTGGACGTCGGGCTGGCATCAAAGATACTGGGTGCGGGCAGAAGAGAGAAGGATCAGCCCATTGACCCGTCTATTGGTATATACCTTATGAAGAAAGTGGGAGATAAGGTGGAGGACGGTGAACCTCTGGCCGCTTTCCATTCGGATGGCGACAAAGACAAGATTGACCCCGCACAGGAGAAGTTTTTGAACGCGTACAGTATCGGTGAGAAAAGGGTTGATCCACCCAGGTTTTTCTATGCCAGAGTTTCCAGGGATGGCATCGAAGAACTCGAGCCAAACAAATAAGGATGGTCAACACCGCCGGCCATGAATAATCGAGAGAGTCAATTTGAGCAAGTTCTGACAACATTTCCCGAGGCGACGCGGGAACACCTAAGGGCTATTCCGAGCAATGGGGGCAGACTGACCGTAGCACAGTGTCGTGACCTCGGTGAGATGCTGGGAATCGCGGTCGAAGCTCTCATGGTGCGATTGCTTCCAATAGCAAAGGTATATGCGGTGACCCCAATCTCTCATTTTCAGGTCGGCGCTGTCGCCAAAGCTCGTGCACCGGCCCGGGCGAGTGAATTCGAACTCTATCTGGGTGCCAACATCGAGTTTATGAATCAGGCCTTGGGTCAGACAGTACACGCTGAGCAGGCTGCAACCGTGAACGCCTGGCTAAGCGGATCTGAGAAACTTCAATCAATCGCTGCCTCGGCAGCGCCGTGTGGCCACTGCCGGCAGTTTCTCTATGAGTTTGAGGGAAGTAACACGCTCATGATTATCACCCCGTCAGGGGGACCCTCCGGATTCGACGCTACCCGACTCACTGAACTCCTGCCGGACGCCTTCGGTCCCCACGACCTCAAGAAAAAGGCCGGCCTGATGGCACCTCGAAAAGTTCAGCGAAGGCTGACTCTGAAGACGCCTTCAACCGACGCGTTGGTCCTTGAGGCCCTGTCCGCTGCCAATCAAAGCTATGCACCGTATACGAACACTTCCGCGGGCTGCTCAATTCAAACCAGCGACGGACGGGTCTACACGGGCCGGTATGCGGAAAACGCGGCATTCAATCCAAGTCTGTCGCCGCTCCAGACAGCGATCTCGTGCATGAACATGGACCAGCTCACAGATCGGCCCACGATCACCCGGGCGGTTTTGGTGGAAAAGGTTTCTGGAAGCAGACAACGAGACGCGACGGAACTGGTCCTCAGGTCCGTCGCTCCCCATGTGGGCCTCGAGTATTTCATGGCCGTCTAAACCGTAAGATGGAGGACCCTAATCTTCCCTCCCCTATTGAAGGTTCTGCCATCGAGCGGCGGATGGGCCGAGGGCAGTCGACCATTCAGGTAAGAACCTGCCCGACTTGATAGAAATGATAAGACAAAGAACAGTGACCCATTGAGGAGGGGTTTTCATGGACAGACCGAGGCTTTGCGTTGTCGGTGCATGCAATCTTGATCTCATTAGCTACGTGCCCAGGCTACCCCGCATGGGCGAGACATTGCATGGAACCCGTTTTCACATGGGATTTGGAGGGAAAGGGGCGAACCAGGCGGTTATGGCTGCCAAATTGGGGGGAGAGGTAACCATAGTCGCGAAACTGGGGCACGATGTTTTTGGAGAGGATACCGTAAAGAACTTTGCACACTGGGGAATCAAGACCCAACACGTGCATTTTGCTGACCAGGCTTTTTCCGGAGTTGCGCCGATAGCCGTAGATCCGGAAGGTCATAATGCCATCATCATTGTCACCGGTGCAAATGATCTGTTGACCGAAAAGGAGATCGATGCTGCCCGCCCTGCCATAGCTGAAACCCAGATTCTGGTCTGCCAACTGGAGATTCCTCTGGAAATCAACCTGGCCGCCCTTCGCATCGCCCGCCAGGAAGGCGTCAGAACCATTTTGAACCCGGCACCGGCACGTCCAAACCTGCCCGATGAACTCTATGGGTTAAGCGATATCTTTTGTCCAAACGAAAGGGAGACGGAACTGCTGACCGACATGCCGGTAAAAACACTGGACGAGGCCGAAACCGCGGCTCGCCTCCTGATTCAACGAGGCGCGGGCGCGGTAATTCTGACCCTCGGGGACCGGGGCAGTCTTTTGGTGACCCATAGAGAAACTGAACATGTGCCGGTAGAGCCGGTCAAGGCCCTTGATACAACAGGAGCGGGTGATGCATTCGTTGGCAGCCTTGCCTATTTCCTGGCATCCGGAAAACCACTGCCCGAGGCCATAAAACGGGCCAACAGCATAGCCGCTATCACCGTGCAGCACCCGGGCACCCAGACGAGCTTTCCTGAAGCAAAGGACCTCCCTCCTGAGATATATGACTATCCGCTGGATAAAGCGGGTAAAGCCCCTCTGGGCGAGGCAGATAAGAAGTCGAGTGTAACGGCGTCTGAAATGGCGGCCTATATCGACCACACCCTGCTGAAACCGGATGCTCCTCAATCCGCCTTCGACCAACTCTGTGATGAGGCCATACAGTATGGGTTCAAATCGGTCTGTGTCAATTCAGCCCGGGTGGCATATGTCGCCAGGAAACTCCAGGGTACCGGAGTCGATGTCTGCTCCGTGATCGGATTCCCTCTTGGGGCGATGGACACCCGTGCCAAGGTTTTTGAGGCGAGAAGGGCCATTGAAGACGGGGCGGACGAATTGGACATGGTCTTGAACATCGGCGCCCTTAAGGATGGCGATAGGAAAACCGTGGAAGAAGACATCAGGTCCGTCCGTCGAGAAGCTAAAAACAAGACGGTGCTAAAGGTCATCATTGAGACGTGCTTACTGACGGATGATGAAAAAGTCTTGGCCTGCGAGATAGCGAAAAAGGCAGGGGCTGACTTTGTTAAAACCAGCACAGGCTTTTCAAGCGGCGGTGCCACTGTGGGCGACGTGGCCTTGATGCGGAGAGTCGTCGGTCAGAAAATGGGGGTAAAGGCCAGCGGCGGCATCAAGGATTTTGCCACGGCATCAGCCATGATAGCCGCAGGAGCGAATAGGATAGGAGCGGGAGCCGGGGTCGCTATCCTTGAGAGCGCTCCGAGCCGGAATCACCGGTCGCTATCATGAGCCCAATCTCTTCCCTTTTTGCCTCGCGACCGTCAAACATGCCGACTATTTTGCCGCGAGACATGACCGCAATCCGGTCGCTCAGGGCCATAATCTCGTCTAAATCCTCAGAAACAATGAGAATAGCGGACCCTCCTTCCCGCAGCCGCATGAATAGTTCCCATGTATGATCGATGGCTTTTGCATCGAGCCCCTGGGTGGGATAAACGGCAACGATACATTTCGGCCTTCTCCACGTCTCTCGTCCCAATATGAGTCGCTGAATGTTTCCTCCGGAAAGTATCCGTGTCTGAGAGGTCCAAAGGTCCGAGACAAGGGCCCCAAACCTGGACACGATCTCTTTTGCATGCCGTGTGATCTGGGATATATTGACAAAGGACCCCTTTGAGAATGGAGCGGTCCTGATATCTTTCAGGACGACGTTCTCGGCCACGGTCATGGGCTCAATCACACCCATTTCCCGTCGTTTCTCCGGAATATGCGAAACACCTGCCCTTATGATCTCCCCCGGACTGCGGTTTGTATACTCCTTTCCGTGAATGATCACCTTGCCTTTCGTGGCCCTCCTCAATCCTGTGATGACCTCGGCCAGTTCGCTCTGGCCATTTCCAGAGACTCCTGCAAAACCCAGTATCTCGCCCTCCCTGATGCCAAAGGAGACTCCCTGTAGTGCTGGTTCTTCATCTGCCGCACGGGCCTCAAGATCCCTGACCTCCAGCACGATCCGCTCGGATTTGACCGGCTTTCTTTCGAGGTGAACCGGCGTGTGCTCCCCAAACATGAGCTTTACCAGTTCTGTCTTATCGGTCTTAGCGGTTTCTCTGGTCCCCAAGCTCTTTCCGAGACGGAGAACGGTTACCCGATCACCTATTTCCACAGCCTCTTCAATCTTATGGGTAATGAAAAGGATGCCATACCCCATCTCTGCCATGCTTTTCAGGGCCTCGAACAGGTGTTCGGCATCCACAGAGATCAGCGAGGTAGGCTCATCAAGAATCAGGATTTCCGGGTCATGGTAAAGGACCTTTATGATCTCAGCTCTCTGCTGCTCCCCGGCAGAAAGGTCTTCCACTCTGGCTAGCGGGTCAATGTGGAGTCTATATTTCTTTGACAGTTCTCGTACCCTATCCTCCACTTCAGGAAGAGGGAAAGTGAAGTCGGACGAGGGGAGCCCGAGCGCAATATTTTGGGCGACTGTAAAGGGCTTCACCAGCGCCAACTCCTGGTGAACCATACCGATGCCATGGCTGATACCATCTCTCGGTGATTTCAACGTTACCGGTTTGCCTTTCACACAGATCTGGCCTTCTGATAGCATATAGAATCCGGAGAGGCAGTTCGCAATCACGGTCTTTCCGGCCCCGTTTTCTCCCAGCAGCGTGTGGATTTCTCCGGCTCTGATGTCGATATCGATGTGATCGAGTATGAGATGCTCCCACACGCCGGGAAAACCCTTACAGATACCCTTCCCCTCGAGGATGACGTCGCCCTTATCGTCCACGAGATCCTCTTTCTTCCTTTCCCCTTAGCGGTCCTTGTCCCTCACTCTCGCTCATAGGGAATGCCCATGGCTGCCGGAAAACGAACTCGCCCGATGACCCCAGCAACGACGAGCAGAGTAACCACATAGGGGGCCATCGACACGAACTGCCAGGGGATAACTTTTTGAACAGCCGGCATTGTCGCCACCCACACAGCAAGATTGTCAAAGAAGCCGAATATAAACCCACCTACCAAGACGAGCATTGGATTCAGTCCGCTGAATACGACAGTGGCCAGGGCGATAAAACCTCGACCCGCGGAGATCTCCTTCGTGACCGACCCTAACCAGTCTATGCTAATATAGGCCCCTGCCAATCCTGCAAGGGACGAGCCCGCCGCAGTTGAAAACAAGCGAAGAAGATGTATTTCGATTCCGGCCACGTCGGCAGCCTGCGGATTCTCACCGACCGCCCTTATCTTCAGGCCAAGCTTTGTTCTAAAAAGCAGAACATATATGAGAACGGGTAGCACAATTGCCACCAAAATCATTGGACTGAAAGCCCCGAGGGGGGTCGACATATCAATCATCTGGCTCTCTTCCGGGACGGCATGGTGTCCGGGTACGCCCAGGTAGATCAGCCAGAAAGTCACCAATCCAGCGGCAAAAAGATTGATGCCCACGCCAGCGATAAGCTGTACCCCTCTGAAATAGGTGCACACCAACCCAAAAATTAAGCCGACCGCAAACCCTGTCCCAAGCCCGACAAGGAGACCAATAATCGGTCCTCCTGCTTCAGCTCCGAGAGCCCCAGTCATTGCACCCAAAAGGATTATCCCCTCGAGGCCTATGTTGAACAGGCCCGATGATTCCCCGATCACTTCACCTGTACCGGTCAGGGTAATGGGAACCATGGCATGGAGAGACCCGATGAGGATTCCCCAGAGATACCCAAGATTCATGACCACCTCCGATCTTCATCCTAGGACCGCTTTAACCGGAACATGAGGTGGGTCCCTATTCTCCGCAAGAGAGAAAACAACCGTATCAACTCGGGGATAGCCAGGAAGAGAACAACAGACCCCTCAACAACACGGACCATCTCCAGTGGGACTTGAGCAAGAAGCTGCATCGTTCTCCCACCTGCCAAGAGTCCCCCAAAGAAAATCGCGGCAAAGATTATCCCAATAGGATGGTTTCTTCCTATCATAGCGACTGCCAGGCCTTCAAAGCCCAGTCCTCTGATGGAAACCATGCCGCTGTAGATCGCGTAAGTCGGCGGACGACCCATGACGTGGACAGCACCCGCCAGCCCTGCTGTGAGCCCTCCGGTGATGAAAACAAAGAGAATAATCTTCCATTTTTCAATACCCGCATACGTGGCTGCCAGCGGGCTGTACCCCATGGCACGGATGTCGAAACCGATGACCGTTCGCCATAAAACAAGGTAGACGACAATCGCCGCAGCAAGAGAAATGAAGATTGCGTAACTGAGGCTTGTTCCCGGCACCAACAGAGAGAAACGGGCTCCCTCAGCAATGCTGATTGTTTTCTCAGCTCTCAAGGGGTCAACGAGAATCTTGGCAATGAGATAGAAGGCGAGAAACTGAGATATCCAATTCAGCATGATGGTTGAAATGACCTCATGAACGCCTCTTGTTGCCTTCAGAACAGCCACCGGAAGGCTCCAGATTGCCCCTGCAAGGACCGCGAAGATGAGACTCAGAGAAAAGGCAGCGGCAGGCGGGAGGTGGAAAAGGCCGACGGTCACAGCGGCTAGTGCTCCTAGATAGAGCTGTCCTTCAGCCCCAATGTTGAACAATCCCCCCCGAAATCCAATGGCAAAGGTAAGGGCAGTGAGAATGAGCGGCGTGGCGTTGGCGAGTGATTCTGAGAGGCCATATAGATCACCGAAGGCACCCCTGAACAGGGCTGTATATGCAGAAATCGGATCATAGCCGTACAGCGTCATGATCAGTGCGCCGACAGCAAACCCGATGAATCCCGCGATAATCGATTTTTTCAACTCATCGATGTTAGCCGGAAATCCCATCCCCCCTCTCTCGCATACACAGCCCCCTGTCGAAATCCCTGAATACAATAAGAGGGGGCGGCAGTCCCTCTGCTATCCCCCTCTTGTTGCGGTCACTCTACCTTGTCAGCGGGTATTTGGATCGAACGGCTTTCATCTCCTCGAGCGTGTTGGCGTTCGGCACAGAGATCTTTCCTGCGATAATCTGCTTTTCCAAATCACCAACGACGTCCCAGATCCAGGAGGGAATCTGGGCGCGCATGTTTTTCCAGTTCGCAACGACCGTATCCTTATCCTTTTCCGTGATCTTTCCGGAACCAATACCAAAGTCCATGAAGGCGAGAAGCTCAGGGTATTTGCTCATCGCAACCCCCTCGACATCGAGCCCCATCACCGTGAGACCTCCCTTGAACGTCCCTTTTACCACTGCCTCCACGGCGTTGTAACAGCCATTGTCTACCCGTTTCAGCATACTGACAAGGACTCGGTGCCCATCACCCATCCAATCTTGATTGGCGTCTACCCCGATCATGAAAGGCGGGCCGGCCTCCTTGCCTTTTGCCTTGACTGCTTCGGTGATGGCCTGGAGATCGCCAATTCCCAGAGGCCCGGCGATATTATAGACCAGGCCAGCTCCCTGAGCCAACATCGCTTCAGTCGCTTCCTTGCCCTTTGCGATGTCGCTGAAGGTACCGGTATAGGTGTAGAGCAATCCAATCCGTGGGTCTTTGCCCGTTTTCTGGGCATAAGCCCTGTTCCCCCAGTCGATTCCGAAACGGTAACCCGCTTCGAAATGATACAGGACAGGGATCTCAATACCGAGGACGGCACCGACATTCGGATAACCATAGTGCGCCGCTGTCATCGCACCAACCGCTCCGACAAGAGCCGAACCTTCATTCTCCTTGAAGACAATCGACATCACATTAGGTGCATCGACCACGGAGTCGATGATCATGAACTTCTGGTTTGGATACTCTCCGGCCGCCGTTTTGACCGCATCGGTGAGCAGAAAGCCCACGGCAATAATCAAATCAAACGAATCAGACCTGGCTGCGTTCCGAACATTGGGAAGGTAATCGGCCGCGGTGGCACTTTGGATTTCCACCATTTGCAAACCGAAGTCCGCAGCCGCTTTCTCCGCACCCAGGTAGCCCATATCATTAAAGGAGAGATCCCCCCTTCCACCGACGTCAGTGACCAAAGCCACTTTGCCTTTGAGTGCTGCCTGGGCCATCCCGGGTGTCATCACCAGTCCGGCCACCAGCAGCGCCACCGTAAATATGGTAACCACCAACTTTGTCATGTCCTTCATTTGTGTTTGCCCTCCTTTCCCGAATTGGGTCCATTCCTATAAGAGGATTAACAGACAAAAACCGTTCGAGGTGACAGGCGATCGGTTGGAATCCATTTTTCTTATCAAGTCTCCGCTAGCGGATTACACTCCTCTGTGAATGGAGGACGGCCGGGGGTTGTCCACCTCGACTGATATCCCAGGACTCGACACCGTCCGCTACGGGTTCGAGGCATACGTTTTAGAGAATGTCTCAGAATTCATTACACGGCAGTTTGCTATATGCTGGGAATTTCTGGTTGGATTCACCGGACCACCTGTCAAGGCATTTTGATTTAAACGGTTCACCTCCTTTCTCACATGGCCTGAAGAACTTATTACTTTACTCAAATGCAGCAGACGGATCGCGGTCGTAGCCTTGAGGAGAAAATGTGTGTTTTATTTCGTACTGAAGAACGGCGCCTCACGAATGGCGAATCACACCTGCAACAAACGCTCGCCAGACTCCTCCAAGTTACTTTCAGGCCGTCATTTTGTCAAGGATTAAGAGATACGACGGCAGCGCTTTTGGCCCCTGTTGACTTTATGAAACGGTCGATATATAGTGCTCGTGAAAGATTTCATTAACTATTCGTTACACCACCTGGGAGGACCCAACACAAAATGAACGTCCGTAGTCTCTTTGCCTTTGTCTGTCTTCTTTTCGCAATCGGGATCGTCTGGATGATCGTGACAATTCCCGCCGGCCAACCTTCAAAATCCACCGTCGAGCTCTTCGAGCCCGTGGCTCCCGTTCAAAAAGAGGCGATCGCCCTCGCTGAAAAGACAGCACCTGCGGGAGAAAAAGAGACCACCATTTCCAAGAAGGAGCCATCCGCAGCTCCTAAGAAAGAAGCCCCTGCAGAAGAAAAGCCCAAGCGGAGAATCGCCGAGGCGGTATCGGATGAACCACCAAAGACAGTGGCCTATACGCCTGCATTTGGCAGTGTCACCTTTACCCACATGAGACACTTTGACGATTTAGGAATCGACTGCGGAGACTGCCATCACGAAGACATGGAAGGGGGCATGTCCAAGTGCGCTAACTGCCATGAGCCTCCCAAAAGGGCTATCCATAAGAATTGCCAAGGCTGTCACAAAAAACTCGAGGGTGAAGGGAAAGACTCTGGACCGACGAGGTGCAGAGATTGCCACACCAAGAAAAGTACCTCCTGAGGACCTTGCATGGCAAGGCATAGAGAGGATTACTTATATAGTCCCTTCTTGATCACAGAAGTCCTCAACAGAAATTCCACGAACTCTATCGAATTGTCATTCCAACCTTGTTTTGGAAGGGGTCAGAAGGAGTAGACCATGGTGCTTTTGGAATTTAGCATGTCCCCATTAGATAAAGGTGAAAGCCTCTCTCCCTGGGTGGCCCGGTGTCTGGAAATTGTGGATAAGAGCGGCCTCGAGTACCGGTTAAATCCCATGGGAACGGTTCTCGAAGGCGAGTGGGATCAGGTCTTTGAGGTCGTCAAGCGCTGCTTTACGTCTATGAGCGAAGACTGCAACCGGATCAGCGTGAGCATCAAAGTCGACTATCGCAAGGGAAAACAGGGGGCCATCGAATCCAAGATCGCGTCAGTTGAGAAAACCCTGGGAAAACCCCTAAAGAAGTGAGGACTCCGAAAGGATAGAGACCCCCCCTTGGTTTTTCATACCGAGGCTGTTCATGGCAGAGACGAAAACCCAGGAACAGATTTACGCCGCTTATTGGGGAAGACTCGCTGATCTCAATCCCACTGAGGTTTGCGAAAGGACAGGAACCCTCTACGGCTACGACAAAAACGGCTATCTCCTCCCATTTCTGAACCAGCGATATCTCGTTATCCCCAAGGAACGGAAAATAATGAGAATCAGACGGGATGATACAATAGAGAGTGAACCGCTGACGACAGACTTCTATCTTTTGTCACTCGTCTACCTGACCGAGGCCAAGAGAGTGGAACCCACCAGACATTGGCTGAGCGAGAAGGATCTCAAGGGCGGTGAAATGTTCTTTCGGGGACCCCACGCCCTTCCCCTGGCGGAGGTGACAGAAAGGTATGGACAGGACCCTGAAGCCTTTCTTGAGGCGGGGAAGCGCCTCGGTGGTGTCGAGATGCTTTACGGTGACAAAGCTTTCGGCCTAGACGTCCTCCCCAAGATACCGCTCGTTTATGTCCTGTGGACAGGGGATGAGGAGTTCCCTCCCCGAGTGCAAGTTCTCTTTGACGAAACTATCCAGGATCACTTTCAATTAGATGTGATCTGGTGTTCTGTCTCCGAAATAAGTCGTCGTCTGGTCAGCCTCAAGACCTAGCCTGGCCGATGTCCTGTGTGCTCTTCGTCTCTGCAAGCCTCTCGGCCAGCGAGAGCACATGACTCTTCCCTTTTGCGCCGTTTTCAAGAGGATCAAGCCAATCACTGGGAATTTGGCCATACCCATGATAGGCGCCAGCGAGGGCCCCTGTCATGGCCCCGATAGTATCGGTATCCCCACCGCAATTAACTGCCACAACTACACTGTCCCGAAGACTGTCGGTCAGGAGAAAAGACGCCAGGGCCGGCGGAACCGCGCCCAGGGCGCTAACGTCACAGGGGAAACGAGACACGATCCCTCTGATCGTCTCCCCCAAATCCCGTCCACGGGCAATGCCCTTAACGATCCCAATAGCCTTGGCCATCTCCTCGCTTGTGGGAGTGACGGTCTCCACAACAGTGTCGATAAAGTCTCTCGCGTCTAAGCTTTCTCCCTGGATCCCCTTGAGTGTGGCGAGACCTACGGCTCGTGCCTGAGCAAGAGCGCCGGCAAGCCCCAGAGGATGTTGGTGAGTGATGAGTGTACAGTTTCGAGCGGCCTCCCCCAGACTCGCTGGGCTGTCATAATAGAAGAACCCGATGGGAGCGATCCGCATGGCCCCTCCATTTCCCCAGCTGTCCGTCCCTGCCTTATTCCAGGCCACGCCACCCCGCAATCGATCCATAACCCCATAAATCCGTCCACCATACCCCCGATAGGGGCTGAAGTTGGCCACAAATTTTTCAGCTGTCAGGGCCGGATCGAATTGAGGGCTTTCCACCAGACTCTCCATGATTCCAATCATCATCTCCGTATCGTCGGTGTAAATTCCCGGGCCCATCTCTGCCAAGAGCCCGTGAACCTCCTGAATCATCTGAGAGCTCCACCCCTCAACTGGATGACCCAGGGCATCCCCAACAAAGGTCCCCATGGCAGACCCTTTGAATCGGTCCTTGAGGACCCTCAGGCTGCCCTCTTCACCTGCCAACGGGTTCACCGCCCTCCTTTACAACCTCCTTCTGAGATCCAGCCCCTCGGAAACCAGACCCAAGAGTTGATTGATTCGAAAGGGTTTGGAAATCTGAAAATCAATCCCACTCGCTTGCATCTTCTTCCTGTCGAGGTTTGCGCCCCATCCGGTGATGATCACGACTGGGGTTTTGGGATCAACCTGCTTGATGGCTTTTGCCACCTGCCATCCAGAAACCTCCGGCATTCCCAGATCAGTGAAAACAAGATCAAAATCCCCCCGCTTGAAAATCTCGATTCCCTGCTCACCGCCTGATGCGAGCGTCACCTGATGACCCTCCAAGGAGAGAATATCGTAAAGGTTCTTCCGAATTACCTCCTCGTCATCAACGACCAGAATAGAGGCCGGGGTCAAAGTCTTTCCAGGCGGAACTTCCTCCTCCAATGCGGCCTCGCCTCGAGCCGAGGGAAGTAACAAGCTGAAGGTTGTCCCTTTTCGCATATTGCTTTTGATAAGGATTTCTCCCCCGTGCCGCTTAATAATTCCATAGGAGACACTCATGCCGAGCCCGGAGCTCTGGGGGCCCTTTGTCGTAAAGAATGGATCGAACACACGCTTTTGGGTCTCCCGACTCATGCCAGTTCCCTCATCGGTCACAGATATCCAACTCACATCCTCCTCAACCCCTGTCTCAATTAGAATCTCGCCACCCTTGGGCATAGCATCAATCGCATTGGCCATAAGATTTATCAGGACCTCTCTCAGTTCTGATGGACTTCCCAGGACCGGCAAAACCTCACCAAATTTCTTCTGTATCGTTATGTGAATGCCTTTCGATTCTGCCTGATCTTTCCATCGGGGGCGGGTCAGTTCGATGACATCTCTTACCACTTCTTGGAGATTGACAATGACGAAATCCATATGAGAACGGACCCGTGTGAATTCCTGAATCCTTCTGACCGTCTCCGCGGCATCAGAGGCTGCCCTTTCAATAATATCCAACCCCTCTTCGACTTGAGAGTCGGGCTTTATTCCGTGTTCCGACGCCGTGCGCTCCATATAGATCTTCAGCAATTGCGCCCGCCCGAGGATTGCCGCTAACATGTTATTGAAGTCATGGGCCACGCCTCCGGCCATTTCGCCGAGCGCCCTGAGCTTTTCCGTCTGAATGGCCTGCTCCTCTTGCCGCTTTGTTTCCGTGATGTCTCTTGCGACTGCCTGAACCCCAATTACCTCGCCGTCTCCTCCTTTGACCGGATTCATTGTCCAGCTTACGAGACGAACATCACCCGAGCCGTTCGTAAGGCTGTTCTCGAAGTTGACAAAATCTCTACCCTGAAAGATCATGCTGATGTGACGCTGAGTCTTGCTCAAGTCTTCGGGCACGACGTACTCGTCCAGACAGCGGCCCATTAAATCCTTGTTTTCTTTCCCAAAGAAAGTCAGCCCGGAGGGATTGACAAACGTAAAGACACGATTTGAATCGCACTGGATAATGATATCTCCTGAACGCTCAACAAGGCTCCTGTAGAGGGCTTCGGACTCTCTGACTTTGTCTTCCAGATCTTTTCTCTCTGTCACATCCCGCAAGAAGCTCAGGGTCGCAGGGTTCCCTTGCCACTCGCACCCAACCGCATTCATCTCAATCCAGTGCCACTCCCCCTTACGGTTGAAAACTCGGAAGTCGTATAGGTTTTGCCCCCCCTTTCTCGTGCGGCGACTCGTATCGATCCCCTTGATGACCTCTCTGTCTTCCGGGAGAACTAAATCGACCAGCCCCTTTCCCATAACCTCTTTCTTTGAACGACCAAAGAGCTGAAATGCTCTCGAGTTCGCGAATTCGACCTGCCCGTTCCGAAAGACCAGAATGGCATCTTCAGAATTTTCGATGAGCGTTCGGTAGCGTTTCTCTGAGTCCCGCAAAGCCTCAGTCCGAGCCTCGACCATTTTCTCAAGATTCGAGGCGAGGGATCGGTATCTTTTGGCGGACTTCCTCAAGGCGTCGGTACTTTTCTCGATTCTCTTCCCCAGATTAAAGACGAGGTCTTCCTTGTCCAACCGCTCCTTCTCGTAGGCCTCGACCAGATCCCGCCCCAGCATAAACAAGAAAACCCCCCGAATCCGCTGTGACAGGGCAGCGCTCGTCCATCCAGCCTCAAAGGTACACACAGGCTCCCCGTTGGTCACGCAGCGGGTCTCTCTGACTTGTATATTCTGCGCTCCGGTAACCAGGCCATAACCTGTGTAGATGCCGAGATTCCACTCACACACATGCTTAGTGACCTTGATGTCGGGTTGGTAGCGAAGCTCAAACACCGCACGTCCTCGGCCCTGATCGACGAGACTCACTCTCTTGGTCCGATTGTATTTCCGGTTCTCCCGCGGAACGCGAGCCAGAAAGAGGTGGGGAGGTAAGAGCCTCGCCAATGTCATAATCCTTCGGAGCGAGGCCTGGTGCATCACTACCCCGATGCCTGCCCGGTACAGGGACCGAGGACCGGGTAGAATCTTTGAGGCATTTTCAAAGAGCCTGAGAGAAAAATCATTAGAAACCCAATAGTCTGGATCGAGCAAATGATCCAGGGTGACTGGGCCTATTTTCCGAGGTGCGTATTTGTCCTCGATCAGAAATTCCTTGTTATCGACCAACCCGTCAAGCAGCGAATCGATGGCACCCTCCCCCAGCTCGGTAGAAACATAATCGATGAGGGCTCTGGAATTGACGCACGAAATATCTCGATCCATCGACTTCTTCGTCGCGCTCATGACATACCAACCTTACAGATTTGGACAAGCTCTCCGCTGAAACCATATTATTCGAGCATTCCGGCACTGTCAACCAGAGGAAGGGTTGTAAAGTTAGCACAAACACGTCCAGGCGGCCTGGCCCGAATAGTCGACCCAGTATCAAGGATTCAGAAAAGAGTGAACCGGGGAAGTGGGAATTCTGCCGATGTGCAAAAAACGTGTGTTTATCAACGAGGATGGTAACAAATCGAACCAAGAGATGTGTGTCGAGATACGAAGCCCTTGGTGACCCTAGATCTGGCCTCTAATCTTTGCCCAGGCAAGCCCAAGATATTCATGGAATGCCCTTTGGGCCTTATAGAGACTAAAGGCACTCGGAAAGAACACCCCGGGCCCTTTTTTCTGTCCTTCCCTCACCCAGTGCCCAGTTGGCGCAGGAAGGGGTTCCATACCCAGCTTTTCAAAGATGGCGACCGACCGGGGCATGTGATAGGCCGACGTTACGAGAATGAATTTGTCATTCCCCACGAGCTCTTGAACGAGTCGAGCTTCGCCCTTTGTGTCTTTAGAAACGGTCTCCAGGACGATTTCCTCCTTCTTTACTCCGATTGCCATTGCCACCTCAGCCATGATCAAGGCATTTGGCACCGGATCAAAACCACTCCCACCCGAGAGGATGAGCTTGCTCCCTGGGAGAGATTTATAGAGTCGGATCCCTTCAACGAGCCGAGCCAGTGAGGCCTCTGCAATCTGACTGGTTACGGGAAGTCGTGGATCAGAGACATGGCCGCCACCCAGGACGACCACCCATTTGGCATTGAAATCCTCTGGTACGTTTTTTAGTGGGGGATACCGGTATTCCAGCGGTCTGAGAAGGTCATCAGAAAGGGCACCATAGCCAAATGCGATGAGTAGGACAACGCCCAGAGAAACGACCGCCTTCCAGGTTTTCTGCTTGCGGCTAATCCAGAGACCGATTACGCCTATGAGTAAGATTTCGGTGCAAAGCGATAAAGGATAGAAAAGGGGAGATATCAATTTCTTCAGAAAAAACATTGCTGTCCGACCTCCGAAAGGGGATTCTCACAAAGGCTAGATACGGTGAACGGATGGACGGGCGAGGAGACGAGAAAAAGATCAAAAGGGACCGGGCCGACGAATTGAAGTCATCTCCCTTAGCACGGACTTCCAGACGATTCCCTGTCGACATGGCCCTTGGCAAAAGCAGAAAGTGGCTCGAGGTATTTTCGAAAGATTCCATGTTTGGAAAGGGTAAGAATGAGGTCTTTGTGCCAATCAAACTTCGCCATACGATGAATCAAAGGTGAAATTCCATCAGAGTTCAGGGTCTCGAAGAGCCTGTCGATCTGTTTATCTCCTATCAAGGAGAAGATCTGGCGGAAGCGGTAACCGACTTCAAGTTCGCCCTCGAGCTCGTGTCGCCACCTCTGCTCGTACGTCTTCAGGGAGGCGTCATCAAATCTTCCCTGTCTGAAAGCGTCATCGATCGTTTCGGCCGCGCACGTTGCTGAAATCAGACCGTAGTAGATGCCCCCGCAGGTCGTTGCTTTTACTTGGCCAGCGGCCTCTCCCACCACCACTGCTCTTGTGGCATAACTCTTCCTGATGGGCCTTATGGGAATTAAGGCTGTCCGAATCTCCGCTTTGTCGCTTCTTATTCGATTTCTGATCATCGGATTCCTCAAGAAAGACCGTAGACAAACCTCTGCATCTTCCCTGGTGGTCAGTCCTATTCGCGCTTTTTCGCTGTTTATGGGAACCACCCAGGCAAACGATTCCGGAGCGATGTTGCGGCCCACATAGACCTCAGTTTCGGTCACCCCATCAAGATCTAATTCAACCTGGCCTCCATTTAGACAATCGGTGGGGCTACCCAGCCCGATCTTTGCGGTCAATTCAGGGTTAAAGCCACAAGCAAGGACCACGACTTTTGCCTGAAGATGAGATATTCCATCCGGCCCTTCAACAGCAACGGCGACGTCCTCTTCGCGGATTCGTATATCCTTGACGAGACTATCACACGCAAGCGTTGCGCCGTGGCGCACAGCCATAGCCGCCATATCCCCATCGAATCGACGTCTGTCAGCCAGAAACGCCCTCGGTGAGCCTGGCCGATAGGAAAAACGAATCCCTGACGGAGAAACGAAGGTCACATCCTGTATTTCGTTTATTATCGAACTTGTTGGTAGGGCAAATCGTTTGAAGGTCTCGGCACCCAAAAGGCCAGTACAGATAACTCGATGCCCTGGAATGGGATTCCCCTCCAAAACCAATACATCGAACCCCTTCTGCGCTAAAAGCGATGCAGTGTAGCAGCCAACAGGACCTCCGCCTACGACGATCACGTCATGCACGATTTCCACTCCAACCCCCAGTCTCAGGTTTGATTTCGAATACCAGAATCTCTAGAAAAAAGCAAGGCAAAAACAAGTGGAGTTTCCCCAAAATTTTCAGGATAGTTCAATAGTAAAAGGTAGAGTTAGCTGATCTTTATTTTCTCCTCCTGTAAGAGTGGGCGTTATTCCGGTTTTTGAGGCAAAAAGGATACT
>CAYGBK010000009.1:0-55702 GCA_964348095.1 uncultured Thermodesulfobacteriota bacterium | reverse complement strand
GGAAAGTAGATCGAGATCTTTTCGGCGGGGGCCGTTTTTCGATCCCTGAAAGGATCAGGTTCTTTCACTCGATAGAGTGCCAGCGTCTTTCGTTCTGAGATGTTGTTTCCAATGTCGCCGATAATGAGATACCCCTTGTCATCCAGTGCAATATCTTCCCAGTCCACGTTTTCGGCACCGGTGACTTCGATGCCAGAATCGTTTCCAGTGGCAGTCTGAACCTTTGACCCGTCCCCTCTAATGGAGAAGATTTGAGCGGAGCCCCCGGAGTCGTTATGGGTCCAGAATATATTTGGCAACTGCCTGCTTTTGACAAGGCCTGACGATTCGACGATCGATGGGTTTTCTATCTTTCCCCGCTTCTCGAGCCTCGTGGAGGGTTTCACTGGCACGGCCGAATCCTCCATCATTGCAGGGCTGAGGCTGCAAAAATAAAGCAAGAATGACAAAAGGAGGATAGGGAAATGAATAGGCTTTGGCATACGATTCGATTATCTTGATTTCAGATTTCATAACCATACTAGCACATGTCTCTGAGGGGGAACAGGAGAAATCCCACGAGAGCAGGCGGACGTATCCCGTGAATGGGGAACACCGTCATGCCCCAGACCAATCAGCAATGACCGTATCTCTTGGAGTGTGAATCAGATGAAAAAGGTCGTCTCTGATCGAATACCCAACCACGGGCTCGGACTGTCAGCGCGACTTCATTGCCATCATGGGTTCTCTTGCGTCTTAGAAGTCAACACGTGTGTCCGGGGCCGATGAGTCAGGTCGCGATGGCGGCGTTCAGGGCTTGCAGGACATATTGAATAGGATTGATGATTGTTGTGCTGTCAGATCCGGCGAAGAGCAGACCGATGACAAAGTCCTCCTCATCCAGCACAGCCGAGCCCGAGTCTCCACCAGCGCTCATGGCTCCTGCCACGTACTGATCCTCAAAAGTGGCTGTCCCTGCGCTTCCGTAGCTGACCCTAACGGTCGCATCAATCTGAGAAATCTCACTCGTGGTGAATCCAGTAGTACGGCCGCTTTTCTTAATACGGGTCCCCAGGCCTGCCTCGCGGGATCCTTTGGGAACTCCGATTTCCAGGATGCGTCGCTCAACGAGATCGCTCGACAAAGGGTGGGCGATTGCCGCATCGACCCGGTTTGGCTCATCCACCTGCCGGTAGCTTGCCAACCTGTGACTAGACCCCACAACCCTAGCCAGACCGTTCAGTACAGTGGCAACCGTTTTAGCCAGTCCACATGTCGGAGAGGCAGTGCCAAAGTTTATCGGGACGAACTCCTCGAGGACGGCGATGCGATCGTTGTTGGTACCGCCATCGTGCGATCCGGGCTGGAGGATGGCGTCCCCGGCCTGGCCTTGGTTCGAATCGGCGAGAACGTGGTTGTTACTGAGGATAAAGACGTCACTTCCTCGAGTTACCAAACAGCCCAGGGTCCCGGCGGTGATGTTAAAATGCCCGATCGACACCCCGCCCGGTGCCGGACGCCATTTCTCTGTAGGTGACTGAAAGGCCCGAATTGTCCCGGTTTCAACGACGTCGGTCCGGGCCGTGCCCACCGTTTGTGGGACGAGATCGGGGACCTCGAGTTGGTCCGGCGGTAGCTTCTTAATTACTGAAACGACCACGCAGGGCTCGTCAGAAACCTTACCTCCAGTCATCTTGGTGCCCACGCCACACGCCACAACGTTCTTTTTGTTCAAGATTGAATGGCAATGGGTTTTCTTTTCCCGCCGTGCTTCTTCGAGACTCATTGGTTCACCTCCAGGGCCCCTCCTTGGATAATGCTGCAGGGGCTGGGTTTAACCGAGTGCTTTGATTACGCCCACGGCTTTCACGTCCGTCGGTATGCCATCGATATGAGGAGAGATGCGGTCCTTGGGTTTGAGCTTTTTGGCAGGGACCTTTTTTTCGACCATGACGATCAGACTCAGCTGATCGGTCCGATGACCGCCTATCTCTTTGAATCCGATTCCAATTCCGACGACATTCCGTTTCTTGAGCAACGCTCCCTCATGTTTGCTCTTGATCGTCTTGATCTCAGCCAGAGTCGGTGACAAGTCATTCATGATCAGAGGTGATGGCAGATGCTTGGATTGGCAGAACTATGTGAGTTTTGTGAAATAGGTGTGATGGTTGCATCCAGCAGACTGAACCCTCCCACAAAATATTGTGCACTGTCAACCGAGTTTAGTATTGGATCTCTTCTCTCCGCGGACTGCACAGGTGGGGACGGGCTGTTACACGACCCCTTCGGACAAGGTGAGTGAAGCCTTTGCAAGGATATTTCGCCGGAAAGTGGAAAGGGAAGCTCTGAACCGAAAGTCGTTGCTCGTGGTCCGTTGTCCGTGGTTCGTTGCAAGAAGATTAGGAGTTACGCATCCACAGCTATTCAGGTAACGGGTCCGGGGAATTTCATTTTCAATCGAATGACGTAAATTGATAGTAACAACTGACCACTGACAACCGACCGCTGATGAAAAGATTTCTGGCCAGCGGAGAGCGCTCCTTTGCCGCTTTCGCCAGACAAAAACCGAGAAAGGTGATTGCGAAACAGCCTGGGCAGGTCCAACCCCTTGTCTCCGAATCAGTTGAGTCATGGGATCTTTGAGGTGGGCGGGATAGATATCTGACAGCTCCCGGATGTTCAGGGACACGGTTCTCAGGGGGCGTCATTGCGAGGAACGAGGGCCCTTTCCTTGCTTTTGCACCTCAAAGATGTTTAAATCCTCACCGATGAACCAGATTCGAAACGAGTTTTCCTGGTCGAAAACCAGAGATGACGTCTTCCAGACCTGTCCGAGGCAGTACTTCTTCAACTATTACGGCCATTGGGGCGGATGGGAAAAGAACGCACCCGAAAGGACAAGGCAGATCTACATCCTCAAGAATCTCAAAAACCGGTACATGTGGGCAGGAGAAAAGGTACATGAATGCATCAAGCATACGTTGCGCCATCTCCAACGGGGAATCCCGCTCCTCGATGTGGACCGGATCGTTTCCATTACGCTCAACCAGATGAGGGAGGAGTTCAGGTCTTCGAGGGACAAGCGGTATCTCACCCATCCAAAGACCTGCGCGCTGTTCGAGCACGAGTACACTGTCGAACTTGAGGATGGTGAGTGGAAAACTGTGGCAGATAACGTGGAGCAATGCCTCAGAAACTTCTACGGCTCAGACATATTCTCGATGTTGAAAAAGCTTCCTCGAGAGCTGTGGTTGGAGGTAGAGGACTTCTCGTCCTTCTATTTGGACGGGAAGAGAATCTGGGCGGTCATAGATTGCAGTTTCAAGACTGATGACGGAGCGACGATTATCGACTGGAAGACAGGGCGAGGGCCCGAGACGGATATCTCTCTTCAGCTTGCCTGCTATGGGATGTATGCTGTCGAAAAGTGGGGGTTTAAACCAGGAAAGGTCAAGTTGGTTGAGTACAATCTCCTCGCTGACCAGACGGCAGAGTTTTCTATTAATGCAGGTGAGATTGAGAATGCCAAGGCATATATCAGGGGGAGCATTGCCGACATGCAGTCTCTGCTGGTCGACGTGGAGAACAACGTGCCGAAAGCTGAGAGATTCTTTGAAAAGGTCAAAGATGAAAGGACTCGCGGCCGGTGTAACTTTAAGAAGGTTTGCGATTGAGAACTTAGATTCTTCAACTCCCCCACGTGGATGGAATTAATCGAGGACGCCATGGCACGAGTCGCGGTGATAACGGGAGGTTCCACACCCGAGCGCCAGGTCGCCCTGGCTGGTGCAGCTCAGGTCGTTGAGGCACTGCGAAAACGGGGATACACCGTCACGGTGGTGGACACCTGTACAGGAGCCTTATCAGAAGGGGCGGAGCGTCGCTTACTCGTATCTTCGGTCGGAGCAACTCCTCCAACCTCTGAGGAACTTCAGGCACTAGGAGCTCGGGAACGGCTCACAGGATTGATCGAGATCGATGCGGTTCAAAGCAGTGACATTCTGTTTCTTGTCCTTCATGGTCGCCAGGGAGAAGGCGGCGAACTGCAAGCATTGCTGGAATTGGCTGGTTTGGAGTTCGTCGGGAGTGGGTCACTGGGAAGTGCCCTGGCGATGGACAAGGATGTGTCGAAACGGCTGTTTCGTGACGCCCAGATTCCGACGGCCGAGTGGGTGACGTGGCCTGCCGATGAGACGCAGATCTCGTCGCTGGGTTACCCCCTGGTGGTCAAACCGTCAAAGGTGGGTTCAACCGTGGGGCTGACCGTTATCGAGTCCTTTTCGCACGTGGAGGCGGCCGTCCGTGAGTCACTGCAATTCGACGACGAAGTGATCCTGGAACGATTCACTGACGGGCGAGAATATACCGTGGGGATATTGGGCGATGAGCCGCTTGCTGTAGGCGAGATAATTCCACAGCACGCTGTCTTTGATTACGAATGCAAGTACACGCCGGGGATGGCACAGGAGGTGTTTCCTGCCAAAATTAGTCCGGCACTTGCCAGCGAACTCCAGTCACTGGCCCTTCGGGTTCACCGGGTGCTCAAATTACGGGATTTTTCCCGTGTGGACTTCAAAGCGAATAAGAGCGACGTCCCTTACTGCCTGGAAGCGAATACCCTGCCCGGACTGACAGCGACGAGCTTGTTGCCCCAGTCAGCAGCGGCCGTCGGTATCGATTTCGAAGAGCTTTGTCACCGAATCTGCAGGTTTGCCCTAGATCGGAAATCCGGACCCTAGCGCGATGCGCTTCCAAAAACCTCTTTAAGAAGATCAGTCACCCGTGCTGTCGGGTTTTGACGAATCTTCTTCTCCTCCTCGGCCACCATGAAAAAGAGGCCGTCTAACCCTTTGTTCGTCACGTAATCATCCAGATCGAAGGTGAACTTTTCCCCGAAGGGGATGGTGCGGGCTTTTTCGTCAATTTCCTGGTATGAACGGGTCACACCGACTTCGGACATTGCCGTGTCAACGATTGGCCTGAAAAGCTCGTAGAGTCGACCGCGTGTCTTGTCCTCGAAATACAGTGTGGCCTCATTCTCCCGCCCATCGAGAATCTTCCGTGCATCGGAAATAGTCATCTGTTTGATCGAGTCTATGAACAAGGATTTGGCCTCAGGAGCCGCCCGTTCCGCTGCCCGATTCATGCTTAGCTCGAAAGCGTCCACCTTTGGACCATATCCAACAGTCCGAAGGAACTTTTCAACCTTTTGGACATTCTCAGGCAGGGGGATGGCAATATCAGGATTCTTGAAATACCCATCCACCTGGGACACGTTTGTGACGGCGTTGCCCGTGCCTATACTGAGGGCCTCTCTGAGTCCGTCAATGATTTTGCTTTCAGAAAGTTCTTCTCCTTTAATCGTCTTCTGGATACCCTCAATTTCGCCCCCTTTGATGGTCTCCCCAATACCCTTAAGGATGTCCGAAATTTGACCATACGACCCTCCAGGCTGGAGGGTCATTAGGCCTGTCAGGAGAAAAACCGCGATAAGTCCCTTTGATCTCATGACATTAAGCCCCCCCTTCAAAGATTTCTTTTTTCATTGCCTTTTTTTTTGGCTCCAGTTCACTTCCTGTCAGAAAGTCCCACACCTCAGGAGACCAGAGGTCAAAAGGCCTCTCCTTTTATTCAAAACCAGAGCGGGACGAGACGTCAAGTGAAGATTTAGTTTTTCTCTAGACTCGCTCCGGTTTTTGATCGGCCCACCATTTGACTTTTTCTGAAAACTCACCTAAATATCTCTGTGTTCGATGGGGAGTCGAGAGAAAACCGAAAACAGTCCTTGTTAGGAGGCAGTTTGCTCGCTCAGAGAGCCTCAGTGTAATCTCTTGTCCGACTGGCTCCTGACAGAAGAAGGGCAGAACGAGGAGAATGACACCCATTCGAGGAGGCTCATGTGGCGAAGACCGGCAGAACAACAGATCAACTCCTCCAGGTACTGAAGGTGCTCCGTAGACGGGTCGCTGAATTGGAAAGGGCGAAAACCGAGGACGAGCGAGTGAATGAGGCACTGCGAGAAAGCGAAGCGAAATATCGGGAGCTTTTCGCCGCAGAATCTGATGGGATCATGATCCTTGACGTGGATTCAAACCAATTTACGGATGTCAATGATGCTGCCTTGCGTCTCTATGGTTACACCAGAGATGAGTTCTCGAAAATAAAGCCAACGGATCTCTCTGCAGAGCCGGAGAAATCAAGGGCCGCTATCGAGGGTGCAATTGCAGGGAAAATCGACAGGGTTCCGCTTCGGTACCATAAGAAGAAGGATGGAACCGTATTTCTTGTGGAGATATCTTTTAAAGTCTTTGCCTTAAAGAATCGGAAGATGATCTGCGCGTTGATGAGAGATATAACCGAGCGCGAGCGAAGAGAGCAGGCCTTAAGGGAATCTGAGGAGAAATTCAGAAATCTTGCAGAACAATCACCCAACATGATCTTTATTAACCAGAAGGGTCGGGTGGTTTACGCCAATGAGAAATGCGAAGAGATGATGGGGTACAGGAGGGATGAATTCTGTTCACCCGATTTTGACTTTCTCAGTTTGATAGCGCCAGAATCCATCGAACTGATAAAGTCGAATCTAGCAAAGCACCAAAGAGGTGAGGAGGTCGAGCCATATGAGTATTCCCTCATCACCAAAAATGGCAATAGAATTGAGGTAATTATTAATACAAAGCTGATCAACTGCGAGGGGGAGCTCTCTATCCTGGTGATCGTAACTGATATCACCGAAAACAAACGATTGGAAGCCCAGCTTCTGTGGTCTCAGAAGATGGAAACCGTTGGTAGGCTTGCGGGAGGGGTCGCTCACGACTTCAACAACATGCTCACCACAATCAGAGGCTGTGCCGAGATAGGGATGGCGAAACTCGATGACACCCACCCCCTTCACAATGATCTTCATGAAATTATTCGAGCCGCAGACCGGGCTGCTTCACTCACCCGTCGACTGCTGGCCTTTTCCCGTCGCCAGATGACAGAGCCGAAGGTAATCGATCTGAATCACGTTCTCTTGGATATGGATCCGATGTTGCGCCGTCTAATCGGCGAGGACATTGAACTTGTCACTCTCCCTGGAGAGGACTTGGGGAGAACCGAAATAGACCCGGGCCAGATCCAACAGGTCATTGTTAATCTTTCTGTAAATGCTCGGGATGCGATGCCCGACGGAGGAAAACTCACAATCGAGACCGGGAACGTCACCTTTGATCGTGAGTATGCGAAGCGGCACGTCGGAGCCACTCCGGGTGACTATGTGATGTTGGCCGTCGCTGACACGGGCATCGGTATGACCGAGGAGGTTCAGGCACACCTTTTCGAGCCGTTTTTTACCACAAAAGAGACGGGCAGGGGAACGGGCCTTGGCCTTGCGACCTGTTACGGAATCGTGAAACAGGTCGGCGGGAACATTTGGGTCGACAGTAAGCCCAACGTTGGGACAAGGTTTAAGATCTATCTCCCCCGGGTTGACGGGGAGCCCGAGGGTCCGCCCGAGCGACAGGCAGAGGGATCGGGTGAGCTTCCACGAGGGACCGAGACCATCCTACTTGTCGAGGACGAGTCGTCGGTTCGGCGGGTGACTGCCAGAACATTGCGTGAACTGGGATACTCGGTGCTCGAAACTGAAAACGGTGAAGAGGCCCTGCGGATTGCCCGGGAGTATGGCAAGAAGCTGATTCATCTCATGCTCACCGATATCGTCATGCCCCAAATGGGAGGCAAAGAATTGGCCGACCGCATGAAAACCAAACGCCCAGGCATCAAGGTACTTTTTTTCTCTGGATACGCGGGCGAGGGTGTTGCCGACAGCACGGGGTTATTCAGCGGTATGAATCTTCTTCATAAGCCTTTCTCATCTGCCACACTGGCTTACAAAGTGCGGGATATTCTGGATAGGTAACCGCTGTCCTGAGCAAAAAACCGATTTGCATAAAGGTTCTCGTCTTCGACAGGGGTGTTGGGCTGTCATGGAACCTGGGAATCTGTATCCGACCGCACTCTACCCTTATGATCTCAATACCACTTATTGACATCCTGTTGGGTCATCTTCTCCCTATCAGGTTCAGAACGTTCATGAGGAGAGGATTCAGGAAGGGTCATGAGGATTGTCAAGACGAATCTAAGGTTTTCTTGACCTCTTCTGGGTTTCTCTTTCATAGCCGTGGTTTTACCTATCAAGGGCTCAATCGATGATTCTCGAGCCTTTGACACGTGTACAGAATTGGCCGCCCCGGCTGGGTAAAGGGCGATGAGTATAGAAATCATTCTTGGGGTTCTCATCATTCTCGGAGTCTCCCTTGTGGGTGCACGGAAGTCTTTCGTGCGGATGCGATTTCCCATCGTGACCGAGTATTTTTTCCTCACCGGAACAGAATTCATTCTTGTCGGCCTTTGTCTGGGCAGTAACTTTTTGAATCTCCTTGACGAAAGGACAATTTCGAGTCTCGCCCCGATCCTCAGTCTGGTTCTCGGATGGGTTGGTTTCCTATTTGGTATGCAGGTAGAGTTTCGAAAACTCCGCAGGTTTCCCCGATCCTTTTGGAAGGCCACCGTTTTTCAATCCCTCATGACCATGATCCTTGTGTTTATTGGCTTCTATGGATTCCTTCGCCGATTATTCCCGGGCGATCTCGCCAATGTTTTGGCAGCTTCTGTTGTCCTTTCTGTAACGGCCGGCACAACGGCGCAATCAGTTCTGGCATTGGTGACCGAGCAGGTCAAAGTAAGGAGGACGGAGCTCGTCAACCTCATCCGGTACATATCGAGTCTGGACGGCCTCGTTGGCCTGACCATTTTTGGGCTCCTCTTCTGCTATGTCCGGCCGGGCCTCCCAGCACAGATGGGTTCCCCCGCTTTCTGGCTCTTATTTGCGATTAATTTGGGACTCGGCCTGATCATGGGATTCCTCTTCAACTCATTGATGGTTCAAAGACTGTCCAATGAAGCGCTCCTTCTTGTTGTGATCGGCATGGTGACCTTCAGTGGAGGAATCGCGGCCTATCTTCACCTCTCCCCGCTCTTTGTGACGATGATCATGGGAGTTGTCGTCGTGAACGTATCTGGTGCCAAAGAGCGAGTATTCGAGACCCTCACGGTTGCAGAAAGACCGGTGTATCTTATCCTCCTTGTTCTGGCGGGGGCGATGTGGCGGGTAGGAGAACCTGCACTCTTCCTTATGGCTGGTGCCTATTGGTCTGTTCGCTTAATTGGCAAATTGGCGGGGGGTTATCTCGCGATTCATAGGCTAGCTCGCATTCCGTCTCCTCGGGCCGTCGGTCTCACACTCATCTCACAGGGGGGAATTGCCATTGCCATGGTCCTCAATTTTCAATTAGCCTACCATTCAGAAGTGACAGATACGGTCATTTCGATAATTCTTGTTGCCATCATTGTGAATGAACTGATCAGTCCATATCTGGCGAAAAGGGTTTTCGCCCATTATGAGGAAAAATGACACGGGGATTTACGTTTATTGCCATTGTGACCCTCATGGCACTCATTCATTTCCTGGATGCTGACGGATTCCTCGCCGGAGAAAGCGAGGTCACGATTGCCTTTGGGTTTCTTCTTCTGGTCGCCTACCTGATGGGGGAGATTTTCTCCGTCCTTTCCCTTCCCAAAATAAGCGGCTACATCTTCACCGGCGTCCTTTTCGGTCCACACGCGCTCGGTTTCGTCGAAATTGAGATGGTGCAGCGCCTGAAAATCATCGATGACCTCGCCCTCACGTTTATCGCGCTGGCAGCTGGGGGAGAATTACGGGTAGAAGACCTGAAGGGCAGGCTTCGAAGTATTCTCTACACGATTTTTTCGCTTACCGTGGTTGTGTGGATAAGCGTCAGTGTCTTCGTGCTTTTGGTACGGGAGTGGATTCCTTTTTTTCAGGGAATGAGTTTTTCGGTCATCCTCTCGGCGGCTCTGCTTTTCGGTGTCATATCGGTGGCGAGATCACCCTCCTCTGCCATTGCCATTATCAAGGAATGCCGGGCGAGAGGCCCATTTACCGAAGGCGTTCTCGGCGTCACCGTGGCTATGGATGTTTTGATCATCATCCTTTTCGCTGGGGCCTTGTCCATTGCCACGATTTCTGCCCAACCGGGACAGGCCTTCGATGTGGGATCACTTGTCGTCTTATCTGTCGAGATCTCTCTATCACTTGCCATTGGCTACCTGGTCGGTTCACTCATCGCCTTGTATATCAGACATATTCACGTTTATCTGACGATCTTTGTTCTGGCTATAACGTTTTCGATCGCAAGATTCTCTCCCCTTCTTGGCCTGACCATGGAACGGTCATTTCATGCGGCCATTCATCTTGAGCCGCTTCTCATTTGTTTGGCAGCGGGATTTGTCATACAAAACCGTTCTCCCCAGGGTGAAGGCCTCATGAACGCGATTGACCGGTCATCTCTTCCTGTTTACGTCATTTTCTTTGCCCTCACCGGCGCGGCCCTCGATCTGGAAGCGTTAAAGCAGACCTGGCATCTCGCCCTTATGCTCGCCGGTGTCAGGTTGATTGCGATCTGGTTTGGCGCGTTTTGGGGAGGGCGACTCAGTGGTGATCCTCCGGTCTTTTATCGGAACAGCTGGCTCGCCTTTATCACTCAGGCAGGGGTTTCTCTGGGCCTCACCGCAATTGTCGCCAAGCGCTTCCCAGAATGGGGTGCCTCTTTTGCTACCATCGTCGTTGCCGTTATTGCGATCAATCAGCTCCTGGGCCCCATCGCTTTTAGATCTGCCCTAATCCGGGTTGGAGAAGCACGGCTTGATAAATAGAAGGGGTCATTACTTTGAGGGACCAAGGTGGGAGAAGTAGTCGAGAGGGGCCGTAAAGAGGATACCAATGGTAGGTTCTTGAAACTGAAGACAGGTTTCTTCAATCAGGGCAATTGCCTCCTTCAGAATCTCCTCCTCTCGGATGACCGAAAAGACCGTTTTATTATGAGCCCGGCCACCTGTTGTCATCGATCGGAACCCGGCAAATATGGGGATATCCTGGCTGATCACCTGCAGCATACCCATGGTGTCTATAACCGTTGCGCCGGATACACCGATATCGAGAAGGCCCGTCAGGATCTCATCGAGAAGTTCTTCCTTGTTAAGCACAAAAACCAATAAATGCATCGACCGTCCTCAATGATGGGGAATCTGCCCTTCAACCTCTTTTACGATATTTAGAACCTCTCCCGAATGGGTAGCCGATTCAAGCCTCTCGAGGAGTGCTGTTTTATTAACCATTCTGGAGATCCCTGCAAGCGCCTTGAGGTTGAGATCGGTTCTCTGGTCATTCACGACGATCATAAAAATCACTTTCACAGGCTTTTGATCAAGGGACTGAAAGTCGAGTTCTTTGCTCAGAATGGCTACCGCGACTGCGATATCTTGCATTTCTCCTGAAGCGGCATGAGCCACGGCGAGACCCTTTCCAATCCCTGTGGACATCAGTTTCTCTCTTGCGATGACACTGTCATACAACTTCTTTTCGTCCTGAATGAGGCCGGCCTCCTTGAAGGCCTGGGTCAAACGGAGGAGAGCATCAGCCTTGCTTTTGGCTTCGAGCCCGGTGATGATCAGCTCTTTCCTAATGTGTTGGAATAGCCTCATGGTTCTATTTGCTGAATGCCTCGAGGAATTGAATGAAAAAGGCAACAGAGAGGACGGGTTCCAGGCAGATTTCGCGACTCCTTCACATTCGATAGGGATTAGCGAATTTCTAGCCACGCCAACCTTAGCAAATTGCATGACCTTTGACAAGAGCCTGCCCGTTGTCTTTCATGAGAGTTGTGAAGTTTCAATGAATTGTTTCCCTGTGGTTTGGGCTTTGTCCAAAACTCGGAGAGAGCGGACCCTCTTATCCCTTTACTCCCACTCCTGTCGCTCAGAGACAAGAGAATCCCCTCGGGTCAAGACAGTGCTCACAGATGGACTGGTTAACGGCCTGTTACCCGACCCCTTTGGGCAAGGTGAGTGAAGCCTTTGGAAGGTAATTTTGCCAGAAAGTGGAAAGGGAGACTCTGAACCAGAAGTCGGCGTTCGTGGTCCGTTGTCCGTCGCTCGTTGTATAAAGACTAAAATTTGCTCATCCACGCCAATTCGAGTAACGGGCTCGGGGAATTTCATTTGCAATCGAATGACGTGAATCGATCGTTTCAACTGACCACTGACAACCGACAACTGACAGCACCAAAAAAAGATCTTGAGCAGCGAAGAGCGCATCTTTCCGCTTTCATCAGTTAAAAAGTGGAAAAAAGCGATTTGCGCGACCACTCGTGGACCTTTGAATCTTTAGGGGAAATACTCTCTTCTCTTTTCACCGTTGACCTGCCCCCAAAAATCCCCTAGGATAGTATCTTCCGAAAGTCTAAGGGGAGCATAGCGTATCGTCGGGGTGATTGACCTTTAAAGGATTGGGACTATGGAAAAGGACTGCGTATTCTGCCAGATTGTGGAGGGGCTGAAACCAGCCGAATTCGTGTATCAGGACAAATCCCTGGTTGTCTTCAAGGACATCAATCCCCACGCTCCGGTTCACTTGCTCATCGTGCCAAGGCGCCATATCCGAAGCATCAATGATCTTCAGGAGGAGGATGTTAACATTATTTCCGAGATGATTTTGAGGGCGAGAGAGGCTGCCCAGGAGTGCTCAGTCGCTGAATCCGGCTATAAACTCCTCTTTAATGTGGAAAGAGGAGGCGGGCAGGTCATCTTTCATCTTCACCTCCACCTACTGGGTGGCTGGAGATAGGCCACGATGGAAAACCTAACCTATTCAATCATAACAGTCATCGCGTGGGGGTTATGGGCCTTTCTGCCCAAGATTGCCACAAAATATATCTCCCCCCCCAGCGCGCTGATTTATGAGGTCATGGCTGGAATGCTTATGGCAGTGATTGCTTTGAGAAAACTGAGACCCGAGATGTCTGTCACAAAAATAGGTTCCATCTACTCCCTCATAAATGGTGTTATAGGGTATGTGGGTGTACTCTTTTACATTTATGCAATTTCTGGTCAAGATGCGATTGTGGTGGCCCCATTGTCGGCCACCTTTCCGATAATGACCCTCACATTGGGGATCATCTTTTTAAAGGAGAGATTTAGTCTTGTAAACTACGTCGGTATTTTTCTTGCCATGTGTGCTATTTATCTGGTCCTTTCATAGAAGCCATATGCAAGCGTGCCATCTAGAGAGACTCAGTATCACGGTTTGGAGATCCTGAATTGACTAACGATTGGATAATCTATCTAGTTCTGACAATCATTTCCTGGGGGTTTTGGATGTTCTTACCGAAAATAGCGTTAAGAACCGTATCAATAGAGTCTGCTTTTGTGTTTGAAATCCTTGGTGGGGTCCTTTTCGGATTGGTCGTCTTTGCATTTGTCGATCTCGACTTTCATGTGATAGGAACAGTGTGTGCACTTGTTGCGGGCTTCTGTAGTTATCTTGGCGTGTATACCTACATTACGACTGTAAAGCATAGCCCAGTGGGCTTAACGGCATCAATTGCCGGTCTCTACCCCGTCGTCACGGTTGTTTTGGGTGTTGTTATCCTCAGAGAAAGCGCTTCCTTGAAACGCATTGTCGGAATCATACTTGCGATTATAGCGATCCATCTGATGAACTTGCGCACAACGAAGAAAGACGAGTTGACAGAGATTCGATAACCCGGCGTCCGGTTTTGCCGGAATGACCAAACTCCCCGAGAGAGCCGAGTATCCAGCGGTTCTTATGTGGTATACTCTGCTTCTGTTCAACCCATGAGATGCGAAAGAGAATAGACAGAACTGTTTGTCAAAAACCGGAAAGGACAGAACAAACTCCATGTTAGACATAAAATATATCAGGGAGAACCTTGAGGCTGTCAAAGCAAATTGCCTGAATCGGGGCATCCCGGCAGACGCAGACCGGGTTTTGAATCTGGACAGTCAACGGCGAGATCTTCAGTTCAAGACCGATAACCTTCGCAAAAGGATGAAAGAACTATCGGAAATGATTCCCGGAGAAAAGGACCAGACCCGGCGGGAGAAACTGGTGGCTGAAGCAAAAGAGACCAAAGAAACGGTTGCCCTGAACGAGAAGAAATTCAAAGAGGTCTTGAAGCTTTTCAATGAGGAACTTTCGAAGATTCCAAACATGAGTCATCCAGACGTCCCTATTGGTGCCGGAGAGGAGGAGAATCGGGAAATCAGGCGGGTGGGCGACATCCCAGAATTTGACTTTGCCCCCAGAAATCACGTAGAGCTCGGCGAGACACTCCATCTCATCGATTTCGAAGGGGGTACTCGTGTTGCGGGTCAGAAGTTCTATTTTCTCAAGAACGAAGCCGTTCTGCTCGAGTATGCCCTGATCAGATACGCCATCGACTTATTGGTCAAAGAGGGATTCACCCTGTATGCCACCCCCGATCTTGCCCGAAGCGAAATCCTCGACGGGATAGGATTCAATCCGAGGGGAGAGGAGACCCAAGTTTATTCTGTCGCCGATTCGAATCTCTGTCTTATTGGGACAGCAGAGATCACCCTTGGAGGGCTTCACGCTGATCAGATTCTCTCTGAGAAGGACCTGCCCCTCAAACTTCTGGGCATCTCTCATTGTTTTCGAACAGAAGCCGGCGCACCTGGCCGGGCGGCCAAAGGGCTCTACCGGGTTCATCAGTTCACCAAAGTAGAGATGTTCGCCTTCACACGGCCGGAGGCGTCGGAGGCCATGCACGAGACCTTCGTAGAACACGAAGAATCCATCTTCCGAGGCCTCGGGATCCCTTATCGGATTGTCGATATCTGTACAGGCGACTTGGGTGGCCCGGCCTACCGGAAGTACGATTTGGAAGCCTGGATGCCTGGCCGTGGGGACAAAGGTGGATGGGGGGAGGTGACCAGCACTTCCAACTGCACCGATTATCAGGCCCGCCGGCTCAAGATTCGCTACAAATCGAAAGAGACAGGAAAGAACGAGTTTGTCCACATGCTGAATGGGACCGCAGTCGCTGTGAGCCGGACCCTTATCGCCATCATGGAGAATTTTCAGCAGGCCGATGGCTCGATTGTCGTGCCTCAGGTCCTCAGAGAATATACAGGGTTTGATGTCATCAAAAGGTAGGTGGTCAGCTGTCGGCTGTGATTTTGCCTTCCCAGCAATTTCTGATGATCCCTGTCAAATGAAGCGTTGGGCTATTGACGGTTGGTGATGGGAGTGTATGCGCAGGACTCTGGACCGCAGTACCTACCGATGTAGTCCGCCTTCGGTCGGTAGAGCATCGGCTTGGGCTGCGCTTCTGCATATTTTTCTTCGATGATATGGGCCGTCCACCCAGAGATTCGGGAGATGGCAAAAACTGGTGTGAAGAGATCCCGGTCTATTCCCATGACGTGATAAACCGAGGCACTATAGAGATCGACGTTCGGGTAGATGTCTAGTCCCTTCCGTTTCTTGAACTCCTCTCTGGTCACCGTTTCGATCAGGTGGGTCATCTCATACCATTTGGCATCACCCACGCGCTTTCCGAGTCGTTCTGACATGGCGCGAAGGATGGTCGCTCGTGGGTCATCTGTCTTATAAACGGCATGGCCCATCCCCATCACTCGTTTGCCTTCGTCGAGTCGGCGGATAATCCAGGGACGAACCTTATCGACCTCTCCAATCTCCAGAAGGGCCTCCATGACTTGCGTATTTGCCCCCCCATGGAGTTCCCCTGAGAGTGCCCCCAGGGCAGCTGCTACCGAGGCGTACATGTGAGCCCGTGTAGAGGCGACCTCCCTGGCTGCAAAGGTCGATGCATTGAAAGTATGATCAGCATGCAGAACCAAGCAGATGTCGAAATCCCTGGCAGTGTCCGGATCCGGAACCTCACCCGTGAGAAGGTAGAGGAAATTGGCCGCGTGTTCGAGTGACGGGTTGGACTTAAGGGGTGGGAGACCCTTGCGGGTTCGATCCCACGCGGCGACGACCGTGGGCATCTTGGCAATGAGTCGTGTCGCCTTGGTTAAATCTGCTTCCTTCCCCTCTACTCGGGCCTCGGGGTCATGATCCGCCAACATGGCGACAGACGATTGGAGGACATCCATAGGATGGGCAGATTTTGGACGGTGCTCCATGGACCGAATGACGGAGGCGGGAATATCCCGTTCCTTTTTCAGAGAGTCCGTGAAGGAGCCGAGTTGCTGCTGGGTTGGAAGGTCGCCAAAGAGCAAAAGGTAAGCGATCTCCTCAAAGGTCGAATGGCGAGCCAGGTCACGGATATTGTATCCCCTGTAGATCAGTATCCCATTTTCACTATCGATCGCACTGATCATTGTATCTGCCACAGGGATGCCCCTGAGTCCAATGTTTTTGGTCTCTGATATTATTCTCTCTGCCATGGTCTCCCCCTTACTATGATGATAATAAACATCGGCAGGGAAATTCAATTCATGGGGTGACTGAGGTCAACCGGCTTCTCGGCCGGAATCAGCAGCCTTCTACGCGCGTTTCTTTTAGGACGATGCCTGGCCAGCCCCTGACATCTAGGGAAGGCGCGTCTTCCCTCAGATCCCCAGAGAGAGTTCGGACCGATACTAGGATGATTCTTGGGTCGCCTCCAGGATCTCTCGGATATAAGGAAGGAGATAGACCTTTTCCGTGTCGAACGAGGCGAGTGCCTTAGCCAAGATTCCAATCCGGTCTTCGGCGTTTGCAGATGGATCCATGAAGATCTTAAACACCCCTCTGACTTTGCAGAGACCTCCTCTTAGGGGGTAGTCTTCCTCCCCCAGTTTTCCATAGATGACCTCGATACCAAGCTTTTCAGCAAGGTCCTCGAGATATTCCAGAACCTCTTTCTCTTGCATTCTATCTAGCCTTCGATAGGGTAAGCCGATTGGCCTGGCCGCTTGGAACCCAAGTGCGTCACCCTGAGCGTGATTCAGACGGTTCAAGGATTATCGTCACTGTCCCATCTTCCAGCTTATGAGGCACGGCATCCAGAGGCACGCCTACCTGGAGATCCTCTGGATCCACGTTGGGTATCCACCCCATGATCTTTAGCCCATCCTCGACCTCGAGGAGGCCAATTGGGCTTGGGATGGAAACCGATATAGTCATGGACCTGAGCGGAGGGTTGGAGTGAAAAAGAGAATTCATCCCCTGCAATGCTTGTTACCATGGAATCGACATCGTCAAGGGTCACCTTAGCGTCGTTGAGACACGCCTTGACGGATTCAAAGGCCAATTCTCGGAGGGAAGCATCTGATCGAACCCCAAATTTTCCCTGACCGGCGCCAACAACTGCAACTCTTCTCATACCTTTGCTCCATCCTGAGGTAAAGCCTTTCAAGCAGATAGAGACTCTATGGCGGTCGAATCGCCAAAAACTCCTTGGGGACAGGGATCGGCTGGCAGGCATTCCTTCCCACGGACTCCAGTCATCAGTCTATTCCACCTTCGCAAAATGTCAAGAGTGATGCGACTAGACACCCTCCTTGAAAACTTGCTATATTGAGTTGCGATTCCCGTTGATCAAGAAGGCTTTACGTGTGGTGGAAACGGTTGAGTCGTGCAGTGTGGACGGGTCAAACCCGGCTTTGAATTGATTCGATTCCTGGCTGACACTGAGGTTTTCAGTGCCGCGATTGTCTTGTGAGGGTACAGAATGGCTACCGTGTTGAGTTCGAAAGCGCAGCAGGTTCAGGATGCACTCAAGACGCTCGGTTTTTCCCATCAGGTCGTAGAATCGTCCCAGACGACTCGGAGCGCAGCCGAGGCGGCGGACGCCATTGGGTGCCGGATAGAGCAAATTGCCAAGTCCCTAATCTTCAGGAGCAAGAATACAGACAGGCCAATACTTGTTATTGCGAGTGGCCCCAACCGTGTAGACGGAACCAAGATAGCCGAATACTGCGCTGAGCCTGTAGAAATGGCGAGCGCCGATTTTGTCAAAAAGAGGACTGGTTTCGTAATTGGAGGCGTCCCGCCGGTCGGTCATCGCGAAGAACTGGAGACTTACATTGATGAAGATCTATTCCAGCATGATGAAATCTGGGCTGCTGCCGGAAGCCCAAGCGCAGTGTTTAGCCTTCCACCCGAAGATCTCACAAAAATGACGGGTGGTCGCGTCGTGTCGATCAAGTAGGCGTTCATTGTGAGTGGGTGGAACCTGTGATATCCTCCGGAACAGGATCATGGGGTCTGAAATCAGGCCAGGACGAAAAAAAGGTAAATCATGGGTGGGTCCTTTCCAATTTAAGACAAAAAAGGGAAGGGACATCACGATTTGCACCTTTTCGAACAAGGTGCTAGAGGGGCTTCTCACTTTCTATGACGAGTTTGAGCCGAAGGCGGGGTACCAGGGCCTTCCTCCCCGGTTAAAACCTAAGAGGAGAGGGTGGGTAGAAGGCCTCGTTCAAGGCAATCTCACACTTCTCGCCGTGGACGAAGATCGGGTCATCGCTCACGCGGCAGCCATACCCATTCCATCTTCCACCATGGCTGAGCTGCTTGTCTTTGTTCATCAGGATTTTCAGAACCAGGGGATTGGCACCGAACTCATTAGATTAGTGGCGAAATACGCTGGGGACCAGGGTCTCAAGCGCCTCTGGCTAACGGTTTTGACCGCAAACGCTATTGCTGTCTATGTTTTCAAGAAGTGTGGTTTCAGGTTTGTAGGGCCCATGGATTCGGAACGGGAGATGATTCTCGACCTCGAGTTGACAAGATTTGCATAACTGAGAACCTCTACTGCGTTTCTCCCCGTTCCTCAATGATGCGACTCACCCAATCATAGCGTTCCTTGGCCTTCTGATAATCTCTCCTTTCTTCCGCCCTTTGTCCTCGTGCCCAGGCATCCAGAGCAACGTCGTTGTGGTGGGCACGCTCCATGATCGTCGAGTACGTCGCACAACTCGAAACGCCGAAGACAACACAGATTAGCAGAATCTTGAGACCGAATCGTACATTCATTTCGTTTCTGAAGGGACTCAAAAAGACCCTAAACAAAGGCTTCGGAAAGGGTTTTGAAAACATCTAAGGTGGCTCGCATGACGTCCCTTTCTGTGATGATTCCCTTGAATTTTCCGTCCTCAGTCACCACGAGCCTCCTGATCTTTTTCTCTGCCATAAGATCAGCCGCCTCACCAATAGCTGCCTCGGCGCCGAGAGTGATGAGAGGGCTCGTCATGATATCTCCAGCCTTCATAACATCACACTGAGCCATTGGACAGCATTTCTTCAAGACATCCCGTTCTGTCACAATTCCCACCATTTTCCCATCCCTCGTGACGACCACAGAACCAATGTCTTTTTCCACCATGAGATTCAATGCGTCACTTACATTGGCGTTAGCCTCCACGGAGATGATGTCTTTTGTCATGATGTTTCTCACTGCGTAGGTCACTTTCATCACGAACCTCCCTAGGATTGCGCTATACCATCCTCGGTCGGAAGGAGTAAGGATGCTGAATCAGAGAAACACGTCACCCCTCGCGACCGGGGCATATCTAAATCTAACGTATTTTCTAACTTTTATAAAGGTGAGAAGGGAGAAGGCCGTATGGGAATGAGATTTGGTCCCTTGAACCCTATTGAAATCTCAAAACCTCATGGTGTATATGAACGAGATAAGGAGAACACGGGGGGAGTCGAATGTCACAGCTTGTGGCCTGCCAGAATGCAAACGGGATTGTCCTCGGTGCAGATGGCAAGGCGATGGATTTTGACCCTCAGGGTCAAATGATCGAGATGAAGGTTAATCGCCTGGTCCAGCTCAGCCAACACACGGCCATCCTGACTGGAGGGGCTGCAGATGGAGTGGCCATGTGTCATGCCCTCGAGAATTTCGTCAAAGGAGAGGAGCTCGACAACATCGAGGCTGTCTACGGCGCAGCTCTCCCGTTCTTGGCAGCTGAATTTGAGACGTTTATGCGGAAACGGTGCGAAATCCTTCCGGTAGACCCAATCCACCATGTCTTTTTTGTTTTGGCAGGTTATACAGACAGAGATCGCCAGCGTCCCTTTCGATTGTATCTACTCTGGACGAAGAAAAAACTCCCTCAACTGGATGGCGATGAAATCTCCTTCGCATACACAACGCCTCGGGTGATGACTTTAGAGTATAGGCTCACTCAGCTTTGTCGAGATAACGCTCCCCTGGATCAGATACTCTCCGAAATTAAAGAGGGCATGCAGAAAGTGGCGCACGTGCAGGATGAGGTCGGACCTCCCTTCAACTACGCCTTCATTACCCGTGATGGATTCCGAAAAGTAGCCTGATGGCCAAGGGTTTTCGTCCCTGTTCCCGGTCGATGGAAACTCTACATTCTATGGGTCAAACTTATGTCTATGGTTTTCTCCTGACTCAAGCAAAAACCATAAGGTCTCGTAATGGAATTTGGTGTGTTTCTCCGCATACGATTTAGACGGAGGGATTCTCAAATCCAAAATCAGAAGCTACGGAAGGGCAATGACGAAAGGAGGACCGAGCAATGTCGAAGTCAGAGGATTTTCTGAAGGAGGCCTTCGCGGGCGAGTCTCAGGCAAACCGAAAATATCTGGCCTTTGCTGAAAAGGCAGATAGGGAGAACTATCCACAGGTGGCCAGACTTTTCAGGGCCGCGGCAGAAGCCGAAACCATCCACGCCCATAACCACCTGCGGGCCCTTAAGGGGATTCGGAGCACCCGGGAGAATTTAGAAGAAGCTATTGGTGGTGAGACCCACGAATTCAAGACGATGTACCCCGAAATGATCGAAGCGGCTGAGGCTGAGGGACATGCGGCGGCGAAACGGACTTTTGAATTCGCCAATGCGGTAGAAAAGATCCATGCGGAGCTCTATCAAAAGCTTTTGGATACCCTGGGATCATCTCAGGAAACCTATCCCTACTACGTCTGTTCGGGGTGCGGCCATACGGCGGGAAAAGAGCCTCCAGAATTCTGTCCTGTGTGCGGCGCCAAACGAGAGGCCTATAGGCGGGTGGACTGAGGGGGATTGGGAGGAAGAACAAAGAACCTGGGAAAGGCGCCCTGGATGTTCATCAAGATTTCTTGGGGAACAGTTCCTCGCCACCAGGTCGTGTTGTTTCTCCCTTGTCCGTTGAGTAAGAGGGAGGACCTCCATATCCACAGGCATGCACGAAGCGGGCCTAGCGCATTTGATCGGGAAATCTGTCGATTTGAATGTTCCTGGCAATTCACCCCTGACAACCGACGGCTCTGCTGAGCGACTTCCCCAACGATCTTCGAGTCAATTTTTGTATGGTTGAGCCTTTAGATCTGTCTGACCTTGACGGTCTGACAGTCAGTGACTACCAAATCCAGACAGAATTGGAACCCCTTCGATACCGGCAGGGGTGGACCCATTTTTCCATTTATTTGAAGGATCAGGATGGAAGACTCACTTCACAGATGAGTCCCGCGGGTGAATATGTCAGATCGCCTGTTCTCGAGGGGATTCACAGCCGTGGAGGCAAATGGGTCAAAGGATGGATCGAGGTAGGAGACTATTTCCCTGTCGTATATTTGGGAGGCGGCAAAGTCCGGTCAGTTTGTCTCAATCTATCGGAAGCAGGTGTCGATCGAGAAATCTTTCAGTTCTTGTCGGATCTGATTCCTCCCGGTGGGCATCTCATGTTCGCCTATGAGGTCTCTTACAAAAGCAATCTTCACCGGGAGACTCAGGTGAGCCTTGTAAAAGGGATACCCCCGGTCTGTACTGACCAGGGGATGCTTCTTTTCCATACCGGATTTCGACTCGTCAAGGATTGGTATCTTGCTGAAGGAGGACACGAGGGCCCTCGGAAACTATGGGGAGAGAAACCGTCAAATGAGTCTGAGGCCCGTCGGTTTGATTTGATGACATTCTTTCAGCTCCTTGGCTTCCTCTCTAGGAGGCCTAACTTGGCCTCAATTGCTCTCGAGATGAAAGGCCGGGAGAAGGCTCTGGAGGTCTTAGGCGATCTCAACGTACCGCCCCCACTTCCCGGTCTGGTCGCGGAGGTCATCCGTATTCAGCAGAATTGTCTTCGAGATGGTGACCTTGAAAAGGCAAACCGTCGCACGTGTCGAGAGCTTGGACGGTTCACAAAGATGCCCGATCTTAGAGACGGGAATGTGAAAGGAAAGCTATTCGAGATCTCAAAAGCGTGTTCCGAGAGATGGTTGGCCTATGGAACATGAAGGGAGATTTTGCTTCGGCCGTCTCTATTATGGTTGGGTTATTGTCGGGGTTAGCCTCCTGTCCATGGCCTTCTGGGTGGGCATTCGATCAACCTTTTCGGTTTTCTATGTCGCCCTCCTAGAAGAGTTCCCCTGGAGCCGTGGAGAGACGGCGGGAATTCAGTCCACGGTGTTCCTCACCTACATGATCATGGCCCCGGTCGTCGGAGGGCTAATCGATCGTTTCGGCCCACGACGGATTATCGCACCGGGAATACTCTTACTGGCACTGGGTTTGATCCTGTCCGCTTACGTAAACTCCCTTTTCCAATTCTACTTTTTTTACGGCATTCTCATGGGCACGGGTATTACGTGCATCGCTATCGTCTCTTATACGTCGATCTTGGCTTACTGGTTTGAGAAGAAAAGGGGTGTGGCGAGCGGCATCGCAGTTTCTGGGATGGGGCTCGGGACCTTCCTTTTGGTTCCCCTGTCCCAGCATTTCATTTCATTGTGGGGATGGCGACCTGCCCTTTTAGTTCTTGGTGCTCTGGTTCTGATCATTCTGTTCCCTTTGAACGCTCTTTTGCTAAGGCACAAACCGCAGGAAATGGGACTCTCACCAGATGGCCTTACTGTGGGGGAATCCCTCCGGGGTATAAGTCCGAAAGCAAGGGATGATGAATGGCTCGAGACCGACTGGACCCTTGAGAGGGCATTAAGAACGGGCAGATTTTGGTCACTCCTGGCCTTTGCCTTTCTCCTCATTACACCCGTCTATATCGTGCTCGTCCACCACGTCAGTTTTCTGGTCGATCACGGGATCGAAAGAATGGATGCTGCCCTTGCCTTTGCCGCGGTCGGCATTGTCTCATCTGCATTTCGGATCTTCTGGGGCTGGCTATCCGATCGCGTGGGACGGGAAACGACCTCGACCCTCGGAGCTATTTGTGTCTCCCTTGGGACGGCTTCACTTATTCTGATAGAGAGAATAAGCGTGGGTGCTTTTGTCTATCCATTTGTCATCTTTTTCGGGGCAGGATGGGGAGTCACGGCCCCTATGTTTATGGCCGTGGCGGGTGATCTCTTTCGTGGAAGGGGGTTTGGCCTCATATACGGTATCTTAGAGGCAGTCGTCGGGGTTGGCTCGGCCGTGGGGGCCTGGATGGCAGGATTCATATTTGACAGGACCGCGAGCTATGAGTTGGCCTTCATTCTCGCCCTCTCAGCTAGCATAATATCGTGTCTTTTCGTATGGTTCGCGGCCCCTCGAAAGGTCGGCATGGCGAGGAGATAAAACCCAGGGGTCACTTCTTAACGCTTAATCCCGACGATTCCCCTGGAGAGGGTGTGATGGCGTCGAGTTGGAGAGATTGGGTTGTGCTTTCCCGCCCCCGTTTCCATAGTGTCGGTATTCTACCCTTCCTGTTAGGGGTAACCCTTTCGTGGCGGATGGGTTCAGAGGTCAACTGGTCAGTCTTCCTTTTGGGTATTATGGGCGTTATCTTCGTCATGCTTGCGGCTTACTATGGAGGAGAAGCTTATGACCTTGTTGAGGATCGCATGGCATGGTCTCAGGGGGGAAATCCTTTCTCCGGAGGTTCGGGTGTTGTTGTAAAGGGTCGAATCACGCAAGACCAAGCCAAATGGCTCAGCTTTCTTGCATTGCTTGCCGCGGTTCTGGTGGGAATTCTCATACAGTTTGGCCTCAAGACCGGATCGTGGACTCTACCCCTCGGTTTGACTGGAGCCTTTGCAGGGTATTATTACGCCACACCCCCATTCAGGTGGGTCAAACGGGGCTTCGGAGAACTGCTGATCGGTTTTTGTTATGGTTGGCTCCCGGTCGCCATGGGGTTCTATCTTCAAACAGGTTCATTCCATCGCCTTGTGAACTGGATCTCCCTTCCAATTGGATGCACAATTTTCAACGTAATTCTGGTGAATGAATTTCCAGATTACCTTGGAGACACCCTAGCAGAGAAAAGGAACCTCGTGGTTCGCTTGGGTCGGGAGGCCTGTTCCCATATTTACGGTGGCGTCGTCCTGCTGGCCTGGATTTTCCTGGTAATGGGAATCATCGCCGGCCTTCCAAGTTACACGTTAATTGCCACACCGCTTTATCTGTTGGGTGGGAAGATATATATTGATCTCAGAAAAGGTGCTTTCCAGGATGACGAGACTCTCGAAAAACTGTGTGGACGTAGTCTATTTATCAATCTCGGAACGATTGTGCTGATGACCGTGTGCGTGGCGCTTTGGCTGTAGTTTTTTAGAGAAGGTAGAAGAAGAAAGACAGGAGTCAGGAGAAAGGCGGAGGAACAAGGATAAAGGTGAAAGAAGAAAGGATAAAGGACATGGCGTGAGGTTGGAGGCAAAGATATGAAAGACAGGGGTCAGGGGTCGGGGCTCAGGGACCAGCAGAACAGAATTCAGAAGGCAGAAATAAGAATAAAGAAAAGCAGAAAGACAGGGGGCGGGGAAACAAGGAGTCAGAATTCAGAAGTCAGGAGTCAGAAGTCAGAATTCAGAATCAAAAGACCGGAAAAAAGAAAGAAAAAAGCAAAAGAAAGGGTGCAGCAAGAACAGAAGACAGGAAACAGTAGTCAGGAGTCAGAAGAAGAGAAACAGAAGACAGGGAGTGAAAGGCAGAAGACTGAAGGCGTAGAAGAAACAATAAACAGAAGACAGAGTGAGCTCGAAATAGGATTGGACAATTCCCCTACTTTGGTTCAAGAGCTTTCACCAGGGCTCTCATTGTTCTGTTATACGGCGTTTCAAGACCAGCTCGTTCTCCGTAATCAATTATCTTCCCGTTGATATAGTCGACCTCGGTCCGACGCTTTTTTTCGATATCGATGAGCATGGAAGGCTTGTGATCCCCGGCGTGTTTCATGTATGCCATTGAATAAGGATAGAAGTCCGAGCCGAGAGAGATCTCGTTGGCTCTAGCGACGTTCACTCCCTCCTTTAAGAGGGCATCGACGATCTGGAACATGATCGGGTCGCCGATGACCTGAGACATGGTCATGCCTGTGACGGCACACACAGGGTTCATGCATGCGTTCATGATGGCTTTTCGCCAGACCATGCTGTCAATCTGATCCGTATGGTCGGTGACTAGGCCACTTTTCGTCAAGGCATTGGCCACGGCGATCGCGGCAGGTTTAGACTCCCGATCGAGCTCCTGAATATAGTGTGGAAAGTGGTGAAATTTTATGTCCACATGACCAGGTTTTAAGAGGAAGCACCCGTAATTGACGACGGCACGCATAACAGCCCTCTTCCCGATCGTCTGGGCAAGGACTAGTTCAGTGTCGATCCCGTTTTGCCAGCTCACCACATAGAGTCCATCTCTGTAAAAGCTTTCAATAGCTGAGGCGATAAGGGGAACGGCGTTGGCTTTGACCGTGAGAAAGATCACATCTGGCGGGTCGTCCGCCAGATCATCTACACTGGTGACGATCCTAGACACGGTGACCTGAAACTCCTCTGTGCCTTCAATGAGGATACCCGGTTTAAGAGCAGGTTTGACGAGCTCTGGAAAAACATCGCACAGGGTTACCTTATATCTCCCTTTTGCGAGGAAGGCGGCAACGATGTTTCCCACCGGACCAGCTCCGACCACGGCGAATTTACGAGGTCTAAATCTTGGTTTCTCATTCATCTGAACGATCTCCCCTTTGTTGACAGGTCTGACTCCAAGCCTGTCTATTGGCCACTCTGGATTACTCCGAAATCCTTAGGGCTGAGCAATTGGACCCCATTCTCCTTCATGATTCTAATCGCTTGATCATTGTCGCTGAATCGAAAAACCATCACCGCCCTGCCTGATGTGAACCCTGTGAAAGCATACATATAAATGGAATTCACTCTGGCATCCAAGACAGGCTTTAGCAGCCGTGCGAGGGATCCGGGACTGTCTTCGATCTCTGCGGCCACGACATCATCGATTCGGGCTGGCAGATGCCTTTCCATCATAATGCGTCGAGCAGCGGCCACATCTGAGACAATCATCCGAAGAACACCAAATTCAGCAGTGTCAGCAAGACTGGCCGCTCTTATGTTGATCCCGGCTTTACCCAGGGAACTGGTCACTTCGTACAACCGACCTGAAACATTCTCTATAAACACCGAGATCTGTTTTATCTTCATGAAGTCCTCCTTTCCTGACTCACCAGATTAATAGGAAAGATTCTTCTATGGCCGCGAGAGGACAGAGATGCCTCAATTTTTGTTAACTTCCCTTCAGAAAGTATCCCGAAAATGTGATGGTGTAATCGACTCTGAATTCTCGACCTCCCCGGTCCCCTGAGACCAAAATATCGATTGCAGAACTGGGACTGAACACGATGCCGGTCTGGAAGTGCGTGTCTAGATGGGAGGCCCCGGGCACAAGGATGAAATCGAGCCCGAGACCTCGATCCCCACCTGCCCCCTTGAGGCTAAGAACCATCTGTGCATCAGGCGCCTGGAACCGAGAAGTGACCAAGATATCGGTCAAAACAAATGGCCTCCCTTCCATTTTGGCGGCAGAAATAGCGCTGTGAATGCGAGTTTTGGTCTTTCCGTTTACGAAAGAACGCCTATGCCAGGAAAAGAAGTCACTCGGATCTTCCCGTCCAAAACCAGTCAAAGGGTTGGTGACTTGAACAGGAATGCTTCTTCTGGCCTCGTTGACGACCTCAACTTGTGCCACATCGGCAATCCGGACCTCCGGAGAATTGACGAGACTCACGTCTCCACTCACACTAACTTCGGGGATCTCCCTGATAATCACCTCTGGAGTGTTGACGACACTCACGTTGCCTTCGACCTCCACGTTTCCTCTTATAGGAACAGGAAGCGGGCGAACTAGGTCAACCTTGTCGACGAGTTGCCCCCAGCTGGGTCCCAGAAAAAGGAAACTGAATAGAAAGAGAATAGTGAGTACGGAAGTTTTTCCAATCATCTTAAGCCTCCTTTTCTCAAATATAGAATGTGGATTATTCCTCTTGATTTACCCTCTAGTTAAACCGGATAAGATGTTTAAATCAACCTAAAAAACCGGCAAACAGATACCCCTTGACAACGCCAAGTCTCTCTAAATATATTCTTCAATAAATACCAGTTGGGGGGCGTTTTAATGGAAGATAGACCAGGTGCGACAACATTTCAAGGCAACCCACTTACCCTTGTTGGGAGTGAAGTGAAGGTGGGTGATAAAGCGCCAGATTTTGAAGGGGTCGGAAACGATATGACGCCGGTCACGCTGTCCTCATTTCGCGGCAAGGTCTGCGTCATTTCCTCAGTTCCTTCCTTGGATACACCGGTTTGCGATACGGAGACTCGCAAATTCAATGAACGAGCGGCAACCTTTGGTGAAAACGTGGTGATCCTCACCGTCAGTATGGATCTCCCTTTTGCACAGCAACGGTGGTGTGGGGCGTCCGGCGTCACACGGGTAAAGACTCTCTCCGATCACCGGGATTGTTCCTTTGGGCTTGCCTATGGGGTTCTAATCAAAGAGCTGCGGTTACTTGCGAGGGCGGTGTTTGTTGTTGATCGTGAGGGCGTTGTTCAATACGTCGAGCTCGTCAAGGAGATGACCCATGAGCCAAACTATGATGCACTGTGGAACGCTGTAGAAAAGCTGATCTAGAGATGTCAAGGCAGAGAGCGGAATGACGGTGATCGTATTTTTCGTATGGGAAATGGAGGAGAGACTAGATGGCATCTGACAACGGAGGCCCACGGAGACTGCAAGAGATTCAAAACATTGTCGATTTTGCTATAGAGAAAGAAAAAGAGGCGGCAAGCTTTTATACCGACCTTGCAAAAAAGGTGAAGCTGAAGGCCTTGGCCAAAGAGCTTCGTAAGATCGCCGCAATGGAGGAGGCGCACCGGGAAAGATTAGAGCATCTGGATGTTGCCAGAGCTGTGGAGGCGGTGCCAAAGCGGGTGGCGGACCTTCACATAGCCGAGTATGTAGTTGAGAACAAACCCAGTCCGGGAATGTCGTGGCAGGATATCATCAATATTGCCATGCATCGGGAACTGGCAGCTATAGACCTCTACTCAGACCTAGAAAAGCTTGTGAGCGATCCGGTGGCCAAGAGGCTATTCCAGCGCCTGGCTGAGGAGGAGCGTGGTCACAAGCTCTTTTTCGAGAAGATCTGGGACGATGAGGTATTGATGTCAAACTAGTCCACTCGCTGGGCGGGTATTCCACTTTTCAAAAGTAAAGGGAGGAGATGTGATGACGGACCGTTTACAGATTTACAAATGCGAGATCTGCGGAAACATCGTGGAGGTTATTCACGAGGGCAAGGGGGAACTTGTTTGCTGTGGGGAGCCGATGAAGCAATTTGTTGAGAATACCGTAGACGCGGCCCGAGAAAAGCACGTTCCGGTGATCGAACGGAGTGCTTCCGGCTTCACAATAAAGGTGGGGAGTGTCCCTCACCCCATGGAGGAGAAGCACTATATCGAGTGGATCGAGGTGATTGCTGACGGAGAGGCTTACCGTCAGTTCTTGAAGCCTGGAGAGGCACCAGAGGCTACCTTCAATATTCCTGGAGAAAAAGTTACGGCCAGAGAGTACTGCAACCTCCACGGCTTGTGGAAAGCCTAGTGGTTCGATTCGCAATTACGGTAAGGAATTTCCACAAGCATGACAAACACCTTTGCCCCCCTGCACGAAGTCCTGAGTGAATAGGTTCGTTCTTCAACCTATGAATGGAAGGACTGAGTGACTCTGTAAAACCACCTTCATTGGTTTTCTCGATACTGGACGGCAAAGAATAAGGAGATGATGGGATGGCGCTCCGAGTGTGGGGTACTTTACTCAGTTTATTGAAGCGAGCCATCGACGGAAGCCTTCGGAATCAGGTATGATTTAGTAAAGGTGTTTGCTTTTCTCAAAGAGAGGAGGCGACAGACATGGCAGAATGGTTTCCTCTACCGATTGAATTACAGATGCCTCACGGTGGACACGAAGGCCATTTGTGTGTTGCTCATAACGTAGGCTATATTCGTTCGAACCTTGAAGGCTACAAAAAGCTTGTGAGAGACGGGAAATTCGTTTGCAAACAATGTGGTCGGGTGGCCGCCAGTGAGAAAAGCGTGTGCGAGCCTGACCCGCTGTGAGAAGAGTGCCATCAGCATGTATCATTGTGGGGGTTATGTGAAACAATCGGGTCTTTCACCCCTTTTAGAGAGCAGCTTCCCATGCTATCCCATCTGTTCTTTCCCCTTTTTCTTAGAACCTCAGAAACTGTATCTCACTCCCCCATGAACATTGCTGTTTTTTCTGAACTGGCTGAAGAACGTGTGGTAGTCAATACCAGTAAAGATGTTTCCGCCGGTTTCAGCCGACCAGTGGTCGTCGATCTCTTAACAACGCGGCTACTTATCTACGAGTTGTCCAGTGTGGTATGAGGGATTCATAGAGGAAGGCGTGCTGTGGCAACCTCCTTATGGGGATTAGGTCGGGATTTCTTGTTTTATTTGAAACGCCGGATATTAGAAAGGTTTCCTCTGAATAGTATAGAATAATTTAGGGTGGCATCTCGGGTTTCTGGAGGCCCGTTCATGAAAATTTTTCGGGATTTAGATTTGGCCAAGGAGACTCTTGGACGATCCGTGCTTTCCGTAGGGAATTTCGATGGCGTTCATCTGGGTCACCAGGCAATACTGAAGGAAAACATCAGGCTGGCCCGTACGATGGATTGTGCATCGGTCGTTCTCACCTTTGAACCCCATCCTCAAAAGGTTTTCAGAGGCGGAGAGGCGCCCCCCCTTTTGATCACCCTTTCCCAGAAACTTCGGATCTTGCAAGAGCTTGGTATTGCAGTCACCATCATCTGCCCGTTTGACGAAAGAATCTATAACTACTCGGCCGAGGAGTTTTTTGCTGGGATTCTGAAGGCCAAATTAGGGGTCGCCCATCTGGTAGAAGGGGAGGATTTTACCTTTGGAAAAAAAGGGACAGGTTCTCCTGAACTTTTGAAGAAGTTAGGGAAGGAACATGGTGTTGGGGTGACAATCGTGGATCCCGTCGTCCTTGATGGCGAGCGAATCAGTAGCTCGCGGATTCGGACCTGTATTCAAGGGGGTGATGTTTTGCAAGCCCGGTCCCTTCTGGGGAGGCCTTATGCGGTAGAAGGGAGGAAGATTCGTGGAAAGGGGAGGGGAAGGACCCTCGGTTATCCCACTGTGAACCTCCGTGTGGAAAATGAACTCCTGCCGGCCATTGGGATCTACGCAGTCCAGGTTGAGTTGAAGGAGAGGCTTTTCCCTGGGGCGGCAAGCCTCGGCTTCAATCCAACCTTCGAGGGAGACGATTTCTCCTTTGAGGTGTACCTGCTTGATCTCGAGGGAGAGGTCAACAGCGAGCCGATCAGCGTCCTTTTTCATGAGAGACTCAGGGATGAGATAAAGTTCAATAGTGATCGGGAATTGATCCACCAGATGGAAATAGACGTGGGCAAGGTGAGGAGTGTCTTCTATAAGTCAGACCGTGCTGCTGAGGGTCCAAATCCTGATGATTCGAGCTTACCCCTTCGAAAAACCCGCCCCGGTTGACCTCATTGCCATTCCTCTATTGACAGCCACCAGATATTGAAATACGTTAAATTCGCCCGGAATAGAGAGATTCGTCCTGCTGCGTGGTATCCGGAGGTGATTCGGTGGCAGAGGAAGGTGAAAAGGGGAACAGCAAAGGTGGACTCCCTAAGGAACTCTTTCTCAAACAACCCATTATGATTCGGGTCTGCTATGGTTTGATCCCCTGCCTCATTGGATCCGTCTACTTTTTCGGTTGGCGTTCTCTGGTTTTGACGGCCCTGGTTCTTCTCTTCGGAATTGCCACCGAAGCGGCCTTTACCCTGCCTCAAGGTAAACCGATCAGCTCCGCCGTCTTGGTATCGGGTCTTATTCTCTCCTTGAGCCTTCCCCCAACAACACCTTTCTGGATTGCTATTATCGGCATTGTTTTTGGCATTACCTTTGGCAAGATGGTTTTTGGTGGATTCGGGCACAATATTTTCAATCCGGCCATGGTCGGTCGGTGTTTCATCTACATTTCCTTTCCCATTGCCATGACCGCCCGTTGGGTAGAGCCGTTTTCAGGGCCGTATGGAGGGTTCACCCTCTGGTCTCCTGGAGTCGATGCATTGACTCGGGCGACCCCATTGGCCATCCTTAAGGCGGGAAAAAGCTTTCCTCTCGAAAAGCTGTTTGTGGGAAATATTCCCGGCTCTCTGGGAGAGACTGCGGCATGGTTGATCCTTCTGGGAGGTATCTACATCGTTGCTACCAAAGCCGCTCAGTGGAGGCTGGTGGTCTCATGTCTCCTGGGTGGCATCGTGCTAAGTTCTGCGCTATGGATTTCAGGGATTGAGGGAGTTGCAGATCCTGTGACCACCCTGATGGCCGGCTCTTTTCTTTTTGGGGCCGTCTTCGTCGTCACTGAACCCATCAGTGGCCCAAAAACCAAAGCTGCCCAATGGATATACGGTTTCATCATTGGCGGCCTTACCATTATAATCAGAAGGTTTTCGAGTTTTTCTGCAGGAATTATGTTCGCTACCCTTTTCATGAATATGTTTGTTCCGATCATGGATCAGGTGGTGAATGAACTCAAAGGGAAAAAGAAGAAAACATGATCAAGAAACGATTGTTTTCCATTGTCTACATGTTCGGGCTTACCTTTTTCTTTACCGCCCTGGTGAGTGTCATCTATCAATTGAACCAGGAGCGTATAGCCATAAATGAGGGGATCAAAATCCAGAAGGTCGTCCTCGAGGTCCTCGGAATTGAACCAGACCCGGGGAGCAGTGACAGCCAGGTGAAGGAAATCTTTGAAAGACGGATCAAGATCGACGAAAGAGAGGGGAGGACCCTCTATCGAGGTTTTTCAGAGGACGGCAGCACGCTGATAGGGTATGCGTTTCCGCTCTTTGGTCCAGGATTCTGGGGCCCTCTTTACGGGGTAATGGGCGTCGACCCTGAGTTAAAAAAAGTGATCGGCGTTGCCTTCTATCGGCACAGCGAGACTCCCGGTCTCGGAGGACGGATAACTGAGGCGTGGTTTAAGGACCAATTTGCAGGAAAAAATCTGGTCCCTGGGGATAAGGAGGGGCGATATTTCTATCTTGTTCCCCCTGGGACGGCAAAGGCCGGGAATGAACTCGATGCCATTACGGGGGCAACCGGGACCAGCCGTGGGGTGGAGCGTCTGGTCGATGAGAAATTGAAGGGCTATTTGCCATGGCTCGCGCAGGAGAAAGCTAGGGGAATGATTTAAGGGGCGGACGAGAGGTGTTTCCTTACCTTTTGGGGGAAGAACTTCTGCAGGCTATCGATTTTCTTATATACTTTGCAAGTGTGCTAAAATTAAAGAAGAAGTCATGATCTGAGGGGTTAGTTTCATTGGCAAAACTCAAGAGCAAAACGATTTTCATTACGGGTCTGTGGAGGGAGAATCCAGTTTTTCGTCAGATCTTGGGAATCTGCTCGGCTCTGGCGGTCACCAACCTGATGGTAAACACCCTCATCATGAGTTTGAGCCTTATCTTCGTGACCTCCATGGCGAATGTGACCGTCTCGATTCTACGGAACGTCACACCGCCACGGATTCGGATGATGGTTCAAACCTTGGTCATTGCCTCTTATGTGATTGTCGTGGACATCGTTTTGAAGGCCTATCTTCCGGACATCAGTGAAGCATTAGGACCATATGTTGGCCTCATTATCACCAACTGTATCATCATGGGGCGGTGTGAGGCTTTTGCCCGAAGCAATCCTGTCTGGCCGTCATTCTTGGACGGGATAGCTTCTGGATGCGGATATGCTTTTGTCCTTCTGTCAGTGGCCTTCTTTCGGGAGATATTAGGCTTTGGAACTTTTTTTGGTGTAGGAGTCATGCCTGCGGGCTGGACCAACTGGACGATTATGGTCATGGCGCCAGGTGCCTTCTTCATGCTTGGGTCCTTTATCTGGGTCGTGCGTTATTTCGGTCCCAAGGAGGAGGCAAAGGCGGAAGCGGGAATGTAGGGGCATCGTTATGGAACTGGGTTTAAGCGCCTTTATCATATTCTTTGCCGCCATCTTTACCAACAATATTCTCTTGACTAACTTTCTGGGAATGTGTTCTTTTCTGGCCGTTTCCCGGGAAGTGAAGTCGTCGTTGGGTTTGGGCTTTGCGGTGATTTTCGTGATGACCTGCACCTCTGCCATGAATTACCTGGTCTATTATCACTTGCTCCTTCCCCTCGGTCTCGAGCATTTTCGCTATATCAGCTTTATCATCGTGATTGCAGCCTTTGTCCAACTGGTAGAGATGGTCATCGAGAGATCCTCACCGGTTCTCTATGTCATACTGGGAATCTTTCTCCCTTTGATCACTGTCAACTGCGCGATTCTCGGGGTTGCCCTTTTTATGGTTATCCGGGATTACACCTTCTTACAGTCGGTGGCATACGGCGCAGGTGCCGGAATAGGCTGGACACTGGCGATCGTGGCCATGGGGGGAATTCGGCAGAAGATGAAGGGGGCTCAGGTGCCGAAACCCCTCGAGGGACCCGGTATCACATTGATCATCGCTGGACTCATGGCCCTGGCTTTCATTGGTTTTACCGGAATGATCCAAATTCAGTGAGGAGATCCGTGGTTCAACTCCTTTTGAGCTTGGTCGCGCTGAGCTGCCTTGGAGCTGGCCTGGCTTTTCTGTTGGAAGTCGCCGACTCCTATTTGGGCTTTTACGGGGAGTCCAAGATCGACATCAACAAGGGGGAGAAGGAACTGGAAGTTCAGGGGGGAGGGACACTCCTGTCGACGTTGATGGAGCAAGGGATTTTCATCCCCTCTGCTTGTGGGGGAAGGGGAAGCTGTGGCTATTGCAAAGTCAAGGTAAAGGAGGGGGGAGGGCCCCTGTTGCCGACGGAGACGCCATGGCTTGAACCTGAGGAAATCAAGGATCAAGTCCGTATTTCTTGTCAGATCAAAGTCCGTGAAAACATGGACATCGAAATCCCTCCTGAGCTTTTTCTTATCAGGGAGTATCGATCCCGGGTCGAGAGTCTCCGCGACCTTACCGATGAGATCAAAGAGCTCCGTGTCCGCCTCCTCGATTCGGAACCTATCAGCTTTAAAGCAGGTCAGTACATTCAGTTTCAGGTTCCCGAGTACGAAGAATGCCCGGAATCCGTATACAGGGCTTATTCGATCGCCTCACCGGCTTATGAACCTGATGCTATCAGTCTCGTTGTCACAAAGGTTCCCGGTGGCCTGGCCACGACCTATGTCCATGAGGTTTTGAAGGTGGGTGATGAGGTCACCTTCAATGGGCCTTATGGCGAGTTTTTTCTCCGAGATTCCGACAGAGAGATCATTTTCGTGGCAACCGGGTCAGGGTTGGCCCCCATTATGTCGATTCTATATCAGATGGCCCAGGAGAAGAATCAAAGGAAAGCCACCCTCGTCTTCGGTGACCGACATAAAAAGGATCTCTTCTATGTGGAGGAGATTGGAGCGCTCAAACAGCAGATTCCTCGCCTTGACGTTATCTTCACCCTCTCCAGATCCGAGGAAGGAGACGGCTGGAAAGGAGAGAGAGGCCGAGTGACGAATGTCCTGGACAAGATCATAAAAGACGGCGAGAACAAAGAAGCTTACCTCTGTGGAAACCCTGCCATGGTCGAGTCGTGTATGGAACTGTTGACTAAAAAGGGGATATCCGAGGAATTGATCTTCTTCGATAAGTTTGGTTAATCTTTCACTGGAGAGATGCCCGACATGAGCGCTAGACCGGTGAAACAGAGCCCCGAGCTTGACAAGGTCGAGCGAAGCATGAGACCGATGGGCCTCTGTCAAAGGGGTTTCCTCGGAAACGACCGCCGAAAACTGATTGAGATCCTGACAGATGATCAGGGAACGGTCAATTCCCTCGGACTCAGCCACGAGATCATTGCCCAGCGATTGAGAGCGTTAACGGACGAGGCAAGACCCGCGTTGGGTGACCCCGTGGTAGTGGATGAGAAGTACGATGTGGAGGTTCGCGAGGCGCGGGGAGGTATTCCGTGCCCGTGGGGTCATCCGGGGCTATACCGGAAGACCCATGTGAAGCTCGAAAAGAAAGAGACCGGGGAGTCCCTTGTCTGGTCGGACCTGGGAATTCATCTCATCGAGGAGCATGGATTCTATCAGGGTAGGGGGTGTCCATACCGTCTGGAACCGGCCGACATAAAACGAATTTTGGAACTATAGTCCGAAGTAGGCTGATTTTACATCCGGGTTGTCCATTAGCTCCTCAGACGTTCCCTCCAAAACGGCCCCACCATTTTCGAGAACGTAACCATACTTAATGATGGGCAGGATTGGTCTGGCATACTGTTCGGCGATCAGTATTGTAATGCCGGTCTGTTTGTTGATGTCCCTTACCGCCCGGGCGAGCATGGCTTCAATGAGAGGGCTCAACCCCAGGAGAGGTTCGTCAAGCATCAGAAACCTGGGTTGCGCCATCAAGGCCCTTCCAATGGCGAGCATCTGTTGCTCGCCTCCGCTGAGGAAGCCGCCTTCTCGGCCTTTGAGGTCTTTAAGGGCGGGAAAGATCGTGAAGACATAGTCAAGGGTTCTTTTGGCCTGCGCTCTGGTTGCTAGATAGCCGCCTATCTTGAGATTCTCCAATGCGCTGCTCTCTGGAAAAATCCTACGCCTCTCAGGGCATAGGATAATCCCTCTCCTGGCCCTTTTGTTGGGTTTAGTCTGGATGATGTCTTCTCCGTTATAGAGTATGCTTCCGAGGATAGTTATCCTCTCTCCTCCCCGCATCTCTTCCTTCTTCTTCATGTCCAGTATGATTCCCGAAACGGTATACATGAGCGTCGATTTGCCAGCACTGTTGGCACCGAGGACACCCGTGACTGCGCGCTCGCGACATGTCATGCTGATGTTATTGATCGCCAGCGCATTCTCATAGAAGACCATCAGGTTCTTGATCTCTAACACAAGCTGCCTCCGCGACCCACGGCCTTGGCCAATCGTTCACGGTCACTTTTTCCAGGATGCTCTAGGGATCATGTCGCCGAAAAGGACCGGCGGGGTTTACGCTTACCTTCGGCTGAGCTCGTTGCAGGCTCACGTCGAAACCTGCTCGCCATCGATGGAGCCCCAAGGAATCCCCAACCGCCCCTAAGGAACAGGGCATCCACAAAACCGAGGAAACGCTGAATCAAAAAGAAGACTCACTTTTTTCCGTTGCCAATTCTCCGATATTCCTCGTCTCTTATCTCTCGTCGCAAAAGCTTGCCAACCTTAGATTTAGGCAACATATCCCTGAATTCTATGTAAGCCGGGATTTTGTAACGAGCAAGCCTTTCTCGGCACCATCTCATCAGTTCGGATGCGTCGACACCCCGTGCATCTTCCTTGAGTACAACCATCGCTTTGATACGTTCCCCCACCCGATCGTCGGGAATCCCCACGACACATGCCCCGATGACCGTCGGATGGTCTTGTAATACGGCCTCAATCTCCGAGGCCGAAATCCGATAACCCTTGTATTTGATGATATCTGCGGACCGCTCAACATAGTAGAGCTCACCCTTATTGTCCTGGCGGATAAAGTCCCCCATCCTATAGTAAACGTCCCCATCTATTTCCACGTAGGACCGTGCTGTCTCTTCTGGCTTTTTCCAGTAGTTCTTTATCGTGTAGTCCGAAGTAACCAGGAGTTCACCAGTTTCGCCTGTCGGAAGAGGTTCCAAGGTATCGGGATCAACGATTTTGCATGTCCTGCTCTTCAAAGGCGATCCGACAGACATGGCTTCGGGTTCCTTGTCCAATCGGCTGTAGGTGACGTGCCCCGCTTCGGTTGAGCCGTATACCTGATAGATCGGTATGCCGAAATTTTCCTTCCACCGGTTGTAAACCTCTAGGGGAAGCACATCACCACCGCAATAGCAGTACCGAAGGGAACTCAGATCGTACCGGTCTAGCCTATCATTCTCTAGAATCATCCGATAGAGGGCAGGGACACCGAGTGACCACCGTACCTTGTATCGCTGTGTAGCTCTCAGTATGGCATCTATCTGGGGCACGGGCATGAGGATCGTCTTATTGCCATAATTGAGCCCGATAGCCACAAATAATCCCAGAGCCATGATGTGAAACAGAGGGTTGACTGCGATATAGGTATCCCGTCCCTCGTCGATGTGACCGGCGACCACATCATCCATAATGTCATTAACGTATGAGACCATGCCGATGTGGTTTCCGGGCACGCCCTTTGGAAAGCCAGTGGTCCCGCCCGTATAGAGGATATAGGAAAGATCCTCCCATGGATCGATTTCAACCCGTGGCGGGTTGGGTGGGGCCTTCAAGAGATTTTTGAAAGAATAGACATAGGTGTCCTTCTTGACGGTACCTCGAGGGACCTTGTCAAAGAGGGCACCGATTGTGCGCTTCCACAAAGGGAGCAGATCAACCAGATTTGTAACGACAACCCTTTTCAAAGACGTTTTTGAGAATATATCTGTGACGTAGCCAAAATTAGTATCCTGGCAGATGATCGTTTCTGCACCAGAGTCGTTGATCATATACTCGATTTCATAGGAGGTATAGATAGGAGAAACCGGGACGGCCACGGCTCCGATCTTCTGAATCCCGAAGAATGTAATGACCCACTGGATACAATTTGAGATATAGATTACAACCCTATCGCCTTTCCTCACTCCCAGCTCGTTCAAGGCGGTAGCGAATCTCTCGATGAGTTCACTTAGCCTGGAATAGGTGAACCCCTGGCCAAGATAGACGACGGCAGGCCTGTCAGGGTATTTCTCGCAGACTCGGTCAAATCTCGTGAACGTATGTTCGTCCTGTCGACTTCCCACGTATTGTTCTCCGCGAATTGCCAATATCCCCTAATGAAACCGTTGAACCACCAGAAAATTATGCCTTGAGCGCCGAGGAATAGGTTATATTCACCCGTACTTCATTCGAGCGGTACACAGCGGGGGTCCTAGCTTTAATGAAATAGCTTGAAAAGACTGTGATAACCGACCCCCGACGACTGACAGCACACCCTTGTGTCAAAGACTTTTGATCAGCCAAGGGCTTTTTCTTCGGTACTTTCCGGTCTAGTACAGAGACTTCTCAGACCCAAGGTATGCTTCTTTCACCTCGTCGTCTTCCATGACCTCCTCGGGGTTACCCTCGGCAATCTTCTCTCCGAAGTTGAGTACCATCACCCTGTTGGCCACCCGGAAAAGCTCCCTCAACCGGTGCTCGATCATGACGAGGGTGATGCCCTCGAGTTGGAGCTTCTGGATCAGGGGCACCATGCTTGCGATCTCGCTCATGCTTAGACCTGAGAAGACCTCATCACAGATGATGACCTCAGGCCGCAACGCGAGACACCGGGCGAGTTCAAGCCGCTTCAAATAGCCCGTCGGAAGGCTGGACGCCAGCTTATAGGGCACGAGGGAATCCCGTTCAAAGCCGATCTCCTCCAGGATATCTATACCCACTGTATCCCTATCTCCAAGTTTGCCACCACCTCTCCAGCCGCCGGCGCGTCTTGCCCTCGGAGAGAAGAGGGGCACGACGAGATTCTTGAATGCGGGCAAACTGTAATAGGGTCTCATAATCTGAAAAGTCCGGGTGACCCCGAGGTTGGCGATCTTGTGGGGTGCCCGTCCGGTAATGTCTCTGCTCCGATAGTGAACGCTGCCTGAGTCCATCTTGACAAACCCCGTGATGCAATTGATAAGGGTGGTCTTCCCCGATCCATTGGGACCGATGACCCCAAAAATTTCACCTTCAAATACCTCAAAGCTCAAGTCCATCAACGCCTGGACTCCACCAAAGGCCTTGTGAACGTTTTTGATCTGGAGAACGGGCTCTTGTGTCATACTCGGACCCATTTTTCAAATTGGTGATATTTCCGCTGGGCGTAGACCATGATTCCCTCACTTCGGAACACGATGAAAACCGTTAAGATGACCGCATAGAAGGCGATCCTGAGGGTACCGACGCTCCGCAAAAGCTCTGAGATGGGGACCAGGATGAAGCATCCCAGTACCGGTCCCACCAATGTCCCGCCTCCGCCGATGACTGTGGCGGCGATAGGTAAGATGGAGAAGTCGAGGGCGAATTGTGAGATGCCGGCCCACATGTAGATATGAGCCAAGTAAGCGCCACCAAGACAACCCAGCGAAGATGCGATGAAGACGGCGATCGCCTTGTACAGGGTGATGCTGAGTCCAGAGGCCTTGACCGCCTGGTCGTTATCCATTACGCCGCGGAAGACCAATCCGATATCCTGATTGACCAATCGCCTCAGACCAAAGAGGGAGAAGATGAGAATCCCAATGATGAGATACTGTTCAATCCATCTGTCAGGAAAACTCGCCACTCCGAGGATACCTTCAGTCCCACCGAGGATGTTCAATGCCTCGATAATTCTCATCAGGACCAGGGGATACATGAGGCTCACGATGGCGAAGTAGACGCCCCTGAGGCGGAGTGCGGGCAGGAGAAGGACGGTGCAGAGGATTCCCCCCCCGATGCTTGCAAGGGGAAGAGTCAGGCTTATCGGTAACCCAAGGGACGTGTTGAAGATTGCGGCGAGGTACCCCCCAACTCCGACAAACAGGGCACCGCCCAGGGAGACCAATCCCACGAAATGAGCCAAGAAATCGAATCCGAGGGTCAGGAGTGCGTATATGCAGACATAGGAGATGACCTTTTGCCAATAAGCGGTAGGCATGACCAAGGGAAGGACGAGCATCCCCACGATTAACGCAAGCCTAGGCATCAGGAGATAATTCATCTCCTCCCAGGATGAGATGGCGTAAATCCCCTCGGCGCGCACTTTAATACCCCGGTCCAATCTCTCCCTACGCCTCTCTTCCGTCTCCATCCCTTAGACCCTCTCCTCCAGTTCTTTTTGCCGACCAAAGAGGCCGGAAGGTCTTAGTATCAGCGTAATGATAATAGCCAGAAGAGCGACCACTATACGAAAATGAGATGCCACATACGCGTCGGTGATGATCTGAGCGAATCCGATCATAAAAGCGGCGAGCACGGCGCCAACCCAGCTGCCGAGGCCGCCTACAATGCAGACGGCGATGGCGAGGATCAAGACCCTGTAACCGGCCTCTACGACGATATTCCCGAGGGGCAAGATAGCGACGGCCGCAAGTCCAGCTAAAATGGATCCAAGCGCCATGGCTATCAGGGCCATGAGATCGGAGTCGATACCGAGCATCATGGCAGCCCTTTCATCCTGGGCCATCCCCCTTAGGGCGAGACCGATTCGGTTAAAATGGGTAAAAATCCAGAGGAAAGCCACGACGACCACCCCGATGCCCACCATGATAACTCGTTGGAGATCAACGGGGATCCCGGCAATCTCGATACTTCCCTCAACAAAAGGTGCAAGGGTATAGGTCATCCCTTTGAATCCTCTCCAACGTATACCTTCCAGGATGGCCAGCCCGATGGCATAGGAGGCTATAATCTCAGAGGTTGCCATGCCCCTGACTCGGATTAAGACGAACTGATAGATGGCAGCACCTACCAGGCCCGTGATAATTAAGGCGAGAAGGATACCCACGAGGTAGTGTAGGCCGAGGAGGTTGACGAAACTCCAAACGATGAACCCTGTTATCACATACAGGGCACCGTGAGCGAAATTTGGCAGTCTGCTAATCCCATAGACAAGTGTAAAGCCGATGGCCATCAGAGCCAGGGAGAAGCTGTTTATTGTCCCATAGATCAATATATCCATATGACAAGCCCATTCATCTATCCGCACGACTTCGGTGTGGCACAGATACAACCGAGCCTAGAAACCAGAAAAATTGGGGAAGGGGTAAGTCCCCTCCCCCTCTCTGATAGGAATAGACTGAGGCCTGAAATGATGCAACATCCGTCCTACTGCATCCAGGGCGGGAGTTTGATCTCTCCCATGGCAATCTTTGGCGGGAAAACCACAACCCGTTTCCCTGCTTGCCACTGGAAGATGGTTCCCACGGCCCCCTCGTTCGGATCGACACTGGGAATAACCTGGTGGCTCTTGGGATCAAATTTGATCCTCCCATAGACGCCCATCAGATCGGTTTTTTCGAGTGCAGCGACGACCGCATCAGAATCTAGAGTACCGGCGCGTTCGATCGCATCCTTGAGCACATAGGGTCCCATATAGCTGGTTGAGGTTCCATATCCTTCAGGTTCGATGTTCCATCTTTTTGTATAGGCGTCAAAGAACTTCATCGTCCACGGGGTGGCATTGGAAGGGGCATTCCCCGCATTGACCACATTGGCCAGGGTGTACTCCCCCTTCCCCTCGGTCGCTTTCCAAAAGCCGGGCTGCTCCGCCGCAGCGATGATCGAACCGAAGGGAAGTGCCGGAATCTTCAGATCGTACCACTGTTTGAGAAGGATCGAGGTTTCTGGCATGTCCATCCAGATCAGGATGATCTGAGCCTTTTCCCTTTTGGCCTTTAACAGACGCATGGAGAAATCGGTCGTCCCGGTCGGGTAGATCTCCGGATCGCCTTGGATCTCCCAGCCTTTACCCGACATGATCTTAGCAAGCAAAGCACCCCCACCCCGGGCATGGGCCACATCTTGAACCAATATGGCCATCTTGTTGAGGCCGTAATTTTTTTCGATGAAGAGGAGACTTGGGACGATCTCCCCGCCAACCATCCATTTCCCCTCACCAGTAGCTCGGAAACAGTACTTGAATTTGTCGTAGTTTTCAGCAATCCGGGCATGATACCTAGGGGTCAGAACGCCGGTGGTGAGGATGGAAACCTTCTTATGCTTTGAGAGCAAATCCATGGCTGCCAGGCCCGCCTCCGACCGGACGGGACCGCCCATAATGAAATCGGCCTTATTCTCCAGGATGAGCTTCTCAACAACGAGAAGGGCTTCACTCACCGGTACTCCGGGTTCGAGATCACGAGTGTCAATGACAACGAGCTCAAATGGGCGCTTCTCACCCCCAACATTGACCCCGCCTTTGGCGTTGATTTCCTCTATAGCCAACCGCATCCCTCTCTCGGCATCCCAGCCGTAAAGAAAGGCCGTAGAAAGCGGCGCTCCGATCACAATTGAACTAGCCCCATAGGCTACATGGCCCGAAAAAGCAAAGAGAAGGGCCAAAGCAAAAACCGCAATAGATAGTAACACTCTCCTTTTCATAGTTTCCCCCTTTAGTCAGCGTCTAGAATGAAGGACTTTTGCTCTTCCTTGACGAATGAGCACTGACACGGCCTCTTCAGTTTCTACCCTCCTTGACGATGACCCTCATGTCTGTGCGAAGGCGGATCTGAGAAGCGTCATATCAGCTCAATTCTTTCACCCCCTTTCCGTCATGAATTGTTTTTTGCCGCTATATGTTTGAGAGAATAAAAGGCCTCCTCCCATTCAAGAGCAGGGGCACTCTTCCTTCTCCGTGTCCTACCAATCATCAGAATTGTGAGGCCGGAGGGACGATCTCGCAACAATATTAGACTGGGCGGTGCCCATAGTAACTGAATTCGACTTTTTTTTCAACTGGAATGTGCTAAAAAACGCCATTACGTGGGAGAAGGCACCGAGAATATGACAATGACTGAAGGGTGGGGAAAACAGGCACCTCAGTGGAATCGCTCGGGTCGCAACAAAAAAACCGCACGAGGGATGCTTTTGCGAATGACGCATAGAGCCAGCCCTTTTGCGGCTTATTTAGAATATGTCGGTCTGTTCCTTATTCGTTGGAACCTCTTGAAGGCCCCTCCCGTTCCGTTACGGCGAGCGTCTTGCCGCATCCCCTCCCAGGTGGGGATCGACTATTGAAACGATAATCCTCTCTCCTTCTGGCCGTTCATAGAAGAAGTAGTCGAGAAGATTGGATATCATAAGGTATCCCCTGACCGTTCCGTCAGGTTCACTGATTTGTAGGCTCCGGTAACCTCTGATCTGGGTCTTGAAACGATCGACATATTCTCCTGGTGTGTCCATACCGACCCGCTCGGTGAAATAGGTGTAGAACATGGACACCTCCTTCCCATCATTGGGAATATCAAAAAGTACTGCATAAGACACGGGGCTACTCCAATACACGGTGACGTCGTAAGTTTGATCCGGCACCGATTCCTTCTTGACCATTACCGGGCTGGTCATATACTGGCACCCCACCAGAATGACAGTAAGTGCCACAACCAGTAATAGATTTAGTCTTTTAGCCATTTTATTCGCTCCTCTGTGGTTGAGGTTTTCTGAGTAACTACTTATTTCTACCAGTTTCTTGCAGTCCGCTTCAAGGTCGCCCCATCATTCTATGGCCTTGAAGACCTGTTGTGGCGCTTTGCATACGGGACAACTCGACGGCGCCACCCCGATCGCGACAAAACCGCAGTTCGTGCACAGATAATACTCCTGTTTTTCAATGTCACTCCCCTTTTGAAGGGTTTCCAGAGCTTTCTTAAAGAGACCAAAATGGGCCTTTTCCACCTGTTGTATCCAAGACAGACTCATCACTGCCTCTGTCCTGTCATCTGTTTGGGCATCCTTTATGAATTGCGGGTACATTCGGAAGAAGTCTTCTTCCTCCTCTCGGACAGCCCGATCTAAGTTCTCCTTTGTCGATCCGACCCCTCCCAGGGCAGCGATTTGATTGAGCGCATGGATCGTTTCCCCCTCTGCCGTGGCTCTGAAGAGATGGGCGATATGTGGAAAACCTTCATCTTCAGCCTGTCGCGCAAAAGCACGATATCTCATGTAGGTTTCACACTCGTCTTCATAAGCTTTCTCCAGGTTTTCGTCTGTGTTCGGCATGAAATCCTCCTTTCAGATTCTTGATCCTGGGTTTCTATTTTTCAAAAGAGGGAGAAATAATCTCCTGATGAACAGTCTATAACTACCAGACAGATTTTTCATCCTATTTTAGACTTTTATATCCCATCACCACCGATGGCTTCGTGTGGGAATGGTCTGGCCAGCCTAAAAGAGATTTGGGATCCTGGAATTCATGGAATTGCAAGGGACCTAGGTTCCCTGTTAGAATCTGACATGTGAGCGTGGAGGAGATCATGAACGCAGACGGCGTTATTCTCATTGCGGATATCAAGGGATACACAAAGTTTTTGAGTGCCACCGAAATCGAACACGCGAATTTTGTGGTGGTGAATCTTTTTTCATCGATGTTAGAAGACAGTCCAAAGGGGTTAAAGGTGATGGAGGTTGAGGGAGATGCCCTTTTTTGCTGGTTGTCCGTGGAGCAGAATTCGGTGCCTCCTAGAGCTTTGTTTCAGATTGTTCAACAGCAATTTGCACGTTTCATTGGCGTACAGAGGTGGTTTGTCGAGGTGAGAGGCGAACGGTGTGACTGTCATGCCTGTATCCAGGCTAAAGACCTGAGAATAAAATTCTTGCTTCATTATGGTCGAGTGGGTTTTTACCAGATTGCGAATTTTGAAAAAATAGCCGGTCTCGACGTTGTGATCGCTCATAGGCTCCTGAAAAACAGCGTGCCAGAAGATGAGTACATTTTGGTTACAAAGGATTTCGAAGAGGGGATCGGCTCTGACAGTAAACAGGAATGGCTTCAAGGAGAGGATGAATACCCCATCATTGGAAGAGTGAACTACAGTTACCGTAAGTTGGACCGAGGTCTTATTGACGAACTGATCACTCCCCCCTTTGTCGATGAGATAGACACCCTATCATCCCATCTCTGAGAGCATACACGACAACTTCGATGAGCCAAGGACGTGCGTATTGTGCAGACATGGTGAGTCGTCTATGAAGGCTGAGGTAGTTGCAGGGACTAGTTCAGTGAGGGGTTTGAAGGTGGCGGTCCCGGACCAGCGCGGAGATATCTTTCGATCAGGCTGAAGTCCTCTTCATCAACCTTTCCATATTGAAGACCCACGCCCACCCGTTGTTCATCTCGGGTCACCCTTACAGCTCGGCAAGAAAGCTTTAAAGGGTCGGCAGACTTCGGGATGCGGACAATAAGATTGATTTTTGATTTCAGCTCCCATGGCGAGCTCTGTCCGTTAGTGTAAGTAACGTAAGCGCCACCCAAGCTCATGTTTTCGACAAGAGCTTCGGTCTCTTTATGGGTTTCGAGAGGCTGTTGGATAATTAATCGGGCAGGCAGGGACACATCTTTTCGAGGGTGTTCTCTGCGGTTATGATATTTCGAATCCTTTTCCCAATCTATACCCTCTCTGTCTAGGTATTCAGCGATGATTTTTTCCAACAGGGACGCAACGGACCTTCTATCACGAGTTGCAGCCATGTCGAGAGCTTTCCTCATCTCTGAAGTGAGCCGAAGTGAGTAGATTCGTTCCTTTCTCATAATAAAGGGAATGTAATACATTTGATCGACTATGTCAAGATGTTTTTTTTCTTGGGGGGGAGTCATTTGCGATTTTCCGGGCACTCTTATCCCAGAGCGATTTGCAAAGGGAGGGGAACTCTTCTCCGCCGATCTCGCGGTGGCGAGTGGGCACGGTCGACGGGAGAAGACCAGCAGGAAGGGAGGCGCTACATCAAAAAACATGGCAGGTTCATTGAGGACGCTCATGTCGAGGAGGCCGGTTTACCAATATCATGCCTGAGGAGACGAGAATGAGGGACACGATCAATGTTGGTTTCATCATCTCGCCCAAGAGCAGAGCACCGCTGAAGAAGACGCCGAACAAAGGAGTGAAAAAAGTAAAGGCAGCGAGGAGGCTTACCGGATAGCGATGAATTAGCTCAAACCAAACAAGAAGGCTCAGAAATGCATTGATGATGCATTGATAAGCCAGAGAAACCCCGACAGCGAGGGTGAAGCCGTACCATATCCTGTCCTCTAATACCATACTGAGAGGGAGCAAGAGTGGGACTGAGAAAACGAGCTGGTAAAAGAGGGTCTGCAAAGGCACGGTTTTTTCGGTGAGAAAACGTTTGACATAGAGTGTCGTGGCGGCCCAAAAGACTGCCGCGGCAAGGACGAGAAGATCCCCAGGAAGCGTGTTGAGGGGACTCTTTCCCAAACCATTTGGAAAGAGAATCACCACGCCTAAAAAGGCGAGTAGGAGCCCTGCCACTTTCCAAAAGGTCAGCCGATCGCCTCGCAAAAAGAAATGCGCACCAAGGGCGACCAAGAAAGGATGAGTATAGACAAAGATATAGGATCTAGAGGCGAGGGTATAGTTTAACCCGAGGTAGATGCAACCAAATTCTGCCCCGAAAAGTAACCCCACGACAAGGCCGTGCCAAAATATTTTCCTTTCTGGGAAAAGGGGGATTCTCTTGATCCTCATCCAAAGGAACAGGCAGAGACTGGCCACAGCCGAGCGAATAAAGGCCATAAAGAGGGGCGCTATCCCCTTGGCACCTATCTTAATTGCAGCATAATTCCCACCCCACACAACTGCGAGGATGAGCAATACGAGGATGGGACCCCACCGTAGTCTATGTCCTTTCATGACCGATAACTAAAAAAAAGGGGAAAACCGTATGATAGCCCGGATACTAATTAAACTCCCTTGGCTTGTCAATCATTCGTATCTATGGAAGAGGCTCTTGACATACCTCACCGAGTGTGAAAGGCTGTAACGGTTTAGAGAGAGCAGGGAAAGCGCGGGCCGTTCCAAGGGGTTAGGAAGTTCAGAGAGCAGTTGACAGTTAGCAGAGATTAGATGAACCAGTCATCAGTTAGCAGGGGTCAGTTGTCAGCGGCCAGATGCAGTTCTGGGATCAGATAAACCAGTCGACAGTTGGCGGGTATCGGTTGACAGAGAGCTAATGGAAAGAGATGACTGTCCACCGTGAGATGTTGTTAAATGGCTTCTGCTACCTGCTGCAAACCGTTCCCTGTCTGCTGATAGAAAGGGGGAGAAGAATGGAGATCATTTTACAGCCTATCGGTGTGATCCACTCTCCCTTCACAGAGAAGACGGGGATTCCCGTTCAACCCTTTCACTCAGATGAAATGGGATGGGTAGAAGTCAACAGTGAATATGAAAGAGGATTGCGAGATCTGGACGGTTTTTCGCACATCATTCTCCTCTACGTCTTGGCCATGGAAGAAACGCGCCTCGAGGTCAAGCCCGCTCTTGGGAATAGGGTGCACGGGGTTTTTGCCACAAAGGATTTGAGACGGCCAAACCACCTCGGCCTGTCCGTCGTGAGACTCCTAGAGCGAAAGGGAAACATACTCAGACTGCAGGAGGTTGATGTATTGGATGGGAGCCCTCTCCTGGATATCAAACCCTACGTCCCAACGTTTGATGTAAGAAGAGATTGTCGAATTGGATGGCTTGAAGGAAAGGTGTGAAAAACTTATCGTAATTGGAAACTGAGTGGCAACCGGTGAAGGTCAACCGTCCACGTGAAGGAATAGAAGATGAAAGTTAAGAAGCTTTGGGGGGAGAGACACGGAAAACAGATGCCCCGGCGGATTATGGACTTTTTGTCGGGTCGGGACGTGCGAGGAGTACCCCCATGTGACGAGATACTGCTACCCTACGATATTTGGGGAAGCAAGGCCCATACAATCATGCTCTGGAAACAGGGGATCATTTCGGAAAAGGATGGCCGAGAGATTCTAACAGGGCTTAAAGATATTGAGGCCCTATTTAGTCAGGGTGTATTCAAACTCGACGCCTCGAGAGAGGATGTACACTCCAACATCGAAAGCGAACTCATCGAGCGTTTCGGTATCGATGGTATCGGGAAAATGCATACAGCACGAAGCCGGAACGATCAGATAGCCTTGGATATACGCCTCTATCTGAGGGATCAGGCTGCCAACTTCGTCAGGGATCTGATAGCCCTTCTTGAGACGATGGCATCGCGGGCAACACGTCACGCAGAAGCAGTGATGCCTGGCTTCACGCACTATCAGCACGCGATGATAACCACCTTTGGCCACATGCTCCTTGGATTGGCCATGCCCCTGGAGCGTGACATCATGCGCTTTATCAACTGGTATAGTCTCTTCAATCGAAATCCCTTGGGTGGGGCTGCTGGCTACGGCACCTCATTTCCTCTTGATCGGGATCTAACATCGCGGTTGCTTGCGTTTGATGGCCCCCATGAACATTCAACTGATCCCATAACCAACCGGTGGGAACCGGAAACGGATCTGGCCTTTTCCATTTGCGTGACTATGAATCATCTCAGTGCTATGGCGCAGACCTTCATCCTCATGAGCACCTCGGAATTCGGAATGCTTCGTCTCGATGAATCTCACAGGAGCGGAAGTTCGATCATGCCTCAGAAAGAAAACCCTGGGCCCCTTGAAGTAATCAAGGCCAAGGCTTCTCTTGCCCAGGGCATTCTAACTGGCCTCATTTCCATTGGGAAGGCCCCCATGGTTGGTTATAACAAAGACTCCCAGTGGGCAAAGTATATGATCATCGATCTGGTTGCCGAATGTGCGCCGTCACTTCCGATCATGAGTGAGATCGTCAATATGATGGAAGTCGTAGAACCGGTGATGCAGACCCAGACCGGGAAAGGGTTCATCGGTGCGACCCATTTGTTGGAGTCGATTGTACAACATTCGAATCTCCCCTTTAGAAAGGCAAAGGTGCTCGTCGAAAAGGCTGTCCGGTTTGCAGAGAAGTCAGGGAGAGAGAAGATTACGGTCACCGATCTGAACCGGGCAATGAGGGAAATGGATCTCGACCTGAGGTTCAAAGCCCAGGAGATAGCTCAATGGCAGGATCCGGTGAAAATCGTGCAAGAGGACAAAATCCCCGGTGGGCCTTCTCCCTCGGCCACCCTGAAGGCCATTTCAGCTCTTAAAAAGAGACTCAAGGAGTATGAGAAGTGGCATAAGAGTCAATCCCTTCGGATCCGCCGTTCGGTCAGCGAAATCGGGTCAATCGAAAAGGGTTTGGGGATCAAATAGTCGGCTGTCGAGAAGTCAGTGGCCAGAAGACAGAAAAAGATAACCCCTGAAAGAGAAAAGAAAGAGGTCGGGCTCGGTCCGTCCGACTTTGCTACCGAAGTTCTTAATCTGGTTAGTGATTTTGTTGTGATTACAGATTGTGATGGCAAAGTCGTGTATCTCAATCCCCAGGCCATGGCAATTGCCAAGAATTCCGGCTCGCCCCTCTTCTCTTCCTGGAAGGATGGGGGCATATGGAAGGATAGGCTAAAAAGGGTTCTCAAGACACGGAGTCAGGAGAATTGGGAGGTCGAAATTCGAGACCGATCCGGCACAAGTCGAGTCTTTCAAGTTGCCATGGTCCCCCTCAAGAAAAGTCAGGAACAGGTTGTGGCTGTTGGAATCGTCGGGAGAGATGTCACTGAGTTAAGGAGACAAGAGGCGGACCTGAAACAGAAAGTCGAGCAACTGAAGGCCTGCATCGGAGGACTCGAAGAATTGGCTTTCGCCATGTCACATGATCTACGGACTCCCGTGATCAGTGTCCAGGGATTTGCCAACCTACTTGTCAAGAAATACAGGAATCGCCTCGATGACAAAGGCATCGAATACCTCGACCGTTTGAAAAAGGAAGCGGATCGCCTCGACAGGCTTTTACAAGATCTCACCAGCAAGTCGCGGGTCCACAAGTCAGACAGATAGAAGCCGGCAGCCGCGTGCGGAGAAATTGCTGGTGGGATTGATAGAGACCGAAAAAAGTTCTCATGGGCCTGTGTCGGTCGTCGTTCTCACAACTGCCCTCTGACAACCGGCCCGTGTCGTGGAGCGATCTCAGGATTTCGGGTAAGACGCTCTGAAGACCCCCCCAAATGGCATCTCAACCAGATTTGAATTCAAAGGAATTCAAGGCCGTTGTTTTCGATTTCGATGGCACCCTGACGACCGAGAAAAGCATCTGGGAGTATATACATCGAGTTCTCGAGACATGGGAGGGCCATGCCGAGGAGTTTCAGAGGCTTTTTCTCGAGGGGCGTATCTCCTACGAAGAATTCTGTAGAAGAGACGCGAAGGTCTGGAAAGGAATGAGAGTTGACGATTTGAGACGAATCACAGACTCGGTCGATTATCATGAGGGGGCACGTGAACTTCAGGCTTTTCTCAAGGCCAGGGGCCTGAAGCTAGCAGGCGTCTCTTCAGGCCTCTCGATTCTTGCCGATAGAATAAAGGAGGATTTCGGTCTAGATTTCTCTGTTGCGAACGACCTTCTTGAGGAGGGAGGAGTACTGACGGGAGGCGTCAAGGTAAATGTGTTCCATGATGGCAAGGGGTTTTGGGTGAGAGAGATAATGGACAGACTCGGCGTTCAGGCTCAGGAGATTATCGCCATAGGAGACAGTCAGGGCGATCTGGAGATGTTTGCCCTATCGGGGTTTAGCGTATCATTCAATTCTTCCTCTCCCGAACTTGATGATGCAGCTGATCTTGTGATTAGGACGGGGAACCTGGCCGATATTATTCCCGGGCTTCCACTCTAGTCACCACCAACGGTTTGTTTCTCAAAACTAGTCTCCTGTAAGATTCGTGGCGATTGAAACTGGGTAGGCTTTAGGAACAAGATTAAAGGCGCAGGGAAGAGAGCAAGGGCCTAGCGATGACAATAGAAGGGAATTTGTTCTTTTTCCTTTTATCTTTGTCTTTCTTGGTTATTCCAGTGGGGTAAAGGTCATTATTTCCTTGACAATATCGGGATACCGAGCGATGAAAAGGAGTTCTTTCTTGACCAAAGGTTTTTGGGTATGGACGTTGGCATACCTGACCAACTCGAGGATTTTCGTAGCCTCTTCATCGTCATGGAACCGGATCTCGAGTTTTTCGTAGACATTTCGGAATCCTTTGATACCGCTATATTCTCCAGCCGTGATCTTCCTCCCCGTGTCAATGACTTCTGGTTCGCCCAAACCGAGTTCCTGGTAGTCATATAGTTCGTAGTTGTGACGGTCCTTGAGGGCTCCATCGGCATGGATGCCTGATTCGTGGGCAAATGCATTTGCACCGACACCAGGCTGATTGATGGGGATATCGACACCAAAGGCGTAGGATGCGTAAGTCGCTATTTGCCACGATTTGGAGAGGGTAACTCGCTCATCGAGCATGTATCTGTCCTCGAAGCCACTGGACTTTTGAATTGCGAGAATCACTGAGACCAGGTCTGCGTTCCCGGCCCTTTCTCCCATTCCGTTTACACTGGTGTTGATATAGGCATCGACACCAGCATCGATCGCAGCTTTTGCTCCTGCTATTGAATTGGCCACGACCAGGCCAAGGTCATTGTGACAGTGGAGTTCGATTGGGATCTTCACCTTCTGAGCGATTGCCTTGATCCGATTGTAAATGGTGAATGGATCATCGTAACCCAGGGTGTCACAGTAACGGAATCGGTCCGCCCCGTGGTCCTTGGCAGCACTGGCAAATTTGATCAGATATTCCAATTCCGTCCTAGAAGCGTCTTCAGCATTGACACCAATCGTTTTGATTCCATGAGTCCTGGCATAATCGAGGGCGTTTGTCATATCTTTGATCACGTCGTCGCCAGACCTCTTACCTCGATACTTCCCGCGGATCATCTGTTTGGATGTTGAAGCTGAGATGTTGAGGTGTTCAACCTCCGTGAGTTCGAGGGCCTGTTTGACGTCGCTCACAATAGCCCGTATCCATCCGCTGAGAATGATTGGCTTCAGAATCCCCATTTTGGCCAGCTTGAGATTGGCGTTGAGATAATGTGTTTCGTGATGGGTGACAGGAAAACCGAATTCGCTCTGGTAGACACCCATTTCATTGAGTAGAATGTTGATAATGGTTTTCTGGAGCTTTGCCAATCCAAGGCGCGAGGTCTGAACGCCATCCCTGTTTGTCACATCGATGATGTAAATTCTGTTGTTCTTCTTCGCCATCTCATTTACTCCTAGCCCGAATTATTCATGAGAGATTTCATCAAAAGCGGAAAAAATACATAACATCAAAGCCTTATCTTAGTATTTCGACTCGGTCACGAATGATAGTCTGTCTTTGGCGAGGTTCCGATCCTGGTAACGAAATCTCTCACCCTTTGGGCTCTCGCCTGCTTTGCACACTGGCTGCGTTATTGGGGCTCGAAGTATATCAGTACGTCTTCACCCCTGCTGGCCTTGCCAGCGCCCAAATCGGGCTTCGTGAATAATCCGCCCTAAGTCGCCAGATTCTGACAGACGCAATACCCGCTATCGAGCAGTTTTCTATGAAAGAATATCCTTATATACGCTTCTTCTCCTCAGGTCAATAGGAATTGTTTTAGAATTTCCCCCTTTTTGAATGAACCGTTCCGCGATGATTCGGATTTTTTGAAAAGCTCCGATTTACGAAGTAGATTCTCTCATCCCTTCGCTCCCACGCTCTCGCGGCTCGCTGTTGGGGAAAGCCTGCCCATTATTTCGGGATGTCGATGGGGTAAAGGAGGATTCTCGGAGATAGGGGAACTCACCGGATGGGTCATCGGAATTTCGGGATCATGAGCAACCATTATCGTGCCGTCACAACTCCGCAAATAGACGCCGGACATCCTTATGGAATAGATGGGGAGCCACGAGGTCGGCACCGGAAAAATCCTGGTTTTCAGTAAACTCGTTTGGAACGATGATGCAAAAGCACCCCGCCCCTTTTGCGGCCTTCAGTCCAGGAACGGAATCCTCCATCACAATGCACTGCAAGGGATCGAGTGCCAATCGACGGAGTGCGACGTGATAGATTTCTGGTGATGGCTTGCCTTCCGAGATCTCCTCTGCGGTCACTACCGTTTCGAAACGATCATGGAGGTGGAGGTGTTCAAAAATGATATCCTTGAATGCTGGTTTTGAAGAGGTGGCAACCGCTTTGCGGAATCCCTTGTTTTCCAGCCAATTGAGAAGATCTAACAGTCCCCTCATGGGTTTCACGCCCTGCAAAAGTAAATCTTCGTAAAGACGGTCACGTAAGGCCTCTACTTCATCTGGGGATCCATCTAACCCGAGGGTCTCTTTCATGATCTGTATCGACCGAACGGCCTTATGGCCCATCATTTTCTGCATGACATCCCTGTTAAAGGACTTGCCATAGCGTCTGGCGACCTCAGATTCGGCACGGAAGTAAAGGCCCTCTGTATCGACCATGAGGCCGTCCATATCAAATATTGCGGCTTCTATCTTTCCCATATGGTCCAAAGAATTCTGAATTTGAATCCCAGGGGAATCGCCTCACGCTCCTAACATCATGCCACCATCAACATAGATAGTTTGGCCCGTGATGAAATCCGACGCATCAGAGGCCAGAAAAAGTACCGCCCCGACAACCTCCTCAGGCTCGGCAATCCGGCCTCTGGGAACTCTCTTCGCTATCTGCTCCTCTATCTCAGGAATGCTCCAAACCGGCTTACTGAATTCGGTTCTCACAAAACCAGGCCCCACAGCATTGACATTGATGTTGAATGGCGCCCACTCCGCGGCCATGCTCATGGTAAGCATTTTCAGCGCCGCTTTGCTCGCGTGATAGGCACCCATACCCATTCCCACCCTTTCAGCGCCTACTGTCGTAATGTTGATGATTCTCCCGCCTCCCTGGTCCATCATATGGGTGGCAACGGCTCGACCTAGAAGAAAGGGGGCCTTGCAATTGGTGTTGAATATTTTGTCCCAGCCGTCTTCTCGAAGATCCATCAGGGGCTTCAGAAAGCTTCTGGCGGCATTATTGACCAGGATGTCGATTCGTTTGAATTTATCCATCGTTGTATCGACAAGGCGTTGCAATTGCTGGTTGTCGGTGATGTCTGTCACAAGAGGAAAGGCCTCGCCTCCCTCTTTTCGAATCTCTTGGGCGACAGATTCGAGCTCTGTTTGGGTTCTACTGGCAATGACCATCTTGGTGCCAGCACTGGACAAACCGAGAGCGATAGCTCGGCCTATGCCTTTGCCACCACCAGTAACAATGGCCACTTTACCGTCCAGGCCATAGTGAGTCTCCATGGTGCCCTCCTTTCTCGAGACAGTTTACGGAGATCAGCGGTCAGATACACGCTACAGGGTTCAGGGGTCAGCTGTCAGTTACCAGTGCTGAACCTTTTCTATCAATTGATTCCTGCTAACTGACCCCCATCCCCGACCCCTGAGTCTTACTCTTTAGCCTCTGTCCTCTATCCTCTCGCCTTTATTCCTCTCCGTTATTGTTTTTGCTTCTCGCCTTCTTCCTTTATCCTTTTTCCTTTCACCTTGCTCCTTTCCCCTCCGCTCTTAATTCTGACTTCTGACTCCTGGCTCCTGACTTCTGTTTTCTGACCCCTGCCAACTGTATTTTACTGATCTCTACAGACTGCCATAAAACCCGTGAGGGCTTCGAAATACTGATGCCGGCCCACCATGAGAAGGTTATTGTGGTTGGCACTGGGGATAATGACAAGCCGCTTCTCCCTGGCTGGGCTTTTCTGATAGAGATCCCGCGCGTGTTGAAGAGGGATGATGTGGTCCTCCTGTGCGTGAAGGATGAGAGTTGGAAGCAGAATACTCCCTATTTTTTCCAGGTTTGAAAAGACACGATCTCCAACTCCTGGAGGGATTTGTCCGAGTATCCCCAGAGAGTTGAGAAGATCGAAGGTGTCGGCAAATCCGCTTTCAATGACAACCCCTTGTATCTGGTCTTGATTCTGGGATCCAAGTTCCAGTGCCGAAGCGCTACCCAAAGATCTACCCATGACAATGATGGGTCCACCATACTGGTTCTCTTTAAGGAATTGTAGAAAATGGGTGAAGATCGGATGTGAGTCGCGAATCATGCTCGTGGTTGTGGGGGTGCCGCCGCTAAACCCGTAGCCCCTGTAATCGGCCACACAAAGGTTCAGACCGCTCTCCTCAAAGAGGGGAGCGATGAAGTCATAGTCACTGACGATTTCTCCGTTGCCATGAAAAAAAAGGATATTCGGGCCCTCCTGTTGAGAGTGATAGAATCGGCAGCCTACCGAGATCTCTCCTTCAACAGGGACTAGAACATTCGTTGCATTTGAAACCGAAGGCACGGGATTCCCCTCACGCCTCGGGTAAAAGATGAGATTGAGAATCTCAGGACGGTCCAGAAAAGAATTACCCTCTTCCGATCGCTCCATCGTCACCCCTTGTCATACGGAATAAGAGGTCTGCCTGCTGCGTCCCTCTTTTTATTATGGTTTTTGCGATTTGTAAATACCTGCCGAGGCGTCCATCATCTATGACCACGTCGAACAAATTTGGGGTTGGGGAGGAGGGGCACATGGTTGCCTGCTCCAATTCGAATCCGATTTGTTTTAAGCATAGTGAGGCTTTGAGGTGACGACCCATCAACGTCGTTCAGGAGGAGAAGGTTCCTGAGCTATGGGACCGTTAGGTGGGCGATGTGGGATATGAGATAGGGTTTTGGCATATGAGTCTAAGGACATCAGAAACCGGACATCTCCATATTGTTGGCGGATGATCTCGTGAACCATAAGAATCCCGGGCTCATAAGCCGCTCGGCAAGGTAAAAATTGAGTTGGAGAACAGAGCGTCTGATGCCTAGCGCGGATTATTCACGAAGCCCGATTTGGGCGCTGGCAAGGCCAGCGGGGGTGAAGACGACCTCATGTACTTCGAACCCCAATAACGCAGCCAGTGTGCAAAGCGGGCGAGCCCAAAGGGTGAGAGATTTCGTCACCAGAATCGGA
>CAYGBK010000008.1:0-27107 GCA_964348095.1 uncultured Thermodesulfobacteriota bacterium | reverse complement strand
AGCGGAGGCGATCACGACATGGGAGAAGAGGGTGCCGTAGACGAAATCCACCTTGTGCTGGACGGCAAGCTTCTCTACAACCTCAGTGCCGCGCTTGGGATCGGTTCCGTCATCCTCGGCCACCACCTCAACGGGCCTCCCGGCGATGCCACCCGTTTCATTGATCAGTTTCACAGCCGCCGTCGTCGTCCGCTCATACCAGCGGCCGTAAACCGCCCCAATGCCTGTCCGATGCACCTGGAAACCGATCTTGATGGGCTTCTCTGCAGCCGCCGCCGATCTGACAGACATCCCTCGGGTGAGTGCACCCGGCACGCCGGCGATCCCCGCACCGACAAGAACCCCCGCGGTCTTTATGGCTGTCCGCCGTGAGATCCGCCGTGTCTTTACACCCTTATCTTTTGTCTTGTCATCCTTTTGTGCCATTGTTTATCCCCCTTTGTTTGATGAGATGGTCGAAAACCCGATTTGGTGCGTAGATTATAGAAAACAAGAAGATCGTGTGTCAAGGAAAATAGCTTGACAAGATCTGATAGGTAGCTTCTATCGGATAATCGGGATGTGGTCCTTTTGGGGAAGCGTTACAGGTAGGACAGAAAAAGACGGTGGCCGACCTATCAGACCGCTGGCGTGGAAAGGAGCCAGAGGCCGAAGATTTTAGCCTATGATTCAAGACCTGGCCCCATCTCTTCTACAGGGTCGAAGTATTGTGGCACCGCCGGGGAACCAGGCGGAAAGGGAGAAAACAAACCTCGATCCCTAGCCTCAGGAGAAACCAGTCTACTCGACCGCTTCTAGCCCTCTTAGAGTTTCGGGGAGATTCTAAGCGCTGCCAGTTTCTTCTCAGTAGGAACGCCCTTCACAGTCCATCCTCGGCATTTGTAATACTCTGGCAGCATCTCATCTAGTCGAACCACATGCCCCTTGCCTGGTCCTTCAGGCATCGGCTCCTACAGCATACGCTTCGGCAATGTATCATCCTTTGATGTCAGGCCAGCTTTAAGATTGAACAGTCGCTCCAAATTGAATATCCGTTCCCCTGTATTCAAAAAGCCCTCAAGGCCTCCAAAGGTTACTCCTGTCCCTTTCTCCATGAGATTGATGAACACTTTGTGATCAGGCATGTCAATAATGATAAAATTACAGATCCCTGATGAATCGATCATGCAGTAAAAATCCTGAAATCTCTTGGTAACCTCTGGCTTCCCCTTTATCGTGAAACGGTCTAGGGATCCGCCTGTCTCGATGATGCCCATCAGTGAGATGCCAAAGAACTCGACACAGTGAACCTCATTCCTGATGTGACACCCCCCGCGGTTCTGAGTTGCGTAGGCCAATGCAAACCCCTGGCCTCCTCTTGGATCGTAATTGGGTAACTCAAGCTTCTTGGCAGTCATCGATAGCTCTGGATGGCCATACCGTTCGGAAGGGGGAAGGGGAAGGAAGGGGTCAAGTCTTTGTTTGAATAGAAGTCCTAGTGATCGTTCCCCTGATTTTTTCCATACGTCGAAAAAGGGTCCTGTCCAACTTAAGTTTGGCCTCAATCGAACTACAGGCTGCCCCAACACTCCCATAACTGCCTAGGGAAAAGATCTCTGCAATCTCCCTTAAGGTGAGGTTACATAATTCTCTGCTAAGGTACATCGCCACATGTCTCGGCTCATTACGCTCGCCCCTTCGTAGCTGAAAAAGATCGTCCCGAGGTGCCTGATAGGCATCAGCCACTGCCGTTATGACATCAGACACCTGAGGCTTAAGGATCGTCGTCTCATAACTAACATGTTCCTGACTTAATGGATAACCACCGTCTTTAATCTGAGAGACGAAGTCTTCATCCCCAAGGACGGGCGAGCGTCTCTTTTTCGAATAGAACTCCAAGAGGGCCTTTTCATTTCCAGATAGGACAAATGCATGAAAAGCCTCCGGACTCCGGTATCCAGACATGACCCTTTTGAGGGAGAGCCACCGTGGTGCTTCCTTGGGCCTCAGGTAGTGGCCGTGGCTGCTCCATGGGAACTCTTCAGGGTTGCGAGCTTTCTCAGCTTCCACGGGGTTTAGGTGGATGTAGCGAACCACAGCTGTCAGATACCGATCCCCATCGATCAGAACGGCCTTATAACGACCCCGGAACAAAGGGCCATCTCTTTTGTAACGCCGATTGAATCGCTGGGTGTAAACCCCGTCAATGTGGCGCATGACCCGCTGAAGGTTGCCCAAGGGCGTTTGAATAGCAAGGTGATAGTGGGTTTCCATGAGGCAGTAAGAGAATACCTGGAGATCCCACCTTCTCCAAGAATCCTCAATTAGCGTCAAAAACCCTCTGAAATCAGGCTCCGACCGAAAAGCAGCCTGACCTTTTAACGCCCGATTCATCACATGATAGTAAGCACCAGGATACTCTATACGGAGAGGCCGGGACATGCATCCGTGATTAGCAGATCGAGCTTAATTTGTCAAGAAAAGACTTGACCCCTTTCTTCTTTTGCACTGGAAGAAACCCCAGGAGGAGCATCCGTAGATTGGTTTGTGGATGATACGTTTGAGGCCACTACGTCCAACGGTGAGTTCGTGTGGCCCCTGAAGCGCGGGGCCCAAGTTGCTAGAGCCAGGGTGCGGTTTAATGATTCATCACCACCAATAGAGACATCCTCAGTGAGCTTTCTCGTTAAATAGCTCTTTCCTCAATAAGGGCAATAAAGGAATCACTCACGAGTGCTAGTGAGAGGCTCGGTCATTATTATGACCTGTCATGCCCGCCTTATCCTCTCCCCCCCTTTTTTGTGACGTCGTTCCTCTATGCTAAGAAACTGCTCCACAGAGGGCCGAAAAGCAAACCACTTCCGTCTGTGCCTCATGCCCAAGGAGAGATTCCCATCACCTGTCTCGACCAGCAGGTAGTCGTGGTTATGCATGAGACAATAGACATATCAGAGCCAGTTGAACCGTTTGACTGCCTACTGCACGATCGCCTAGAAGGCCTCCCTATCCTGGCCATCTTCAAGAATAAGGCAGGCAGGCGTTACATCTGGAGGTGATGTGATAGATTGAGCCGGGGAATTCGAGGGGAAGCGGTCTGGCCATTGCAAGAGACGGCCTACCGATGGGCTTATAATTCAAGACCTGCCCCACCTCTTTCCTTGCCTGACTTAGGATTTTTCGTTAGTTCGGTTGCCTTGATGTGTGACAAAGCTAAAGAGGGAGCTCACGCCATCCGATAATAAAGGAGAAATGTGAAAAAATGAATACGGGGAGGAGACGGAAATGGAGGAAGAGACCGTTGCCTACAACCCAAAGTTTAGCATCTTAGTCGTCGATGACGATTATCAGGTTGCAACCGTTGTCCGAAAAATCCTCGTGCATGAAGGCTACCACGTCGAAACGGCTAAGAACGGAAGAAAGGCTATGGATCTTCTCATGAGTGGTCAGCACTTTGATCTTGTCATCACCGATCTGCGGATGCCGGAAATGGATGGCATAGAATTGTTAAGGCAGACTCGGCAGTTCATGGCCTACCTACCGGTCATCGCCATGACGGGTTATGTAAGCACTGAGGATGGAATGCAATGCGTGGAGGTGGGTGTTCACAACTATCTTGTTAAGCCCTTCAGAGTGCAGAGCCTGTTGAAACTTGTGAGGGAGGGTTTGAAGACTTCCTTTATGAATCAACTTGGCGTAGAGGAAATGGCTTGATGATCACCCATTTTGAAACGCCTTGCCGAAGGCGTCAAATAAGCGTTTTAATGCTGCCTCATCTCTGTAGGGGAGCCTCTCCATAAAGGCCTCAGGGCTAAGATCGGAACTGAGCCGACTGAATTCCACCGTCTCAGCTTGGGCCTCATCATACTTCCCTAGCTCAGCATAGGTAGCGGCTAGTAAACCGTGGGCAGGCAGAAAATCGGGTTGGAGATTAACGGCTCTTTTGAGTGTCGCAACCGCCTTGTCGTAGCGCTTTGTTAAGAAATACGCATGGCCCAACACCCATAAATACTGAATCGGAATTACAGGGCTGAGCCGCATCGCCCTTTTTGTCAACCCGATGGCTTCCTCCGGCTTTCCAGCCCAGGTCAAGATATGTCCCAAATCTGCCAGGGCTTCAGCATTATTCGGCTCGAGGGCAATAGCCTTCTTCATCTCCTCAACTGCCTGGTCGTGCCGTTTTTGCCAAAGAGACACCTCGCCGAGCAATTCGTGGGCATCCGCCAGCGAGTCGTCCAGGGAGATGGCTTTTTGGGCAAGCTCGAAAGCCCGCTCCAATGACTGTGCATCTTGGCTCCACCCAAAAGACCATTCCCTCAGGTGGGTCCAACCGAGCCGTGAATGGGCCAGGGCATAATCCGGGTCCAGGTCGATGGCCTTTTCGAACATCTCTCGAGCTTGAAGAATCGAATCTTTTGAGAAGCGATAGTAGTGATCCAACCCGCGCAAAGTATGGTCATACGCCTCTAGATTGTCCGTGTCTCTTCGGGCCAAGCGATCTTCTTCTCCCTGGGTTAACTTCACTGCTAGAGTGGTCACGATCTTTTGCGTAACATCATCTTGCACCGCGAAAATGTCTTGGAGGTCACGATCGTATCGCTCCGCCCACACATGCCCTGTCGTGGTGGCGTCTATAAGCTGTGCCGAGATCCGCACCCGGCCTCCAACTTTGCGGACACTCCCCTCAAGCACATACCGCACGCCCAACTCCCGTCCCACCTGGTCCACCTTTACGGCTTTCCCTTTGTAGGTAAAGACCGAGTTGCGAGCAATGATAAAGAGGCCTGAGATCTTGGAAAGGTCTGTGATGAGATCCTCAGTGATCCCGTCGCTGAAGTACTCCTGCTCCGGATCTCCACTGATATTGACAAAGGGCAGCACAGCGATCGAAGGCTTGTCTGGTAATCTGAGCACTTTATCAATCTCTCGTAAAGAGATGTCCGACTTCATTCTGATCCGATAGGCTCGCACCGGTTTCGAGATGTTCTTGACCGCTTGTTCTCCCAGAGACTCATAGTCCAAAGACAGCTTGTTCTCGACCTGATCATAAACGCTTCCAGCAATGCATATTCCGCCACCCGCGGCCAACCCCTCCATTCGGGCTGCGATATTCACCCCGTCCCCGTAGATCCGATCCCCTTCCACGATCACATCTCCGAGGTTGATGCCGATCCGAAACTCCATCCGGCGATCTTCAGGGAGGTCGGCATTTCTGGTTGCAAGGTCGCGCTGGATCTCAACGGCACACTGCACCGCATCCACGACACTGGCAAATTCGGCGAGCAGGTTATCACCAGGGCAATCGACAACCCGGCCATGACGCTCCCCAATACGCCCTGCCATGACCTCTCGATACGTGGACAGGGTTTCCACCGTCGCAACTTCATCATCGCCCATAAGGCGGCTGTAGCCCTCGACGTCGGCATTGAGGATTGTCGTGAGCTTCCGGGTGACCCCCTTCGTCGTCATGAAACCTCCCCGATCGCTCTCCCGCGAATCCGAAAAAACCCGCTCCCTCGTCTCGATAAGACGAGCTCCGTGTCTGCTCAGCTTCCACCATGGCCGATTTCTCGGTTCAGCTCGACAGGCGCTCCGTATCTAAGTTAGCACATTGATGATTCAAGTCAATCTGCTTTTCCATCTCCTTTCGTGGCGGTGGGGTCAGGACTTGAATTAACAGCTCAGGATGGCTGCGTTTCTATGATTTTGCGAATAGTTGTATAGTGAAGCCCCAACTGCCTGAAAAGGGGAACGTTGGTTCCGAAGCAACCTGTTGTCCGCCGCGGCCAAACTAAGGCCTTGAGAGGAGACGGCATGTGACTCTACACATCGTCTAGAATCTGTATTTTCCCTCCAGAACTATGGGAGACAGTAAATGCTACGATCCTCACTACGAATCCACCTTGTCCCTCATCCGAAAACCTGCTAGGATAGCATCGTTTTTTTACTGATGTGTCAGTTACCACGGGAACGGCGAGTGATCAGTCCAGGGGTATTTCATGCTTGCTAAAGTTTTGAGCAGTGCTGTTTTTGGCATCGATGCCTATGTAGTCGACGTGGAGGTGGATATCGTCCACGGACTTCCGACTTTCTCAACGGTCGGTCTTCCGGATGGGGCGGTTCGGGAGAGCAAGGACCGGGTCAAGGCGGCCATCAAGAACTCTGGCTACGAGTTTCCTCCGGATCGGATCACCGTCAACCTTGCACCGGCAGACATCAAAAAAGAGGGGGCGGCTTTTGATCTCCCCATTGCCCTGGGAATCCTGGCTGCCACAGAGACAGTGAAACAGTCGAGACTCCAGTCTTTTCTGGTTCTCGGGGAGTTGTCTCTCTATGGGGAGGTGAAGCCCGTCCGAGGGACTCTTCCTGTCTCGATTGCGGCACGGGACAGAGGCCTTGATGGTGTCATCGTTCCAGGAGAGAACGCTAAGGAGGCCGCTGTTGTCGACGGAATCGAGGTTTTTCCGGTGCAGCGGCTCTCCGATGTCGTTGGGTTTCTTAACGGCGAGACGGTTATACATCGAGCCGAAGTCGATCTGGACAGGATTTTCCAGTCAGAATTGGACTACGGGGTCGATTTTAGCGATGTCAAGGGGCAGCAGCATGTGAAACGGTGTCTCGAGGTGTCTGCGGCTGGGGGACACAACGTGATTATGATCGGCCCCCCGGGTTCCGGAAAGACGATGCTGGCCCGAAGGCTTCCGACGATTCTCCCGGACATGAACTTTGAAGAGAGTCTGGAGACGACAAAAATCCATAGCGTTGCCGGCCTTCTTCCAACGGAGAGCGCCCTAGTGGTGACCCGTGCCTTTCGATCCCCTCATCATACGGTGTCTGATGCGGGCTTGATTGGTGGTGGGACCTTTCCCAAACCGGGGGAAGTGAGTCTTGCTCACAATGGCGTCCTCTTTCTCGACGAGCTTCCCGAATTTCGGAAAAACAACCTTGAGATGTTGCGACAACCCATGGAGGATGGGAGGGTCATGATCACCCGAGCAGCAACTTCACTGACTTATCCGGCGAGTTTTATGCTTGTGGCGGCCATGAACCCATGCCCATGCGGTTACTTTTCAGATCCGAAGAAGGAATGCACCTGCACAATCCCTCAGATCCAACGATATCGCGGTCGGGTTTCCGGACCCTTGCTCGATCGCATCGATATTCAGATTGAGGTGCCGTCAGTCAGATACAGGGACCTGGCCGATCAAAAGCCAGGAGAGCCATCCCATGTGATCAAAAAAAGGGTCAACTGTGCCCGCGGAATTCAGGTAGACCGTTTCAAAGGACACAAGATCTACTGCAATGGCCAGATGACCAACCGCCACATCAAGAAATTCTGTACTATCGATGGCCAGAGCCAGCGTCTCTTAGAGAACGCCATCGACAAACTCGGCCTCAGCGCCCGGGCCTACACACGGATCCTCAAAGTTGGCCGGACGATTGCCGACCTCCAGGGAGCAGAAAGGATCTCCTCGGCTCACATTTCTGAGGCCATCCAGTACCGCAGCCTGGACCGGAATATTCTCCACTAGAATTGCGTGACCGTCGAATGCCCTTTAGCAATAAGGGGATCACCTTCTTGAAACTCCATAGATTTGACGCCTAAGACGGCTCAAGAGAGAACCTCAGCCGCGGCGGCTACTCGATCTTATGCCTGATAATGGCTCCTTTATCAGCGGATTCGGCGAGGCGGGCATAGAGTGCCAGGTATCCTCTTTTGAACTTCGGTTCTGGTCTTTGCCATCGGGTCAGGCGATTCTTGATTTTCTCGTCCGAGACATGAAGGTGCAGACTCCGGCTCGGGATATCGATGGTAATTAGATCGCCATCCTCTACGATCGCTATAGGCCCTCCCTCAGCTGCCTCGGGTGAAATGTGACCGACGAAACAGCCGTTGTTTGTTCCAGAAAAACGGCCGTCGGTCACAACTGCCGTCTTGAGCGCCAGCCCGCTGCCGTAGAGCAGTTTCATGGCCATGAACATTTCCCGCATACCTGGGCCACCTTTGGGTCCCTCGTACCGAATGACGATCACTTCCCCTTCCTGTACCTTCCCTTCCAAGATGGCCTGATTGGCATCTTCCTCTGAGTTGAAGCATCGCGCCTTGCCCGTAAACTTGTGCATCTCAGTTTTGATGGCGGCGGGTTTACTGATGCAGGTGTTGGGGGCCAAATTGCCACGGAGAACGGCAAGGCCGCCTCCTTTACTCCAGGGGTTGGACATGGTCTTAATGATCTTCGTGTTGCGGATCTCTTCGCTGGCCACATTCTCTGCGACCGTCTTCCCGGTGACGGTCAGGGCGTCATCGTGCAAGATCGGTAGAATCGTTTTCATTACCGCAGGAATGCCACCCGCCTGATGGAAGTCGGGAACATTGGGAGCTGCGGCCGGGTTCATCTTGGCGATATGTGGTGTGTTGCGGCAGAGTTTCTCAAAGCGGTCCATGGTGATCTCTTGGTCCGCCTCATAGCCGATTGCCGGTATGTGGAGAGCAACGTTGGTCGATCCTCCGATCGCCGTGCTAACGCGAATGGCATTCTCGATACCCTTGTGGTTGATGATTCTGCGCGCTGTCATGTCGCTACGCAGGAGTTCCACAATCTGGCGGCCAGACTCTTGAGCCGTGCGGAGCCGGTCAGCATGGGTAGCCGGGATAGTGGCCCCTCCTGGGAGACACATTCCCATGGCCTCTGCCACACAGCACATTGTGTTGGCCGTTCCGAGGAAAGAACAGGACCCACAGGTCGGAGCGGCACAGTCCTCCAGCTCATAATAGGTCGCCTCGTCGATCTTACCCGCCCTAAGCATGGCATACGCCTCAGTGAGGGAGGTGCCATCGGCAGCGCGTTTATCGAACTCACAGCCACCCTCCATGGGACCTCCAACAACGAGTATGGCGGGGAGATCAAGGCGAGCCGCGGCCATCAACATTCCCGGGACGATCTTATCACAGGAGCCGAGGAGCACGACGGCGTCAAACCGATGTGCTTCGATCATCATCTCGATGTCGTTGGCGATCAGGTCGCGGGTTGGCAGGATAAAGTGCATCCCCTTGTGTCCCTCGGCAATGCCGTCGCAGGCAGCAATCACGCCAAATTCGACAGGTGTGCCCCCTGCCTGGCGGATCCCCTGATTCACATAATCAGAGACCAGATTCAGGTTGTAATGGCCCGGGACAACCCGGTTCCAAGAGTTGGCAATGCCGATCATTGGTCGGTCGAGATCGTAATCACTGTATCCCATAGACTTGTAGTAGGCACGGTGCATAGACCACTCAGGGCGCTTCAGGATGTCTTTGCTACGCCATTTCATCCCAATCCTCCGTTAGAAAGGTTTTTTTGCTCTTAGATGGCAGCAATTGATCACGTGATGTGACGAGGGCAGAAGATCTCCCTCACTCGTCGAATCCCAATGACACCTCTGTTCTATGGTAAATGGATCCTCTCGCCCTCCCATTTCGGCTCGCACAGTTTCCGAAACACCCATGAGATTCAATGAGTTGCTGATGAGAATTGTCCAGGGGTCTTCACAGGGTTATTCGAGCCGTTTTCCCGGTTAGATAATAGAACAACTTGGTGAAAGTCGCAATCACGTACAGTGTTCGTGAACCATGTGCCTGTTGTTTTAAGGGCCGGGCGTTTTAGATCAGAGGCGAACGTCAGGATTCTTGCAGTTATCCCACGTCTTTATGATAGAGTTTTAACTGATGGGTGGATTCGGGGTAGGAGAGGGGAGCAAAGAAAAGGGTTCCATGATGAAAACCGATCATCATTTTCCTTCGGAGCGGTGCCTCAGGTGCCTGGGGTCGTCCGAGGAGCTTCGGTTCATCGAGGCCCTTGCCTGTCACTCTTTTGATCAAAGGAGTATCGGGACCATCCTTCAACGGATGAATCCGGATAATCCAATTCTCAAAGAGGCGAAGAAAAGGGACCGTAAACGGAGACGTCGGCGGCGGGGGCATCTCAGTGCTCTCAAGAAGGAACTGGCAACCTATGACGAGGAGCTCTCTTACGCGGCCATGGACCGGGTCCTTGGGGGGGAAAAAGCTGATGCGATTGCCGCAGATATCCTGGACGACCCGAAGAGGAGTTCCCTCATCACGGAAATTCGAGAACTCCAGTGGGAGGGTGAAGAGAACCTCGGCAGGGACGTGGCGGAGGTACTCCTTCATCATCAGAGACAGGGCCTGATCGAAACTGAGTCAACAGGCCGGATCGCCATCACCGCACGGGGAGCTCGGATTTTGGCACGAAGATCGTTGAGGAGAATTCTTCAGGCCTTGAAGAGCAGACCGAGAGAGGCTGTCGAAGGGGAAAAGAGAGGTGGAGAGGTGCGCCTCTCCACCTCATCGAGACCCTATGAGTTGGGAGATGAATACGAGGCGGTGGATATCGAAAGGACCGTCCTAACCAGTTTGGAACGGCGGGGCAGCCCCACGGTTCGGGCGGAGGATTTTTTCGTACACGAAGGACTTCGCGAGTCGAGGGTGACCGTGGGTCTCCTCGTTGACGAGAGCGGCTCGATGGTCATGAATGAGAAGATCGGAGCTGCCATCGAAACATCACTGGCTCTGGCGGAACTCATCGGCAGGGAACGGAACAGCCGCCTGAAGGTTTTTCTGTTTTCGGACCGGGTCAGAGAGATTGCACCGTGGGAGATCGTCAACCAGTTTGTACCCGGTCGTACGACCGACACAAGGGCCGCTCTCATCGCCTTCAGGAAGGCCGTGGCTACCGAATCGTCCATCAAGCAGGCCTATCTGATTACGGATACATCCCCCAACACAGAGGACGGGAGATTTCTCGGATTTGAGAGGGCAGCGAGGGGTGTGATGGAGGAAACCCTTCGGTACAGGCACGATCAGATCACCCTTAACATCCTCATGCTCGACTCCAATCCGCGTCTCAAGGGCTTCGCCCGCGCTTTGGCAAGAAACAATTTGGGACGGGTCTATTTCCCGAATCCGGAGAGACTCGGGGAAGTGGTGGTCGAAGACTATCTGAGGGTTGGCGGGGGAAGATAGGATTTTATTATCTCTTCGGGACTTTCGTGGGGGGAGGCTTAAACCAGAAGTCAGGAGTCAGAAATCAGGGGTCAGGAGACAGAAGTCAGAATAGATTCCGAAATAGAGGGGAACCGTCAACTCGATTGCAGATTAGGTCTCTGTCAAAAATTGGTGGACTTTCGATTCGACAGCCCGCCGGATGGTCTCCAGATTATCCCGGTCTTTTGCCTCGAATCTCAAGACCAACACCGGACCCGTGTTCGAAGCCCGGACGAGCCCCCAACCGTCCTCGAAGAGAATCCGGGCGCCGTCGGTGTCAATGACTTCGTGGCTCTTGGAAAAATGGTCTCTCACCCTGTCCACAACCTGAAATTTCTTCTCATCAGGGCAAGATACTCTAATTTCGGGGGTCGATTCAGTTTTCGGTATGCCCACGAGCAGTTCCCGAGCTCCCTTCTTATGTTTTGAGAGTATTTCCAAAAGTCGGCACGAGGCGTATATGGCATCATCATATCCAAAGTATCGGTCAGCGAAAAAGAGATGGCCGCTCATCTCGCCCGCCAGGAGGGCACCGGTCTCCTTCATCTTCTTCTTGATCAATGAGTGTCCCGTCTTCCACATGATTGGTTTTCCACCGTGCTGTTCAATGTCGTCATAGAGCGTTTGAGAGGCCTTTACCTCTGAGATAATCGTGGCACCGGGATGACTTTTCAGAAGTTCTCTGGCAAACAAAATCAACAGCCGGTCTCCCCAGATGATTTCTCCCTGTCCATCGATCACACCGAGTCGATCGCCATCTCCATCAAAGGCCAAACCAATCTCAGCCTTCTCACGAGTGACGAGGTCGATGAGATCTTTCAGGAATTCTGGAACAGTTGGATCTGGATGGTGGTTGGGGAACCGTCCATCCATTTCACAGTAAAGATCGAGAACCTCACATCCAAGATTCTTCAAGAGTTTCGAGATGACAGGACCTGCCGTTCCATTACCTCCGTCAACAGCAACCTTGATATGGCGGTCCAAGGAAATGTCACTTTCGACGTGTTCTAAATAGGGTTTCAAGATCTCGTAATGAGACAGGGTTCCCTGCCCCTTAGAGAAAACGCCCTTTTCCAGCCGGCGCCGGAAGTTTTGAAGTTCCTCGCCGTAAATGGTCTGATTCCCAACAGAGACCTTGAACCCATTGAATTCTGATGGGTTATGGCTGGCAGTGATCATCATTCCCCCTTCCTTTTTGAGATAAAAGAGGGAGAAATAGTATACCGGCGTGGGACAAACGCCGATGTCGGTGACGTTGCATCCAGTTGAGAGGATGCCCTCTTCGAGAGCGTCTCGAAATGATTCAGAGCTGAGACGGCAATCTCTGCCAACGACAAGATCTCTTAACCCCTTCTCCTTCATGTACGTCCCGTATGTTTGGCCCATGAGGCGAACAATGTCTGTGGTCAGGTCCTTCTCAACAACTCCCCGAATATCGTATTCTCTGAAAATCTGTGGATTTACTGTGATCATCCCTCGCTCCGTGTAAATTCTGTTTGGGACAGGGTATTCATTTGAGGATCGCCTTGTCAAGGGCTGTCCCACTGGGGAATCCCTCCGTGTTTTGTTCAGGTCTTGCGGATACGCCAGATTTTATACTAGACGTGCGCCCCATCTTGTGCTTGTTTCCCCTGGTCATGTAGTATGGAGACAGGCTCGACCATTTCGAGAAAACATGGCGAGCAAAAAGAGAGAGCTAGCCATCGCGAGGACTTGATGGAACAATCTGAGAACCGCTCCGGTATGTCGTCAGGAGAGATGAGATTCTTTCGTTGCACGGGGTGTCGCCGTGTCTGCAGAGGCGACCAGGGACAGGACTTCTGTCCCACTTGCGGGGGTGGGACTGAGACCGAAGGATGGCCCGATCCGCCCGGGCAGAGGCTCTTTGAGGCCGTGGCGGTTTTCTCTGAAAGGGGAGACAGGGATCTGACGGTCATCCTGGCATGCGATCTTCTTGAGGGGCTCCTTGAGATGTTTTTCAGGGATCTGTTCAGGAAGCAGGGAAAACCCCGCTCTTGGATCCAGCTGACTTTCAAAAAGAACAAGTCTCTGGATCTTCGCCTCAAGTATCTCTTCAAAGAGACAATGAACCTTAGCTTCCCATCGGTTATCGAGGGAACAGCGTTCGAGGGGTTTGATAAACGGTGGGCAGCGATTCGATCCGTGAGAGGTCAGATATTCCATACGATTCCTCCGGCTGCCAGCGAAAAGGGGACCCAGGAGGCTTACGACCTGTCGAGGGAGGCGCTGGCTCTGTTCGCATGGATGAATAACAGATACTGTGTGTAATTGAAACGATATATGGGGGGATCGTGGTCAGAGATCAGCGTTCCGCTCTCATATGGGTGAAAACGACGAGCCTTTCAGTCGATAAGAATCACACGGAGAACTCCGATCTGAAACCCCTCGCCATCTGGTGACTCGAGACCAGCTCAACGTTGATTCTCGTGGTGGCGCCAGGCGCTGATCGCCGGCTGGTATAAGCCGGCCTTTACCGCTTCTTTTCTGGATCCACTGTTACCCACGTATCCTTGTCGGTATAGAATCCCTCATCCCCTTTCATCTCTGCCGAACTGGTTTTCTCGACCCGGATCAGAGAAGATCGGAAGTAGTCCACATCCGGAGGCCCCGCGGCGACAGGCAGCTTCTCGGTGATAGGGAACTCATCGTAATCCTGGATGGGATCTCCAGTCTCGGGATAGAGGCTGAAGTTGCGAAGTAGATCTGTGATGACCATCCCCTTCTCCATGAGGAACTTCTGGATGGCAAGCCACTTGGAGAGGGACGACTCGAGCGTGGTGAGCCCGAAGTACCCGCTTCCCGTGGCGCTCAAGGCGTCCACGGCTTTTCCGAGGAAGGCACGCATCCCCCTTAGGCCTTCCGGGGGTTCGGTCACAAAGGTGTCAAAGGCTCCCTGGAGTTCGCGAGGAAGGGGTGCGGTCACATCGTATTTTCTCGCAGTAATACGGAAGCCGGCCCCTTTGATCTTTTGTTTAAGATAGCGGATGAGGCGACCGTCGACGTCAAGAACGGTGACAGTGCATTGTAAGTCGAGAAGGCTGAGAAAGAGGCTAAAAAGGTCGTCATCCCCGAGGAGGAGGACTGACCGACCCTCCAGGTCGCCCCGATGATACATGAAAACCGATTTCAGAGCCAGATCCGTCGGGGCGATGACCCCTTGATTGTATTCAGCGACCGGCGGTGGTCGATCGGTCGTCAGGTCGAGGAATCGATTCAGGGCCTCCTTGAACCGGGTCTCGGGAATGACCCCTTTCCCATGGCAGTCGGTGCAGAGGTTATCACCTCCTGGTAGAATCCTAGAAGGTTGTGAAGGAGCGAATCTCCGGCTCTCGGGGTCGAAGTTGATCTGATTCTCCCTGAGCATGAGGCCGACAGTCTGTGTCAACTCTGACAAGGTAGAATCCTGGAAAGAGGCAATCTCCCAGAAGGACATGGGTCTTATGTTGAGAGCTCGCAAGATTTGATATACTGTTCTCTCCATTCTATGCATCCACTTATTCAAATCTACCGGGACGGCCTATTCTATTTTTTTGTGCGTATAATTGCGACTCATTCTCTTGAAGACTTCTCCTGTGGTGATGCCCTCTTTGTATATGGGGAACTCATAGGGAAAGTCTCTGAGCTCTTTGAGGGTTTGGCAGAGGCCGATGGTTCCGTATTCTCGTACCCTGGTCACGCGGTCCAGGTCCAAGACCTCTGTTAGAATCGTTTCACCCTCCCCGGCCGTTTGAAGTATCCGTCCATCTGGATCGATGAAGACTGATTGCCCGGTCCCGCCGTCTCGAACTCCGTTAACACTTAAAAAATAAAGCTGATTGACAATTGCATTGGCTTGGCTGAGGACCAACTCAAGTACTCTGTCCGAGGTGGTCGTCATGGTGGGATGGAGGATCACCTCTGCTCCCATCCATGTCAACGTCCTGATCACCTCGGGAAACCATTGATCGTAACAGATTGCCAGCCCGAACCGCCCGCAATCGGGGATATCGAACACGGAGAACTCACGTCCCCTTGCGTTGTTTTCAAGAGGCCGCCATGGGAAGAGTTTTCTGTATTTGGCTTTTATTTTACCAGACGGTGAGATGACAATTGCCGTGTTGTAGATCTCATCACCATCCTTTTCGTAAAGAGAGCCCGGGACAAGCCATTTGCCGTGCTTGGCTGCTAGATTGCAGAAGCCGTCGGTCACAGGTCCAGGTATCGACTCGGCTGAGGAGGGGTTGCCCCCAAAAGTACAGAGTTCGCTGAAAAGGATAATATCGACCCATGGGAAACATAGACAGGCCCTCTTGACAAGGCCGGCCATTTTTTTTTGGTGATCCTCGCCGTCCCGAACCTCCATCTGAATCCCCGCAATACCTAGCGTTCTTGCCATATCACCCTCCATCAAGAGTGCCGATCAGGCCGGCACCTGCGTCCTCTGCGCCTGTTCCGCGCCGTTCTTTTCAGATTAGGCCAAATCTGTCTCCGAATTCTACCGGGAAGTGCCTGAATAAACAACCACGAAGTGGCGGACCCTCCCTGGCCCATTTCATTGACACTTTCATGGGGCCTACCGTACAATCGGTCTCGAGGAATTCGTCCGTTGAAGGCATTTCAGTGACTCGAAAAGGATGGATTGCATCGGCTGAATGGGGGGTCGAAAAGGTGGAAAAATATCCATGGGTTTTGCGAAAGTAGCGTTTTCCATAAAACTCCAGTGCCTGATCTATAGTCACGGTTGATGGCCGAACAGAAGTGGAGTGGGTGATAACCGATATGTCTTTGATAGCGATCGTTCTGATCGTGATGTCGGCTTTCGTACACGCAGGGTGGAACCTCATTGGCAAACGACAAAACCCTACGGCTGGCTTCTTTCTGATAGCCAATGCAGTGGGGATGGCTTGCATTTTGCCATTCCTTTTCTACAATTGGGAAGACCTTGCCTTGATTCCCCAATCCGTCTGGATACGCGCACTGGTATCAGGTTTTTTCTATTTTGTCTTTTGTGCCGCACTGGCTGGCGCATACCGTGCGGGCGACATGTCCGTCGCCTATCCATTCGCGCTGTCCTCCCCCGTGATTTTCATTACCGCTTTTAGCCTCTTGCTGGGAAGGGGACAGGACATGAGCGGGTGGGGCCTTATCGGGATCGCAACGGTAGCCTTCGGATGTTTCATCCTTCCCATGAAACAGTTCAGAGACATCCGGTTAGAGACGTACCTGAATGCCTGTTGTTTGTTTGCACTCCTTTCAGGCGTTGGAATTGCGGGCCTGACCATCGCGGACTACGAAGCGCTCCATATTATTCGTGATCTTCCGGGCACTCCCTTTGGGCCTATAGATGGACCGTTGACATACATCACATTCGTTGCCATCTTCGGATCTCTCTTGTTACTTCTCTTTGTCCTTTTGAACCGATGGGAGCGCACGAGTTTTGTTGACGTCTTTCGTACTTCGAAAGGGTCAGCCGCCTTCATGGGGATCGGTATATATCTCAGTTACGGCTTTGTCCTCGTTTCGATGCTGTATGTAACCAATATCAGTTACCTTGCTGCCTTCCGGCAACTCAGCATTCCCCTGGCTGCGAGTTTCGGTATTGTTCTCCTGAAGGAACCGCGGTATCTTCCGAAACTGCTCGGTGTCTTGGCTGTTTACGGCGGTCTTGTCTTGGTCGGGATGGGATAGGGACCGTCAACACCGTCACTTGACACCTCAGGAGGCCTATCCTATAGTGCCTTCACCACAGCGAGAATTCTTCACGTGTTCCGGGCATAAGGGGAACTATAAAAAAAGCACAAGATTCGAGGAGATGGATATGGTGAAGCGAATGCGAAAGGCGGGAATTCAAATGGTTTCAGGGTTCGGGTTGACGGCGTTTTCCGAGGATGAGTTAGATGCCATTCACTACGCCACGTTACAGGTAATGGAGCGCACGGGATTAAGGGTTGAAACCGATGAGGCAGTGGAAATCTTTCATGGCGCTGGCGCCTCCATTGAAAGGCGTGAAGGGTACAGTGTCGTTAGAATTCCACCGTACGTTGTGGAGGATTGCATCGCCTGGGCGCCTAGCACGGTCGTGTTCCATGGCAGGGATCCAGAAGATGACTTCCTTGCCGAACCCAAGCGAATGAGTCTGACAAATGGTGGGGCCTGTCTCAATGTTATCGACCCCTTTACCACGGAATATAGAAAAGCCCGTAAGAAAGATTGCGGAGACATAGCACGCGCCTGTGATTATTTGGATGAGGTTGGCGTGCTTGAAAGGCCCTGCATTTGCTCCGACGTTCCTGCTGAGGTGCACCAAGTACACACCCTCGAAATCATTCTTCAGAATACGTCAAAACACACGTTTATAGGCGCTCATACGGCAAGAAACCTTCGCAAAATGGTTGACGTGGCAGCAGCTTGTGCTGGCGGAATGGACGAATTCGAAAAGCGGCCGATTTTTACCCCATCGGTTTGCCCAACAAGCCCACTGGCACTCCTCCCGGATTGTTGTGAGGTTGTGATAGAAGCGGCGAGGCGGGGACTGAAGATCTGGATTGTTCCGATGGCTCTTGCTGGCGCCACCTCAACGGCCACCCTGGCCGGAACATTAGTGACCACGAATGCCGAAGTACTCGGCGCGCTTGTGCTTGCCCAACTAACGGCCAAGGGTACGGCGTGTACCTATGGAAATACGAGCACCATCATGGACATGAGGACTGGAATCAGTTCGGTGGGAGCCCCCGAGCTATCGCTGATCGCTTCTAGCGCAGCAAAACTGGCTCAATACTACAGGCTGCCCTGCCTGGTGGGGGGGGGTATGTCGGATAGCAAGGTTCCTGATGCTCAGGCGGCCTACGAAACGGCGCTGAGTGCGCTCACCGCTGCATTGGCAGGAGCGAATATCATATTCGGGGCAGGTGGACTCGACCAGTTTCTCACTTTCGATTACGCAAAGCTCTTCATGGACGCCGAGTTGATAGGGATGGTTACAAAAATTGTGGGTGGTGTGGAGGTTACGGATGCATCAATGGCACTGGACGTCATCCACCAGGCAGGCCCCAGTGGAGAGTTCATAACTCAGGATCACACCTACCACCACATGAAAGAACTCTCTCAGAACACCTTGTTTGACCGGAGTCTGCGTGATGTCTGGATAGCGGCTGGTGGAAAGGATCTGACTGAGCGTGCCTATGAAAAAGCTCGGCACGTCCTTCAGAACTACAAGCCAAAACCACTATCTGAGGGGGCCGTGGGCGATATGCAGAAGATCGTGGCGGGTTACGAAAAAGAGCTTGGCATTGGAGAGGGATAGCGTGCTTGGTTGACGGGATGATCATGGATGAGAGCGTGACCGCCGGCAGAAAGGCTAAGTCATTTTGATCGGATAATGACCATATTTTTCGACGGCATCACTGAGGGCCATGACATTGTCTGGCTGACAGTACGACGTGATGCTGTTTGAACTGGCAAGGATATATCCACCACCAGGTCCGATTTCCCCTATTCTCTGTTTGACTTCACGATCAGTTTCCTGAGGGGACCCCCGAGACAGGGTGCGACCGATGTCGATGTTTCCGATTAAGCACAATCTATGGCCGTATCTCCTTTTCAGGTCAGCAATGTCCATACAGGGAGGCTCGATATTCGCAATTCCTTTCATCCCGAGGGACAAGAGATCATCCAATAGCAGCGTTATGTCACCGTCCGTATGGTAGATCCAAGGCAATTTGATATTCTTCACGACTCGTTTCATATGGGGCAGAAAGAGCCCTCTAAAGACATCTGGCGAGAAGAATGGGCCAGTCTTAAATGCCAGATCATCATTGACCTGAACTAAATCGAAATCCATTTCACTGACATTCCTCGCCGTCCGAGCGCACCAATTTGAAAATCTCTCGTATATGGCTTGGACCAGTTCCACGTTATCGAGAAGGGCTGAACAGAAGTCTATTATTCCCATGCTCAGATAGGTATTGCTTATGCCGGTCCGGATTGTCGCGATCATGGCAAAATCAGCTCTGTATCTTTTGACAAATTGCTCAGCCCTTCTATAGATCTGTTCATCATCAGGATCTGGGAGCTGGTTCAGCATGTTTAGGTCGTCTTCACTCTTTATCAACCCATCGACGATAACATCCATATCCTCCCCGGATTTTGTTACCGAAAAAAACGGAGGCACTAGCTCGAAAGCTAGATTATCCAGGGCCGTTGCGCCAGCAATTTCCGGTGGAACGGAAATCTCCGGGTTATTCCTTCTGAGTTCCCAATCGATGGTGGGTCCACCAATCTGCGCGAGGATTTTTTCAGCCACACGGTAGTCGAACCATTCCTCCATCCACGGGACCCGGTCAGGCTCCTCTAAATCCAAAGCCTTTAGGACTCTTTCTCGAGAAGTCATGTCTCCCATAAAGCCGTCCCACCAGTCGGTGATGGGTCACAGTAAGATGAGAAACTTCAGGTCATTGACGTTCGTGCCGGTCTGTCCTGTTACAATAACTTCGTCCAGAGAAGTCCAAGCAGAGAGTGTCGTGTGATCTTCCAAGGATTTCTGGAGATCCACCCCTTTGGATCGGGCGGCGGAGGCTGTGAACGCATCGCCAATGGCTCCTGCGACACTGGTGGGGCCGTCTGTTCCATCCGTATCCAACCCGACAACGACGAAATCGTCTTGCCCATCCATATTCAAGACGGTGCTCGCCACAAACTCCTGGTTGGGACCGCCCTTTCCGAAATTCTTCTTTAGAGTGACAATGGTTTCTCCCCCACCAATGAGTGCGCAGGGAGCTCTCAGGGGCTTCTGACTCCGGCGAATCTCTTTGGCAATAGCCGCAAAGGTCCGTCCCAATTCCCGACTCTCTCCATCAAATCCTGTAGAGAGAATGGAGGGTTTCAGCCCCATAGATCTGGCTACCTGCGCAACCGCCTCACACGCCGAGTCGTTGTTCGCTAAGACAAAGGTGTGATAGGGCATGGTTCCAAAATCCTTTGGCGTTTCTCGTTCTGGGGTCGCTTTCTCCAGATAGGTTCGAACCGATAGAGGGATTTTCCGCAACAGATCGTATTTCTGAAGCGTCCTCAGGGCGTCATCAAAGGTCGATGTGTCGGGCACCGTCGGGTCTGTTATGTAGTCGAGGGGATCGCCGATTACATCTGATACGGTCAGATTGATGAGTTGGGCAGGAAAAATGGCGAGGGCGAGCCAACCTCCCTTAATCTTTGAAAGATGCTTTCTGACGGCATTGATTTCAAAAATGGAGGCCCCACTTGAAAGAAGAAGTCGGTTCACCTTTTTTTTATCCGCCAAAGTCACTGGATCCACAGGCATGGGCAAAAGGGCCGAACTCCCCCCGGTGATGCACGAAAAGACAATGTCGCCGCGGCTGGCGTTCTTTGCTAGATTGAGTATCTGCCGCGATCCCCGAAGTCCGTTGCCATCAGGGATAGGGTGAGAGGCCTCGACGACTCTGATCCGGGTGAGCCTCTCGGGCTGTCCCTTCTTCAGGATAACCACCCCCTTGATGATTCTATCTCCAAGTATGTCCTCTAACGCTCTGGCTATGGGGTAGGTGGCCTTCCCAGCTCCGATAACGTAGATGTTTCGCTGTCTGGATAGATCATATTTCTGAGGACCAACACGGAGTTCATGTTCATCGAGGTGGACGAGCCTTGTTGTGGCGTGATAAGGATTGGAAGCATCCAGGGCGGCGTCGATCATCTGGAGGGCCATTGTCCGTAAATTCCTATGGCCGTGGGATAACAACTGATCGCGATTCTGGATGTAATTCTTCACAGACGGATTTTCCCCGCTCAATAGGAGCGCTAGGGTGGCCCGATCGAATCCCTGCCCCCATAGACCGCAGCGGTTCCCAGTTCTTCTTCGATTTGGAGCAGCCGATTGTATTTTGACGTCCTTTCCCCTCTCACCGGTGCTCCGGTCTTGATCTGTCCGCTGTTAAGGGCAACAGCCAGATCCGATATGAACGGGTCCTCTGTCTCGCCGGATCGTTCCGAGACCTGGACTCGGTAGTTGTTGCGGAAAGCAAATTCTGCGGCGTCCATTGCCTCCGAGAGGGTTCCGACTTGATTAACCTTAAGAAGGAGCGCATTGGCGGCCCCTTTTTCAATGCCCTTCCTCAGGCGGTGCACGTTGGTCACAAACAGATCGTCGCCGATGATTTGGATGCCCAACTCCTTGGTGATCTGAGCGTACCCCTCGAAGTCGTCTTCATACAAGGGGTCTTCCAGGGAGACGATGGGAAATTTTTTCTTGAGATCCTTATACAAGTCAATAAGGGCCTCACGGTCATAGGTTTTTCCATCTATCTCATAGAGCTTCTTCTTCTTGTCATACCAGTGGGTGCTGGCGCAATCCAAGGCGTAGACGACGTCCTCGGTATAGCCTGCTTTTTCAACGGCCTTTGACAGAAACTCCAAGGGTTCGTAAGCACCTCGCATTGGCGTTGCGTACCCGCCCTCATCCCCGGTGTTTACGGCCAGGATTCCGTATTTTTCGATGACGAGATCCCTCAAAACCAGATTGACTTCCGTGGTGATCTGAAGGGCTGCGCTAAAGGAGTTGGCTCCGACCGGAACCATGATAAATTCCTGAATTTCGAGGTAGTTTGACGTCAATTTTCCACCGTTCAAAAGGTTCATAAACGGTACAGGGAGGACGTGGCCACCGGGATTGAGATGCCGGTATAGAGAAACTTCACAGGCCCTGGCCGCAGCTCGGGCCACCGCGAGGGATACGCCGAGGATTGCATTGGCCCCCAGCCGTTTCTTATCTGGAGTTCCGTCCATGTCGATCATGGCCAAGTCGATTTTTCTCTGCTCCGTGACGTCCCACCCTTTCATAGCTGGGCCAATCACGTCATTGACGTTGGCCACTGCCTTCTTGACTCCCAATCCCATATACCGGCTCTGGTCTCCATCTCGAAGTTCGTGGGCCTCGTGGGTTCCTGTTGACCGTCCTGAAGGAACATCGGCCCGGCCCATAAGCCGGCCGTCAATCCACGCGTCTACCTGAACGGTGGGAAAACCTCTGCAATCAATGATTTCTCTTGCCTTCATGGCGGTAATACCAAACTTCTTCATGGAAATCCTTTCTCAGATCGCCGTTAGAATCGTTCGAGGTTCCCATCCTTATCGAAGGTCATCGGTCGTCCTTCGGAAACGATCTCGAGATCCTTCCTTTTTCCTAATTCTTCTTTGTAAGCCGTCGAAATATCGACTACTCTGAGATGCTTTGTGCTCTTAATGCGCATGATTCGCAAGGATTCAGGAGGAATCATCCCGACACTCTTGGCAGCCACTTCGATGGTTTCTCGATCATTCTCGAGAGTGAGTGGAATCTTTGCGTGTTCAGGATCACCACCGGTTATGGCATTGATATACGTTGCATCGTAGTCCACCTTTTTTACAAGACGTTTCGGTACAAAATCGGCCATGCCAATGCCGACTGCATTACCGTCTGAATTCTCTGTCAGATCCGTAACAATGATCCGTTTCACCCGTGGTGTCTTGGGTTCTTCTGCCAATAGGGGCATGTGAATCCTTCCGACTACCTTCGTGTCGATACCGCTGCCGCTGATATCTTTACCCATTTCGTCAATTATGAGCATGTCAACGTCCTCAAAGGGCAGCCGGGGCTCTAGACGTTTTGCTTCATTTAAGAGGTGTTTTTCTTTTTCCTCCAGGTTTTCAGGTGCCAAAACGCCAATCTTCGCGGTTTGGCAGTTTCCGTTTTCGACTATTCCCACGCCGAATAGGATTCTGCCACTTTCGAGTATCTTTCGAGCCACGGCTAAAATCACGCTCGGAAAGCCGTGGTTGAAACAGGCCTGATGGTAGACTGCTGCCCCGTGCTGTTTTCCCAGACCAATGGCGATCATTTTCATCAAACCGCTTTCGATCTCGTATTCGAAGTCTGTATGGGATTTGATACGGTTGACTGGTACAATGTAGTCTGCTTCTGAGGCCACCTTGTCGAGGAAAACCGGGACACCTTCTTCTGTCTCCCCGATTTGTATGACCTCCAGGGAAGATCGGATGGGAACACCCATTCTCGATTCTGAGATCCCGTGATGTTCCAGAACCCTCTTCTGTCCCTCAGCCGTTGCTGCCCCGTGGCTGCCCATAGCGGGGATGATGAAAGGTTTGAACTCCAGCTCTTGGAGAGAGCGAACGGTCGCTTCGACGATGTCGCCATAGTTGGCAATTCCCCGACTGCTGCAGGCCACGGCAACCGTTTGACCCTTTTTGACCCTCTTTTCAAGTTCCAACCGGGCTATCTGAGTCGAGATTTCCCCGGAAATGTCCTCGAGGATTCTCGCCTCGAATGTCTGTCTGATCCGAATCATTTTGGGAAGGTCCACCTCTACCACCTCTCATTTGTTGAAGTCTTGTCTCGCCAGAAGCTTCATCTGTTGTCCGATCGAAAGAATCGATTCCTAGAGGGCATCTGGGCCATACCGACTCGATTTCACCCATCGAGTGAGTGATTCTCGACTCTGCGGGCGATGTATCGGACTCGGTCAATGAGATTATTTCCCATGACCATGTCGCCTATACCAAGGATGATCGGCCGACCATCGATGATCTCAAGCACACGCTCAACATATTCCTGGAACTCACCTTCGCTTGTCCGCTCTTCAAGCATAGGCGAGGGGATCCCTCCCCATATAATCGGTCCATCGTGCCAGGCTTCCCATGCCTCTTCAAAGGTACACTCGGTCAAGGGGGCCGGAGAGAATGATTCGCACACGTCGAGGCCCGATTCGGCGAGTAAGTCGAGCAAGGGCTGGAGTTCACCGTCGGTGTGACTACCGACTTTTTTGCCCTGGCCGTGCAGGATCTCTGCATAGCGCTGATAGCAAGGCAAACAGTACTCGCCAAAGAGTTTTGGGTTGGTCATCTCGGCGTGGAGATTATCCCCGAATTCGACGTAGGGGACTGGCCACTCAGATAGTTTGTCTAGGATTTCAACAAGCTGGCCGTCCAGCAGGGTGAGTAGCTTCGTCAGAAGTTCCTGACAATCATAGAGGGCATTGAATAAGGCAAGCTCGCCAAGGTACTCAAGGAGCATTTGCTGAAAAGGTATCCGCGGCAGAAAAGGCACCAGGAAGCCCATGTCTCCCATCCTCTTTTCCTCTCCCTGGGACCGTTCGTATTGGGGGATGTATTCCACCCGTTCGAGGATATACATGGCCGTTCGGTAGTCTGACTCCTCTTTGATCAGGTGGCCCTTCAAATAGGGTTCCATCCCCGCGGCGAGCATGCCAGGGAGTGTTCGATGCTGAACGCTCACCCGGCCAACTGAGGTGACGAATTGAGTATCCGTCGCACCGGCTCTGTCATCTGGGACGAGGTCCCATACATTGGGGAAATTGTCCAAAAGGGGATCTTTTTCGTGGTAAAAGGCTTCGCCTTCAAACCTCGAGATGACCTCAACTCCGCGGAGTCTGAGGCTGAAAGCATTGATGAACTTTTCCTGGCCGATGCCCACGGCCTCATGCACCTCTCTGAGTGACATGCCCCAGAATTCTTCGGGAAGGGTGCCGGAAGAGGTGTGGGTTTTGTACCACATTTCGATTCGGTCGATAAAAGGCAGATGAGCTGGTTTTTTGCCCTTGAGCGTTGCGACGACTCTATCGCGGATAGTCGTTTTCTCCCTGGTCGGTTCCACTCCTCGCCCTCAATTCTTCGACTACGTCCTTCTTTCCTGCAATCGAATCACCAGAGAGTTCACCTTGGGTCGTCCCTTTTGTCAAGAGTATTTTTCCTACGATTTCCCGAATCTCGGAAGGCCGCTTGTTCTTAAGGGACACGTGCGGCAACCGTGGGATATCCAACTTTTCTACCATGAATCAAGTGCTTGACTTTTTGGGGGACCCCTGTAGAGTCACTTTACCGAATTCTCTGATTCCCAAACGTCACGTAGGGAGAGGATTTTTTCCCCTACAAGAGACCGAATCATCTGCCACCAAGGGACTGAATTCTCTTGGTTCTATTGGCAATGGCCGTTACGGGAATACAGGGTCTTATGGGGACTGATATGGTAACTGAACCTAGCACTCATCCCGATTCCCACGGGGCGTCTCCTCTGGGATACGGGCTGGTGCTTCTGGCCGGCACCTTCTGGAGTTTCGGCGGTATCCTCGTTCGCGAGATCGAGGTGGCGAACGAGTGGCAGATCCTTTTCTACCGCTCCGTTACGCTGGTTGCCATATTGTTTGTTTTCTTTGGGGTGCGCAATCGAGGCGCTATCATAAAGACTTTTCGAGCTGCTGGTGCTGTTGGAGTCATCGCTGGCCTTTGCCTTGCGTTGACATTCATATCTTTTATCTTCTCCCTGACCCATACGACAGTGGCGAACACCCTATTCTTACTCAGTTCAGGACCGTTCATGGCAGCCCTTCTCGGTAGGATCATATTGGGCGAAAAGGTCCAACGGGCTACCCTGGTGGCAATGATGGGGGCAGTCCTTGGGATTTTGGTGATGGTCTGGGAGGGTGTTGCCACGGGCGGCCTTTTCGGTGACCTTACCGCCCTCATTTCGGCACTCGGCTTCGCTGTCTTCACGGTCGCCCTTCGCAGGAGGAGGACAGTTGACATGTTTCCTGCCGTGTGTTGGGCGGGCATCTTTTGTACACTTTTCACAGGGGTCTTGGGGATTTTCTCTGACCACGGTTTGGCGATCCCGGTGGGCGATGTATTGCTTTCGGTCATTTACGGCGGGGCGATCGGCTGTGGGCTAACTATCTATACGATTGGTTCTCGGTCAGTGCCATCTGCGGAGCTCATATTGCTCTCACTCACAGAGGTGGTGCTCGGGCCAATCTGGGTGTGGCTGGGCATTGGCGAGGTGCCGAGTGGCATGACACTTGTTGGTGGTGCCATCGTGCTGGGAGCCATAACCGGACAGGCGGTCGTTGGTATGCGGCGCCGCCCGCCACCGATCGGCGTGGTTTGAAGATTGGGGCAACGTCCTTTTCGATAAGAAATATGGCCAAACCGGGTGTCTGGATGACCCTCATCGCTGTATTCTGACTTTGAGTCTCGCTCCTCGTGGTTGACCCGCTAACCCACATCTATCACCCATCGGGATGGCTTTTGTATGCGATTTTGTGAAAAGACATACAAATCTTGACATAAATCCGAGGATTACCTATACTCGATCGACGCATTATCATGAGCGTGCCTTCATGCTGCAGAACAGTAGTCGTCTCCAGATTTCATCACTATATAAAAAGAGGATTCCAGAAAGGAGGTGAATGTCGAAGGAACAATACCCCATTGATGGTCAATGGTGTTTTCGCAAAGGAGAGACACCGGTCTCTTATGAACCAAAATCAATGAGTAAGGAGGTCTAGGGTATGTCGAAATTGAAAGAACTCGAAGACATGTTACTAGAGGGGAAAATCAGTCGTCGTGAGTTTCTGGCTCGCGCATCTGCCTTGGGCATCGCGGCTGCGGTTTCTCCGGCCTTGTTAAGCAAATCAGCGCATGCGGCAAAACCCAAGCGGGGTGGACGGTTGAGACTCGGTTCTGCTGGTGGTTCAACGACCGATTCTATGGATCCCGGGACGTTAATGCACACCATGCCCCAGCCGACCAATCAATGCCTCAGGAGCCACCTTGTTGAAGTCGACTACCGGGGGGAGCCCGTTCCCGACCTGGCCGAAAGCTGGGAGGCCTCGCCAGACGCTGTGACATGGACTTTCAAGCTTCGCAAGGGCGTCGAATTTCACAACGGCAAGTCCATGACTTCCGAGGACGTTGTCTATTCATTCAATGAGCACCGCGGAGAAGACACAAAATCGGCTGCCAAGGGCGTTACGGATCCGATCGTGGATATCAAGGCCGATGGCAAGTACACGGTCATCTTCACGCTGAAAGAAGGCAATGCCGACTTCCCCTTTATCGCGAGTGACTATCACATACCGATCGTACCCACGGGCACCAAAGGCAAAGATTATGAGAAGGGCATCGGCACAGGTCCGTTTATTATGCAGGCCTGGGAGCCTGGTGTCAGGTTTTTTGGTAAGCGGAATCCAAACTATTTCAAGGAAGGCCGCCCCTATTTTGACGAAGT
>CAYGBK010000007.1:0-61527 GCA_964348095.1 uncultured Thermodesulfobacteriota bacterium | reverse complement strand
GGATCTCAGTACGCCTCATAAACGTTCAAAGTGGCGAGCATCTCTGGGCTGAGCGCTTCGATCGTCCTTTTGATGAACTCTTCGATATATTGGACGAACTTGTTAGTCATATTGTCGGAACCATTGTCGGTCGAGTAGAAGCCGCAGATATGGCGGAGTCTCGCCGGAAAAGGCCTGAAGACATGACGGCCTACGACTACCTGCTTCGGGGCCTCGAGTACCATCGACTGGGAGGCGTGACCATCGATAACCAACGAGAAGCCGTCAAGTGGTTCGATCGTGCCATTGCCGCAGACCCCAACTATGGCCTTGCTTATGCTTGGCGTGTTTGCGCCTCCTCCTGGTTACCCGACCCTGACCTCGACGAGGAAATGAAATACATTCAGAAGGCAATCGAACTCGATGAAAACGAAGCCGAAACCCAACGCATAATGGGATCCATGCAGATGCTTTACCGTGACTTCGAAGCTGCCGAATATCATCACCGCCGGGCAATGGAGCTAAACCCCAGCGATGCATACATCAAGGCCCGTTCAGCTGCTTTTTACACTTACAAAGGGGAGCCCACCCAAGCACTGGATCTGATCGAAGCAGCAGTGGCCCAAGACCCGTTTCTGCCAGTTTGGTGCATCGAAGAGAAGGGCGTAGCTCTGTTCGCGCTAAGGCGTTTTGAAGAAGCGCTATCGGCCTTGGGGGCAATGCCGTTTCAAACTTTCCGGTCTCGCTGCTATGAGGCTGCATGCAAGATGTCAATAGGTGATCAAAAAGGTGCCAGTAAAGCCGTCTCCAAGGCGTTGCAGATTCATCCCACACTTACAACTTCAGAGTTCTGCAAAAAGGAAATCTATCAAGATACCGAACAGATATCCCACCTGCGTGATTTACTCTTAGCGGCAGGTCTCCCCAAATAGCCCTTGTTTTGCTTTAGTGAAAAAGTTGGTATATCTCCAACTTATCTGTACTTTTCGCCTTACTAAAAAGGTTGTGATATCCGCTAAGGATGTTGACTCTGTCGCCCCTCAAATAAGCTCAAACACTCATTTCAGATCTTGAGTCCCAGCGCTTCGATTCTGACGAATTCAAGTAACCATGATACAGAGTTGAGCCTCACTGGCAAGAGGGGTAAAACCAAATCAGCACCAAAATCCCTCAAGTCAGGAGGCTCATATGGAAGAGTACAGGAGGAGCGTAGAGCAAGGCAAGACCGTTTATGTGGGGGTGTATCTTCACCGTTTGAAATGGCACGTAACGGTGATAAGTGAGGACGAGGAGCTCTTCAGTGGAACGGTTCCGGGTCATTGGGAGGCGCTGCCAGGAGGCCAATGTGCGCCCCTCGATGGGTTCGGCCGGTCATTGCTATGACAACGCCCTGGGCGAAAGCTTCTTTGCTACGCTTGAGTGCGAACTACTTGACCGTCACAGATTCCGTACCCAGGCAGAGGCCAGCATGGCAGTCTTCGAGTTCATGGAGGGTTGGTATGACCCTTCTCGTCGACATTCAGGAGTTGACTCCCTCTCGCCCCTGAATTACGAAAGAAGGTATGAAAACTCACTCGGGACCGAAAGCCCTAACCTGTCCACTAAACCAGGGTAACCCCAAATAGATTTTTGCTTTTTTTTCTCTATCCATCACTATATGTATCGACAGACTGGAACGAAAGATAAAAGTAAACTTCTTGTCCTCACAATTCCCTTGCCCTCCTTATGAAAAGGGAATATGCTTCTGTCATTAAGGAATGCCTGTCTGGGGCCGAGAATATGAATGCCAGAAGGCTTATCCTACTTCCTTTCCTGGTTTTTCTCCTCCTATCCCTGCCTCCACATTCCAGCGAGAGAACCGACACATTCAAACCATTCTCTGGCCGTGGGACCCCCCTCATTAGTGTGCGCTTAAGACCACCTCTTGGATCAGAGACAGAGACTATCGCCAGGATGTGGTTAGGGACTTGGAAAAGCTCCAAGTACCAGGGATTGACCGGTCTGGTCAAGGCAGCGACCTTTCAGGTGAAGCAAGAAGTTCGGGCTAAGGTGGAGCTAGAGCGGACGATTCTGGGAGACTTAGTTATCCCCGAATCTGTGATTTTCATGGGAAGGGTTTTTGTCGCTAGGGGTGGCTGTGGTGGCAACAGTTGTCTAATCCAAGGGTGGTTGCGGAAAAGGACGGGAATCTCCGGTTTCTATCGCATCAGTGATCCGGTTGGAAAGCATTATGACTGGGGATCCTTTCAGGCAGAACCCTTGGAACCGCCAAAAGGCTCAGAGAATGTATAGGCGATACGAGAGAGGGGCAGGCCATAGCGATCGGGAGGTGGGCTGAGTAGTGGCTTGTAAGAATCGCCCAGGAGGGCATCCAAAATGAATTCCCTTGATAAGTCTCTTAATCGCAGATGCTTTATCAAACACACGGCGCAGGCCACCGCCGGTTTGGCGCTAATGATTGGGGGGATTGGTGGGGTCGCCACATGTGAGGCTGCTGCTAATCCAGGGAAACAATATAAATGGTCTGGAGATTTTGACATCAAGAAGTTTGATCGATGGTTCATGAAAAACAGGCTCTACAACGCCGGTAATCCCAATCTCAAGAAATTCCATGCCAGCCAGTCAGAATACAGGTTCAAGGCAAGTCTTGCCAAAAAGTGGAAACCCGGGATCGGGTACACGGTTCCAATGGGAGAGATCATGGTTGCCTCAGCGCCTGGACAGGTTCATCAGATCAAGGAAATGCCTGTTGTGCATAAGGGTAAAGCGAGTGGGCTGATGGTCACCCTGGCACATCCAGGCAGGGGAAGATTGTACTTCTCATATTACGCTCATCTGGGTTCTGCTGTTGTTCAAGAAGGTCAGGAGGTTAACAGGGGAGACCCAATCGGGTATGTCAAGAGATACCGTGGCTTAGAAGTCAAGGAATCTCTTCGATTTGCAAAGCTAATGCTTTTCCACGACGATTCTTGGGTTGATCCAGACAACTATGGGCTAAACCACGGTTACATGACTTACCAAAGTGATCATCAGGGGATTGGAGAATTCTCGGGCATCGAAATGGACAAAAGATGCCGAAACCAGTTGGCCATCCATAACGAACTTTCTAAATTGTCGGGCATTGAAACTTTTCATTGGCACAAGAAAGAGAGCCGATGTTCCTGGTCTCGGGTGGAACGATTTCGATTTTTGGAATGTCTCTACGAAACGAATCCCGAATTGTTTCCCAATCTGTCGAAAAACGAGTTTCAAACAAAGAAAAAAGAGTTCTATGACAACCAGCCCATCATCATGACTTTGCCGTTTAGAGGGCCAGAGTCTTAGGAAACGCACTTTCTGTGGTCTCCAAACATCGATTTGAGCGAAAGGCGAGGGGGGAAAAACAAGGTTGTGGGGAATTAGAATGGAGAAACTGAGTGAGCCCACAGGAATTTGAGGGAAGAAATGCACGATCTCAAAAAGTGCTAAATCATATTCCTTCAACCATCAGTGACTGCAACTGGCGTCCTCTTAGGATTGACGGTAAAGCAGAGGATGTCCCATCATCATGCTCCGTAGGTGACGTGGTTCGATTTTGTTTGAGGAGTCGAACTCCAGGAGGTTCCTGAACGAAGTTGAGATGACGGGGGCATCGTTGGCACGAATCGAGTGCGAAAGTAGGGTATAGAGACTATTTTCTTTTCTGGGGCAAAAGTCAAAATCAGACCTGATCGATCCCCTTCTTAGCCACGGGCTGAGGTGGCGACAAAGCACCCCCCGCTTCCCCCACTCAGGCCCTCAGATGAACCACCAGCCGAGGCCGATACTACCTCGATGTTTTCGTCACCCATTCGGGTAAGCTTGCCCCCAATACCACCGTTGGCATTGATGAAGTCACGTGCCCCAGTCAGGTGATTGATCAGACCGGGAAAGGAATCGGGGTCATGCTCGTAGGCCCTTGTGCCTCCCAGGGGCAAGAGAACATGCTTACTCCCGTAGTAGTCGAGCGCCACTGGGTCGATTCCTGCAAGGAGAGTATTTCTGCGATAGGTCATCTCTGGAGGGTAGCCGGAGAGGCTCTCGTGGCTCACCCAGATGCAGTCCAAGATGTTCAGATCAGGGGCCCGGACAAGGCTCCACATCTTCCCGCATTGCTTCCCCGATTGGCTGTAATGACGAATTCCCGAGTAACCATCAGCCATGGAGAGAATCCCGTATGTGTGTTTCAGCACTCCTGTGATGCCCGTACCTCCATGGGTTTTCAATACGGGAACATTGATGAGCTTCACGTTGCTGTCGTGGTTAGAGCCGTTCCAAATCCCCTCGCGCAGTTCGATCCGGGTTCCTCCTGCTGAAGTGAAACAAGGGTAGGAGACATCTGAGACCACTCGATACCCGTCGGTCGAGTGGTCGACGTCTGATATGAATGTGGATCGGATAGCGTCGAGGAGGTAAGAAGTGACAGGGTCGTCTTTAAATACCGTGTCGACCAGGTAACCCACGGTTAAGATGTTCTGCTCCTCGGCGTTTATCCAGACTCCTTGATCGATCTCAGGCCAAGATGAGTACGATCCCCATGCGTCCGGATCGCCATCAAAACTTCCCTGACTTTGGCCGTTTTCAAAGATGACGATTTCACCGTCAAAGCCTTCAGGGTGTTGAAGAATTCGGTAGATAAGTCCTCGGACCACGTCGGTATTGGTGGTACCTCGGCATTTCCACTGGCAGTTGACCTTGATGAGCACGACATCATTGTGTTCAATGCACCCATTGGGCCCTCCCCACGGGTGGTCACTATTGGTGCAATAGAGTTTCAATCCATTGTCGGAAAGGAGGCTGAAAAGGATGTCGAGACCCTGATGACGAAGCTCACCGTCATGTATCGGGCATCCGTAGACACCGAAGACTTGAGACTTTTCTCCCTGGAGGGATGCTTCTCTGGGACGAAGGAATCCGCCTATGTAAGCAGCCGCTCCGGTCGCGGCGGCCGCCTTGATAAATGCCCGCCTCGTCACCTCCGGGTTCTTTGCCATTCACCTCCACCTTGACACGTCGAGTGCGAAATAGTCTAAAGGAAATTTCCTGTAAGTCAACAATAGTTTCAAAGAAGTTTCTGAGAAGAATCTCCTATATGATCAGTATCCTTGGGGATGGTTTTGAAACCTTCACGGAGGCGCTCCTGTCCCCTCTCCTCGCAGCGCTCGGGGTGACCCTTTCGGGTTTGGACCTATCAATTGCGAAGCTCTGAGATGTCCATAAGAGTTTGATTTCTAGCGTTTGTGGGTGGCAAATATGTTATGGGTATGAAAGATCAATCGAGAATCCCTTTGAAAATCTCGAATTTCGCACTCCTCCCTAGGCAACTTACTTTTGGTGTTCAGGGGGCATTTTCCGTCCTGGAATATGGAGCGGAAATACGTTCTTGTAAGGTAGATTTCAAAGTTGAAAAGCGACCCCAGGAGTCTGTTCAACCTTACAGCTGATCCTACCTCTCAACCCATTGATATTAAATCGTTAGCTGGATCATTCTTGATTTCACCAACTCCGGCACCTTTATTGCTTCCATTGGTTTGAATCTGATCGAAGGGTAGTCTGGCATGACAGAGGAAAGAAGAAAACACCCGAGAATAAAAGCATCCCATCCCGTCGTTTTTCACACCAATGTGGAGCGAAAACCCCGGCTTGGCTTGACTGTTGACCTCAGTATGGGTGGAACCCAAATCGAGAGCGTTTACAGTTTGACCACTCATGAGGAGCTTGAGCTTGCCATTCACACGGATTTGCTGATCATTGCATGCAAAGGAAAGGTCATGTATGTCTTTGAACCGGACAGCGGCAATGTGAAAGCTGGCATAAGATTTGAGGCACTTTCAGAATATGACAGACTGTATCTAAGGCACTACCTATTCCACATTATGGGACAGCGGATGCTAGAGCCGAGCCTCTTCTTGGTATAACCCCTCCGTCTGAGCAAATCATGACAAAGCCAAGAACATGTCCGGAGTGCGGCTCCAATGGCTGTGCTCGTATAATCTACGGATTCCCTGTAACTACCAGAAAGCTCCTGCAACAATTGCGATCGGACAGAGTCGTTTTGGGTGGTCCGGTGGAAGACGAATACAGCCCCCAATGGAAATGCCTGAATTGTGGGGCTGAATTATACGACAGGAGAACAAAGAAGCTAGCAGGGACGGCTGAGAACGAGAAGAAGAGGGAAAAAGCCTGGCGGTAGGTAAGTTTTAGACCAGACACCCTCCGCGATTGCTGGTGACTGGATCCTGGATCGGTTCAAACCTCCACTAACTCAGAGTTTCCTTGACCGTGCCACAGCCCATATCGAGCTTGCCCGTGCGTTTGAGCTGAGAAGCTACATCTAACTAGGTCAGACGGTCGGGGGGGCACCCTTTTTTTGAGGCCAATCCAATCATTGAATGGAAAGGAGGAAATCGATGGAAAACTTAGGTCAAATTTTGGAGGTGTTTCCTAGTGGGATTGCCCGTATCGTTTTGTTGTCTGTGTTTTTCTCCGGGGTCGTCCTGTGGTTTCTTGTCCCGTTCATGATCTATTCTATATGTTATCGAATCAAAACAATAGAATGGAATATGAATTATATTCTTTCTGGTGATAAGAAAAGAAGCACCAGAAATATCAAAGGGAATTGGAGGGATAGCCTACTCTACTGGGCTATCGCCATCGTGGAAGAGAGGCAGAAAGAGAGGATCAGGCAGCGTGAGAGAAAAATAGAGAGGGTCCTCCCGGTCGGCCAAAGAGGGAGGTGAGATTGGGCAGAGATGTCACAAGGTAAGAGTCAGAACCAGACTTGTCCCCTCCCTTTGTGAGTTATGGTGAAGTCTGATCCAAGGGTCGATCCCCGCGAGGGATGTGTGAGCATCTGAGTGAACTCGATCCATATTGCTTTCCTGAGTTGCAATTGGTTAGTTATAGACTGGGTGAGATCGGAAAGGAGAATCTATGACTGACCAAGAGATCGAGGATATCGTAACAGGAGCGAAAACTATCGCCGTGGTTGGACTGTCCCCGAAAGCGGACCGTCCGAGTTTCCGTGTCGCCTCCTATCTCCAGTCAAAAGGATACAGGATCATTCCGGTTCGGCCTGGAGTGGAGGAAATTCTGGGTGAAAAAGCCTATCCCAGTCTGTCCCACATTCCGTCAGATGTAGAAATCGATGTCGTTGACATCTTCAGGAAATCAGAGGACGTCCCACCGGTCGTTGAAGAAGCCATCAAAACAAATGCAAAGACTGTTTGGATGCAGGAGGGTATCATCAACGAAGAGGCTGCCCAAAAGGCCGAAGCGGCGGGCTTGAGGGTTGTCATGGACCGCTGCATGCTCAAGGAACACCGACGCTTCACTGGTTAGCTGGGGATGAGAGGTCCGACCATGGAGGGAACTTGGATTTGGGACTGGTCGTCTCCCTGATTTCCGTCAATCCTGATCTTTTGGGCGTGCCCGGATCTCGCCAGTCTCCTCTATCGATACCGGATATCCTTCGAGGTTCTCAGGAATCCTCGTATCCAACTCAGGCTTCTTTTCGATGACAAATATCTTTATGCACGGTTTGTCGTCGCAGAGACCCTGGGCCGTTCCGACAACGCCAGGAAGGGACATCAAATCCTTGGTGTGTTCTTTGAGTACCTGTTTGATCGTCTTGGCTGGCATGGTGTTTCCTTCTGTGTAGCCGTTATCTGTCATGTTTGCCAGGGAGCCGCCGCCAAGTCCAATGAGGATCAGGCCAATGGCGGCGAGCATCAGAAATTTTCTGGAAAAGGCCGTATAAGCCGCTTTTCTTCTTTGATTGACCACCCTATTAATTCCCAAAGAATTATACACCCCAGTAAAGAGAAAGGGAAAGAGCGCTTATCGTTCTTTCCCTCTTTCGCTTACTCGACGATCTAGACAACGGCAATAACCAGCACTAATTACCATCTACGGTCACATCAAACATGTCCATTACGAATTGGATCGGATTGGCAATGGTGATCGTTGGACTCCCTGCGAACAATAGGCCGACGGGCCTCCGTTGATCGCTTCCTTTCTCGATCACGATGAGAGATCCTGAATCGCCAGGAGCGCTGAAATTGCCAGGTGTTCCGATGATTTGGCCAACAAAGAGCGCAATACCAGATTCGTAACTGACCAGGACGCTCGCATTGATTGCGTAAACTCTACCTTTGGTAAGTGACGTGGTTCGGCCGTATTTCATGACCCTCTGGCCGATTCGCGCCGAAACAGGGCTTGATCTGGGTGTTTCGTACCCGTCGGATGGGGTGGCATTGTCCAAGAGATCCGTGGAAGTCAGAGCAATTGCCGCACCGATAAAGTTGAAACCGCCAAAGTCAATCGGCTGAAAATCAGCGAGGGTGCCGATCGCGTCATCCGGGTCAACGCCCCCGTCATAGGATCCCGGCTGGAGAACAGGATCGCCTCCGCTGGCCCTATTCTCATCGGCGTAGACGTGGTTATTGCTCGAGGCGTAAACATTTCCGTAATCATCCGTCACCCTGCATCCGATCGTACCGGCGGTAATGCTCGGGTGGCCCGTTGAAACGCCGATCGGCACGGGTCTAGGGAACCGACTCGTTGGGTCAACCTTGTTCATGTGAAAAAAAGGGTCGGGGGTTCTTCGACGGTCTGGAACCGTGAGGAGGAGCTATTCTGACGCCTCTAGCTGCCTCTGAAGGAAGGATACAAACCGAATCAGGACGATCCTTTCCTGGTCTTCAATGTCTTCAATTGAGATGCCCAAATCAAAACCGTCGTCTTTGGCAGGCGTTACATGGATCACTTTTCCTTTGAAAGTGACCAGGTTGTTCCCAAGGGCCAGGGTGATATCGAGTATCTCTCCGAAGTCTGCTGCAGCACTGCTCTGGAGCATCACCCCCCTCAGACTCAAGTTCACTAATTTTGAAATTCTCTGCTCACATGGGATTCCATACTGGTCATACCGAGTGTAGGTGGCCGGGTAGTTTAGTTTCAACCTATCCAGATTTCTTCTGTCTGGAATTCTGAGGTCCGCTTGTACAGGTCCATCTTGCATGCGAAAAGCCTTCCCCATTATCCTTACGTGTTGACATATAACGCATTGAAAACACAATCAAATATTATGTCTATTATAGCCGCTGAACCGGTCGTGTCAAGCAGAAAGCGCAGAAACAGACGAGAATCCAAGAACCGGGGATGAGGGTTAAAGAGAAAGAGATTTCGCTCGGCCCTTGCTTTTTTGCGTCATGACGTCAAGTCTTTACAGGGTCTTGCCCTTGTCATTTGGGGCCTGGGGCAAGAAGCGGTTTGAATGGGAGGCCTGATCGATTCAGACGTTTGGCCCGGTCAAGGATCTCTCGGCGGGGTTTTCTTCTTGGACTGGAGAAATGGTGATTAGAGACTGGCTATCAGAAGGAGTGATTTCAATTTGAACCTTTTTTCTTGTACTCATTCTTTCAGACTCGAGTCGAAGCTGACTCACCGTCGTTTCGCCCTCGGGAAGCCTGAAATAGACAAAGCCATGAATTCTGCTTTTGGGGGGGATGATGAGGTGGTCTGGAATCTCCTTGCGCTGCCAGTCAGCTTCCATCTTCCGATTTGCCCGTTTGGCAGAGATGTAAGAGAGAGCTCCAACCCATATGGAAATAATACTGAGTGCTGCAAGACGGCCAAATGCATCGATCTTGAATTTTTCAAACATGGCTTTACTACTGACGGGCCTATAGATGACGCCATTTTCATCAATGAGTTCGATTTTATCTCGATTAATGCGGACGTTTTCGTCCGTGTCGTTCCTGACAATCAAGTTGACGGGAACGAACCCCTCCCGGGTCACGTCTCTTTGAAATCCATGTTTGGCTTCCTCTGCTGAATCATAGGGATCAAGGGCGACAGATATGCCCTCAGCTGTCCTCACGCTCGAGTACTCGCCGACTGGGCGGACATCAATTTTTGTTTGCTTGTAGGTTGCACAGCCCGCAGCCTCAAGCAGGAGAACGACGATGAGAATAAAGGATATCTTTTTCAAGCGCATGATAGCTCTCTTCTCATGAATCGTGCCAAGGTAAGCAGTTGGCGCAAAGCCGCGTCAAACAACACGAATTCCAATTCAGAGACAACCGATAACACCTCTTTGTTGTCGCAAATTGTTACCCCTTTGACTCCATTTCACAGACGTGTAAGACCAGCGTGGGTAAAGAGGATAAGGGGAGGAGGTCGTTCTTGATTTGAGAGAAGATGCCCCAATAGGAGCCAAGTGCCCGATGTGTAATCCGTTTTTCGACACGGACTAAATGTCCACCACGGTGGGCACTCATTCGCGACTTCTGGTGCATGTCGTCGTTTTCGGAACCTTTGGCTTCGAGGTGTACGATCTAGGAGCTCTACCGATTGGATCGCCCTGTATATTTCTCCTATTCATAGGGACAGGCAACCACACAATTTCCTTGACTTCCCCAGAATATTTGCTTTAATTGGTTAAACTTGGCCAGCGCCAGAGGGATGCTGTGGATAGAAGAAACCACCCTCGATTCGACGTGTCTAATCCAGTCCTTTACCGTCCTGATACGTACCCCAGACCCAAGGTCGCTTCGACTTCTAACCTTAGCCTTGGAGGAATGAAACTCAAAATCCCATACAGTCTAATGGCGGGTGAGGGGCTTGATGTCTCTATCGCTGTTCATCCGCACGTAATCAATTGCCGGGGGAAGGTCGTCTATGTTTCACAGTTGACAGAAAGGACGATGGAAGCGGGAATAAGATTTGAGGAAATTTCTCCACGTGACAGCCGGTACCTGAAACTATACTTCTTGCAACTCATGGAACGACGTGCGTCAGAGTTGTCGAAGTCCTTCCAATCAAAGACCCTTCATTGAGAGAAAACCCGAACATTTGGAATTAATTCAGAACTCCCCTGACTCTTACCGTGTGCGGTGGAGGGATGGCACAAGCTTGAAAAACGTCAGGTTGCCAACTTCAAGGATGCCGAATTCCACGATGTCCTGGATCTCAGGTTTTCCAAATTCTCAGAACATGCAAATTTCAGGAACACAATCATTAAACGGGTTAACTTCCATAATGCGAGAAGCCCGATCATCAAAAAAGGCGGCATGGATTTCAGAAAATCCATGATTTCAGAGGCTCATTTTCAAGACATCATTTTTGAAAATGAGGCTGATTTCTCTGATGTGGTATTCGGCGTGACTGATCCCCCCTTGGCCGTGCTCTTCAAATACATCACCTTTGAAGATGACGCCAATTTCTTTCGAGCCAAGTTTCGTGGCGACACGGCTTTTCAAAACCTCAATTTCAAGGAAGATGCTAATTTCACAGAAGCTGATTTCAACGGTTTGAGGGCGTTGGCCCTATCCTACGTCAACTTTGACAAGCTGGTCATGAGATTGAGACAGCTCCCCGGATCAAAGGTTTGGATCAACAATCTGGATGCCAGAATAAGGAGTTTTGATGAAAAAAGAGCGAGAGCAAAACCGGAGAGTGAGGCCGGTGAGACACTGGAATCCTCTTCTCAGGCATTGCGGGACCTTGAGACGAAATTTCGTAATCAGAATCAGCTCAGCGATGCCAATGAAGCCTGCTATCATATGAAGACTGCGGAATTGAGCGAACAGAGGGATGAAAAGTTCTTTTGGCAGTGGTTCCCAAAGCAGTTCCCCTGGATAGTCTGGGGTGTCACCTGCGGATACGGGACGCGAATCTACCGAATCGTCGTCTGGTGCATCCTTTTTCATCTGTTTGTCACTGCAATCTACACGATTAGGGGCGACCTGAGGAGGCTACCTCATCCAGAAACCAAAAAAGAGTTTGTGTTCAAACAGAGGCTCTTTGATTTCCCTGAACAGTACCTGACCGCAAAGAGCAGTGAGAGCGTGAAGAGTCACCCGGTTCCCAGATTTCTCAATGCTTTCCGATTCAGCTCAGTCGTGCTTTTGAAGATTGGTTAAAGAGATACGACCATTTCCTGACAAATTGCACGGATTGACTACAAATGGATCGTCTGGACAGAGTGGCTCATAGGATTCTACCTGCTCGCGTCCTTGGCTGTTACCCTCTCCAATACGGTTCCTGTTGTAAATCGGCTCATAACCGGAGTTTTCTAGCGGGAAAACAAGCACTTAGATCGATTAAAGACGGAAAAAGAAACTGAATCTTAGATCAAGGTGGAATAGTCCTTCTGGAACAAACGACTGACATCTTCCCATATTTCCCATACCCATGATCCTCCTCCCCGATCAGATCGACTCATCGTTGTTTTCTTCTCATGCCCGACGTTGTCCCATGAATCCATACGAGGCCGGACGAAACAACTCTAGGAGAATCCTTGAGTGGGGGAGGTTTCTTCCAGGTATTCAGGGGAACCCTCTGGAAGAGCCTCGGACCAGGTTATGGTAGCCCAAAAAGGGTGTTCTGGGGGCGATTAGGCCTACAGAATGGATTTCAGTTTTAGATTACCTTTGCCGATATAGAAAAAGAATGGGAAAGTATTCCTGGTCATCTTATCTGAAGGTTAGATCGGTCGATGAGTGACATTCGTGAAAGAAAAGAACCGAGAGCTGAGGCGGTCATGGCAGGAGAAACATATAGGTTAGTCTTTCTTGGCCTGATTGACGATCTCCCAGAGACAAAGGAAAAATTCAGACAGAACGTAACAAAGTTGTTCAAGATCGCGGGGCCGCAGGTCGACAAACTCCTAACCAAATCGCCTGTCGTCATAAAGAAGAATCTGGCCAAACAGAAGGCCGATTCAATCGCAAAAAAGCTGGAGCTGATCGGGGGAAATGTTCGTGTGAAGCCCGATGAACCAGCTCAAACTGAGAGTCAGCGAATCGTTCGAAAAGAAAGGGCGGCCGCTAAGTTCGCCATTTACATAAATAAGATTGAAAGTGAAGACGCGAAGCATGGAATCGCCAAATACCTGGATAGCGTCCTGGAGATCACCTACATCGACATAAGAAACGAATTATTAAAGGATATTCCCGCCGTATTACCTGCTGAGTTTCAAACCGAAGAGGCAAAAAAAATAAGAGACGAATTGGAAAAGCTTGGCTCGAGAGCGTCGATAGGCAAAATAAGACAGGATTATGATGAATACCACAAGACTCCGTCCCGGACCAATAAACGAGAGATCGCCATACTCGCAGGTATCCTGGTTCTAGTGGTATTTGGGTTCATTTTTCTAATAAGTGCCTTAAAACATGAAGAAAGTGGATTGGAGACAACAAGCGTGAGAATCGACGAAGAGATATTGAACTCTCGGGATGAGCAGGCTGAAAGTGCGGCCAGCATGCCGCTCGCCAAAGAGGTTGTTAGAGCCCTCCAGGAGCTCCATTCTCGATATAAACAAGACATTTCATACGATGAGTATATGGAGATATTGCGAGACACGAGGTCTGAGGTTAATTCTTATTTGAAAAGCGAGGAAGCCGAAAACAGAGTTCAAATAGCAACCTCAATACTCAACGTTCTGATTCATTATCAAAATGTGGAAGAGATTTGGAAGTACAAAAACAAGTACAATACGAGTTATGTCCGGAAAAACCGAAATGACATACAATCGTATTTGAGGCGGTATCCTAACGCAAGCAAACCCTTGAGCGAGGGCGGGGCAATTGATAATCTGCCCGGAGGGGAAGAGATTCTCCGCATCGATGCGGTGGTTTCGATTGCAATGGAACAAGCAGGGGACGAGTTGAGGGGGCTTTCAAAAGTCCTGGAGTTGCCCCTGCCGATTTATTAAATCACGAGAAAACAGAATTTCCAGGGGGAAATAGAGTCTTCCTTGTTTACTCCGCTGCTCTAAATCCGTCCTAGCCACCATCCAGTTTGAATCGGTCCAGACCCAACCCGTTTTTCGTACGACCAACTTCATTTTAGATATCTTCTCTGGAGGTATGCCATGATCTCATCGACTGATCTTTCAACAGGCTTCTCGGATGCATCGATCCTCAGTTCCGGTTTCGTCGGTACCTCGTACGGATCATCTACCCCTGTGAAACACCTAATCTCCCCCTTCCTCGCCTTTTTGTAAAGGCCTTTGCTATCCCGCCTCTCACATACCTCGAGCGGAGTTGCCATAAAGACCTCGACGAAATTCTTGCAGAGCCCCCTGACAAAATCCCGTGACCCTTGATAGGGAGATATGAAGGATGCGACGACGATGATCCCGTTTTTTTCGAGAATGCTTGCCAACAAACCTACCCGCTGGATGTGAGTGTTTCTCTCTTCCTTTGAGAATCCAGTTTTAGGAAACAGATTTCTGACTTTATCGCCGTCCAGTCGCTCCACCTTGAAACCACCCTTGGACAACCTCTTGCCAACCGCGTCTGCCAGAGTCGTTTTCCCTGAATCTGGAAGCCCAGTGAACCATAAGATAAAGGGGGCGACTTCCTTTTTGCCGAATCTGATACTGTCCCAGGTCCGTTCATGGAGAAAATAGATGAGCATCTTGAGAACGACCTCAAGACCACCGATTGCTAGGGCGATTTTCAGGGTTCCTGTGAATACATACACCAGTGCCATGGTGGTGGTAGTGGCCCAAAACCGCCAGGAGATAGCCTTCAGAGCTGATCTGAGGTGACTTTCTTTAAACATTATTCATTACCTTGAAGAATCTTCGCCTTTCCCGAAATGCAAGATGTGCACCAGACGCCTCAAGACGATCCCTTGTGTCACTCGCCGCGGTTAAAGCTGCAATAGAGACCTCCTATTGATTTTAAATGAAAGCATTGGATTATGTAATAGGCCACCCGTCATTTTCAAACAGAACCCCTTGGGTTTAAAATCCTCGATGTTAATTCGTGTGACTTATTGTAAATACAAGAAAAAGAACGTTTTTTTTTCTTGACAATAACTCCTACCTTGCTAAACTAGACCATCTTCGGAGTCCAGCGACCCCTGGAAATTGAATTGTGTTTAGGGAGGGTAAGGCAATGAACGTCGAAGCCAGAATTCCTGAAAGACGAAGTGCCGCCCGATTGAAGATGATTTACCCCGCAATTTACACTCGGTATGACGATAAGGGGCGGGCATGGGACGAAAAACCCTCAAGATCCACGAACCTCTCAATTGGGGGAATGAGATTGGAAACCAGCTTTCCCGTCAATCCCAAAGAAGTGCTCCATATCGAGGTCGCCATTAGGAACAGTCTGGTCAACTTCACGGGAGAGGTCATCTATGTGAATCATTCTCGGGAAAAGGGTTTCGAACTTGGGGTGTCAATCAGGGAGATCAAAAATCTGGACAGGATCGCCCTGGATCAGCTCCAATTTCTGGTCGAAGGCTCAACAGAAATTGAAGACGACAAAATGATCATACAGATGGGACACATCATATGTCCCAACTGTCGGAGGCAGATCGCAAGTCTTGCCAGGATCAAAGACATGGCAAACTACTGCGAGGAGTTTTTCAGCCTGTGCGCCTGCGGACAGCGGTTTGAAATCAAGGTTTCTTCCTCCGGCAGTGCCAGTCTCTCCTTTCCTGACAAGCATATAGAACTCATCTGCTGAAGAATCGCAGATGTAAACCTGTCGCGTTGACCACCGATCCAGCTCAACTGACGAGCTTCCCGACTTCATTGAGTCACGGCCACCACGGACGAGTGACAATTCTTGAGAGGCGGATAAGGGCTGCCCAGTTTACTTGCCGTTGAACCGGCGGTGACGATTCGCCTTTTTTGACAAATACTGTCGCCAAAAAGGAATCTGCGAGGAGCTCGAATGCGCACCTCCGTGGCTAGCTCTCGGCGAGAGAATTGAAAATCTCCGTCTCAGGGGTTTATATTGATACTAAGAGTAGGGTCCGAAAATCGGAATAGAAGGAGGTGCATCACATGGAAAAGTATCTCTATGAGACGTTCAAGGCTAAGCCATCCGCCTTCGATGTGGATTTCACCAACTTTCTAAACGAAAAAAACCGTAACGGATGGGAGTATCAGAATTGCTTCTTTTGCCATGATGAAGACATGAGTTATGCCTCTTGCATCTTCAAGCGGCATTGATGGGACAAATGTGACTCTGACGAGCCCGGTTGCGCCGGGCTTTTTTGTGGGTGAGAGTCGGTTGCCTTTGCCACTGAATTGCAAACGGCCGAATCATCGATTCGATCGGCCGACCTTTCTTGACGTCAGATGGAAGGGAGTAAGGGTAAGGGGGATCCTCGGAAGAGGCTGAACCATGCGTGAAATAGTTGACCGACGCCAAACAGAACGAGGCGAAATCCAGCTTCAAAGACAGGGCGGGGCAGTCTATGAGATTATCTATAACGGTATTTTTCTGATGGCCTCCTATAATGATTATTCTGAAAGAATTCTTGCCAGGACTGTTCTTGAGCGCCTTCCACCCAAGGTCGGAGGATATCAGATCCTCATCGGAGGACTCGGGATGGGATTCACCCTTCAAGAGGTTCTCTCCTGGCCTCAGGTTTCTCGCACTGTGGTGATTGAGATTGAAAAGGCAGTCGTCGATTGGAACCGGAGCCACCTGGCTCAATTAAATGGTGACGCCCTGAAAGACCCACGGACGGTTGTAATTCAATGCGATCTCTTCGACTTTCTCTACCAGGTGTCAGAACAATTCGATGCGGTGCTCATCGACGTGGACAACGGTCCGAACTGGCTCGCTTTGGAGAAGAATAAGAGGCTTTACAGCAGCAAGACACTTCGAAGAATCAAGAGCGTGCTCACATCGGACGGTGTTTTTGCGACCTGGTCGGCCCAGAGGGACAATGCGTACCTGGAGAAACTGAGCACCCTTTTTGATCGAGCAGAAGAAATCAGCGTCGAGGAGGCGTCTCCTCCACTGGGGGAGAGTCTGATTTACGTCGGAATGACCGGATCCTGAATCGTCCCTGACCTTACGATCCCCGGTCCCTGTCGATGCCGCGATGGGAGAGAGAGACGTCCCACCGGGCGGGTTTCGATCCTATATTTGACATTTCACCGCAAGGCGGTCTAGAATTATTACAAATCCAGGAGGGACAGAATGGACCCTTTTTTCAGCGCCTTTCGGGAAGTGGTTAGGGCCATCAATTCGCCTTTCGAGCTAAACCAAGTTCTCGATACGATAACCCGGACTGTGAAAAAGGCATTGAATGTCAAGGGTAGTTCCCTGATGCTTCTCGACGAAAAGAAAAACACCCTCAGGGTCGTTTCCACGTGTGGGTTAAGCGACGAGTTTCTAAAGAAGGGGCCGATTGCGGCAAATGGAGTCATACAGGACACCTTGTTTGGTGGTGATCATTACGTCAAGTCTGACGTTGCCGCTGATAAGCGCATTCAGTACCCTGAAGCCTGTAGAAAGGAAGGGATTGTTTCAATTTGCACTTTCCCAATTTCTGTACGGAACAGTTTAATTGGCGTTCTCCGGCTCTACACCGATCTGAGTCGAGAATTTACCGACGATGAGATTGAGTTTGTGGAGGCCATTGCCGAGCAGAGCGGGATCGCCATTGACCACGCTCTAAAGTACGAGCACCTTAAAAAGAAGCAATCGATGCTTCGGCTTGAGTCGATCGATGTTGGTGGCAGGAGAAAATTCGTCCTGATGAGGCATAAAGAGGGTTAGACGGGTCGGTTTTTCCCAATTACAAACGATACGGTCAGCCTGTCCCCTTCCATTCAGTCGGCAGAGCTTCCCAGTTGCCAGGAATCAAATGCTTTTCGGCCCGCCGAAAATCGAGACTAGTAGGAAAATAATCACGGTCTGGATTATCCAACCGATCAGGCACACACCCACGGCACGAAAGGTGCTCTTATAGTCGAGCGCTTGCCTGACCGCTATCACCATGGCTATGAGCATCCAAATCCCGGCAACTAGATAGACCAACGGTCCGATCCCTGGGATAATACCTAGCACGCGAATAAGGCCGGGGGAACTCGAAAAGCCAATGGTTCGCAGGAGTTCACCCGGATCTGCCTTGGTCTGCGGCTCGGGGAGGAGTTTCGTACCGATGAAGTAGGTGAGGTAGGCCCAGAGATACCACCCACCAAGGGCAAATAGTGTTCCCATGAGAATCCCGCCAAAGCCTCCACTTGTCAACGTGCCGATTCCTGCCGCTACGGACGAGAGAATTACCACCCCCATGGCCTGTCCCATGGCTACTTTGTCCGCTTCAACCTCCTCATAGAGAGTAACGTCGAGCTTGGCGGCGCGGACAATCCGATCCTTGAAGCTACTCATAGTCTCCTCCGTTTAGTCTGAACAGCGTCCCTGTGATTGGAAGAAAGAGATCTAGACCTCCTTCTTCCCAACCGAACGGGCGTGAACACTTCTTTATATGAGTCGCCAAGCCAGTTAAATCAAATCCATCAGGGAAGTCAAGGGAAATATTACCGGAGCCCTGTCAACCTGGTAGAGGGGGCGTGAATTCTCTGTAGCAAAAGGGGGTTCCATGTGGCAATATAAGATGGAGAAATCAGACAAGCTCCTATGAGACTGATCTGTCATCGTTGCGAATCCGTTGAGCCGTGGCCAACTGACCGGTGGGAATGCCCCTGCGGCGCCCCGCGGGAGATGATCGGCCTCGCGCCTTTTGCCCCGGATGCGGTGGACCCTCGAGAGCCCGGCCTCTGGCGATATCGGGCCATGCTCCCCCCCCTTCCCGCAACTGGCCCCGTTACACTCGGTGAGGGATTTACGCCCCTAATCTCTGGCATCTGGGAGGGACTGAGTGTTTACTGGAAACTTGAATACCTCAACCCGACCGGTGCGTTCAAGGACCGTGGGACTGCTCTGGTCGTGAATGATATGGTTTCTCGAAAGGTGGACAAGGTTGTTGAGGATTCATCGGGAAATGCGGGCGCGTCTCTTGCGGCCTACGCTGCCCGAGCTGGCGTCCAGGCGCGGATCTATGTGCCTGAACATGCAAGTCCTGCCAAAAAGGCGCAGATCGCAGTCTACGGGGCCGAACTCGTGTCGGTTTCGGGTCCTCGAATCGAGGCCACTCGTGCCGCCGAGGAGGCAACCACAGAAGGCGTGGTCTATGCGAGCCACGTCTGGCACCCTCTGACACTTATCGGCATGACCACCATCGCATGGGAAGTTTGGGAACAACTGGGAGGCCGTGCACCTGACTGGTTCATTAGCCCCGTGGGGCAAGGCACGCTTCTACTCGGTGCGTGGCGAGGCTTTCAAACATTGGCAGCATCGGGACTCATCGAGCGTTTACCGAGGCTCGTGGCTGCCCAGGCGGAGCGCTGCGCTCCTATCGCCGAAGCGATGTGTGGCGGGAAGGAGGACGTTGAGGGTGTGCCCCCCCGGCCGACCATAGCCGAAGGGGTAGCCATTGTAAAGCCCGTTCGAGGCCGAGCCCTGTTGCAAGCGCTGCGCGAAAGCCGGGGTCTTACCCCTGTTGCGACGGAGGACGACATAGTCCAGGCACAGAAAAAACTGGCATCCGTGGGTTTATACGTGGAACCAACCTCGGCAGCAGCCGTGGCCGTGCTGCCTAGTATCAGGCGGCACATCTCATCTGGGGAAACAGTCGTTGTCGCACTGACCGGCTCTGGTTTGAAGAGCCCCGTCACCATGAAATAAAAGCCGTCGGGAGTAACATTGAACACGTCCACCCTGAATCCTAACGGACTGCTGTCCAGATTTGTTTTCTCGGCTTCTATCCGATGAAAGCGGACTTCCATAAAAGCACCAGTTTCTCTTGCCCCCTCTCCCCCACAGGAATCTGCGGGGGAGAGCTCGAGCTCTCAGAGTCCGCAGAGTGAGAAAACTGATGGACCAGGCTTTTGGCCTAATTTTTTGAGAGGAAAAATTAGGCCAGGTGATTTCCTCTGGATTGGCCTCTCACCAATCCAGAGGAAGTTCTCTCTGAGGCTCCGTGTGCTCTGTGAGAAATTCTGGAAAGGTCAAAGTTGCGGCTCAAAAGCTTTTACTGTTGCTGTAAGTTGTCGGTTGTCAGTGGTCAGTTGTAATTATCAATAATGATTCGATTGAAGGTGAAATGCCCTGAGCCCGCTACTTGAATCCCGTGGATCCATATATCTCCTAGTTTTTGCCACAAACCACGGACAACGGACCATGAACAACGACTTTTGGTTGAGAGCTTTCTTTGCCCCTTTCTGGGGAAATGTCTTCGCATTGCCGTCCCTAATTTATAGGAAAGAGGTTTGGACGACACCCTGTCAACCCTTGAGTGATAGTGTGAGGTGGGGGTTAGTTCTTTGGTCTCCTTAACGTCAATGCCCCTGCTGTGCCGAGTAATGAAACGGCCATGGCCAGAAGAAAGGAGAGGGCGAAAGACCCCCTCTGGTCGGCCAGGAATCCTCCAATGGACGGCCCTATGGCCTGGCCGATTCCAAAAAACAGGGTTATAAGACCGAGGCCCGCCGGGGCCAGTCTGGGCCCGACGTAATCTCCCGCAGCAGCGGCCATGATGGTTGGGATAGCCCATGCCGTTAGGCCGAAGAAGACGGCGGAGACATAGAAAGCGGTCGACGAAGGGAAGACTGCGAAGATTCCATAAGCAATCGCAAGCGCTATATAGGCAAGGGCGGCTCCTCCTTTTCTCCCAATAATATCTGAAATCCCTCCCCAAATGAGGCCGCAAAAGATGCTGAGAATCCCGAGAAAGGTGAAAAGCCGGCCCGCCTCGCCACTTGTCCAGCCGATCTCTTTGACCAGGTAGGTGGCAAAGAAGTTAATGTAGATAATGTAAGAGAATCCAAACAAGAAGTAGACGATCCCCAGGTGCCACACCGATGCGATCCTGTAGACCTTGCTCCATTCGAATCCCTTGGCCTTTTGTTTTTCTCCTTCAGCCTCAATGTCCCCCGCACCGATTTGTCTCAACCCAAGTTCGTCAGGTCTATTTCTGATAAAACCATAGGTGACGCCAGCCAGAATGATTACAATCACTCCGAGATAATACCAACAGGACCGCCAGCCTGCCGCGCCATAGGCCGAGAGAATGGGGGGGACGATCAACCCGGAAAGAGCGAATCCGATGCCAATCCCGGCCGTCACGATTCCCGTGGCGAGTCCCCTTTTTTTTGCTGAGAACCAGATCGACCCAAGGGCCATTGCAGGGACGAAAGCCCCGCCATTTCCGAGACCCGTAAGGGTGCGCATGGCGAGTGCGAATTCGTAAGTCCTGGCCAACCCCGTCAGTATCATGGTAATGCCCATTCCAGCCAGAGACAGGCTGATGACAATCCTTGGCCCAAAGCGAGCCGCTAAGAAACCGCCAATTGTGGCAAGAACCAGGTAGCCGATGAAGTTGCCCGCAGCCAAGTTCCCCACCTGCGTGTAGCTCAGGCCGAGCCCGTCGATCATGCTGGGGTTTATCATCGAATAGGCGAATCGTCCGAGACCGTGAGCACCGATGGTTGTCAATAGACCCATCGCAATGACGATCCACCCATAATGGAATCGTCGGTTTGAGCTGCCCTCGGCAGCTGGGCTGTCTTTCGTACGACGTTCTCTAAGCTTTGACATCGGGAATCCCGCCCTTGAATCCAGAGGAATGCTGTCGGCGAGGGGTTCGTGATTTCGAAGTGCCCCCTATTCTAGCAACTCGCGTCGGAAAATCAACAAAAATTCACAGGGTGGATTCACCTTGACATCCTCACGAAATTTGCTTTAATTGGCTGGGAGTTCACGTCTTAGCTAGTTCAGTCAGGGAAAATAGACGACCAGCTAGGTTTTTTTCGACTGGCTGTGCGCGAGCGCTCTGGAATGATTTGAAGAACCGAAACTCCAAGACCGGTGGTGAGGTTTCGGAATTGATAACTGGTCCCGCAAGGTCCAGGGAAATTCGGAGGCCGTCGGTTGGCTGCGGTGACAGGGAGTGACGGAAAGGAAGCGTGCGGGATGATTGATCTGGACGTGAGACAGGAACAACTAGAGAAAACAATCACTCGGGCCCGGGAGAAAAACATTCTCATTCCGACTTTTGAGGAACAGAAGCATCCTGAAACCATAAGTGAGAAGGTACAAAACCGGTTAAAGAAAATAGGGCTTTGGGAAATCGACCCGTTGAATCTGTTTCGCATAAGCTGGAAGAATGAACCCACCGTTGATGGTGGTCTTTATGGAAAAGTGAATTACATAGAAATTCCATCCTTGCTGACAGGGGTGAAATCGCGAATTTATGGGCTTGTGGGGAAATGGTATCCAACCGGCTCGCACAAAGTAGGGGCGACTTTTGGATGCCTGGTCCCCCAGCTGGTGACTGGGAACTTCGATCCGGCAAATCAACGAGCGGTCTGGCCATCTACAGGCAATTTTTGCCGCGGAGGCGCGTATACCTCGGCCCTGCTTGGATGTGAATCGACCGCTATCTTGCCTGAGGAAATGAGTCGAGAGCGTTTTGATTGGCTAAGCAAAGTCGCGGGGGAGGTGATCGCTACGCCTGGATCTGAATCGAACGTCAAGGAGATCTACGACAAGTGCCGGGAACTTCGCACCACACGAAAAGATGTTGTGATTTTTAACCAGTTCGAGGAATTTGGCAATTACCTCTGGCATTATACGGTAACTGGGCAGGCGATCGAAGAAGTCTTGAAAGAGAAGCTTTCAGCTCTCGATCGCTTTGCCGGAATCGTTATCGCAAGCGGCTCTGCGGGAACACTCGCATGCGGAGACTATCTGAAAGAGAAGTATCCCCGCAGTAGAATCGCTGTGGCAGAGGCCTTACAATGTCCCACACTGTTAATGAATGGGTATGGCGCACATCGGATTGAGGGGATCGGTGACAAACATGTGCCCTGGATCCACAACGTAAGAAATACCGATATGGTCATCGCCGTCGATGATGCTTCCTGCGTAAACCTCATTCGTCTCTTCAACGAACCCTGTGGCCAGGAATATTTGGCCAGTCTTGGACTGTCGGATGAGGGGATAAAGATGCTCCCCCTTTTGGGCATGTCAGGAGTTAGCAATCTGATCGCCGCGATCAAATTTGCCCGGTATTACGAGCTTACAGACAGAGACGTGATCTTTACGGTATTCACAGATTCCATGGAGTTTTATGGCAGCCGTCTCGTAGAACTGGGTGAGAGATTTGGAGAATATACTCGAGATGACGCGGTCCAACATTTTCACCGCTATCTCATGGGTGTCGCCGTCGACTCCATGCTGGAATTGTCTCACTATGACCGCAAACGAATTCACAACCTAAAATACTTCACCTGGGTTGAGCAGCAAGGAAAGGATGTTGCGGCCCTGGATGCTCAGTGGAACGATTACCCCCATTATTGGGTCGCAATAGGCGGTCAACAAGCCGAAATCGACGACCTAATCCAAGAGTTCAATACCAAGACCGGGCTCTTACAGGATCTGGGCTAAACAGTATTGCCACGGCTGCTCATGGGAATTCTTGAAGAATCGGATAAATGCAAACCGTTTCTATGGTAAACTATCTAGGTTGCTTATCGCCCTTTTGCCGAGTGTGACTCGACCGAGCCATTCCATTCAGCCCATTGGTGGAGAAACACGGAAACAGACATCTCCATGAAGGTCAGGGGTATGAGAAGGTTAGGATTATTCTTCCTCGTGACGGCACTCTCCTTTTTGAGCCTGGGGTCAACCCCCCTGGAGAAGACTGATTCTCCTGATGGGACGGTTCGAATACTCCTCTTCTACTCAGGAGAATCTGAAAGTTCGCGAGGAGTAACCGAGGGTCTTCTGCCTGCCCTCAGGGAGGTTTATCCGATAGAGGTTCGTTCCTTTGACGTCGATATCCCCAAAAACTACTCTCTTCTTATGGCACTCGAAAAGAGGTTCGGCACAGAGCGGGGTGCTCTTCCTGTGATCTTTGTGGGGGAGGATGTTATCGCTGGGGAAGAGGAGATCGTCGAGAACCTGGAGTCGATTATCGCAGGATATGAGGTTCTTGGGGGCTCAGAATTTCCGGCCCTTCCCGAGATCGAGACCGCCGGAACTCGCACCTTGAGACACCCCGTGTACCTGGCCTACTTCTATGAACGGGGATGTCCTGAGTGCGATCGAGTCTTCTCTATGCTCACCCACCTAAAGACAAAGTATCCTGACCTCGTGGTGAAGGAGATAAACATCGACACAACCCAAGGGAAACTAGCCAACGAATCGCTGAGTGAACGGATCGGCGTCCCTGAGGCCATACGACTGACCACCCCATCGGTTTTTTTCGCGCAAGACGCTCTGGTTGGAGATGAAATCAGGACGGTCGCACTGGAAGGTTTAATCGAGAAGTATGGGGCCCTTTCCGAGATGGAACCGCCCTGGCAGATCGCTGAAAAGGAGAAGGATCTGGCCCAGGGCCGCATCGTCGAGAGGTTTCGGACCCTCGGGCTTCCGACGGTCCTGGCGGCTGGACTCCTCGATGGCGTCAATCCATGTGCCTTTGCCACCCTGATTTTCTTCGTGTCCTATCTTACGGTCGTCGGACGGGCGCGACGGGAGATACTCGTTGTCGGGTTTGCCTTCTCCCTTTCTATATTCGTGACCTATTTCGTGGTGGGCCTTGGACTGCTAAAAGTGGTGCAGTCACTGTCCGTGGTGCCCATTGTGGCGAGGATCATATACCTGGGTGCGATCGGGCTTGCTTTTGTTCTGGGAATTCTCAGCCTATACGACTACGTTGTCTGCCGGAAGGGGAGACTCACGGCCATGGTGCTTCAGATGCCTGCCTTCCTGAAGAGTCGCGTCCGCGGGGTGATTCGGAAGGAGGTGAGGGTGAATCGTTACATTCTCGCTGCTATCGCCACGGGATTCGTCGTCTCGATTCTGGAGCTCGCCTGCACTGGTCAGGTTTACCTTCCCACAATTCTCTTCGTGTCGAAGGCCCAGGAATTCAGAGCAACGGCTATCGGGTATTTAGCAGCCTACAACCTGATGTTCATTATTCCCCTTTTGGTTGTTTTCTATCTGGTCTACCTCGGCATCGGCTCGGAGAAGCTCACGGTCTTATTTCAGAGGCATGTGTCGTCGGTGAAGCTCGCAACAGCTCTGCTTTTCTTCACCCTGGCCGGTGTTTTGGCTCTCAGCCTTCTGTAACCACCCTAAGTGTCCGAGAGCATGGAAGTGTGAACGGCACGGTACCGTTAGAGCACATGTGAAAGCCCCAGTGTCTTTAATGGACAGGCACCGCGATCCTACCGAGAAGCGACGTTTGAACAAATACTCGAAAGAAAGGGGGGCCGTGTTGAATATGAAAATCAAAGAAATCAGGTTAGAGGAACTGAATCCTGAGAAATTCATCACAGAAAAGGTTGCGGAGATTCGATCGATCGTTGGTGATGGCTTGGCGGTCAATGCCCTGTCCGGGGGTGTCGACTCATCTGCAGTAACCCTCCTTGGTCATAGAGCGCTGGGTGATCGTTTCAAAACCTATTTCATTGACAGTGGCCTGATGAGAGAGGGAGAACCCGAACATACCGTCTCATTATTCAACGATATTGGAGTTACCGTTGAACTGGTCCATGCTGAAGATACCTTTTTTGGGGCATTGAGTGGTCGAACGGACCCAGAAGAGAAGAGGGAGGCGATTACGCAGGCGTTCTATCGGGACGTCTTTGGTCGGTTGGTGAGAGAGACAGATGCGACCCATCTCCTCCATGGCACAAATTACACGGACGTGGAAGAGACTGTTGCGGGAATCAAGAGACAGCACAATATTCTGGAGCAAATCGGAATCGATCCACAAAAAGCGTATGGATACAAGGTCATAGAGCCGCTCATCCAACTTCGGAAATCGGCCGTCAGAAAAATCGCCATATCCCTTGGTCTCCCCGAAGAGATTTGCAACCGTCCACCGTTTCCCGGACCCGCTCTGGCTGCACGGGTCATCGGGGAGGTGACACCCAAGCGAGTCAAAATTGTGAGAATGGCGACTCAGATTGTCGAGGACCAACTATCCAGTACCGGAGCATTTCAGTATTTGGCGATTCTCCATGAGGATCGAGTGACCGGGGTGAGGGAAGGAAAGCGGGATTATGGATTACAGATTGAGGTCAGGTGTTGGGAGAGCACAGATGCGAAGATCGGATCTCCCACGAGGCTTTCATACGATCTATTGGATCCCCTCGCAGAAAGACTGACGACCGAGGTGCCCGGCGTTGTCAGTGTGACCTACAACATCACCAAGAAACCGCCTTCAACCATAGAAGCAATTTAGCACAGAGCGACGCTCCCTACCTACTTTTTGTGAAATCACAAGAGACTCGGTTTGGAATCCATTCGACGGTAGAAACTCGAATAACTGGAGGTGAACGGAAATGACAGTGAATCCAGGCCAAGAAAGGTTCAGCCAATGGTTAGAAAAAAGCAAATTGTGGGTGGGAAGTCTCGTCTTATTCGTTGGATTTCTTGTCGGCGTTGGCATCATCTAAGTCAGGCCCTCCCTTGTTGGAATTGGCGTGATGGGAATCTGGATTCTCCTCACCATGCTGATCGCGGGGAATATCCTTTCAAAGAGACGCGATCTATCGAGTGCAGAAGCCAGAAGATCCATAGCGGTTTCAGTCATGTCGGTATTCTTCGGGTTACTGGCCTTTGGAAGTAATGTCAAAGTCGGAGACAGCGTCATCCAGCCTATTCTCGAGAACTTCTGGTGGATTGTTATTACGGTAATTGGCTTTTACTTCGGTGGAAGATCGGCAGAAAAGATCGTCGAGAACATCAGCAAGAAATGGACCGAACAGCGGGGGAGAAAGTAGACCTCGCCAGCCGGTCTTATCGGTCTAGGCCTTTGGGGTCCAGATAGAATCTTATCTCCTAGAGAAAAGAATCGATCAACTTTTCGACCTTCGACATATCGGGCCGCCTCTTGACAAGGGGCCCATCTTTCAGGACCGGTGACTGTTTTTCGTAGCTCACTGTTTCAGGATTTCGGTAGAAAATCCCGATGGGGATCTTTTCTCCCCATTCCCTCGATTTATGGATGGCCGCCATCAGGTCAAGAGAGTCGTGCCCCTCTTCGTTCAGATTATAGACGCGTTCCTTGTACCACTTGAAGGTGTGAACGCGATCGTAACTCACGCATGGCTGCAGTACATCCACCAGGGAGAACCCTTGGACTGTGATCGCGTCTTTGACTAGGCCTGCTAGATGCTTCTCATCACCGGCAAAGCCACGAGCGACAAATGGAGCCTCAAGGGCGAGCGCTACGGTCAGGGGATTGAGTGGGGTCAGAAAGACGCCATGAGTTTGAACTTTTGTAACAAAGCCTTTCTCCGTTGTGGGGGAGGCTTGCCCCCGGGTCAAACCGAAGACCTGATTGTTGTGGGTGATCAGGGTCAGGTTGATGTTCCTTCGGACAGTGTGAAGAAAGTGGTTCCCTCCCTCTCCATAGGTGTCCCCGTCTCCGCCGATTACGATAACCGGAAGGTCAACATTTGCAATCCTGATTGCCGTCGCAACAGGCAGCGCCCGGCCGTGCAGCCCATTGAAGAAATTGCACCTCAGGTAATGGGGCAGTTTTGCTGCCTGTCCAATCCCCGAGACCAGAATGACTTCATGGGGTCGCAATTCCAAATCGGCCAGGGCCTTCTTCACGGCGTTGAGTATTGGAAAGTTGCCACAGCCTGGACACCAGGCAATCGGGAAATCATTTTCAAACTCTTTGATTGTCACCGTCATTTTCCCACCACCTCTCTTTTAAAACCATTCACGATTTCCTTGGCCGTGAATGGGCGGCCATCGTATTTTAGGATCAATCCGTCTGGCTTTTTCTGTATCTCCATCTGGATCAGACGCGCTAATTGGCCGGTTGCGTTATTCTCCACGACTCCCCACTTTTGGCCGGCCTTAAGAACCCGTGACATCGACCGAGTTGGGAATGGCCAGAGCTCATTGAGGTGGATCCCCCCAGCCGAAATTCCCTGATGATTCAAGATTTCAATGGCTTCAGCCATGGGCCCATAGGTCGACCCCCATCCGACGAGGAGAAATTTCGCCTCTTTCTTACCTATCCGTTTGGGTGGGCCGAGCTCCCGGGCCAGTCCGTCCATCTTCCGAGCCCGTTTATCGACCATTTGCGTCCTTATTTCGGGATCCTCGGTGATATGGCCGTATTCATCGTGCTCGTGGCTGTCCGCTACAACCTCCAATCCGTATGCAGAGGGAAGCGATCGAGGCGAGACCCCGGATTTCGTTATCTCGTAACGCTTGTATCCTTTCAATGATTTTGCATCCTTTTTGCCCAATAGGTGTCGATCTATGCGGATTTTAGATATGTCAAATCTCGGTTCTGCGAAATAGGAGTCAGCCAGGAATTGATCTGTCAGTATGACCACTGGGACTTGGTACTTTTCTGCCAGATCGAAGGCCTTAATGGTGTCGTAAAAAGCCTCCTGCGCCGTTCCTGGAGCCAGTATGACTCTGGGAAATTCGCCTTGAGAGGCGTTGAGAACAAACAGAAGATCAGCCTGCTCGGTCCGTGTCGGTAGCCCCGTGGCTGGTCCTGGCCGTTGAGCCTCAACGAGTACGAGAGGCGTCTCAGTCACGCCGGCGAGGCCGAAGGCCTCAACCATGAGGCTGAATCCACCGCCGGAGGTTGCTGTCAGAGATCGCAGGCCTCCATAAGATGCGCCGATCGCGAGATTGATGGCAGCTATTTCGTCTTCGGCCTGTTCCACAACCATGGCAAACTCATCGGCCTTTCCGGCTAGATACATCATAATTGAGGTGGAGGGGCTCATGGGATACGCAGAGACAAACTGACAACCTGCAGCCAATGCTCCGATCGCCACGGCCTCATGACCGCTGACGAGCATTCTACGTTTCGATCTCTTGGGGCTCATTCGCAGTTTTTTGAAACGCTCAGCCTTTCTTCCTGCGATTTCGTATCCTGCACGAGCGGCTTTCATGTTTCCCTCAACCATGTCAGCTTTTGCTGCGAAATACTCCTTAAGAAAATCGGTAAGCCTCCGGAACTTCCATCCCAGTATCGCCATCGTGGCCCCGACAGCAACGGAGTTTTCAAAGATTCGATTGCCCCCTTTCTCGAAAGCCAGACGCTCCAAGGGGAGGCCCAGGAATCTGCCATCTTTATCCGGTATCGTACATTTTTCAGAATCGAAAATGACGACTCCAGAGAATGCGAGTTCTTTTAGATGTCGATCAATGCTTTCCTGATTCAGAGCGATAAGTATGTGACAGGGCAGGGCAGGAGCCATGACCGGTCTACTCCCGGCCCGAATCTGAAAGAAATTGTGTCCCCCTCTGATACGAGATTCGTTATCCTGATTGGCGAATACCTCGAAACCTCCTCTCACCAGGATCTTGGCGAGAATAAAGCCGATCGTCTGCATGCCTTGGCCGGCAGCACCGGCAACCATAATACTCAACTCCGTAGCCATTGGAACCTCCTCCGTTTTTGGCTCGGCTGGCCAATCGATCCTCTGAACTTCCGCGGTAGCTTGAGGAGTCAGAACCCGATCAACGTGTCTCTGCCTGCGGCCAACTCCGACTCATTTCAAAGGATGGAGCAGAATCAGAACTTTCCAAAAAACATGATCACCCCAATAACGATAAAGACCGTAGCAGCTCCTTTCTTGAGGATGTTCGGTGGAACCCATTGATGAATCAGGTGTCCAAAAATCACTCCCAGCAGGGTGAGCACAAAAAGGGCCGTGATCGCTCCGAGAAATACCAGGACGGGTTTTGCCGTCTGGGCTGCCATCGTGATGACAGCAAGCTGTGTTTTGTCTCCCAACTCTGCTAAAAAGAGGATACCAAAGGTCGTTCCAAAAACCTTCCAGTCCATCGTCCGTCTCCAATTCTGTGCGGCCAGAGTCTTTTACCCTGGCGAGAGAAGATGCGGTTTTGTCAACTCAACTATGCCCGGGACCTGCGGTCAGGCGAATAGAATGACTATCTATCATACATGAGAGAATAGGCGGCGTCTATGGGTTTTTCAATCAGATTTGAGATTTCAGCAGTCATATCCTGAGGCGTCAGAATTCAGAAGTCGGCAGGCAGAATAGACGCACAGGGAAACAGATGAAGCTGCTTCGGTCATGCAAGCCGGAGGCTGCTAACGCGGTCAGATTGACACGGTCGGTCAATGGTGACAATGGCATGCCCTTTTATCTGACAGGACGTGCGTGAGGTCGTCTCGGGAGAGCACGAGGTTTCGGTTCTGGGATTCCCGATTCTTTCTTTTCTGAGTCGTGACCCCTCCCCCGACCTTGAAATCCTCCTTTCCATGGTTATTTTATTAACAGGAAATGAAAATGCGATCGGGAAAGGAGATTCCTGCAAGGAGGTGTTGGTTATGGCTTTTGAGGTAAAACCATGGAAAGGTTTCAGTGAATTAACGACCCTTCGAGAAGAGATGGACAAAATGTGGAATCGGTTCTTTGGTGGGGAGTGGCCAAGCCTCGAGACATTCCGAGGTGAGTGGACTCCGTCGGTCGATGTGTCTGAGACGAAGGATAGTGTCGTCGTGAGGGCTGAGGTGCCCGGATTAGAGCCGAAAGACATCGACATCTCCCTCTCCAATGATGTCCTGACGATTCGGGGGAAAAAGGAACAAGAAAAAGAAGAAAAAGAAGAAAACTATCACAGGATAGAGCGAAGCTATGGCTCATTTTCACGGTCCATTCGGCTTCCCCGAGAAGTTCAGGGTAACAAGATCAAGGCCAACTATAAGAATGGCGTTCTCAGGATCACCCTACCCAAATCCAAGGAAGCCAAAGAGATCAAGATCAAGGTCGAATAAGCCAAAGGGCTTCCCCTTTCCCGATTGATCGGATTTTTTCATGTCCCAATTCTAATCCCAGTTGGGTTTGTTTTCTTATCTTCAGGCATTTGCGTGTTGTTTAAGGGAGGCGAAAAAAATGGCAAAGGCAATAGGAATTGACTTGGGAACCACCAATTCTGTGGTGGCGGTTATGGAAGGAGGAAAACCGACCGTCATTGCAAATGCTGAGGGTTCAAGAACCACGCCCTCCGTGGTGGCTTTTACAAAAGACGGACAACGCCTTGTTGGACAGATTGCGAGGCGCCAGGCTGTTTTGAATCCAGAAAACACGATCTACTCAGCCAAACGCTTTGTTGGAAGAAAGTTCGATGAGGTCGCTTCAGAAATCGAAAACGTTTCCTACAAGGTGGTCTCGGGCAGAGACGGTGCAGTCCGGTTCGACATCATGGGAAAGCTCAGCGCGCCGGAGGAGATCTCGGCCCAGGTTCTGAGAAAACTTGCCGATGACGCATCGAAATATTTGGGTGAAAAGGTGAAAGACGTGGTCATCACCGTACCGGCCTATTTCAACGATGCTCAGAGGCAGGCAACCAAGGATGCGGGGGCTATCGCAGGGCTCAATGTCCTCAGAATCATTAACGAGCCGACCGCCGCGTCCCTCGCTTATGGCCTCGATAAGAAGAAGAGCGAAAAGGTCCTCGTCTTCGATTTTGGCGGCGGTACCTTTGACGTCTCGATCCTGGAGGTAGGAGAGGGCGTTGTGGAGGTCAAATCCACGAGCGGTGACACTCATCTAGGGGGAGATGACCTTGACAAACGAGTTGTGGACTGGCTCGCCGCAGAATTCAAAAACAGCTTTGGGATCGACCTAAAGCAGGATAAACAAGCCCTTCAACGACTCTATGAGGCCGCGGAGAAAGCCAAATGTGAGCTCTCTAGCACGGTGGAGACATCGATTAACCTGCCCTTTATCACGGCAGACGCTTCTGGCCCAAAGCATCTCGACACGAAGATTACAAGGGCAAAGTTCGAGGAACTGACCCGTGATCTGATCGAGCGATTGGAGGGTCCCTTTGAGCAGGCTGTCGAAGATGCAAAGATGACAGCCAGCGACATCGATGAAGTCGTCCTCGTTGGCGGATCTACCCGGATTCCTGCCGTCCAGGAACTCGTCAAACGCCTTTCGGGCGGGAAAGAGGCAAATCAATCAGTGAATCCGGATGAGGTCGTTGCCGTCGGGGCAGCCGTTCAAGCAGGCGTCCTACAGGGAGAAGTCCAGGATGTGTTGCTTCTCGATGTGACCCCTCTCTCGTTGGGAGTTGAGACGTTGGGTGGGGTGATGACAAAGGTAGTCGATCGGAATACGACCATTCCTGTCCGGCGAAGCCAGGTTTTCACAACAGCTGAGGACAACCAGCCAGCGGTCGATATCCATGTCCTTCAAGGTGAGCGAGAAATGGCCGGAGATAACCGCACCCTGGGAACCTTCAAACTCGACGGGATCTCGCCGGCTCCGAGAGGCGTGCCACAAATAGAGGTTTCCTTTGATATCGACGCCAACGGGATTCTAAACGTCAATGCCAAAGACACGGCTACGGGCAAAGAGCAGAAGATTACTATTTCAGAATCCACCAGTTTAGCTAAAGATGAAATCGACCGAATGGTACAGGAGGCCGAGCTCCACAGCGCTGACGATAAAAAGCGGCGGGACAAGGTCGACACGGCAAACCAGGCAGATAGCCTTGCCTATCAGGTAGAACGGCAACTCCAGGAACTAGGTGATAAAGTTCAGGTTCACGAAAAGGGGCGTTGCGAACAGCTCATCGGTGAAATTCGTCAGGCCATCAAGGAGGATGCGCCGGTGGACCGGTTGCGGTCTCTTATGAGTGACCTCCAACAGGCTGCCCATGGTATGAGTGCAGCGGCCTATCAGCAGACCACGGGGCGGAGATCAACGGATACAACCTCTGCCGCTAGCGAGCGACCCCCTGGAATGGATGAGGATGTGATTGATGCGGAATTCGAGGAGACAGCGTAAGAATTCCACAACGGCAGGGTGGACCGAGGAGTGACATCAATGGATATGAATCGACTAACTGAAAAGACACAAGAAGCCCTTCAGGCAGCCCAAACGATTGGAGCTCGATTTGGTCATCAACAGATCGATCCTGAACACATGCTTCTGGCTTTGTTGGAACAGCGAGACGGGCTGGTGCCAAGACTCCTGACGGCCATGAGCCTCTCGCCTCAGGAGATCAAGGCTTCTGTGGAGAAGCATCTTGCCGGACGTCCACAAGTCTCGGGGGCCGGAGCTGGCCAAATATATATGGGACAGCGGTTGGGCAAGATCCTCGATTCTGCGGAGAAAGAAGCGCGAAAACTCAAGGATGATTACGTCAGTGTGGAGCATCTCCTACTGGCCATGGTCGATGAGGATAGTTCGACTCCAGGGGGCAAGATCCTCTCCAAGGCCGGCCTTTCGAGGGACACCCTCATGAAGGCCCTGGCTTCGGTCCGGGGTCATCAACGGGTTACCAGTCAGACCCCCGAGGACACCTATCAACCATTGGAGCGCTACGGCCGGGATCTGACTGACATGGCGTCGAAGGGAAGGCTCGATCCTGTTATCGGTCGGGACGAAGAGATCCGAAGGATCATTCAAATACTGTCCCGGCGAACGAAGAACAATCCGGTCCTCATCGGAGATCCAGGGGTTGGGAAAACGGCCATCGTCGAAGGACTGGCCCTCAGAATGGTCCGAGGAGACGTGCCGGAGGGATTGAAGAATCGCCGGCTCGTTGGACTCGACATGGGGGCTTTGATTGCCGGGGCCAAGTATCGGGGGGAATTCGAAGAACGGCTCAAGGCGGTTCTCAAAGAGATTCAAGAGTCTGAGGGACATGTCATTCTCTTTATCGATGAACTTCATACGGTGGTCGGTGCGGGAGCCGCCGAAGGGGCCATGGATGCGAGCAATATCCTGAAGCCCATGCTGGCACGGGGGGAATTGCACTGCATTGGGGCAACAACACTGAATGAGTATCGTAAATACGTGGAAAAGGATAAGGCCCTTGAACGAAGATTCCAGACCGTCATGGTCGATCAACCGTCTGTGGAGGACACCATCTCCATTCTCAGGGGGTTGAAAGAACGGTATGAGGTTCACCATGGAGTCCGCATCCAGGACTCGTCACTGGTTGCCGCCGCGGTCCTGAGTGATCGTTACATCTCTGACAGATTTCTTCCGGATAAGGCGATCGATCTTATGGACGAGGCCGCGGCGAGGCTTAGAACTGAGATCGATAGCATGCCTTCCGAGCTCGATGAGATCACGCGGAGAATCATGCAGTTGGAAATCGAACGTGAAGCCTTAAAGAAGGAGAAAGATGCGCCATCCAAGGAGCGACTGAAAAAGCTGGAAAAGGATTTGGCTAATCTGAATGAGCAAGCTGATTCCCTCAAAGCCCAATGGACGACCGAGAAGGAGGGTATCGCGAACCTCCGTTCCTTGAAAAAGGAGATTGAACAGGTCAAGATTCAGATAGACCAGGCTGAAAGGGCCTACGATCTCAATCAGGCGGCCGAACTGAAGTATGGGAAACTTGTGGGTCTCGAGCAGCAGCTCCGGGAACACGAGGGTGAACTGGAAGCCAAGAAAGGGCACAAGAGTCTCTTGAAGGAAGAGGTAGACGAAGAGGATATTGCCGATATTGTGAGCCGATGGACAGGCGTTCCGGTGAGCAAGCTCATGGAAGGGGAGCGGGAGAAGCTTCTAAAGCTCGAAGAACAGATTCACAAACGACTGGTGGACCAGAATGAGGCCGTCATTCTCGTCTCCGACGCTATTCTTCGGGCTCGGTCGGGGATCAAGGATCCCAATCGTCCCATTGGAAGCTTCATTTTCCTCGGGCCGACAGGGGTGGGCAAGACAGAGCTGGCTCGGTCCCTTGCCGAATGCCTATTTGACGATGAGCAGGCGATGATTCGAATCGATATGTCCGAATACATGGAGAAGCATACCGTCGCCAGGCTGATTGGCGCCCCTCCAGGTTATGTGGGCTATGAGGAGGGGGGACAGCTCACTGAGGCTGCCCGCCGAAAACCCTATTCGGTGATCCTCTTTGATGAGGTCGAGAAAGCGCACCAGGATGTTTTCAACGTCCTCCTCCAGATCATGGATGACGGTCGTTTGACTGATTCCCATGGACGGGTCGTAGACTTTAAGAACGCGATAATCATTATGACCTCTAACATTGGAAGCCAGTTCATCCTGGATATGGATAAGGAGGAGAAGGGTTCCTACGAAAGTATGAAAGGCAAGGTCCTTGACGCGCTTCGCCTCCACTTTCGACCCGAGTTCCTCAACCGGGTGGATGATATCGTCGTATTTCGAACCCTCACCGAAGAGCATCTCGAGGCTATTGTAGACATACAGGTTGACCGGCTTCGGAAACGTCTGGAGGATCGGCACCTATCCCTTGAGATTTCCAAAGAAGTAAGAAAACATCTGGCCCGGGTGGGATATGATCCGGTCTACGGTGCACGGCCGCTGAAGCGGGCAATTCAGAGAGAGTTGGAAAACCCAATTGCCAAAGAGATTCTGAAGGGAACGGTCCGAGATAGGAGCCGGGTGAGGGCTGAAATGAAGAACGAGAAAATCGTGTTTCAGACAGAAGCCATCGAGGAAAAAAGAGAATCCACTGTTAGCGCAGCCGGAGCTCCCTCGTCGTAAGGTCTTCCTGGAAGGAGGAATCCGATGCACCGAAGAGCTCATTTTTCAATTTGGTATGTGGTGGGAGCCTTTTTCCTCGTCGTTCTTCTCCAAACGTACCTCCTCTCCCCCCGGGAGGAGAAGGTCTCATACAGTCGTTTCAAGGAACTCGTCCGGGAGGAGAGGGTTAAAGAGGTCATGATTGGAGAGGGTATTATTGTTGGGGTGTATAAAGGGGCGGAAGGAACCCCGGGAAAGTCGAAGCGCTTCAAAGCGGTTCGGGTGGAGGACCCCGATTTGGTCAGGGATCTTCAGGCCCATGGGGTCCAGTTTTCCGGTCAGTACCAGAGCCCATGGTTAAAGGGACTGCTGGGGTGGGTCTTCCCGCTAATCATTCTCTTTTTCGTATGGAGGATAATCTTCCAAAAGATGGGACCAGGAACCGGGGTGATGACTTTTGGAAAGAGTAAGGCGAAGCTGTATGCTGAGGAGAAATTGGGGGTGACCTTCGAAGATGTGGCCGGTGTGGACGAGGCGAAGGAGGAGCTCAAGGAGATCATTGAGTTCCTAAAGGTCCCCGAAAAATTTCAGACTTTGGGCGGGAGAATCCCCAAGGGTGTTCTCCTCGTTGGGTTTCCTGGGACCGGGAAGACCCTGCTTGCCAAGGCGGTCGCCGGAGAATCAGGGGTCCCCTTTTTCAGTATCAGCGGGTCAGATTTCGTCGAGATGTTTGTCGGTGTCGGTGCCGCCCGCGTCAGAGATCTCTTTGCGCAGGCTCAACAGCGGGCGCCCTGCATTATCTTTGTCGATGAGTTAGACGCCCTCGGCAAAGCGCGAGGGGTGGGGGTTATGGGTGGTCACGATGAGAGGGAGCAGACCCTCAATCAGCTTTTAGCCGAAATGGATGGCTTCGATCCCAAGAAAGGGGTCGTCATGATGGCTGCAACGAACCGTCCTGAGATTCTGGATCCAGCGCTCCTTCGCCCAGGGCGGTTTGATCGTCACATTATTGTCGATCGTCCAGATCTTAAGGGGCGGGAGGAGATCCTTCTAGTCCACGCCAAGAAAATTAAGGCCGCTAGTGACGTTGATCTGGGGACATTGGCCGGACGAACCCCAGGCATGGTTGGGGCGGATCTGGCCAATGTGGTGAATGAAGCCGCTCTGCTGGCTGCTCGAAAAAACAAGGCGTCGGTGGAAATGGCCGATTTCGAGGAGGCAATCGACCGGGTCACCACAGGGTTGGAGAAAAAGAAACGGGTGATGAGCCAAAAGGAAAAAGAAATCGTGGCCTACCATGAACTGGGGCATGCCATTACGGCAGAGTTTCTCCCCCATGCTGATCCTGTTCATAAAGTGTCTATCGTTCCCCGGGGCATTGCCGCTTTAGGATACACGCAGCAGCTTCCAACTGAGGAGCGGTATTTGATGACAAAATCGGAGCTCATCGATCGGATTACTGTTTTTCTGGGCGGGCGAGCTGCCGAAGAGATTGTTTTTGGAGAGGTATCGACAGGTGCTCATAACGATCTCGACAAGGCGAGCGATATGGCGAGACGAATGATAACAGAATACGGTATGAGCGAGCGGCAGGGGCCGACAACATTCGAAAAGGAACGGTCTCCACTTTTTCTCGATACTGGTTACAGGCCGCCGAAAAACTACAGTGAAGAGACCGCCCGGGAAATAGACGAAGAGGTCAAGGCCCTTGTACTCGCGGCTTACGATCGGGCGAAGTCACTCTTGACCGAGAGGAGAGCGGCAATCGATCGAATTGCCAAGATTCTTCTCAAGAAGGAGATTATCGAGGGTGATGAATTGAGAAAGCTTCTCAAAAAAGAGGGCGCCAAGACCAAGGTGGCGGCGTGATGCACTGGAACGGACCTTCCGACAGTTGATCATTCTCGAGAGAACGGAGAGAAACATGGAAAACTATATTCGAGGCTACAGAAACCCTTCGGCAACCGCCTGGGTGCCTGCGGCGGACATCTACGAAAATGAGAACCATGTGGTCATATTCGTTGATATTGCGGGGGTGAACCCCGATCAGGTGAAGATCACTCTGGAAAACCGAAGCATTCTGATTATTGGTGAAAGGCCAACGCCGTCTCCTGGCGGGCTTGTGAGAATTCACCAGATGGAGATAGACGCTGGATATTTCAAGAGACGGATTACCCTGCCCTGTTCCGTGGATTTTGCCAATAGTCAATCTACCTACAAGAATGGAGTTCTCAGAATCGATCTTCCCAAGAAACTGAAGGATGAGCCCATTCAGATCCATATAGAGTCGGATTAAGACCCGGAGGAAAAGATGGCTCCAGAAACCATGGCAGCAAATCAGGTCGAGGAAGCGATTCCATCCGAATTACCAGTGTTACCGGTTAAGGGTATGGTTCTTTTCCCCGAGATGGCAGCTCCAGTCCTGGTGGGAAAGGACGATTCGAAGAAGCTCATTGACGAAGCATTGGTGGCAGATAGACTGGTGGTCATTGTTTCGGTCAAGGGTGAAAACGTGGAAGATCCCGGTCCTGGAGATGTCTATTCTGTGGGAACGGTTGCTCAGATTGTCAAAAAGATTACCCTTCCGAATGATACCTATCAGGTGATCATCAGGGGGATGAAGAAGGTAAGCGTTCTTGAGTACCTCCAGCAAGAGCCCTATTTGAGAGCCAAAATCCTTGTTCTTGAGGAGGATTTGAAAGGTGACAAAGAGACCGAGGCCATGGTCCTGAACATCCGCAAGCTCTTCCAAAAAGTCATTGAGCTTTCATCATTCCCTCCTGAATTGGCGGTTGTGGTGATGAATATCGACGAACCGGCGAGTCTGGCCTCTCTTGTCGCCTCGAATCTCGATATATCACCTGAAGAGAAACAGCAGCTGCTGGAGATCGCCAACCTGAAGGAGGCGCTGAAGAAGTTGACAGTTTTCCTGAACCAGCAAGTGGAGAAGCTCGAGCTAAGCGCCGATATTCAAAAGAAGATTCAGGAGGGCATGAACAAAACGCAGCGAGAATTCCTTTTGCGGGAGCAGTTAAAAGCAATTCAACAGGAGCTCGGCGAAGGAGATGAGAGGAGCGCTGAGATATCGGAGCTGAAAAAGCGGATCGACGAGGCCGGACTTCCTGCTGAGGCTCAGGAGGTTGCGGGGAAAGAACTTGATCGTCTTTCGAAAATGCCACCGGCAGCGGCAGAATACACGGTATCGAGAACCTATCTCGACTGGATCCTGGACCTTCCATGGTCCGTCTCAACAGAAGACAATCTCGATCTCAACCGGGCCGAGGAAATCCTAGAGGCCGATCATTACGGCCTGGAACGGGTCAAGAAGCGAATTTTGGAATACCTGGCCGTTCGAAAGCTCAAGGCCGATAGCCGGGGGTCGATCCTCTGTTTTGTCGGGCCACCGGGTGTGGGAAAAACCTCACTTGGCCAGTCGATTGCCCGGACCATGGGGAGGAAGTTTGTCCGAATCTCGCTCGGCGGCGTTCGGGATGAGGCTGAGATTCGCGGTCACCGGAGAACCTATGTAGGTGCGCTACCTGGACGGATCATTCAAGGAATCAAGAAAGCGAGGGCAAATAATCCTGTCTTTATGATGGACGAAATAGACAAGATTGGGGTCGATTTCAGAGGCGATCCGTCGTCGGCTCTTTTGGAAGTTCTCGATCCAGAGCAGAACAGTGCCTTTTCCGACCACTACTTGGAAATACCATTCGATCTCTCCAGGGTGATGTTTATCACCACCGCAAACATTTTGGAGACTATCCCCGGTCCCCTAAGAGATCGTATGGAAGTCCTTGAGTTGCCGGGATACATGGGAGAGGAAAAACTCGAAATTGCTCGGAGATATTTGATTCCTCGCCAGCTAGAGCAGAATGGGTTATCGGGTGATCTCCTGAGCTTTGAAGACGAGGCCACGCTGACCATCATCAATTCGTACACTCGGGAGGCGGGTGTCCGGAACCTGGAAAGGGAGATTGCTTCAGTCTGCAGGGCCCTGGCAAGTCGCGTTGCGAGAGGAAAGACCGAACCAGTTGTCGTGACTAAACAGAATCTTTCAGAATTTCTCGGGCCCCAGAAGTATATTCCAGAGGTCAAGGCGAGAACATGGGGACCTGGACTCGCCACGGGTCTTGCCTGGACACCAGCCGGCGGGGAGATCATCTTTATCGAGGCGTCTCGAATGAAGGGGAAGAATCGTCTCACATTGACGGGCCACTTAGGGGATGTGATGAAGGAGTCGGCGTCAGCAGCGCTCAGCTACATCCGGTCGAGAGCTCAAGATTTTGTCGTGGACGAAGCGTTTTTCGATAGCCACGACATTCACATTCATGTTCCTGCGGGAGCAACCCCAAAGGATGGTCCATCAGCTGGAGTGTCCATGCTGTGTGCTCTGCTTTCGGCAATCACTGGCAGAATGGTTCGCCAGGACGTTGCCATGACCGGTGAAATTACGTTGCGGGGAGATGTCCTGCCTGTCGGAGGTATCAAGGAGAAGGTCTTGGCGGCCGGCAGGGCCGGGATAAGAACCGTTGTACTTCCCCAGCTCAACCAAAAGGATCTCGAGGAGATACCGGAGAAGATTCGAAAAGACATGACTTTCAAGTGGGTTCAGCAGATGGGAGAGGTCATTGACTTTGCGCTGGAAAATGGGAGGCGACGAAAAAAACAAGACGAGAAGGCCTGAAGGACGGGCAATCTGTTCTAAGGCGAATTGTATTGATCTTGTCCACCGTCAATATTATTGACGGTTTTCCTTTTGCCGGGCGCATAAAGACGGACAGGCGACACCCGAGAAGTGATTTTGATTGACTGGACAGATTTTTTCTGGTAATAATAAGTGCTTTTTTTTTGTCAATTCCGTACTGAATCCAAAAGTCGATCGAAGGTTTCGACGGATGGAGGGATGATGGCCAAAAAGCCAGGAAAGTCTGATCGCAGTAAGAGGTTGCGCCAGATGTTATTGCGAGAGAAAGACGACATCCAGAGGCGAATTGGCGAAGAACTTGGAGAGAAGATGACAGAGGATATCGCCTCAACTCTGGGGCCTGCCCTGGACGAAGGTGATCTAAGTACACTGGAGTTGGAACGAGATGTCGACTATTGGCTTCTGAACATGTTAACCAACAAGCTGAAGAATGTCGAACACGCTCTTGAGCGATTAGAAGAGGGAACCTACGGCACCTGTGACGAGTGCGGCTTAGAGATTGGAGAGAAACGTCTCAAGGCCATGCCCTTCGCCAGATACTGCGTCGATTGCCAGGAAGACAAGGAACGATCCATGGAGTCGGACAAAGGCAGGGGGTGGATGGAGAGAAGAGCCAAAGTCCAGCACCGTCAAACCGAGGATGATGAATACTCTTAACACGGTATGGTTCTTCTAGAGGGTCAGCACCCGTCTTTTCCGCCCTGGAAATTATCCAGCAGGGGCGCGCCGTCAGGTCACTATTTGATTTCGGAATTGTACTATTCGATTTCCGGATATTCGTGTCGACACACTTCCCATCAACGGGCTGAAAAGCCATCCTCACCGCTTCAGATTCCTTCGATAAGAACCGGCTGACATACAGAAGATAGGCCATAAAAGCCTATTTCCCCTGCCTTTTTCTCCACCCGCTCGTGTCCATTCTCGAGAGCGAAGTGATTGGCTCGAATTTTGCAAAGAACCAACACCAAATCATTAGCTCTCTTCAAAAAGAAAGGGGAACAAAATGTACAGCAAACTGGAGGCCCGGCGAAACGCCCTGAAGGACGCAAAGAACAATATCCCCGGCAGGGACGATCCGAATTTCTCTCAGTTTGAGCAGGAGATGATGGCCATGGCCAGGAATCAGGCACGCCAGGTGACGGCCGAATCTGGGCCCAAACTGGAGACCCTCAAAGGTAAGCATAAACCCCTGCTTAAGGCGTATGAACGCATTTCTAAGGACTATGATGCTCACGCCGCCAAAGTCGGCCGGAGCGAGCCCAACGTGGAGTTGTCGAGGGGCAAATACTATATTCTGATGCTATTGTTTGTCTTGGGTGAAATCCCCATGAATTCTCTCGCCTTCGCGGTATTTGGCGAAAACCAGATATTTACGTGGGTTATGGCGGTCGGTGTGGCCGTCGCCATTCCCTGGATTGCCCATGCGATGGGGATCCTTTTCAAGCGCTGGTCCGGCCCATGGTGGAAAAATGCTATTCCCATCGGGTCACTCCTCTTACTCACCATCGGCGGCCTGATCGCTATAGGCTATGTGCGCGTTCAGTACTTGGGCGATCTCAGCGCAGCGGGCGCGGCGAGTAGTTTTGGCAATAGCACGGTAATCGGCGCTGCTTTTGTTGGACTGAACCTGGTCATTCTGGCGGCTGCGACACTCTGCTCTTATTTTGCCCATGACAAAGATCCGATGCTCGAGCATCTGAACCGGAAAACCAACCAGCTCAATAAGGCCATGCGGGCGATAGAGGCGAAATATAAGAAGATTCTGACCAAGCAGCAACAGGAACTCCATCGAATCCAGCAACGAGCACAGGAGATCATCTATCACTACAGGAAGATCAACCAGCGGGTCCGTCCTGACCATGAAAAACCAAAGTCCTTTGAACGGGAACACGATTTGGGTGTGGAATTTGAGCAGGCAGACGAGAACAAGCGAATGGAAACGATAACGACCCGCCTGCAGACGGTGAGCAGTGAGGCGCTTTGAAAAACCCAAGGGAGGTAGATTTAAATGAAGCGGAATAGGGGAAGATTCTTGGGGATAATCCTTCTCAGTCTCTTTGTGCTGTTGAGTTTTATGAGCTCTGGTGCTGACGCCTTCTTGAAGTCAAAAGAGCCAAAAGAAAAACCGAGGGTGATCGTCGTTTTCGTTGATATGTCGGGAAGTACCAACCGCGACCGGCAAACAGTCTATCGGGACGCCTTTGAGAAGATCTATGAAAACTTCCATCAGGGCGATCGTATCATGGTGGGGACGATCACCGGCCGGTCTTATATCGACTTCAAGCCAGCAGTGGACGTGGAAATCCCGAAAAAATCCCTATGGTTTAACCGGATTCAATTTGAACGAAAGCTGACAGCGACAAAGGAAAAAGTCCGAGGGGAGGTTACAAGACTATTATCCCAGAAGCAAGGGACGCCGCGGACGGAGATTTTGAATTCTCTGAACATTGCGGATACGATCTTTCACAATGAGAAGCGTGAGAAGATCCTTGTCCTTCTCTCAGATATGATTCAGGACTCCAAGGAATACAACTTCGAAACGGTTAATGTGACAAACGACTATATTAACAAGGTGATCCGATATCGACAAAAGCACGATCTCATTCCAGACCTCTCTGGTGTCAAGGTCTATGTGGTTGGAGCGAGCGGTGCTGACCCCAACAAATACCGATCGGTCGAGAGATTCTGGACGCGCTATTTCAAGAAGACTGGAGCAGATTTTTCCACCCATCGTTACAAACATTCCCTGATCAGCTTCGAAAAGACCACGTAGAGAAACAGAGGGCCTGGTCCAGATCTGAAAGGGAAAGGCTTTCATTGGATTATAGAATCGCTTCTCTACGTCACATTGTCTCGAGTGAAAAGCTGGGTTACCAAGGCAAATTGGTGGCCCAGTTTTTTTGCGGCTAAGTGTCAATCCCAACTGCTTCCCACAGGTGTTTCTTCCTCACCAAAGGTTCCTCAGGGAGCTGAGTGTCCGCAGAACTGAGGAAAGTGCTCAAAAGAATTTGCTTGACAATGCCATATTTGAGTGCTATATGTTAGGTAGATTGTACAAAATTTCACAAAATCATTGAAAGGACTGCTTCCGATCCTGGTGGGCCAGGCGGGGGGTCTGCCAGGGCGATAGGGTACAGAGAGGAATCTCTATGCCTGCCATTATGCAAAGGAAGCCTCAGAGGAGGCTTCCTTTTTTAGTTTCGGTAGTGAAAGGAGGTGATCGATCGTCTCCTAGATAAGGCTTCTCAAAATCCAACAGGAAAGAAGGTGAGATTGCAGTATGAAACTAACCCGTAGGACATTCTTGAAGGTCAGCGGCGCTACGGCAGCGGGCATTGCGGCAGGACAGCTGGGTTTTGATCTCTCACCCATCAAAGCCCACGCAGCGACCCTCCGTAAGAATCTAAAGGCTGCAAAGGAAAGTATGACCATCTGCTGCTACTGTGCGGTCGGGTGCGGCGCCCTCGTCCATTCGACCAATGGGAAGGTGATTAACATCGAAGGCGACCCAGATCACCCGATCAATGAAGGAGCCCTCTGCAGTAAGGGCGCTGCGCTGATCCAGCTTTCGGCAGACAACCCGAAACGATTGCAAAAACCCATGTACCGGGCTCCCTACGCCACCGAGTGGACAGAAGTCTCATGGGATTGGGCCCTAGATGAGATAGCGAGGCGGATAAAGAGGAGCCGCGACGCCAGCTTCATCACAAAGAACACGAAGGGCCAAATCGTTAACCGTACCGATGGCATTGCCTCTGTTGGTAGTGCAGCGATGGACAACGAGGAATGCTATCTCTACCAAAAGTTCCTCCGATCCGTCGGTCTGGTGTATATCGAACACCAGGCACGTATCTGACACTCCGCTACGGTAGCGGCTCTGGCAGAGTCGTTCGGTAGAGGAGCAATGACCAACCATTGGACCGACATCCAAAATGCAGATGTTATCCTGATCAGTGGCAGCAATGCTGCCGAAAACCACCCGATCTCGTTCCGCTGGGTGACCAAGGCGATGCAAAGGGGTGCCACGCTCATCAGTGTCGATCCTCGTTTCACCAGGACCTCATCCAAAGCGCATATTTACGCACCGATCCGGTCGGGGACAGACATCGCCTTTCTGGGGGGGATGATCCATTACATCCTCCAGAACGGACTCTACAATGAAAAGTACGTGAAGCTTTATACAAATGCGTCCTTTTTGATCGACCCTGGCTTTAAGACGGCGGGCGAACTCGACGGTGTATTCTCCGGATACGATCCGAAGAACAGGAAATACGATAAGAAGACCTGGGCGTTTCAGAAGGATGCCAAGGGGATCGTCAAAAAAGACCCGGCAATGCAAAACCCCCACTGCGTTCTTCAACTGTTGAAGAAACATTACGCCCGATACACCCCGGACGTTGTCTCTCAAATTACCGGGACGCCAAAGGGCAAGGTGCTCAAGATCTATGAGACATACGCCTCGACGGGTGCTACGGGGAAGGCCGGTACCATAATGTATGCCATGGGATGGACCCAGCATACTGTCGGCACGCAGAACATTCGAACCATGGCCATTATTCAGCTGCTCCTGGGGAACATGGGAGTATCCGGCGGCGGCGTAAACGCGTTGCGAGGGGAATCCAATGTTCAGGGTTCGACCGACCATTGCTTGCTTTTCCATATTCTCCCCGGATACCTCAAAACCCCGCGGGCCGGACTGCCCACGTTGACGGCGTACAACGACAAATTCACGCCGAAAACGGCCGATTCAAAGAGCGCTAATTGGTGGGGCAACTATCCCAAATACTCCGTCAGTCTTCTCAAGGCATTTTTTGGGGATAAGGCAACGTCTTCGAACGATTTTGGCTACGGCTGGCTTCCCAAATTGGATGACGGGCAGAACGCCTCGTGGTTGATGCTCTTCGATGAGATGTACAAAGGGAAGTTTTCCGGCTTTTTTGCTTGGGGCCAGAATCCAGCCTGTAGTGGTGCCAATGCGAACAAAAACCGGATCGCCATGGCCAAACTCGACTGGATGGTAAATGTCAACATCTTCCCAAGTGAGACCTCAGATTTCTGGCGTGGACCAGGCATGCGGCCGAAAAGCATAAAGACCGAGGTCTTTCGCTTGCCCTGCGCCGTCTCATTCGAAAAGGAGGGAAGCATTACCAACAGCGGCCGATGGAGCCAGTGGCGTTACAAGGGTGGCGATTCTCCTGGAGTGGCCAAGGCCGATAGCGAGATCATCAATGAACTCCATCTCCGTGTTAGAAAACTCTATGACACGGAGGGTGGCGCCTTTCCAGAACCCATCGTCAATCTCTGGTGGGACTACGGATACCCCGAGGTGGACGCGCACAAGGTCGCCAAGGAGATCAACGGCTACTTCATGGAAGACAAAACCGTCAAAGGCACGACCTACAGCAAGGGAACCCTTGTTCCTAGTTTTGCCTTTCTCCAGGCCGATGGGTCGACGTGCTCCGGTAACTGGCTCTACTGCAACAGTTACACGGAGAAGGGGAATATGGCCGCACGACGAAGCACCAAGGACGCCCCCAATGGTATTGGCCTATACCCCGAATGGGCGTGGGCCTGGCCAGTGAACAGGCGGATCATTTACAACCGGGCCTCTGTCGACGAAAACGGTCAGCCCTGGGACAAGAACCACTGGGTGATCAAGTGGCAGAATGGCAAGTGGGTTGGTGATGTTCCTGATGGCGGCTGGCCACCCCTGTCGAATGCGGCTAAGACAAGATACGCCTTCATCATGAAACCGGAGGGTCATGCCCACATTTTTGGGCCGGGCCGAGCAGACGGACCCTTCCCCGAGCACTATGAGCCCTATGAGTGCCCGATCGAAAAGAACCTGATGAGTGGGCAGAAGATCAACCCGACCATCAAGATCCTCTCACCTGAGACCAATACCCCCCTCGATGTGGCTTTTTCCTGCGATCCACGATTTCCCATTGTGGCCACGACCTACAGGATGACCGAGCACTGGCAGACCGGGGTGATGACGCGACACTCTCCATGGCTCTTGGAATTGCAGCCCCAGCAGTGGGTTGAATTAAGCACTGAACTCGCTGAATTGAAGGGCATCAGGAACGGTGATCGGTGCGTGGTCCGTTCAGCCAGGGGAGAGATTGATGCCATGGCTATAGTGACGAATCGGTTCAAGCCTTTCAAAATCGGTGGTCAGATCATTCACCAGATCGGATTGCCCTGGTGTTACGGCTGGCTCATTCCGCGGGACGGCGGCGATAGCAGTAACCTGTTAAGCCCATCTATCGGAGATGCCAACACCATGATTCCGGAAACCAAGGCCTTCATGGTGAACATCATGAGAAAGGGGGTGTAGTCTGATGGGAAAATACGCAGCTCTAGTTGACGTTTCAAAATGTACAGCCTGCCGAGGGTGCCAGATCGCCTGCAAGCAGTGGAACGAGAACCCTGCAGAAAAGACGGTCCAGGTGGGCACCTACCAGAACCCCCCAGATCTCTCCAGTATCACTTTCACCCTGGTCAGGTTCAAGGAGACGTTGGCAAATGGAGACGTGGTGTGGAACTTCTTCAAGGACCAGTGCCGCCATTGCGTGGAACCCCCATGCAAGGAGGTGGCAGATGTCATGGCCAAGGGGGCGGTTTTTCAGGATCAGAGCGGGGCTGTGGTCTTCACGGACAAAACAAAGAACTGTAATTTTGGGGAAATCCGTGACGCCTGTCCATACGACATCCCTCGACAGGATGCGGCAACGAGCATTATCTACAAATGCACCTTCTGTAACGATCGAGTTGCCAGTGGTATGACTCCGGCGTGTGTCAAAGCCTGCCCGAACGGTGCGCTCAGCTTTGGTCCCAGAGGAGAGGTTCTGAAAAATGCAGAGAAACGTTTGATCGCGTTGAAAAAGACCTACCCGGAGTCTCGGCTCATAGACAAAGAGGAGGTTAGCTGGATCTATCTCCTCCACCATCCTGAAACGCATTTTCAGATCACTCGGAAGGAGCGAAAACGTTCTCCCATATATGCGCGGAGGTCGTTGATCAAACCTCTCGGAACCTTGGCGATGGGCGCTGCTCTGGTGAGCCAGGTCGCCAGGGGCCGGTGATGGTTCCGGGCCAATGACAGGGGTTTCCCCTTGTCTTGAACAGATGGATTGTGTAATATGGGGCTTGTTTCCCTAGGAAACAAGCCCCTGTTTCTTTGTCCGGAGTTTTCTTGCGCGAAAAGCGAGATTTCCGGATTTTTTGGCGTGGGGTGACCAGATCCTGGCCTGACTGCGAGGTATGACTTTCGACAACGCTGTGACTCGTGTAAGGCTGGTCGTAATTCCTTTGAATCTAAGAGGAAAGACGCGGTATAATCGGATAGCTGAGAATGGATTATGGGCGATGGAACGAGAATCGCTATCAAGGAACTCGATGACAGGGTAAGGGCTCTTATCGGACTAAGACCCCCTCACAAGGAGATCCTGGGATTCTGCGGTGCGATACTGAAGGAACAACTCAAGGCTCAGGCAAAAATAGGGTCTCAAGCCGATGTCACATTAGACCGATCCATAACTAAAGGGGGACGAGAACTGCCCATGCTCCAGTCGTTGGATGTGCCCATCGATTTCGAGGCAGCAAAGAGGCTTTTCCGTTCTCTCTGCCGAGTGGCAAAAGGAGAGACCCAACCCCTCAACGAGGAGATCGGGAAAATCCAGAAGGCGACACGACGTGGCAAGATCGATATGGATCGGTTCCTGCGAGAGATGACCCGTGTTACCCCCACGTACACAGGGGAGGTGTCATCGTCTCTCGGTCTCAATCGGGACATACTCATATTCTTAGGTCGGGCTAGCATTCAGCCTTTTCTGATGAAAGTTGCCTCTCTTGTCGGAGACAGGGTTGATCTTGAGGGCTGGACTCAGGGTAATTGCCCCATCTGCGGCTATCCTCCGTCCGTGTCTGAGCTCGCCGAAACAGAAGGTCGCAGGATATTGATCTGTTCGCTCTGCGGATTTGAGTGGAAAACCGGTCGCATGACCTGCCCCTTTTGCAGCAGAGAGGACACTGAGGCTCATCGATACCTGTTCCTTGAAGGGGATGACGCGGTTCGTATCGATGTGTGCGAGGTCTGCAAGAAATACATCAAGACCATCGATGTGAGGAAAATGGGCCACAGAATCTTTCCTGTTTTGGAAGACATTGGAACGATCCATCTCGATATGCTTGCCCAGGAGGAGGGATACGAGAGGGGTTCCCCCTCCTTTCTCGAAGTCGGTTAACCTCTGAAGGAGGTCTTTATTCTTGAGACGACGAGTATTGAAGATCGGCATTGGCTTTCTTCTCGGATTGATTTTCTCCGTGTCTGCCGTGGCTGATAGCAACACAGTTGATGTAACCATAGTTTACAGTAACAACATCCAGGGTAATGTCAAACCGTGCCCCACATGAGGCAAGAAAACGATCGGCGGCCTGGGCAGGCGCGCAACAATGATCAATACCTGGCAAACACAGAAGAAGGATCTCCTGATTCTCGATGCAGGTGATCTATTGTTTCCGAGAGTCTCGGGGCCGGTATCAGACGATCAGAAGAGAACAATGAACCTTCATGCTAAGGCCATTGTCGCAGCCTTCAACCACATGGGATGTGACGCGATAACAGTCGGAGAGGATGACTTCCTGTTGGGCAAAAAGAATCTTCTCCATGTCATCAGCAAAGCGAGATTCCCTGTGATCAGCGCGAATCTCATCGATCGAGAGAAAGGAACCCCCCTTTTCAAGCCGTATATTGTCAAGACCATTGAAGACCTCCGTATCGGCATATTCGGTCTCTTTCCCTTACCCAAATCTGGTGAGGAGCGATTGGATGGCCTAACGGTAGAAGACCCCATGAAATCGGCCCACCAGGTTGTTTCAAGACTCAGGAAGGAAACCGACTTTATCATACTCCTAAGCCATGTCGGATATGCGAAGGATCTGGAACTTGCAAAGAAACTGGACGGAATCAATGTCATTGTTGGGGGTCACGACGGCATCAATTTGAACTATCCACGGATTATCCGAAACACGGTGGTCCTCCAGGTGGCCAACAGAGGGCGTTACCTCGGGAAGGTCGACCTTTCCATCAATGACCCATCGCTGCAAATTGTGAACTTGGCACTCAAGGATGCGCTCCATAGGAAGCTGGCACAGCTTGAAGAGCGTCTCAAAGAGTTGGACGAGAAGCCTGTCAAAAGCAAAAGGGACGAACAGATACGGGAGAGGTTCGTAAAACAGAAAATCGAAACCGAGAAGAATTTGAAAACCTATGACAGAGGCAACAAAATGGTCAACGAGATTGTGCCGCTCAGGGACACGATAGAGGACGATCCCGAGGCCGAGAAAGTCTTGGAGCCATACCTCAATCAGATTGCTCAAGGCAGTGAAAATTCCTCCCGCAATCAGCAGCCTTCCTCTGCTCAGTAAGCCCGCGAAAGATCGGACAAAGAACAGCGCTTCCATCGTTTACGGTTTTGCGGAAGGGAATTCGAGGAATGATCGCAAAGACTGATTTTGTTCTCCTCCATCCTCCAAGCCTCTATGACTTCAGAAAGAGCCCGGTTATGCATGGGCCTATAAGCGATGTCGTGCCCTCGACGCCGATTTTCGAGTTCTACCCGATAGGGTTCGTTAGTATTTCCGAATACCTGGAGAGACACGATTTTCGGGTCCGCATTATCAATGTGGCCCTCAAGATGTTGAAAAATCCCCGGTTCGACGTTGAGAGGCTCATCGCCTCTCTGAATCCCCGCCTCTTTGGGCTTGATCTTCACTGGATGGCACACATTCAAGGAGCACTGGCCCTGGCCGAGATTATCAAACGGTATCATCCGAACACACCTGTGATTCTCGGGGGACTATCGGCCACCTACTACCATGAGGAGATTCTGGAGCGCTATAGGCAGGTGGATTTTGTTGCCCGAGGCGACTCGACCGAGGAACCGCTTCGACAACTGCTGGATGTCCTCAGAGACGGAAAAGACGTCCAGAAAATCCCAAATCTCTCCTGGCGGGATGTGACGGGGAAGATTCACATCAATCCCCTTTCCTACGTTCCCGATAACCTCGACCATATTGCCATCGATTACCGCCACATTATGAAAAAGGTGATCCGCTATCTAGACCCTTTCGGCTACGCCCCTTTTTTCAACTGGTTTACCTATCCCGTAACAGCGGCATTTACCTGTCGAGGATGTGTTCATGACTGCAATACGTGCGGTGGATCGGGGGATGCCTTCAAGGCAATGGCCTGTCGGAAACGGCCTGCCTTTCGCTCTCCCGATTTGCTGGCCAGAGACATCTTCAACAGTATCGATCATCTCAACGCCCCGGTCATGGTTATCGGTGATATATTTCAGCCGGGTCGAGCCTATGGGCTCAGGTTTCTCTCGGCCCTCAAAGAGAGGAGAATCAAGAATCACATCGCTTTTGAGTTCTTTCGGCCTCCCTCAAGGGAGAAACTCGAGAAGATCGCCGAGGCAGTCCCCAATTTCAACATCGAGATCTCGCCCGAGTCTCATGACGAGGAAATCCGGCACCGCTTCGGAAGACACTACGACAATCAGTCTTTAGAAGAAATGATCGAGAAAGCACTTGACCTGGATTGCAAGCGGATCGATCTGTTCTTCATGACGGGCCTTCCCGGCCAGACAGCTCAATCTGTCTTGGACACGGTTGCATACTGCAGGGACCTTTTGGAACGTTTTGGAAGGAGCCGGCGGGTCATCCCATTTATTTCTCCCATGGCACCCTTTCTCGATCCCGGAAGCAGCGTTTTTGAGAATCCCCAAGAATTTGGGTACAAAATCCACTACAGGACCGCCGAAGAGCACCGCCAGGCCCTGCTGTCTCCAAGCTGGAAATATATGCTCAATTACGAAACCGAGTGGATGAACAGGGATGAAATTGTTTACAGCACCTATGAAGCAGCGCTAAAATTGAATCAGCTCAAGGCACATTATGGCCTCCTTGACCGAAAGACCGCTACGGTAATTGGAAGGAGAATACAAGAAGCAATCACGCTCATGCATGAGATTGATCGGGTCGTAGAGAGGTGTGGGCCAGCGGACCAAGAGAAGGAGCTGCGGACACTTGGGGTCCGCTTTAACCACCTCGACATCGCCACCATATGTGGCAAGGACGAACTTCAATGGCCCACCCATTTCTTTCGGATGAACTGGTTCAAAATCCTTAAAACCCTTCTCATGCCGATTCGTCCATACATTGCGCCCGTGGAGAAATCTGATGGTTCGTAAGCAACAGCTCCTCAGGCAGATTCCCAAAGTAGACGAGGTTCTGAATGATCCTGAAATCTCTCGGTGGATTGACCGGTACTCTCGGGGGGTGGTTGTCGAGGCCGTTCGTCAGGGTTTGCAACGTTTACGGGATGAGCTCTTATCTTCCACAAAGTCTACGGGTCCGGATGGGAAGGTATTCTCCCTGGAGAGACTGATGCCTTATATCACGGAGGCGATTGACCATCTAACGGCGCCGCGATTGAAACAGGTGATCAATGCGACGGGTGTTGTCATCCATACAAATCTCGGACGTTCCATTCTCCATGGGAGGGCTATCGAGCATATGGGCGAGGTTTCTCGCCGTTTTTCCAACCTCGAGTATGATATCGAAAGGGGGCAGCGAGGGTCCCGTTATGTTCACGTCGAAGAGATTCTGTGCACATTGACCGGAGCCGAGGCCGCCCTCGTTGTGAACAACAACGCTGGTGCTGTCCTCCTGGTTCTCAACACGTTGGCAGAAGGCAGAGAAGTGGTGGTGTCTCGGGGCCAGCTCGTCGAGATCGGCGGCGCTTTCAGGATTCCTGACGTGATGCGCAGGAGTGGCGCCCACCTGGTCGAGGTGGGGACGACGAACCGAACCCGTCTCGAAGATTACCACCGAGCAATCAGTGAGGAAACGGCTCTTCTCCTGAAGGTTCACACAAGCAATTTCAAGATTGTGGGATTCACCGCTGAGGTCTCTCTCAGAGACCTTGCTGAGTTGGGCAAAAGCGAGGGCATCCCTGTCATGGAAGATCTGGGGAGCGGATGCCTCGTTGACCTGACACCTTACGGACTTGAGGAGGAGCCCCTGATCCAGGAGTCGATCAAGGGGGGAGCTGATGTTGTTACTTTCAGTGGAGATAAACTTCTCGGAGGTCCCCAGGCGGGAGTTATCCTAGGCAAAGAGGAGATCGTTAGCCGGGTTCGGGCCAATCCGCTCCACCGTGCCGTTCGGGTTGACAAACTGACACTGGCCGCCCTGGAATCGACGCTACGCATCTATCTTGATCGAGACAAGGCGCTCCAGGAGATACCGACTCTGGCTATGCTTACGGTCTCTCGAGAGAGCCTGAACCGGAAGGCCCGTCGCTTGATGGCTCAAATCCGCCGCCACCTCGGGGACGGGGTTGACGCATCTGTCCGGGATGATAGATCCCAGGTGGGAGGGGGCGCCTACCCAATTCAAGAACTTCCGACCCGGGTAGTCTCCATTCGATCGAAAACCCTATCGGCAAACCAAATCGAGGAAAAGCTACGACGGCAGACCCCCCCTGTGATCACCCGAATCAATAGGGACGAGGTTGTCTTGGATCTCAGGACTATCCAGGACGACGAGATCCCTATCCTCGCCCAGGCCCTGTCGCAGGTGCTCGCGTGAGAGGGAACCGACAAGATGACGGAAGGGGCTTTTGCTTTCAGGGTCTTTGAGGCGGATCGGGGGAAACGATTCGATCGTTTCCTCCAGGAAAAGGATCTGCCTCTGTCCAGGTCCCGAATCAAACAGTTAATCGACGCGGGGTGGTTTCTGGTCAATGACAAGATAGTCAAACCAGGAACGAGGCTTAAGGTCGGCGATACCACGAGCGGCACGATCCCGAAGCCGACACCCTTGCAGGTGAAAGCCGAGAATATTCCGCTCCACATTCTTGGTGAGGACGACCACATCATTGTGGTCGACAAACCGCCTGGCATGGTCGTCCACCCAGCTCCTGGGAATTACAGCGGGACTCTTGTGAATGCATTGCTGTACCACTGCACCGACCTCTCAGGAATCAACGGAGTATTGCGTCCCGGAATCGTCCACCGACTGGACAAATTCACCTCAGGCGTGATGGTGGCTGCCAAGAACGATCTGGCTCACGAATCTCTGGCGAGACAGTTCAAGAACAGGGCCGTTGAAAAGCGCTATGTGGCGGTGGTCTACGGCCATTTTACCGGGAAAGAAGGGGTTGTCGACTCTTCTCTGGGAAGGCATCCGAAGAATCGGACGACGGTGTCCATCCATACGCGAAGACCAAGGAAAGCCGAAACACGCTGGCGGGTTCTGGAAGCATTTGAGTATTTCACCCTTGTCGAACTCTTTCCCAAGACCGGTCGAACTCATCAGATCCGGGTCCATCTCTCATCGGTGGGTCATCCCATTCTGGGCGACTCGACGTACTGCCGGGGGAAGCATCTAAAGCACATCCGGGATCCAGGGGTGAGGAATCGGGCAGAGAAGTTTGGACGGCAGGCTCTTCATGCATCTCATCTCAGGTTTCTTCATCCAGCAAGGGGTGAGCCTGTTGAGTATCACGCCCCTCTGCCCCGTGATATGGAGCAGATTATAGAGCTTCTCAGACCGTCATGAGCCTTTTTCCCAAGAAATACCTCACTACAGAGACACGAAGGACAGAGAGTACGCGTTTCTTTTTTGCCCCTCTCGCTCTCGCCGAGATCGGCAAAAACAATGTTGCCCTCCGGGGAGAAATGGCAGTGTCTGCGCGAAAGCGCTGAGATGCCCCGTTGGAGCCGTCTCCCGGCAAACGATGGCTGAGTTCTCCGTGTGCTCCGTGTCTCAGTGGTGAACAGATCCTGGCGAGTAGAGTTTGACTGATGGTTAGGGCACAAGGGATTTCTTCTCTTCAAACCAGAAATGGCATTGGGTTTTATCAGGCCCAAAGTCTCAAGGCCACTGGCCGGGTCATTCATGCCTTTTCCACCCGACGGGGCGGGGTCAGCCCCCCTCCCTTCGATTCCCTGAATTTGAGTATCAGTACCGGAGACGACGCGGTCAATGTCGAAAAGAACAGGGAGATTCTCACTGGGGCGTTTGGACTTCAGCCATCGGCGCTGGTCACGGTCAACCAGATGCACGGAGACGACATCCTCGTGATCGATTCGTCGTTACCCGAAGACGTCTCCATGACAGCGTGTGATGCAATCATCACGGATAGACCTGGTATCGCTATCGGCGTGTTGACGGCCGATTGCGTCCCGACCCTCGTATTTGATCCAGACCACCTGGTGATTGCCACGATACACAGCGGGTGGAAGGGAATAGCGATCGATCTGCCCCGTAAGTCGATACGGACAATGATAGATCGATTCAGAACCCAACCGGAAAGCCTGATCGCCGCAGTGGGTCCATCGATTGGCCCGTGTTGCTATGAGGTTGATGACCGGGTGCGCGCCGCTCTTTCAGGTCGCCAGGGCGACTGGCCGAGATGGACCAGCGAGGTCTCCAGCAATCGGTGGATGCTGAACATCTGTCAGGCCATTGTCGATCTCTTGAGGGAATCTGGAATTCGGCCGGAAAATATCGGGCGCGTAGATATCTGTACCCGCTGCCAGGAAGATCTCTTCTATTCACATCGCAGGGATCGAGGAGTGACAGGTCGGCAAGGATCTTTTATCATGCTCGAATGAAATGGTATATTGACCTCACCTTCTGGAGAAAGTAGAGACAGGAATGTTCGTAATTGCCAATCTTCTCTTTGCCATTGCCAAGATTCTGAACATACTTCTGATCGTATACATGTGGATCATCATTGCAAGGGCCATTTTGTCATGGGTGAACATTGATCCGAGAAATCCTATCGTTACGCTTCTCTATCAGCTCACAGATCCTGTGTTGTGGAGAATCCGGAAACATCTTCCCCTTCGGGGGGTTGGAATCGACCTTTCGCCAATTATTGTCATTCTCGCCATTGTATTCCTCCGTCGCTTCGTCGTCGCCACCTTACTCGATATCGCCAATCGACTGTGACGCCTCCGAAAAGCCTCGATTTGGCTGAGGAGCCTTGTTCTTTTCGGGGTACCCAATTCACACTATTCCTATACTTTCTATTGGACCGTGAGACAGTGTTGTACCGGGTATGGGGGTTGGTGAGTGAGAGGGGATGCCTTCAAGACTCAGGCAGCAGAGCGAATCTCTTCCGGGATCATGACAGGCCCGTGAGCTCGATAGAGTTTCTCCGCCATGAAATGGCCGAATTCATAGGCCAGATATAGGCGTTTTCCACTCCGCTCGATTGTCTGGGGATACTCCTTCCAGAAATCGATTTCCTCCTCGATGGGATAGCGGTCGGCGACTTTTTCGCGGAAGATCTTCCACTGGTGTGGATCAGGATGGACCAGCGAGATTCGAAGTCCCTGGCAACATTTCTGGAATTCGTAACGGTCATCCAAGAGTTCCTTGAAAATCTCATCGATTGCCGCAGTCTTCCTCGGCCACTTGCTCTCCAGGGATTCTTGAAGCTGGAGAAGGACATTGCTCAACTGGAAAATCGCAAAGCCCTGCTTGTCGATTTGATTCGCCAGGATGTGTTCGACCCGGAGGCCGATTTCGATGAGGCCCTTGAACTCTCGAGAAGTCGATTCTGTTTCCAGAGGCGCCGAGCACACCACAACCACTTCCGACAGAGGGATCTCTTGGGTCTGAGCCACTCTTATGGCATCCTCAATCGGCGTGACCTGGTTCACACCGCCGTCGATCCACTGGGTCGACCGATTGTAGGGAAACGTTCCAGGGCTGAAAGCGATGGGAATCGCCGTACTGGCGAGGATGATTTGAGCAGTGTGGGGAACAAGGGCCGGGTCACTCAGATCCAAAGCATGGTACTTTCCACTCTGGAGCGAGACCACGCCTATCCGGAGATGTGTTTCATTTTCCTTTAAGTTCTTCTGAAGATCCCTGGTATTCTCTTCAATGGCTTCAAGAAGTCTGGAGTTATCCTCAAGGCCATTCATCTCCCCCAGTTTGCGATAGAAGATACCCCCGGGAAGGACCGCCCTGATCACCTTTTCCGCAAGGGTAAAACGTTCCGGTATGATTTCGAGATCTGTCTCGGCCTGTCTCATCCAGATCGCCTTGAGCTTTTCGAAGTATTCTGGTCCCTGAGCCACCATCATTGCATTGAGGGCCCCAGATGAGACACCGCAGACAATTTTGAAACGCTCTTTCCTTTCTGTGAGAAGATGCTCTAGGGCGCCAAGTTGAAAAATTCCTTTCGTCCCCCCACCGGAGAGAACCAGAGCCTTTACGCCCTTGGGAGGAGCGATTGGTGCCTTTTTCGGAGATAGGCCGGACATGATGTGTGCCCACCAGCTACCAAAACCCATAAGATCACCTCGATTGCCCTTGACCTATGATTATCGAGCGCTCCTGTGATGAAGATAACAGAATAAGTATATCAAATGAGGAGTGTCTTTCACGTATTCGGCGGATAGACGATCCTTTCCTGCGTATGGCTTAAGATGAGAAAATCTCCCCTATTGTTTGAATAGAACGATTTCCTCCACCTGTCGATTGCGACACCGGCCTACTATCGGCTCAAGAGGAGTCGGTCGTCATCCACAAGACCTAGAGTGCGGCTTTCATTATCTCAGGCGCCCGTCGGGCGACCTCGATAACCAGGGCCACCGCGTGTTCGTAATCACGGAGATCGACCACGCTACTCGGCGAGTGGATATATCGGCATGGAATGGAAATGATACCAGTCAGAACGCCACCGCGGCTCAGGTGGATGGCCCCTGCATCAGTCCCCCCTGAAAGGGGGGCTTTATGCTGCCAGGGGATCTTCAGTTTGTTCGCCGCCTGTTCAATGAAAGTGACAAAGGCCGGGTTGACGATGATGGATTTGTCGGCCACCGAAATGGCAGGCCCCTTGGACAGGCGGGCCGGGCATTTGTGCTCAGGGGTCCCGGGCGTGTCGGCCCCGGTGGTTCCCTCGACAACAAGGGCCACGTCTGGCCGAATCTCATAACTCGCCGTTTTTGCTCCCCTGTAGCCAACTTCTTCGCTCACAGCAAAATTGGCAATTACCGAGAAGTCGGGGCGGTTCTTGGAGAAATATTCCAGGGATTGGATGAGGACAGCGCACCCGACTCGATCATCCAATGCCTTTCCCATGACTCTGTGTTGACTCAGTATCTGGAAGGGATAGGCAACCGTCCCCGGTGTCCCAGGTCCAATTCCCATTTCTGTGACGGCCTCTTTCGATTCCGCTCCCATGTCGATGTAAAGATCCTCGACCTTCAACGGCTGCTTCTGCTCTTCGGGGGTCTGAACATGTGGAGGCAGAGCACCGATTGCGCCTCGGAGCTTTTTGCCTGTTCTCGATCTCATGTCAACCCGTTGGCCAGGAAGAACCCGGGGATCCCACCCTCCAATCAGGGCGAATCGAAGAAATCCCTTCTCCTCCACATGGCTAATCATCAGACCGATTTCATCCATGTGGGCGTCGAGCATGAGCGTAAAGTCTTTCCCCGGGTTGATCCGAACAATGAGATTTCCGAGTATGTCTATCGCAATGTCGTCAGCCACGTCCTTGACGGCCTCAGTGATCCAGTTTCGAACATCGTCTTCAAACCCGGAGACACCGAACTGGTTTGAGAGGTTTTCGAGGAGGTCAACATTCTTCACAGGCAAGTCTCTCCTCTGACTTTGAACTGACGAGAATAGGTTCTTTCGGTTTTGTGAACTCTTTTGTCCGTGGGAGACATGTGCTAAACAGGGAGTAAATGCGTCCCGACGGTTGACGAAGGATAAGGCACGATTCGGAGGACGGGTTTTCCTGGCTTGTACTCCCGATCAAATCCAGATCAGGGCCCACCTATTGACACGACTGGAAGAATCGGCTCGAAATGGGGCAAGGATCTTCGCTGATAATAAAATGGTCAGCGGGCTATGCCTAGGGGCTGAGAGCCGCTAACTTGAGGAGGTGCGAAGAACAGCCCCAGGGAATCGGTTCAGAATACGTTCGACCGATTCGCTGCTGCGTTTCAACCTGAGGAGGGCCTCAATCTCCAACAACTGATCTGACGACAGGATGTCTCCGTTCAGTTCCACCCCATATTGAAGTTCGATTTTCTCAAGGAGAATTGCCTTTATCTCCCTTTCATAAGAAAGATAGTCAGGATCGGATAAGCTCTTAAAGGTTTTCCCCCCGTACATGGTGCCTAGCCGAGAGGCCTCCTGAGATTTCGTAATTGGCGGATAAATGAACAGACTGAACAAAAACGCAACGACGATAAGAAGAGCTGATTTCTTCATGGCGAACCGCCCCCTCCCTCCTCCTTGTTTGTTATCGACCGTTAATAATCAGATGTGAGAACAAGATCGATACTGTCCGTACCGGGAAGATTCCCCTAAATGAGAATGGGACAGTGCTTGAGTATTGTTTTAAGTTTTGGGCTTCCCCCTGTTTCGAGTTTCAGTAGTTTCAGCCCGTGTTTGTACCCAAGGGTTTCCTTTTCGCTGCTGTTCCAGATTACCTGTCCCAGGACTTTCAGACTACTGAATCTACAGTCGTCCTTGTAATACAGTTCGATGATTAGTTGCTTCCCGGAGGAGACTTTCTCATCGAGATAGACGGAAAGGCCCCCAGCCCCGGCATTCTCGGCTATACCCACGTGAACTGGCCCTTTTCTTTTGTTCTGAATGACGAAGCAATCCGCTGGGAGATCGATAAAGTGTCGTCGATGCTTTCTCCGTTCGCCCACTGGATGATGAGGCCTGGCTGATTCGTTGTCTAACATCGAGACTCCTGCGATAGAGAACCTGGGACGCTGGGTTGGACTATTGCTGCATGTTTTGTGCCAAATGTAGTTTCCTGTGCAATACAGGGTTGGACCTCACGGACTGGTCATCGGTCCGGAACGTGTCCGATTTGATCAGAAAATGGTTTTCTCTCTTGATGTAGGGCAATTATACCACGATATTCCGGAAGAAAGGAAAAAAACTTGGTCTATATCACCGCTGCCGCACCCAATCCCCCCTGATCGCGCTTTGTCCTTGGGCTGGCACTGGGGGATTCCCTTCTCCTGGCCTAGCTTCCTGTCACTGTTACGGCGTTCGGTCTTATTTTTCTGTAATTTACAATTTTGTAATTAGGCCTGGATCATAATGCATAAATTTTGAAATCTGACAGATTCTTAGCAGTTGTCCAAGGGGAGCGGTCCCTGAGCCACAAATCACGGACTGCGCCCACGGGACGGCCATTTGAGATATTTGACGGCTGAATAGGTTTAATCCTATAATGTAGGAGTGAATCTCTGAATCAAGGGAGGCGCCAATGTGGGAATACACGGAGAAGGTGAAGGATCATTTTATGAATCCACGGAACGTGGGCGAGATCGAGGACCCCGATGGAATGGGAGAGGTGGGGTCTCTCGCCTGTGGAGATGCGCTGCGGTTGACCTTCAAGTTGGATAAGAAAAAGCGGATCAAAGATGTCAAGTTCAAAACCTTTGGGTGCGCGAGCGCGATTGCGTCGTCTTCTGCCTTGACAGAGATCATCAAGGGCATGACCGTCGAAGAGGCAGAAAAGGTGACAAATCAGGATATTGCCAACTACCTGGGAAGCCTCCCGGAGGAGAAAATGCACTGCTCGGTTATGGGAAGAGAAGCTCTTGAAGCTGCTATTGCCAACTACCGAGGAGAAAAGCCCAAGAAAGAGGACTTCGAGATAATCTGTAAGTGTTTCGGAATCACGGACAAAGAGATCGAGCGGGTAGCCAGAGAGAATCATCTCACCACCCGAGAACAGGTAACTCATTATACAAAGGCAGGCGGAGGATGCGAGTCGTGCCATCCCAAGATCGAAGCGATCTTGAAAAAGGTATGGGGAGATAAAGAGATAAAGCCAGTCCCTTCGCCTCCCACCGAGGGAAGAAAGCTTACGAATCTTCAGAAGATGCGGCTCGTCGAGGAGACCTTGGAGCGGGAGGTCATCCCACCGATCAGGGCTGACGGAGGGGATCTCGAACTCATCGACATCGATGGCAACAGGGTTTATGTAGCCCTGCGGGGAAAGTGTTCTTTTTGCCCGAGCTCTGATGTTACCCTGAAGAAGTATGTGGAATCCAAGCTGAGAGAATTCGTGAGTTCTGAGATGGTCGTCGAGGAGGTCAAAGCATGAAGACCGTCTACCTAGACAACAATGCAACGACCAGAGTGGCTCCAGAAGTCGTTGAGGCTATGGTTCCCTATTTCAGTGATCTCTACGGAAATCCGTCGAGCATGCACTCCTTTGGGGGCCAGGTTGCTGGAAAGGTCTCAGAGGCGAGGGAAAGGATTGCAGCCCTTCTCCACACCGATCCTTCTGAGATCGTTTTCACGAGTTGCGGGACCGAAAGTGATAATGCTGCTATTCGGGGAACGCTCGAGTCCTATCCTGAAAAGAATCACGTGATTATATCGAGGGTGGAGCATCCGGCTGTTCTGAATGTCGGTCATTATCTGAGGGCCAGGGGATACCGTGTCACAGAGCTTGGGGTGGATGGTCAAGGCCGGCTCGATTTGGATGAACTCAGGGAGGCGATCGATGATGGGACTGCCCTGGTGAGCATCATGACTGCGAATAACGAGACGGGTGTGATTTTTCCAATCGAGGAGATCGGAGAAATTGTCAAGGGGAGAGGTATTCCCTTCCACACGGACGCGGTTCAGGCCGTTGGTAAAGTCCCTTTGGATATGTCGAAAAGCCCTGTCGACCTGTTGTCACTATCAGGTCACAAACTACACGCCCCCAAGGGCATCGGTGTCCTTTACATCCGGAAGGGAACGAAGTTTTCACCCCTGTTTGTTGGAGGCCATCAGGAAGGGGGAAGACGGGGAGGAACCGAGAATGTTCCCTACATCATTGGTTTGGGGAAAGCCGCCGAACTCGCAATGGAACACATGGAGGAGGAGAATATGCGTGTTCGGGGCCTGAGAGACCGCCTTGAGACAGAGCTCCTCGAGAGGATACCCAACACGTTGGTAAATGGCGACCGGGAACACCGCCTTCCCAATACGTGCAGTCTCAGCTTTGAATACGTGGAGGGGGAGTCGATCCTCTTGCTCATGAGCAATGAGGGGATCTGTGCCTCCTCAGGCTCGGCCTGCACATCAGGGACACTTGAGCCTTCTCACGTGCTCCGAGCCATGGGTGTCCCTTTCACCGCCGCCCACGGATCGATTCGGTTCAGCCTGAGTATCTATAACACGAAAGAAGAAATCGACTATGTGATTGAGAAGCTTCCTCCTATTCTCGAGAGGCTGAGAGAGATCTCGCCCTTTTGGAAGGATTACAAAGAGGGGAAACCGATCTCGTCCCTGGTAGCGGGCATTCATCCGGAGCATACCGGGCACAGATAGAAGCAAAGGTCACACCACAGAGACACAGAGGACACGCAGGGCCCCTAGACCATTTCGTTTAGATATTCACCACGGAGGCACAGAGTACACGGAG
>CAYGBK010000006.1:0-42256 GCA_964348095.1 uncultured Thermodesulfobacteriota bacterium | reverse complement strand
AACTGCTAGGATTGAACCCTACATCTTTATCAAATCGGAAGGGGAAAAATGCCTGGCCACGGTTCTCTGATTCGTCTGTTTACATCTTTCGCGGTGGGCCTCGCTTTAATCATCGCAGGTCCGGCTTATGGGGAAATCAAGATCATGCCGCTTGGCGACTCGATCACTAAGGGCTCGGGCAGTTCAGATAGTACCGGGTATCGCCGCGCACTCTATCTATCACTGATTGGTGCGGGCTACGATGTAAATTTCGTTGGCAGCCTGAACGGTGGGATCCCGACAGATTTCGATCAGGACCACGAAGGTCACAGCGGTTGGCATGCAGACGAGATCAGGGACAATGTATACACCTGGCTCGGAACCAATCCAGCAGATATTGTCCTACTGCATATCGGAACGAATGACATATCTGGTGGCGATGAAGATGTAAATGAAGTTGAAGCGATTCTCGATAATATTGACCAGTACGAAGCTGACAATGGGACTCACATCGCTGTATTCCTGGCGCGGATTATCTTACGAGGAGACACCAAAAACGCACAGACAATCGCATTCAACGATGCGGTTGATGCCATGGTGGCGGCGCGCGTCGTGGCAGGTGACGCGATCGTCATCGTCGATATGGAGACCGCTCTGACCTACCCGGACGATTTGGCAGATAGCGTCCATCCCAACGATACCGGTTATAGCAAGATGGCAAATGCTTGGCTGGTGGCGGTGGACGATTTCTTGTCGGTACCACCTGAAGATCCTCCTCCCCCAACTGGAGGAGGCACGGTCAGCGGAGGTGGCGGGGGCGGTGGGTGATTCCTCTCCAGCATCGCCTACGGGGTCAGTAGGTAAAGTCAAAATTGCAGTCAGCGTGTCGCGATTCTATGCGTTTTAGACGATGGCGGGATGAATAGATAGTGAGGATCCGCTTCCGAGTTTGCGAATAAAACGGAAATCCCCTTCCCATTTTGTGAAATTCCGTATACAGTGATCTCTGTCTGATTTCGTGTGTCGTGTCGCTAAATATTTGAAATTAAATATAATTTGTTAGAATGGGCCGTCTGGCATGTTTTCTGCTCGAAAAGAACTGCTTTTGTGTCAACAATAGCTCGGATTTTCTCCCTAGAGGGGGTTACATATGTGCCTTTGACGAAATTTAATGAATTCAGAGCTAAGGAGGTCAAAACGATGCTTTGCAAATTGAGAGTCTGCTTATTTGTTTTGATTTTGTCTGTGTCAGGTCTCGTTTTTCTGACGACGACCCCGGCCAATGCCGAGTGCCCGGAGGGCATGATATCCTACTGGATATTGGATGAGACGAGTGGGGATACTTACGAAGACTTTGTTAATGGCAATGATGGGGTGGGTAACGCTAGTCCAACCTCGGTCTCAGAAGGGAAGGTCAACGGGGCACAGGGTTTTGACGGCAGCACTACTGGGATTGACGTCGAGCCTGATGTTTCCTTCGATTGGGGCATGAACGAAAGCTTCTCTATCGAGTATTGGGTGAAAGCAGGTCTTCTGAGTCCCGTCTCAAGTGCTGAAGTCGTCGTGGGGAGGGATGACACTATTGACCCGAGCAAATTGCATTGGTGGACTGGATTGCGGAGGGACGGCAGGGCTCAATTTACCTTGATAGCTACCAACGGCGATGGAGAGGCCGAAGCAGGGGACGTACGGGGCGCACATGACCTGAGGGACGGCGCGTGGCATCATGTCGTGGCAGTGAGGGATGCCGCCACGGGCGAAAACCGGATTTATGTTGATGGTGCGATAGATAGCTCGAATGCAATTGTTTCTATTACCTATAATGCCGGATTTGAGTCGGCAACGGCCAAGCTTAACATTGGGTACTTGGAGAGAAAAAACAATTCAAATCGCCATCGGTTTGAGGGCACACTGGACGAGGTGGCCATATACAATCGGGTGCTTACCCCAGCAGAGATCTCGGAACATTACAATGCCGGGATGTCATATTGCGGCGACTCATATAACCTCACTGTCCATACAGATGGGGGTGCGGGGACAGGTACTGTGAATCCGGCTGGTGGCGTCTACCGGGACGGCACCACCGTGCTGTTGACAGCTGACCCGGCCACGGGTAGTGCGTTTTTCGAGTGGAACACCGGTGGCGATCTGAGTGGTCATTCCAATCCTGCGATCATTGCCATGAATGCTGACAAAACGGTCACGGCAGCCTTCGAGCCGGATGGTGATGCAGACGGCGTATCTGACCTGGAAGAGTCGGGGCCTGATGGGACTGACCCCAATTACAGCGGAAACGGGGAGGACCTCAACCCAGACTGGCAGGAAGCCAATGTAACTTCCATGCGGACTCATGACGGGAAATCCTATGTGACCCTGGAAGTCGACCTTCCTGCGACACTCTCTGATTGTCGCACTGTTCCTCCGCCTCCTGGCGGTCCAGCCGGTGTCCTGTTTCCCTACGGGTTCTTCGGGTTCACCGTAAAAAACGCCGCAGCTGCTCCGAACGAAACGACGGTGAAACTCTATCTGCCTGGGGCCACCACAACCTATTACAAGTACGGCCCGACTCCAACAGACGCGTCAGATCACTGGTACGAATTCCTGTTCGATGATCCGCCCGGAGAACCAACGGGGGCAGAGATCAATGGAAACATTGCCACTCTCCGTTTCGTTGACGGCGAGCGGGGAGACGACGTCCTTGGGGACGATAATATGATCATTGACCAGGGCGGCCCAGGCGCACCCCCCGGTGGTGGCGCTACCCCTGTCGGCGGCGGCGGTGGTGGCGGTGGGTGTTTCATCTCCAACGTAGAGCGCGCGGTACGTAGGTAGCATTCGGTTCTATACTGTGTCAAACATGAAAAGGCAGGCCAAAATGGCCTGCCTTTTTTATCAGTGTTTTCGAAGAGTTAGGGAATCTCTGGTCGCATGGGTTTGACAGAAAGGAAACTGCGGCTGCCCTGATGGAGAATCACTTAAACTCGGTAGGATGACCTGCTGCAAACCAGAGATGCCAGCCTCCCTTGAGGGCGTAGACTTTAGTAAATCCTTTTTCCATGAGTTTTTGTGCCGCCCGGGCACTAAGCGCCTCGTCTGGTCAGGTTCAGTAAAGCACCACTGTCATATCCCTGCGATACTTGTCGGCCCAGGATTCCACATTGTTCGGGTCCTCCCGAATCGCACCCTTGATCTTTTTTGGGCTGTTTTCCCACGACTCACCGATGCGGACGTCGATGATCACGACCTCTGGATTGCCGAGCATCATCCTGAGCTCGTCTGGTGACATTCTGGGAACTTCAGCACCACGTGCATCTGCGAGGAAGAGACCGATACTAACCAGGTATATGGCAGCGCTGAGACACCGTGAAAGTCGACTTCTCATCATGTGATTCCTCCCGAAGCGGAACAGTTCGACAGCAGTCTGTTTTTCCCGGTCTATTTTCTTCCATTTATTATACATTGAGCCGGACCGAAATGTCACACGCCTCCCAGGTTTTGCCCAATTTCTTTTTGAAACAGAGGCAGGAACAAATGACTGATCCTGCCTGCCTTCCAATGGGGGGGGGCATCGAGTCTGAGATAGACTCGATGAGAAGGTTAGATCCATCCGAAACGAATTAGTGTCTTGCTCGCCCGCAATGCAAAAAGACCTGCCAGTCCAATCAGTACGAGCGTTGTAATCGGATTATACGTGTCGTTGACTTGCACCCCTAGTATGATGATCGTGATTACGAGGAAAAGACAGAATGTCGCCAGCCGCTTTCGACGGACGCGGAAAGGCTTCATTTGGGATACAATATCATCGGGTGCCTGGGAGTCAGGGCCGAGATCTGCGATAAAAGATTCGATCGTGGGCTGGACCTTGAAATGAACATAGGAAAGCAATGCTGTCATCGTAAAGAGAAAGATGGTCTTAAGGGCCATAATCCAACTCGTCCAGACGTTCGAAATACCCAGAGGGCCGAATATTAAAAGGAGTATTCCTGTGACGAATACAGTTCCCTGGAATACAAAACACCGCTGGGCCCCTCTCCTGATGATATTTTCCATATAACGGTCGGCATGGTAATTGAAGGATGACCCGAGCACGGCCCGTTCGTTGACCACGATGAGATTAAACAAAGGCACTGACATAAATACAAAGCTCAGAACATGGATAAATCTCAACAGATCATAGACGGTGTTCATGATCCCTCCTTGCACCAGAGGGCTGCACCTGCTGGTTGGCTATTCTTGTCTGTCCGCTCGGCACAGTCCTTATCAGTCGGTCTGCCTAAGGCAAAAATATCAGATCGCTTCCATTTGTCAACTTTAATAGCAAGATTTGGTAAACAATTAATTGTGCGAGCCGATCCTAACCGTCTCCTACTTTGTAGGCATGTCACCTGTTGCCATGAAAGATCTTGAACTCTCCGTGCTTTGTCAGGACCGATCGTTTGTCTGTGTTGATAAAGCAGTCCGTTTTCGGTAGAAACAAAGGTCTGAAAATGACCCGTTCAATCGTTCACTTGACTCTCCATCTCCTCGTTCCTGGCCTCGTTGCGTGGTTGGGATTCAAGGATCGTTGGAAGCGGGCGTGGCTCGTCATGGCTCTGACGATCCTCGTCGACCTCGATCATCTCCTCACCACCCCGGTCTACGATCCGAACCGGTGCGGTGTCGGTTTTCATCCACTCCACTCCTACCTTGCCATCGGTGTGTATATCGTGATTCTAGCCTTTCCCGGACTGCGGATTGTCGGCGTCGGCCTGTTAATTCATATGATCCTCGATGGTATAGACTGCTTGTGGATCGGTCTGGGGTAGAACCGGGCAGTGGTGCAGCTGGAGTTTGGAAAAAAGATCAATAAACCTCGATTGACTCGATGGTGCCATCTCCGAACTCGGAAACGGCCTCAGCAGCGATCGTTAGGCCAGCCTTGAGATACTCCCCATCGATGCCTGGGACAGCATAGGTATAAAAGAAAACCTGACGAGTCTTTTCATTGACGCGGGTCTTCTCATCGGCACCCTGGCAGAGGACACAGACGATATCCTTTTCGTCTCGTAAGACTATCTCTCCCTCTTTGGTTAGGATCTTGCGGTTCCCCATACCGTCACAAACCTCCCCCTCGGCGGCCAGATCGAGATTCAGTGCGCCATCCAATCGGTCATAATCCGCTACGGCGACCAGAATACCGGCGCACATCTCCGCCATAAAGTGGGCATCGACCATCAAATTGTATCTTGGGAATCCGCTGTGGATAGTTCTCTTGAGATGTTTTGGCAAGGGGCACTCATAGCCAAAATTCTTGAAGAACCGCTCATACGTATCGATTCGTTGTGAGATCTCTGCGAGAGTTTCTCTTTTCCTCATCCTTCTGAGAAGCTTTCTCTTGCGTTGATCAAATCCCGGAGGATTGAGGAAGTTCTGGCATCTAGAGATCAGAGTCAACCCAAAGGCCACTCCCGGATAACGAGCTTCGTAAGCTGTTGATTTTGTAAAAGGAATACTCATTTGTATTCTCTGAACGCCGGGATAATCTAAGGGTTGGTCACCCGGCAACAGACGCCTTCTCGAAAGAATCCGAATTTCTGTTCAACTCCCAACGAGGCTCTGATGGGACATTTGAAACGACTTTGACATGAGAATCCAAGCTTGTCAATGATTTTCTGGCTGTTGTGTGCAGGCTCCTGCGGCAACTGCTCGAGTAAACGTGGAGGTGTCCAATTGGGAATACCAACCGATAATGTGGAAACGCCTGAACCAGGCAGTCACCGACGGGCGTATCATGTCGCCAAAAAGAGATGGATTTTCTTTCGTGATAGGTTATACTTTCTCTGATAAGCTTCTTTGGTGGTCGTTCTCTGATGATGAAAAATTCTGTTCCGATTGTCGTCGTTTCCGTTTTTCTCTTACTTTCTCCATCTCTGTTTGCCCAAAACGGGCGCCCCGATGCTCCCGTGGAGGTTTCTCCTGTCACGAACGAGGTAGTTGAAAAAAAGGTAACCCTTACCGGCACGGTCTTCCCCAGGACAAAGAGCGTCTTGGCTGCTGAAGTGGAGGGGCTCGTTGAGAGAGTCCTCGTGGAGGAAGGGGATTTTGTGAGGAAGGGAGAGAAAGTCGCCGAACTGGGCGCCTCGATTTACCGGTTACGACTCAAGGAAGCAGAGGCCGCCCTAAAGGAGACCGAGCAGAGGTATCTTCAGGCGAAGGCCGATCTGAAGAGATCCGAAGACCTGGTGGCAAAAGGATTCATTGCCGAGAAAGAGGTTACGGATGACCGTTTCGAAACTCAAGCCCTCTTAAAGAAATTGAACCAACACGAAGCCGAAATTGCCCGTCTGAAAGATTTTCTCGAAAAAACCCAGATCTATGCGCCTTTTTCCGGCGAAGTTATCAAGAAGCATACCGAAGTGGGTCAATGGGTGGACAAAGGAGGGTCTGTTGTCACACTGATTGATCTGAGCAGAGTCCATGTGATGGTCTCTGTTCCCGAAAGATATATCGTTAGGCTGAAGGTTGGTCAGGCGGCCAGCGTGACAGCCGATGCGCTTGGTGAGGAGACGTACCAGGCAAAGATCGATGCGATTATTTCGGAAGGGGATGCGGAGGCGAGAGTTTTTCCGGTTAAGTTTGAGGTGGGGAACCGAGAGTTCAAGCTCAAAAGCGGCATGCTGGCCAGGGTCACCTTTGCCACTGGCCATTCCCGGACTGCCCTGATGGTTCCAAAGGATGCTCTTGTGAACCGGGGTAGAGAGACCGTTGTCTTCGTCGTTTTGGATGGGGCGGCCAAGGAAGTGAGAGTGCGCGTCGGAAGCTACCACGGGAATAAAGCGGAGGTCGTCGGGAGGATTTCGGCCGGCGATCCTGTTGTAACCCGTGGGAATGAACGGCTCCGCGACGGACAACCGGTTCGGGTTCTTTCAGACGATCGACAAACATGAAACTCATTGAATCGTCAATAAAATTTCCGGTGACTGTGGCCGTTGGGGTAATCCTCATCGGTCTTTTTGGCTTCATCGCCCTTTTCCGCGTTCCTGTCCAGCTGACCCCCGAAGTTAAAGAGATCGAAATCACTGTTCAAACCTGGTGGCGCGGCGCCAGCCCGGAGGAAGTCGAGAAAGAGATCATCGCCGAGCAGGAGGAACAGCTGAAAGGGGTCCAGGGGCTCGTTGAGATGCGAAGCGAAAGTTTCGATTCCAGGGGCCGCGTGATCCTGAAATTTCACCAGGGAACGGATGAGGATGCCGCTTTACTCAAGGTGTCCAACAAACTACAACAGGTCCGCGAATATCCTGACGAAGCCGACGAACCCATCATCATCTCTTCAGGATCAGAACAGGATGCTATTGCCTGGTTCACCTTCAAGAAGCGATCAGGAGATTTGGAGGAGGTTTCTTTTGAACGGGACTTTATTGAAAACCATATTAGACCACGGTTGGAGCGTATTTCTGGAGTGGCAGCCGTCAATGTATTCGGGGGTCAAGAGCGAGAAATGCAGGTCATCATCGACCCGGATGCCCTGGCAGCGAGAAATATCACGATCCAGGAGACCGTTCGGGCACTTGACCTAGAGAATCAGAATATCAGTGCAGGGGATTTTGACGAGGGCAAAAGGCGATACCTTGTAAGAACCCTGGGCCAATACCAGACCCCTGAAGATGTCGAAAACGTCATCATCCGGAGAGAGGATGGCGCTCCGGTTTATGTTCGTGACGTGGCCGAAGTGCGTCTGGGCTACCAGAAGCCACCGGCCAAGGTCCGGCAGAAAGGTCAACCTGCCATGGCCATGAACGTGGTTCGAGACGTGGGTGCCAATATCCTCACTGTGATGAAAGAGGTAAAAGAAGCGGTTGAGAAACTGAAAATAGATGTTCTCCCTGGCAAGAACCTCTCCCTAGAGCAAGTCTATGATGAAACGGAGTACATATACAGTGCGATTGGCCTGGTAAGACAGAATATCTATATCGGTGGGAGCCTCGCAGTTATTGTTCTCCTTCTGTTTCTGAGAAGTGCATCCAGCACCTTTGTTATCGCACTTGCCATTCCTATCAGTGTGGTTGGAACTTTTCTTATGATGTCACTCCTCGGTCGAAACATCAACGTGATCAGTCTTGCCGGCTTGGCCTTTGCCGTGGGAATGGTTGTGGACAACTCCATCGTCTCCCTCGAGAACATTTACCGCCATCGCCAGATGGGGGAAGAGGCACACAAGGCCGCTTACCGCGGGGTTTCGGAGGTTTTTGGAGCCCTTTTCGCTAGCACGCTCACGACGATCGCTGTCTTTTTGCCCGTGATCTTTGTTCAAGAAGAAGCGGGACAGCTCTTCAAAGACATCGCTGTGGCGGTCAGCTGTGCAGTCGCCCTGAGTCTGATCGTATCCATTACGGTGATCCCCTCTCTGTCGGCAAGAATCCTGTCCGTCCCAAAGGCGCTGGTCGTTGTCAGCGATGAAACAGTCCCTATGAAGGGGGTTTTCTCCCTGTCTAATCTGTTGGGGCTCGGAACCTTGGGGAGAACAGTCGCCAAGGGCTTTGGTGGTTTTTTTCTCTGGATTTATGAAAAGACTTTTCTGAGAGTAGGTCTCGTATTCGTCATGGTCGCCGCAGCCTTTGGAATGGCGTGGTTCTTGATGCCAAAAACCGAGTATCTTCCCCAGGGGAACCGTAATCTTCTATTCGGAATTATTCTTCCACCGCCGGGCTACAATCTTGAAGAGATGATTGCCATGGGCCGAACAATCGAAGGTGAGTTGTCGCCCTATTGGGATGAAAGGGGTTCTCACTCCGATGGGGCAAAAATCAAACACTTCTTTTTCGTCGCACTGCGCAACCAGGCCTTCCTGGGCGCTGTTGGGTCAGACGAGTCGAGGGTTCGAGAGCTTCTTCCAGCCATATTTCAAACCCTCGGAAAGGTTCCCGGAATCATTCCAATCGTCCAACAGGCTAGCCTCTTTGAACGGGTGGGGGAGGGCAGATCAATCGATATCGAAATAACAGGCCCAGATTTGGTGCGGTTGGTCGGATTGGGGCAGAGAATTTTTGGTCAGGTCGCGGGATTGCTACCAGGCTCTCAGCTCCGTCCAATCCCCAGCCTGGATCTGGGAAATCCGGAGATTCAGATCATACCCGATCGGGAAAAGACGTCGAGCCTGAACCTGAGGACAAGTGAGCTGGGAATCTCAATCGATGCGATTCTCGACGGCGTCAAGTCAAGCGACTATTGGCAGGAGGGGGAGGAAATCGATCTCACACTTTTGGGTGGTCCTCAAAGGGTGCAAAGAATCCAGGACTTAGAAAACCTATTGATTCAAACGCCGGGAGGAAAGCAGGTTACCCTCGGCTCTGTTGCTGACATTCGCCTCGTCTCCGGTCCTCAGCAGATCAACCATGTGGAGAGAGAGAGATCGATTATCGTCCGTGTCATCCCGCCCGAAACCATACCTCTTGAGGCGGCGATGGATAAAATCGAAAGCCAGCTCGTCGCACCCCTGAGAAGTTCGGGGGACATCGGTGGCTTGTACAGCATCAAACTAGCTGGCACCGCCGACAAACTCTCACTAACGCGGGAAGCCCTGCAATGGTATTTCTTGCTGGCCGTGATCATCACCTACCTCCTGATGGCTTCGCTTTTTGAAAGTTTCCTCTATCCCCTGGTCATTATGTTCAGTGTTCCCCTGGCTGCGGCAGGGGGTTTTGTTGGTCTCTGGCTGCTCAATGCCTTGATCGCACCGCAAGCTCTCGATGTCTTAACCATGCTGGGATTCATCCTTCTTGTAGGTATCGTCGTCAACAATGCCATACTAATCGTCCATCAGTCCCTAAACCACATCAGAAACGGAAAAATGGAGCCGACAAAGGCTATCCATGAAGCGGTGACGAACAGGGTTCGCCCAATATTTATGAGCGTAAGTACAAGTGTTTTTGGGATGCTCCCTCTGGTGCTATTTCCAGGGGCAGGCTCTGAGCTCTATCGGGGGCTTGGCAGTGTCGTCGTTGGAGGACTCATCGTCTCGACCCTCTTTACATTATTTTTGGTACCGACGCTGTTCAGTCTTGTTTTGGATGCGAGGCGAGCCCTCGGATGGCATAAGGCTGGAAAAGCCATTTGAGACAGGGTGAGCGTGAAGAAGGGGCAGAAACTTAAGATCGAAGTTTTCTCTTAACCCGTTCGCTGCTCAGCTCTCGGAGGGCATCAGAGGCGATCCACTTGGCAGCTTTCGAGTCTATTCTTTGGATCTCTCTTGCTGTTTCGACTGCCCTTTGATTCAGCATGACATTACGTTTCCCGATTTGTCTTAGGGCCCAATTGACTGCCTTTTTGACAAAATTCCTCTCATCAGTCGCCTCTCGCTTTATTATCGGCAGGAAATTGAGAAGGTCAATATCCTCTGCTTCTTTATCGTGAACTGCCAGACACGCCATGAGGACGAATCCGGCCCTCTTGAAAAATTCTTCGTCTCTCCATGTCCATTCCACCACTTTCTCATACGCAAAATCGGTCTTGTCAAAAAGATTGCTGCAACACTGATCACAAACGTCCCAGGAGTCAAAACTCCTGGCCCACCTATCCATCTGATCCGGCGTCACCATGTCAGGGCTTTCGATCATACTGGCGAGGATCCGTGCTTCATGGATACCTGAGGACCAGAGTTGTCGGGCCAGGGAATGATTCACACCTATTCCCCTAGCCATCTTTCTGAGCTGTGGAATACTGACTCCGACGGGCCTCTCTGGGCTAATCCCAAACCGTGCCATCTGTCTAACAGCATCGGGATTTCCCAGGGATTTCAGCTGCTTCAGAATCTCTCGGCATGTCACCATTGCCCCCTCGCGGCTTTCATCGCAGTTCCTCAGGGACGCATTTCGCAACTCGCCGCACAGCCGGTGAGACATATCCCACGGTCATTCTGGCTTCAGGCCTCTGAATTCTGAATCCTTCCCCTGGTTTTCTGTGCGAGCTCAAGGGCTCTCCGGACGGCTTCATCGGCATCAGGGACCTCGATAATTCTTTGATCGATTCGTCTTTGTCTTTTCAGGGTCCACGTGTTTATTCCGACAACGGGAATACCCAGTTTGTGGGCAAAGGCGATCTCCGAGAGGGTGCCGTAGCTTCCCCCAATAGCGATTATTGCGTTACATGAGCGAACCAGGATGATATTCCTTCCCTCTCCCATTCCGGTGACGACGGAAACGCTGAGATAGGGGTTTCCCTCTTTCCTTGAAGATCCTGGAATGATGCCCAAGACCACCCCCTTGGCCAGGGTTGCGCCGCGAGAGGCCGCTTCCATAACGCCACCCATCCCACCACAGACCAGGATCGCTCCATTTTCTGCAAGCCGCCGTCCAACTCTTTCAGCGATCCGACGGGTCTCCTCGTCGCAGACGCTCTCTCCGATTACGCCGATATAGAGAGTCATAGATCGCCCCCGAAAAGAGATTGCAAATTTGCCCACGTCGGCGTGGTTTAATTTAACACGCCACGCCTGCATCCTGAAACAAAAAATCCGCCCAGGCCTGAGGCTGACAAGGGCGGATTTCAGAGATTCTGTCTTGGCAGACTACTTCTCGTGACAGTTACTGCACGGGGTATACTTTGGTCCTTTCCCCTGTTTCTCGTGGCAGCCCCTGCAACTGTTAGGAGCAGTCTTGCTGTGAAAAGCCTTCATTGCCGTAACGTCTGCACCCTTTTTGTGGCATTCGCGACAGGCCTTTGGAGTCCCCCCAGCCTCGGTTTTGTGGTGACAGTCGACGCATTTAAACGCGTCCGCATGCTTTTTGTGGGGATAGGTAATATTTCCCTTTGAAGATTCGAGAGTCAAAACATCTGACTGAGCGGATAGCATCCCGATCGTCAAAAAGGTCAGACTGAAAGCAATGAGGATGGGCAAAGCTAGCTTTTTCATGAAAGTCATCCACCTCCTTTTATGTGATTTTTTTCACATTATATATCATACGAAAATTTTGGTGCAATGTCAACAAAAAAATCGGTTCAGTTTTTCCTGCCCCATCATATCAGCACGATTGGCCCGCCTACTCCCTCCCGAGATTATCAACTACCCACTAAGGAACAGCAAATCCTTGCTTGGGAGATGCGTATGGGCACGCCGTCTCGCCACAAAGCACTGTCAGAGGTGTCACGTCGAGGACGTTTTTTTGATCCGTTTGTCCTCCACTTCTTGTTTGGCCTTAGCCGTCGCCTCGTCTTCTCTCTTGATGTCCTCCAGTGTCTTTAGTTTCATGGCGTCAGGCACGGGATCCAAACCATACTTCCACCGGAGAAACTGTTTTCCCGTGTGGGGGTACAGGGCGTAAATGAGGACATCATAGATGTCTCGCGCCAAGCCTTCGGTTTCAGCTTTTGCCTTTTCCAATTCGGGCTCTATGGTGTCTGCAGGGCGGCATGTAATAGGCTTTTCGTCTTTTTTCAGAATCTTCTCTTGTACCTCTTCTTTGATCGGAACAGGGGGCTTCCCGTAAAGACCCTGCACGTAGTCCCTGGTTTGATTGGAGACCATATTGTATCGCCCGGCTAAAACGTTGAGCACCGCCTGGACCCCGACGATCTGGGAAGTTGGCGTGACGAGGGGAGGATACCCCAGATCAGCGCGTGTATTGGGCAATTCTGCATAGACCTCATCGATGCGGTGGAGGGCCTTCTGTTCCCTTAGCTGGTTGACGAGATTGGATATCATCCCTCCGGGAACCTGGTGTTTTAGAACCTGCGTATCGATCACTGCCATCCTGGTGGTGTTGAGGAAATCTCTGTATTTTGGTGCGATAGACTCAAAGTATTCATCTAACTTCAAAAGGTGGCCTAGGTCGAGCCCAGTGTCCCTGTCGGTTCCGTGAAGGGCCATGACAAAGGGCTCTAGCGCCGGTGCAGCGGTTCGCAGGGCGAGGGGAGCGAGGGCGGTGTCAATGATATCAATGCCCGCCTCAATGGCCTTCATGTAAGTCATACAGGCCATGCCGCTGGTGAAGTGCGTGTGAATCTGGATGGGAACACGAACGGTTTCTTTGAGTGCTTTGATGAGCTCGTATGCATCATAAGGTGCGATGAGGCCGGCCATGTCCTTGATACATAGGCTATCGATACCCATTTCCTCGAGGATACGGGCTTTGTTGAGATAATAGTCGAGATTGTAAACTGGCCCGCCCATTTTCTTTTCGGTGAGAGAAAAGCAGATCGATCCTTGAATGTGTTTTCCGCATCGCTTGATCACTTTGAAAGGGGTCTCGAAGTTACGTTCATCATTGACGGCGTCAAAAACTCTGAAGATGTCAATACCGACCTCCGCTGCTTTTTCGATAAAGGCTTCGGCCACGTCATCAGGATAATTCCGATAGCCCACCAGGTTTTGCCCTCTCAAGAGCATCTGAAAAGGGGTGTTGGGCATGAGTTTCTTCAAAACTCGCGGCCTTTCCCATGGATCTTCCGCTAGAAAGCGATGCATAACATCAAAGGTCGCGCCTCCCCAAACCTCGACCGAATAGAATCCCGCTTTGTCCATCGCCTCTGCGATGGGAACCATATCATCTGTTCGCATACGGGTTGCGAGGAGAGATTGATGGCCATCCCGGAGAGTGAGATCGGTAACTTGGACTGGATTCTTTTCTTGATCTGTCATTGGAAAACCCTCCATACGAAAGGTCGCCTTATCTGAGTATGGCAAGAAAAAGGCCTGCAGCCGTTGCTGTTCCAATCACGCCAGCAACATTCGGCCCCATGGCATGCATGAGGAGGAAATTCTTGGGATCCGCCTCTTGTCCGATTCGCTGGGAGACCCGAGCGGCCATAGGGACTGCACTCACTCCAGCAGATCCGATTAGGGGATTAATCTTCTCTCTGAGGAAGAGATTGAAGAATTTGGCGAGCAGCAAGCCGCCGCTCGTGCTGAAGGCGAAAGCGACGAGCCCTAGCAGGAAGATGAAAACCGGTTTCGGGCTGAGGAAACTCTCGGCTTTCATAGTGGCTCCCACAGAAACGCCAAGGAAAATGGTGACGATGTTGAGAAGTTCGTTCTGAGCGGTCTTACTGAGACGTTCTACAACGCCACATTCCCGGAAGAGATTCCCCAGCATAAGCATCGCCATGAGGGGTGCTGAATCTGGAACAATAAGGCAGATGATACCGGTGCCGATTAGTGGAAATAAAACCTTCTCTAGTCTCGACACGGGACGGAGTTGCTTCATTCGAATCATGCGCTCTTTTTCGGTGGTGAGTAGTTTCATGATTGGGGGTTGGATGAGGGGAACCATGGCCATATAGGCGTAAGCTGATATAGCCGTGGCGCCGAGCAAATGGGGAGCCAACTTTGCAGTAAGATAGATGGTTGTCGGCCCGTCTGCTCCGCCGATAATACCAATAGAAGCTGCCTCAGGCACCTCAAAGCCAAGAAGAATAGCTCCGAAAAAAGTCACATATACGCCGAATTGGGCGGCTGCACCGAGCAAGAGTGTCTTCGGATTGGCAATGAGAGGGCCGAAATCGGTAAGCGCCCCTATGCCCAAAAAGATTAGGGGCGGAATAACCTCCCATTCCAAACCATAATGAAAGAAGATGTTAATGATCTCCCGGTGGCCCTCCTGATTTAAGCCCATGAGGGGAGTCAGGGGAAGATTGACTATGAAAATTCCAAACCCGATGGGGACCAAGAGAAGGGGTTCAAAGTCTTTCTTGATCGCAAGGTAGATAAAGGCGAATCCGATAAGCCACATGACCACATGTCCCCAGTAGAGGTGGACAAGTCCGGTCTTGAGGATTATCGTGTTGAGAAACGAAAATTCCATAAGGATGGTTTCCCGTCCTGACTATCAACTTCCCGTAATGGTTCGAACAAGTGCTCCCGAAATGTAGATGGAAACCATCAGAAGGGCCAATGTCGCAAAAACCCCGGAAAAACCGAGAAAAAAAATCTTTAATGCCAGCGCCCATTCGTGCACCGTCCTCCCCCTTTCTTCTTGAAGAGAGGCTAGATCGTAGTTATCATATTGGATGGTAAGATTCAAGTAATTTAATTCACATTATTCCGACCCTAGGCAGTTGCCATAATCTTCGGTTATAATAGACACATCAGTGATGAGGGTCTTCGGACCGGAATCTTACTGATGTAGCGGTTGGCCGATTGGCGCTTGACAAAAGGGATTTTTCTTATATATTTATACGTTCAAATTTCCGTCGGTCGGTCCGAAAAACCCGAAACAGGGAGCTATTGTTAGAGGCGTTGCATAAGGTAAGGATTGAGGATCTTCCGGACGAGGGTCTGGATTTTCATTTTTCCGATCCAAAGGAAGAATGGGACCGGTATTTGCATGAGATACCAGCCCTCGGGTTTCACATAAGAGAGGCCTTAGAAGCGGCGATTAGACTTCAGGCCTTTGGGAATGCGGTCCAGATTAAGGGCTGGTTGCATACGGTGCTGGAGCTTCAGTGCTGCCGGTGTCTTGAAGATTTCTCTTATCCCCTAACCTCACAGATCGATGTGACGCTGTTTCCAGAGAAGGGTGTCGTCCAGGAAGAAGATGTTGAATTAGAGGCTGAGGATCTCAAAACAGGCTTTTTCACGGGGGAGGAAGTCGATTTATCGGGACTGATTCGAGAACAGATCATTCTCGCCGTTCCTTACAGAACTTTATGCCAGGATGAATGCAGGGGACTCTGTCCCCAATGTGGAAAGAACCTGAATGAAGGTGACTGCACGTGTGAAAGAAAAGCCGACCCTTCGGCCTTTGACGCACTGAAGAATCTGAAGTTGGCTGGGAAATAGAAAAGAGGAATAAGATGGCTGTCCCAAAGCGGAGGCATTCCAAATCGAGGAGGAACAAACGGAGAAGCCATCAGAAACTACTCGTTGTTTCTACGTCTTCCTGTCCCCAGTGTAATGAGGCGAAACTTCCGCACCGGGTCTGTTATCACTGCGGTACCTACAACGGAAAGCAGGTCTTAGAGGTTGAGGAGACCTGAGGATCGCAGGTGATTCGATGGCAATAGCAGTTGATGCCATGGGTGGCGACCACGCGCCTGAAGCGGTCGTCTCCGGGGCGCTTTTCGCTGCCAAAGAGAAGAAGGTCCCGGTGATTCTGGTGGGAGACGAAAAGCGAATTCATGCCCTCCTGGAGGAGAAGAAGTCTGTCTCATCCCTGATCACCGTGCGGCATGCGCCTGATGTTGTTGGCATGAGTGACTCCCCGTCAGCCGCCGTAAGGCGAATCAAGAAATCATCAATTCGAGTTGCTTTTGATCTTGTCAATCGAGGAGAGGCTGATGCCGTGGTAAGTGCTGGAAATTCCGGTGCCACGATGGCAGTGGCCATGTTTGTCTTGAAGAAGATGGAGGGGGTAGATAGACCTGCGATAGTGACCTTTCATCCAACTGTTAAGGACTTCTCCCTTCTTCTTGATGCAGGAGGGAATGTAGATTGTAAACCCTATCACCTGGCTCAGTTTGGGATAATGGGGTCTGTCTTTGCAAGTCGAGTGTTGAAAAAAGATGGGTGTCGCGTTGGGATTTTGAGCAACGGCTCGGAAGAAAGCAAGGGGAATGAGCTAACCCGTGAAACCCATCTAATCATGAAAAAATGTGGTTTGAACTACATCGGCTTCGTCGAGGGGAGAGATATCTATAACGGTACGGCCGATGTGGTTGTCTGCGATGGGTTTGTTGGCAATGTTGGCTTAAAGATGAGCGAGGGTATTGCCGAGGTTCTGGGTCGGATCTTCGAGGAGGAGATCAAAAAAAGCGTCAGGGCTAGGCTGGGGTTTTTGCTCTTAAAGCGTGCTTTCAAAGCCGTTGCACGGAGGGTCGACTACTCGGAATATGGTGGAGCGCCGTTGCTCGGTATCAACGGGACCTGTGTGATCTGCCATGGCAACTCGACGGCAAAGGCTATGACCAACGCCATTGTACTGGCAAAAAATCTGGCAGAAAGCCAGTTCAATCGATTTCTGATGGAGGATTTGGCAAAGAACCAGGAATTGATGAAACTGGGCCAGCGCCAAGTCATGCGATTCATCGATCAGCTAAAGGAGAAGATCATTCACTGACGCGAGATCGGTTTCAGCAAGTGAGGCCCCATATCGCAAAAGCAGATCATGGGGTGTTGAGTGTGAAGGACATCCTAAAACGCCTGAACTCGAAAATCCAGATTGACAACGATTCCAAAATCCGAATACCACGTGCCCCAACCAGCCCCGGTCCCCCTAATGTAAGAATCTAAGAGGTTTAGGGACATCCCTGTTTAAAATGCTGCTGCGTGGGGCCCGTGGATCGGTCTCGGATCGTTTTTTAATTGCGTCGCTGGTGCTTTGAATTTTGCACGGGCGGGACATTGATCACCCAGATGGATCAGGATTCAAGGGCTTACGGCTATGTATGGAGCAGTCCCAAAGGGCGTGAAGAGACGGGTTGATTGTGACGGTTGAAAACGGTAGAATACCGAGCTTACTATATGCCGGATAAGATACCCGGTCCGCGAGGAGGAGCTTTTGGAATATTTTCTTACTGAAGAGCAGATTATGATTCGGGATTTGGCGCGTAAGGTCGCTCAGGAGAAGGTGATTCCGATTAGAGCTGAACTCGACGAAAAAGAGGAGTTCCCCAATGAGATCATGAAGGTCTGCGCTGATTCAGGTCTTTTCGGGGTGTGCGTTCCTGAGGAATACGGCGGGTTCGGGGGTGGCGTTTTCGAGAACTGCTTGGCCGTGGAGGAGATGACCAGGGGGTGCCTCGGGGTGGCCGTTAGCTATGCTGGGAGCAGCCTGGGGGCCTATCCGATCCTAGTTTACGGGAATGAAGAGCAAAAGAAAAAGTACTTGCCGGATATTGCGAGTGGAAAGCGACTGGCTGCTTTTGGGCTGACTGAGGCGAATGCTGGAAGTGACGCTGGAGCTATTCAAACGACGGCTGTCGTTGATGGGAAGGACTACGTGCTGAACGGAACCAAACAGTGGATCACCAACGGCGGTGAAGCTGAAATATACAGTATTATCGCTATGACGGACAGGAACAAAGGGGCACGGGGAGCCAGCGCGTTTATTGTCGAAAAAGAAACCTCGGGATTCAGTTTTGGCAAGAAAGAAAAGAAGATGGGGATCCGAGCCTCGGCGACACGGGAACTGGTTTTTCAGGATTGTCGGGTTCCCAAAGAGAACCTCATCTCTCGGGAGGGTATGGGCTTTATCATTACAATGAAAACTTTTGATAAAACCCGGCCTGGTGTTGGGGCTCATGGAGTCGGACTGGCCCAGGCAGCATTGGATGAGGCCGTTTATTATGCCCGGGAGCGTGAACAGTTTGGTCGGAAAATCATTTCTTTTCAGGCGATCCAGCATATTCTGGCCGACATGGCAACCTCGGTAGAGGCAGCACGGGCTCTGGTCTACTCTGTTGCGCGATTTATCGACAGCGACCCAAAGGATTACTCAAAAGTCTCGGGGATGGCCAAGGTTTTTGCCAGCGACGTAGCAATGCAGGTTACCACGGATGCTGTGCAGATCCTGGGGGGATACGGGTATATGCGTGATTATCCGGTCGAAAAGATGATGCGAGACGCCAAGATTTTGCAGATCTTCGAGGGGACCAATCAAATTCAGCGCAATGTGATTGGCTTGGCATTGAGCAAGGAATACGCGAGTCATCGGCGAGCCCATTGATAGGGGGTAAGGGATGGACAAAATCGGCTTTATCTTCCCGGGACAGGGGTCTCAATACGTTGGGATGGGTAAGGATCTATGCCAAGGTTTCAAAGTGGCAAAGGAAACCTTTGACGAAGCGGACGACGCTCTCGGACTCAGAATCTCAAAACTCTGCTTTGAAGGACCTGAGGATGAACTCAAGTTGACCGTCAATACCCAACCTGCCATTTTGACTGTGAGTGTGTCGGCTCTAAGGGTTTTGGAGTCGGAGACTGGTTTCGTTCCGACCCTATTGGCCGGCCACAGTTTGGGAGAATATTCAGCCCTGGTCGCAGGAGGGGCCCTTGATTTTGCTGATGCTGTCCGAGTCGTCCGTGCCAGAGGCCAGTTCATGCAGGAGGCAGTTCCCGTTGGAGAGGGCGCTGTTGGTGCCGTTCTTGGACTGGATGAGGACACCGTGAGCTCAATCTGTGAGACGGTTGCTCAAGGAGAGGTCCTAACTCCCGCCAACTACAACTGCCCAGGTCAGATCGTTATTTCCGGCCATACGGGGGCGGTTACGAGAGCCGTCAATTTGGCCAAGGAGGAGGGTGCTAAGCGGGCGATGCTCCTCCCTGTGAGTGCTCCTGTTCATTCTCCCCTGATGGAGCCCGCAGGGGAAAGGCTTGAAGAGGTTTTGAAAAAGATTGACATCCGAGATCTCAAGATTCCGGTTGTGGCCAATGTGGATGCCCAGCCGAATACATCCCGGGACCGGATCCGAGAGCTCTTGGTACAACAGGTCAGCGCTCCTGTACGCTGGGAGGAATCGTCCCGTACGATGCTCTTCAAGGCTATTAGGAAGTTTGTCGAGATTGGACCGGGTAAGGTGCTGCTTGGATTGATGAAGCGCATGGATGGTGGGGTCCACCTAGCTAATGTGGAAGATGGAGAAAGCCTGATCAGAACGAAATCAATCATGGAAGAGGCTCCGTAACATGGAACTTTCAGGACAGGTGGCTCTGGTCACAGGGGGTGCTCAGGGAATCGGGAAGGCCGTGGCCCTAAAGCTTGCACGGAACGGCAGCGACGTAGCGGTATCAGACATCAACCTGGAGATGGCTCAGGCGACCGCACAGGAGATTGAGGCTATCGGGAGACGGGCTCTTGCCACAGAAGCCAACGTGGCTCGATTTGAGGATGGGGAGCGAATGGTCCGGGAAACCCTGGAGGCCTTGGGTCGAATCGACATACTGATAAACAATGCGGGTATCACTCGGGATGGGCTTATGCTTCGCATGTCTGAAGAGGATTGGGATCTGGTGCTCGATGTCAATCTTAAAGGTGCCTTCAATTGCACGAAGGCCGCTATCCGCCATATGGCCAAGCAACGAAGCGGCAAGATCGTAAACATAGCATCGGTGGTTGGTTTAATGGGCAATGCGGGGCAGGCCAACTATGCAGCTTCGAAGGCTGGACTCATTGGATTTACCAAGACGGTAGCCCGGGAGTTTGCTTCGAGAGGAATAAATGTCAATGCTGTTGCGCCGGGCTATATCGATACGCCAATGACACAGGCCCTTCCAGAGAAGGTGAAGGAGGAGTTGAAAAAGCTGATCCCCTTGGATCGGCTGGGAACGCCAGAAGATGTCGCTAATACAGTATTTTTCCTGGTAACAGGTGCCTCCGATTACTTGACCGGGCAGGTCCTTCAGGTCAATGGTGGTCTCTATATGTAGTTTCTGACATGGACACACTCGTGGGCCCAGTTGTGGATTCCTCCGTTGAAAAAAGAAAACAGGGATTGGGAATCTTCCCGTTTTATGTTAAAGATAAGGGCGTGTCTATGAAAGTGTTGAGGAGAGATAGTAGGATATAGAGGATTTCAGAAAAAGGAGGTGCGAACTATATGGACATTGAAGCGCGGGTAAAGGAGATTATTGTGCAGCAGTTGGGCGTTAGCGAGAATGAGGTTGTTCCTGAGGCAAAATTCGTCGATGATTTGGGGGCCGACTCCTTAGATCTCGTTGAGCTCGTTATGGCGCTAGAGGAAGAATATGGGACTGAGATATCCGATGAGGAGGCTGAGAAAATCGTTACCGTCGGAGATGCCTTTGCCTACATAAAGGCCCGCCAGGAGGCAGCCTCCTAGAGAGCGCGTTTTCGTTGTGAAACACGGCGGATAGAAATGATAATGCTTCTGTCCTGCCGACCAAGCTGAGAATTATAGGTGGATAGGGGATCGCGTCTTGAAGAGAAGAGTTGTCGTGACCGGATTGGGCATGGTTGCCCCCACGGGCAACACAGTAGAGATTGCCTGGAAGAACGTCTGCGAGGGACGTTCGGGGGTCGGTAAGATTACCCGCTTTGATGCCAGTGAGCATCAGACTCAGATAGCTGGGGAGATTAAGGATTTTAATCCAGAGGATTATGTATCGAAGAAAGATGTCAAAAAGATGGATCTCTTTATCCATTATGCAATCGCCGCAGCTGAGATGGCTGTCGCAGATGCTCGGCTGGAGATTGATGAGAAGAATGGAAATCGTGTTGGAGTCATTGTTGGGACCGGCCTGGGAGGACTTCCCACCATCGAAAGGTATCATAAGGTCCTTCTCGAGCGTGGTCCGAACCGGATCACACCATTCTTCATTCCCATGCTGATCGCGAATCTTGCCTCGGGTCAGATCGCCATGCGCTTTGGTGCCAAGGGACCGAATATCTGTGTCGTCACAGCTTGTGCCACCGGTGCTCACTGCATAGGGGATTCGGCGCGGGCGATCCAATATGGTGACGCCGATGTTATTATCGCCGGAGGGACAGAAGCGAATCTAACGCCCCTGTGTGTTGCCGGTTTTAACGTCATGAAGGCCCTTTCCCTTAGAAACGAAGAGCCCGAAAAGGCGAGCCGTCCCTTTGACAGAGATAGAGACGGTTTTGTCGTGGCCGAGGGGGCCGGCATTGTTGTTCTTGAGGAGCTTGAATATGCCAAGAAAAGGGGCGCTCCGCAGATTTATGGAGAACTGATCGGGTACGGCTATAATGGAGATGCCTATCACATTACTGCTCCGGCTCCAGATGGTGATGGGGCGGCACGATGCATGGAGATGGCTCTAGCGGACGCCCGAATCTCTCCAAACCAGGTTGACCACATCAATGCTCATGGGACCTCAACCCTGCTGAACGACATCACTGAGACGCAGGCGATCAAACGTGTTCTTAAAGAATGGGCTCGGAAGGTACCCATAAGCGCCACAAAATCGATGACCGGGCACCTGTTGGGAGGTGCAGGGAGCGTGGAGGCCATCTTTTCAATCCTGGCCATACGAGACGGAATCGTCCCACCTACGATTAACCTTGAAAACCCAGACCCTGAGTGTGATCTTGACTATGTTCCTCAAAAAGCCAGAGAGGCCAAGGTCGATATCGCCTTGTCGAATGCCTTTGGCTTCGGTGGCACGAATGCCGTATTGATATTCAAACGTTTTGACGAATAGCTCGCCGAGGGGTCTCTCGCCGATAAGTCGCCGGGTCCCGGCAACAGAGAGATTAAACGATAAAACCTGACACGAGGAACAACCAGTCCTGGAGGCCGAGACTTCCAATCTAAAGGATGAGGAGAGCAACGCCGATGAGTGAGCCAGGATCTCGCCTCTCCTGGGACGAATACTTCATGGAGATTACAAAGCTTGTCGCTCGGCGGTCGACCTGTTTACGTCGGCAGGTAGGAGCCATTCTTGTAAAAGATAAGAAGATTCTTGCCACAGGTTACAATGGGGCACCAGCTGGGCTGGACCATTGCGCAGATGTCGGTTGCCTGAGACAGCAGCTTGACGTCCCTTCTGGGGAGAGACACGAACTCTGCCGTGGTCTTCATGCGGAGCAGAACGCGATTATTCAGGCGGCCTACCATGGAGTGAGCATTGGGGGCGCGACCGTTTACTGTACCAACCTGCCGTGTTCAATCTGTATAAAAATGATAATCAATGCCGGCATCATGGACGTGGTCTATCTAGATGGCTACGCCGATGATCTCTCCCTGGAACTGATTGAGCGATCGAAGGTAAAGTTGGTAAAATACAGCGAGGTAAGGGAAAAACCATGAAATGCCCTTTCTGCGGCGACACCGAAAGTCGGGTTGTAGATTCCCGGATAAGTAAAGATGCAGAGAGTATTCGACGGCGCAGGGAGTGTTTGGAATGTAAAAAACGGTTCACGACTTCGGAGAGGGGAGAGGAAACCCTTCCGTTGATTGTAAAGAAAGACAGTCGCCGCGAGCCTTTTGATCGTCAAAAGATATTCAGTGGCCTCAAGAGAGCCTGTGAAAAGCGGCCTATCAGTGTCGATATTCTGGAGAAAATTGTTACTCGCATAGAACAGAGCCTCATTGAGAGTGGTGAGCGAGAGGTGAAGAGCTCTGTCGTCGGCGAGAAGGTCATGGAGGAACTCTACAATCTTGATGGGGTTGCTTACGTGCGATTCGCTTCAGTCTACCGGGAGTTCAAAGATATCAATCAGTTTATGAAGGAATTGAAAGACCTTCTCGCCCAGGGCGAAACAGGTTAATCGTCGAAGGCTTTTCAAAGACCAACGATGTTTACTGGAATCATTGAAAAGTTGGGACGTGTGGTTGCAACCCAGCGGCGGAATACGGACGGGACCATCCAGATCGATGGCGGCTGGGGTTTGACAGACATACGCCTGGGTGATAGTATCTGCGTCGACGGAATCTGCTTGACCGTGTCTCTCCTGGAGGGTGGAGTTTTCACGGCCGATGTTTCTGGGGAGACTCTCAGACGGACGACTCTTGGTGATTTACGGCCAGGAGACGCTGTCAATCTGGAAAGAGCGCTTCGCCTTTCTGATCGCCTGGGCGGACATCTTGTCACTGGGCATGTTGACGGAACTGGCACGATCAATAAGAAAACCCGGGAAGGAGATTCATTCCAGTTCCAGTTCGAGGTTTCTCCCGCTCTTTCCCGTTCACTGGTGGAGAAGGGCTCTGTGGCCGTCGACGGAATCAGTCTCACAGTGAGCGCCGTGAAGAAAAGTTCTTTTCAGGTCTACATCATTCCATACACCCTTGAAAAGACAACCCTCAAACTAAAGGAGCGGGGTGGTCGGGTCAACATCGAAACAGACGTGATCGGAAAATATGTAGAGAAAATGCTGTCCCCCCGAGGGGAGGGCGTCACTCTTGAGAAGTTAATCAAAAGCGGATTTGTCTAGAATGATTTGGAGACGCCTTTTTCTAGGAAGGGACAAGAAACTGTCCTATGTGAGCGAAGAAACTTGTCCAATGATTTCGAAATCCGAATCTGCTGCCGGTGGCAAAAAACAAACTCGAGTATATATGGGCAAGCTTCGCAGACGGTCGAACGGCTGAGGTCAAAGATCTTATCTTCTGAATACCCGTGAAATCGTACTTAGGTCGAGTTTCGTGCTTCAGATTTAGTACCTCAGAAAAGCGACGAATTCTTTGTATTCACAAGTAAGGGGAGCCTCGCTAGGTCTCCCGGAATGGGGAAGAAGGTTATGTTGAGTTCAATAGAGGAGGCGATTGAGGACATTCGGAAGGGTAAAATGATCATCCTCGTGGACGACGAGGACCGCGAGAACGAGGGTGACCTGACCCTGGCCGCTGAAAAGGTCACGCCAGAGGTCATAAATTTCATGGTAAAGCATGGTCGCGGTCTGGTCTGCTTGGCCATGACCGAGGAGAGGGTTGAATCCCTTAAGATCCCTATGATGGTCAACAACAATACCTCCCGTTTTGGAACTTCCTTTACCGTTTCGATAGAGGCAAAACATGGGGTGACCACAGGGATATCTGCCTATGACCGGGCGACAACGATCAGGACGGCAATTGATCCTGCGACAGGTCCGGATGATATTGTCATGCCAGGCCACGTCTTTCCCATCAAGGCACGAAATGGTGGAGTCTTAGTTCGAACGGGACAGACAGAGGGTTCCGTAGATCTTGCAAGACTGGCCTGTCTTCGGCCGGCAGCGGTGATCTGTGAAATCATGAAGGACGACGGGACAATGGCTCGGATGCCCGACCTCGAGAAACTCGCCAAGAAATACAGCCTCAAGATTGTCACCATTGCTGACCTAATCAAATATCGACTAACCAAGGAATCCCTTGTAAATCGAGTGGCTATTGCATCCATTCCAACGGTTCACGGCGGGGAATTCAAGGCGATTGCCTACGAGAATGACGTCAACAACTACCAGCATATTGCCCTAGTGAAGGGTGAAATCTGCCCCGAAGATGAGGTCCTCGTTCGGGTTCATTCTGAGTGTCTCACGGGCGATGTTTTTGGGTCGAAGAGGTGTGATTGTGGTGATCAACTCCACGCTGCCATGGCCATGGTGGAGAGGGAGGGCAAGGGAGTTGTTTTATATATGAGACAGGAGGGACGGGGCATCGGGTTGGTAAATAAGCTGCGGGCCTATTGCAAGCAAGATGAAGGATGCGATACCGTCGAGGCCAATCATGAGCTGGGATTCAAAACTGATTTGAGAGATTACGGACTCGGCGCTCAGATTCTCGTGGACCTGGGCCTTCGGAAAATCCGTCTCATGACCAACAACCCCAAGAAGATTATCGGTCTCCAAGGTTACGGCATGGAGGTTGTCGAGCGAGTTCCTCTGGAGATGCCAGTTCGGGCTGAGAACATCAGATATCTGGAAACGAAGAAGAAGAAAATGGGCCATTTGTTGGCACTAAAGTCGTTGGAGTGATGGTCTGTCAATTGGCCCTTTGGGATCTTTCTAAAAGCCTTTTTGCTGTTCATACCCTTCTCCCGGTTGCTGCCGCTTGCCAGTCGTCATTTGTGACCGTGCATTTAAGTCGCGGGCAGCAAACGAGGGGGTGCGGGGCTCTTCTAGGGGCCGATTTTCAGGCTGCAGACATCTGCTTCCCTGAAAGGGTTGGCGGCCCGCAGGGACAGGATCCGGGTGAAACTCATTTTTCTCGTATCGCAGTGATCTCCTACTCAACGCCAGAAGGAACGGAGAATCATAATGGCCAAGATCGTCGAAGGTAATCTTATTGCCAAAGGGCTGAAGTTCGGAATCGTGGTGAGCCGATACAACAGCTTCATTACCAATCGTCTTCTTGAGGGGGCCCTCGATGCATTGACTCGAAATGGCGCTGGGGAGCGAGACATTGAGGTGTGGAAAGTCCCCGGCTCATTCGAAGTCCCTCTGGCTGCGAAAAAAATGGTCGAATCCTCCAAATTCCATGCGATCATTTGTCTCGGCGCAATCATCAGAGGTGCCACTTCACACCATGACTACATTGCGACAGAGGTCACCAAGGGAATCGCTAACGCATCGCTCGAGTCGGGCATTCCGGTTTCTTTTGGAGTCATCACAGCTGACAACCTGGAGCAAGCCATCGAAAGGGCAGGTTCCAAGATGGGAAACAAGGGGTATGAGGCTGCTGTCTCTGCCATCGAGATGGCCAATCTTTTCAAGACGTCCTAGCAGGGGAAGACCATTCTCGTGTGACGGCACGCCCCGTGGACAAGTCTCGAGAGGGGCCTTTCTGCGGGATGCCTCTTTTTCAGGTTAGCCTTGGGAATTCGGAGACGAGGGAGGGAATTCGCCCTCCAAGTTCTTTATCAGATCGACGTAACACAGAGAGATGTGGGTGAGGCTCTCAATCTCTTGTGGGATCATTTCGCCTCGGACGAGGAGGCCAAGGATTTTTGTGAACGACTAGTCCGGGGAGTGGTTGAACATTCTGATGAAATCAATCGCCTCATTGAAAAGTACGCGGAGCATTGGAAAATCAGTCGGATGAATCAGATTGATAGGAATGTTCTCCGGATCGCCGTCTTCGAGCTTCTCTATTGCACCGATATTCCACCAAAAGTAACGATGAATGAAGCTATCGATATTGGCAAGAAGTTTGGGTCAGAAGAGTCTGGTGCCTTTATTAACGGCGTTCTCGATGGCATTCGTCAACATCTCAGATCCACAATGAACTAGCGTCCCCTCATGGTAGAACTGATAGTTTCTTCCCGGGCAATCGATCAACAGCCTACAGAACTCATTGCGGTGTTTTTTTTCGAGGATGAGCGGCCCCTTCGCTCTGAGGCAAGGCTTGTTGACTGGCTCATGGACGGCATGATTTCTTCTCGTTTAGATCAGGGCTTCATGACAGGTCGGTTGCTCGAAACGACACTCATCCCTGCGACCGAAAAGGTTAAAGCGGAAAAGATCCTTCTCATAGGACTGGGAGAAACAGCGGCTTTTGATTATGGAAGGATGAGAGAACTGGCAGAGAAGGTCATAGCGACATGTCTCGGCCTGCAAATTCACGACCTTGTCTTGGCTTTGCCAAGCCCTCAGCAGTTTGGGTTGGAATGGACGAAACTCACCGCTGCCATGATGGAAGGGATTGGGGCGGGTCTTCAAAAGCGTGACCAACGACGCCATCTTCGGGTGCGGTTCTCCGGAGGATCGGCGTACTGCGATCAAATTGTTCGGGGAGCTAATACAGCCAAAGGGTCCCTCAAGAATTCCTTCCCTTTCAGAGTTCGTCGAGAGAAGAATCTCTGAACCAAAGAGACTCTGAACCTCCGATTCCGCGTCATTTTCATATCATACCAGTGTTTTCCTGTTGAGATGCTTTCGACCCCAGCCTCACTCGGTTCGTTTATCCCCACATGCCATCTGAAAGGCGTGATGAGTGCGCTCGCCCCCCCATGCTTACTGGCTACTGATACAAGAGCGGTCTGTTATCCGTGATTTGGTGATTGGGAAATGGAATCTGTGAATTGAGGAGAGTATCAGAGAGTATGCCGAAACCCTCATCCCTGATCGAGGATTCGCTCGAGTCCTGAGGGCCCGCCACAAACCACCGGAAACCGATAACAGCGATGTGATTTCCTTGAAAAGCATTCGGAAGGCGAATTATATTAAACGACATGGATACGACCACCCACGTCCTGGCCGGATACATGATTGCCAAGACCGGGATCGGCCGGGACACCGGTAAATGGGGAACGATCGCAGGAGTGTGTGCATCGGTTTTTCCTGATATTGATCTGGTCCTGGGTTTTCTCGGAACTGAGTTTTCTCTTAAATATCATCGCCAACTTCTCAATTCTGTCTTTTTGATTATTCCCTTTTCCCTTCTCTTTGCCTGGGTCTTTGTCAGGGTCTCTAAATTGAAACGGTTTTGGACCTTTTTCCTCATATGGGTTGTTGAGATGATGGTCCATACGTTCCTAGACCTCGTCACCTCGTATGGGACAATGATCTTGAGCCCTTTTTCAGACTATCGATTTGCCTTGGATTGGGTCTTTATTATTGACCTCTTTTTGGTTTCCACTTTTCTCTTACCCCTCATCGGTCTTCTCATCTGGGAGAGACGGAGACAGACCCTTGCACGGGCCGCTGTGGGACTGGCCGCCCTTTATATTGCCCTTTGTGCCTACAATCACTCATGGGCATTATCTCTTTCAAAAGACTATGCCCGGGATAAAGGCTTGGTGGCGAAGAACGTGGCTTCCCTGCCCCAACCTCTCTCTCCCTTTAGATGGGCGAACTATGTTCAGGCGGATAGGACGATATATCAAGGATTTGTCAATCTCATAGGAAGTGATAGGAGAGAGAAAGCCAGTGAAGGCAGTTTTCTGGGTCGCCTCTTCCCCCGCTATGAGCCGGTCTCAAGACTCACGTACGACGAACTCGAGGCAATCGATAACTCGCACTGGGTTGATAAGGCTCTCAAACTGGAGGGGGTTAGAACATTTTACTGGTTTGCACGATTCCCGGTGGCGAGAGACAAAGGAGAGGTGAATGGCAACTACAGGGTCGAGTTTTTCGATCTTCGCTTTGGTGCGATCCGTGGAGTAAGACCACCATTTCTCTATGCTGTAGATTTTGACAAAAAGGGGAATGTGGTTTTTCAGGGATTCCTTTAGATGGGAGAGGAAACCCCTGATCACCGAAACCTGGTGTACAGCATGTTGCTTCGAGTTGCGAGTTTCAACGTGAATGGAATTCGGGCGAGGCTTCCCCTAATTCTGAATTGGCTGGAGAAGGAGAAGCCAGAAATCGTCTGCCTTCAAGAGACAAAGGTTGAAGATAAGGACTTCCCAAGAGAGGCGTTGGAGTCGTTAGGTTACGTCTGTTATTTTCGCGGCCAGAAGGGGTTCAATGGAGTGGCTACCTTGAGTCTGAGGCCGCAAGAATTCCTCAGGGTAGGGCTCGATGACGAGGGTCCTCCGGATGAGGCAAGGTTGATCCTTGTGAAGATTTCCGATACAGCAATACTGAACACCTATGTGCCCCAGGGGACCTCGCCAGACTCAGACCGGTTTCAGTATAAGCTTGAATGGCTTTCGAGAATCCGCGGTTTCCTCGAGCGGCACTTCAGGCCTGATTCCCCTCTCATCTGGGTGGGAGACTTTAACGTCGCCCCTGATCCGCGCGACGTGTATGATCCCGAGGGGCTTCTGGGATCAATTGGCTTTCATCCTGGGGAACACCAGGCTCTGGAGGAGGTAAGGCGGTGGGGTTTGATTGACCTCTTCCGTCTTCACGTAGCCGAGGGCGGCCACTATACCTTTTGGGACTACAGGATCCCAAATGCCGCCGCACGGGGGATGGGGTGGCGGGTTGATCACGTCTGGGCGACGGAACCGGTCGCCCGGAAATGCCGACGAGCGTGGATAGACGCTGGACTTCGGCGATCTGAAAGACCTTCAGATCATGCTCCAATTCTCGCAGAGTTTGAACTGTAGCAGACAGGGGCCAAAAATAAGCGTTCAGGGAACCGGAATAGGGACGGGCCGGTGTCTAATTCCTTTAGAATCCTCTAATGAAGATCTTATGGGAGCAATTCACGAGAAAGTGGAAAGGGAAGCTCTGAGAGCGAATCAAGATTTCTTGGGCAAGAATATCCAAGCACAGTGAACGTCTCCAGAATTTCTCACAGAGCACACAGAGCCTCAGAGGGAACTTCCTCTGGATTGGTGAGAGGCCAATCCAGAGGAAATGACTTGGCCTAATTTTTCCTCTCACAAAATTAGGCCAAAACCCTGGTCCATCAGTTTTCTCACTCTGCGAACTCTGAGAGCTCGAGCTATCCCCCGCGGATCCTTGTGGGGGAGAGCGGGCGAGAGAAACTGATGCTTCAATGGAAGCCCGCTTTTAGCAGACAAAAAGCGAGAAAAGGGAATTGGGCAAGGGCCCAGGGAATACCAACTTCTTGTTTCCGCAAACGTCCCTCAGGGACATGAGGGTCCACAAGACTGAGGAAACTCATCCGCTTATTTTTTCTTGATCTGTTTCGATGAGCTCTTAAGGACTTTTTCTTTGAAATACGTCAATACCCGTTTGAGGCCATCCCGTCTGTCGACCTTGGGTTCCCACCCCAGAATCCTCTGTGCCTTCTCAATGGAGGGCTGCCTCACCTTTGGATCGTCCTCTGGAAGTCCTTTGAATACGATTCTGCTCTTACTTCCTGTTAATTCAATTATTTCCTTTGCAACATCGAGAATCGATACCTCCTCCTGGCTCCCAAGATTGACGGGGGCGTGCTCGTCAGAATAAAGGAGTCGGTAAATCCCCTCAATAAGATCTGAGATGTAGCAGAGGCTTCTGGTCTGAGAGCCGTCACCAAAGACTGTGACATCCTCCCCTCTCAGGGCTTGCACAAAAAAGGTAGGAAGAGCACGCCCGTCATTGAGTCTCATTCGAGAGCCGTAGGTGTTGAATATCCTGACGATCCGGGTGTCGATTCCATGGGCGCTGTGGTAAGCCATCGTCAGGGCCTCGGCGAACCGTTTCGCCTCGTCATAGACCCCTCTGGGGCCGACTGGATCGACGTTGCCCAGGTAGTCCTCGCCCTGAGGATGAACCAGGGGATCGCCGTAGATCTCTGAGGTAGAGGCTAGGAGAAACCTCGCTTCCTTTTCCTTGGCAAGCCCCAGGGCTTTGTGGGTGCCGAGGGAGCCGACCTTCAAGGTCTGAATGGGGAGTTGAAGGTAGTCGATAGGACTGGCTGGAGAAGCGAAATGGAGGATGTTATCCAAAGAGCCTTCAATATAGATATACTCGGTCACATCGTACCTGATAAACTTGAATCTCTCATGACCGATAAGATGGGCGATGTTGTCTGCGTTGCCCGTTAGCAGATTGTCCATGCAAATCACCTCATGGCCTCTTTCGATGAAGAGGTCACAGAGGTGAGAACCTAAGAAGCCAGCTCCTCCGGTAATAAGGGTTCTCTCCATCGCATTCCCCTCATACAAAGGTTTCGTTTCTCTAGAAACGAAGGATGTGGGGTCACCGTTTCTGAGACATGACCCTTGCGGTCCGTGGTCGAAATTCTTCACCTTTTCTAGTGGGCGATTCGTTAAGACTGAATGCGTGCGTCCTGCCAGCGAAAAACATGGCCTTTTGGTATCGGACAGTCGGCCTTCTAGTAGAAAACCTTTATCGTCGTGAACAGGTATATGGCATAAAGAGCCAGGAGAACGATCCCTTTGGTCTTTCCCATTCTGTATCCTATTCGCATGGACACAAGCATGGTTCCCACAATCAAGAGCATCCAGGGGAACATGAAATTAATGATTCTCGTGCTGACATGCATTGGATTAACAACCGAAGATACCCCAATGATCCAGAGGACATTCAGGATGTCAGCTCCAAGGATATCGCCAACAGCGATTTCTCCTTCCCCCTTCTTTGCAGCGACGACGCAGGTAACAATCTCGGGCAAGGAGGTTCCAATCGCGATAGCGGTTAACCCGATAATCACCTCTGGTATATTAAGGTATCTCGCAAAATTTATCGATGACCATAATACGAGTCGGCTCGATATGATTATGCCAGCCAGGCCCAGCGAGAAGTATAGAAATTGTCTCCCCAAACTCCTTGTGGGATTCCCTGCAGCAGGCGCTTCGTCCTTCTGCTCACCGGGTAGGTGTAAAGTTGATCCCGCCTTTCTCCGTCTGACTTCCACGATGATTACGAAGAGAATATATCCCGCCAACAAGAAGACGAGGACCATTCCCTCAGGTCGACCGAATGTTCCGTTCCATGCCATAAGGTACGCAAGGATGTAGATCAAAACCAGAAAGATTCCGGTTGTCTTGAGAACCCGACTGTTGATCAGGATGGGAGCGGGTGCAACAATGGCTGCCAAGGCCAACGCAAGGCCATCATCGCAGATCACTGAGCCGACGGCATTCCCAAGAGCAATTTCAGGGTGCCCGAGGTACGCGGACTGGACGGACACCGCAAACTCAGGAGCAGTCGTGGCAAAACCCATGAGTACAATGCCGATGATAATCTTGGGGACTCTCAGTGCCTCAGCGATACCCACAGAGCTGTCCACAAACACATCTGCGCTCTTTGCCAATATCACAAAGGAGACTATGAGGAGACCTGTATAGACAAGAAGATTCACAATCGTCTCCCTGAAACTGAGGGACAGGATTCACGAAGAACGATCCGCCGATCCAGGTGTGCACGTGCCAACGACTCCCCACAGCACAAGAATAGTCTCTCGACGGGCATCTGGTGTCCTCAACCTAGAACGGTGAAACGGGTATTTTTGTTTGTGCAGCGGAACCTATTGCGACTATTTCCAGCCAATGGCGACGATGTCAGCGACCCGACACGCACACGGTGTTTCTGGATCGCCATCGCTTATCCCGGAAGCCAGTAAAGTTTGGTTCGCCCGAGTGGTGACATTGACCCCGGTCAACTCTTGAATAGTCCGGTAACCCTGCGAGAGGCCACGTCTATAGCCAACCTGGCCGGATACCCTCGGGAGATGAATCACCGGGGCGATATTAAAGCAAATTCGCTAAAGAAGTCAAGACGTCTGTCTTCAGGGGGTCGAGAAACCAGCCGACGTCAATAGCCGTCAATTCTTAAATAAACGTATGTATAGTTTACTCATTTAAGAAATGGAGGTATATATTAAATGCCGATCATCATTCATCATTTACCTCCCATGGATGTGTCGGCAGGGGCCAATCAGGGGTTTTGGCTTGCCCCCCTTACCCTGGTTGGTCCTTTTAACATTCGTCGTTGATGGTCTTGATCTTCTGACCGTGAAAAGCCCCACCTGATGATTCCAAAATACAGATATCAAACCCGGCGAGTCGACGACTCGGCTGAAGAAGATCGTGCTCAAGTGGTTCTGAATTCTTCCGAAAGAAACATTAGAAGGGCAAAAATATCGGAGATTCCTGGAAATGATTTACTGGTGCAACTTAAACAGAAGTCAACCTGACGGTGCGCCCCACGGCGTGATGTGTCCAGGGGGAAATTTTTTTCATAGTCCTGACAAAAAAATGTTCTCACGACGGGGTTTCTTGTGGAATATTTCAGAAGGAACGGAACGTTTACGAAGTAATCTCAATAAGTTACGGTTTTTTTCGGTTGGATCGAAGGCGTGGCACGGCTTGTGCACTAATGCGTTACAGACCTAAAGAGGCAAGGGTGATGACGGCTCTCGACATGCGATGTGCAGTTGATCATTTTCTCAGAAACGGTTTCTTGAAACTCCAGTATCGACTTCGCCGTCTGGGTTTTCCGAGAGAAACCGTTGTCAGAGGACTCTTCATGTCTGAGCAACTCCTAAAGGGATTGAAAATACTGAGATAACCCTCCTATCCCCCGATAATCAAGCAGGCTTGTTAAGCCTGCTTTTTCTTTTGAAAAAAGCCGCTTCAAGGTCTCTCCCGTGAGGAGTTTACTGAGTTTTCAAGAGAGGAAATTTCTCACCCCCTCATGTTTCAACACAATTTTGAATTCGGTGCCGCACCCCTCATATCCCTTGGCTCCCTTGCTCTCCGGTTGACTCTCTTTGCGGTGTTGGCGGGACAGGTGGGGACGAGCCGTTGTCAAATTCCTTTAGACCAGTTGTGTCGAAGCTATTTCCAGAGTATTTCACCGGAAAGTGGGAAGGGAGGCTCTGAGCGCGAATCAAGATTTTTTCGGTTACAATTCTTAGGGAGGCGTAACGGCCGCAAATTCAACTGTCTGAGCCCGCCTTTGGCGGGCGAGTTTTGGATTTGCAGTGGAGCCGAGCTTTAGAATTGTCGAAAAAAGATTTTGAGCAGCGAAGAGCGCGCCTTTCCACTTTCATCAGGCAATACCGGACATAAGGGATTTCGAAACGGCCCGGGCAGTACTGACCCCACTCCTCAGCAAACGTCCCTCATGGACATGAGCGTCCACAAAATCGAAGAAATCCCTCGTCTCCCTTTCATTTTCTTGATGATTCCTCGGGACCTGACTTTGTGGGTGGACTTGTTCTCCAGGTGGTGAAATCGTCTCGGAAGAGTCCTTCTGCAGTCTAGATCAAAGAGCCAACCATCCCCCATCCACATAGATTGTCTGACCTGTCATATAACTTGATGCATCAGAGGCAAGGAACACGACCGCGCCGACTATCTCTTCAGGTTTCCCGAAACGGCCCATTGGAGTTTTTCTCAAGAGGTCCTCGGAAATGACTTTTGATCTCCTCATGTCCTCAGTCAAATCCGTTTCGATATACGCCGGGCCGACTGCGTTCACCTGAATGTTATAGCGTGCCCAATCCAAAGCTAGAACTCTGGTCAGTTGAATGATAGCCCCCTTTGTGGCACAGTATGCCGCCTGTCTCGGAAAACCCACGGTTCCCCCTACAGAGGTTATATTGATGATCTTTCCGTCCATCTGTTTGATCATGACCTTGCCGAAGGCCTGGCTGCAGAGGAATGTTCCTGTGAGGTTAACACCGATAACCGCATCCCAATCTGCTTTCGTCATGTCCTCAGCCCTTTTGAGTACAGGGCTTATACCCGCATTATTCACCAGAATATCGATGCGTTGAAAATGCTCCAGGACTTTGTCGGCGGCAGAATCAATATCTTCGGGTATCCCAATGTCTGCCTTGACTGCGAGTGATTTCCGCCCCAGTCCACGGATTCTTTTGGCGATCTCACCAAGGGAAGAGAGATCTCTGCTCATGACGACGACATCAGCACCGTATCGTGCCAATCCAAGTGCAATGGCGGCCCCAATTCCTCGGCTGGCCCCGGTGACGATAGCCGTCTTGTCGGTCAGTTCAAACATTTTTTGCCTTCTCGGTACCCAGAAGAGAATACGTCCGGAATGGCTTCTTCTTCCCCCCTATCGAGGATCTTTACACTCTCCCTTTGATTGGTTCTGGAAACGTCCTGGAGGATGCCGTCCAGTTGGTCAAGATCCCAACCGTACGCGGTGGAGTGAGATATCATCTCACCAGGAAAGGTCTCTCATGTCTTGTCTCAGACCCGAGGAAATCTCTGATCTGGCGAGTCGATCCCCTATGCTCTCATCATTTGCTTACTTAATCCCCGCAATGGCTTTTGCGAGTTTGACCTTTTTGTCTAGCTCACCCTGTCTATAGATCATTATCCTTTGAGCCTGAGGAGATCCGGCTCCATGCATGCTCTCGACAAGGGCAGTACCCCCGATCATGTTTTCGATGAGTCTGCCTATCTTGATTCGATCTCCAGGGGGGATCCCCTTGATTCCCGAAAAATACTTCCGAACTAATTTACCAACATCTTCACTCTCCAAATCGTACTGTGACGGAAGGGTGGCAAGGAATCCCCCGGCAATATCTGTGGCCAGCCTTGCGACCTCAAAGTGGAATCGAGTAACGTTATGTTTCCCCACATTGGCCAGCATTGTATCCACCATATAGGCACCAGAGGGAGTAGAGTATCCCTCAGCTGAACATGCAATGGCAGAGCTGTAAAGCGTTTCACCGAGGTGGACCATTTCAGTTATCTTGTCCCGTATGTGTGAGGAACTGGCTGTGCCCTGCATCTGGCTCAAGAGTGCGACGGCTCCAACCAGAACATCGAATAGCCCTGTTTTGCAGCCCCCGTAGTTGGCTCTATGATGGGCTGCGAAGCGCTCGACGAGAAGTCCGGAAAAATCAAACTCACCGTCCATAAAGATCCTTTCTTTGGGGACGAACACGTCCTCGAACGCGATAACACACTCTCCGCCAACGACACCGAATCGAGGGTTTCCAGCGTCGATTCTCTCCAGACGCAACTTGCGGTCATCACTCGCCTGCCTCCCAAAGATCAGGGTAACCCCCGGAGCATCGATAGGAACAGCTGCAGCGATAGCATAGTTGCGGCTGTCTTCATCGAGGGCCATGGTCGGTAGAATCAGAACCTCATGGGAATTGACTCCTCCCGTCTGATGGATCTTGGCTCCTCTGATGGTAACCCCAGTTTTGTCTCGTGAGACCACGCGGACAAACTGGTCGGGATCATGCTGCTGGGAAGGACTCTTGGACCTGTCTCCCTTGGGATCGGTCATGGCTCCATCGACCATGATATTCTTTTCTTGAACGGTCAGCAGGTAGGCCTTGAACCGCTCAAAGTAATCCGTTCCATGTTTTTGGTCGATCTCGTAACTCACCGAGTATGTGGCGTTAAGCGCATCAAGGCCCACGCAGCGTTGAAAGCAGGTCCCTGTCTTCTGTCCCAACAGCCGAAGCATCTTAACTTTCTTGATCAGATCTTCGACGCTTTGATGAATGTGAGTAAATCGGCTAATCTTCCTCCCAGAGAGATGGGATTTAGTCGTTAGGAGGTCGCGATACCTCGGGTTGTTGGCCAACGCATAGGTCATAGAAGCTGCATTCACATGGGGGCGGGTCGCTGGGTGAGTGGTGACATCCTCGAGTCTCTTTCCTTTGTAGAAAACAGTGGGGTGCAATTCTCTGAGACTTCTTTTGTAATCGGCAGCAGTCCTAATTTTCATTGAAAATCACCCGATGACAACCAAAGGCCCCTGGAAACCTAAGTATGATTAGCCTCACATGAGGGTTCTTAGCCAGGGACATGTTGTCCTATTCTAGCAATCTGAGTGGAAAAATCAACAGATTCGAGTTGAGGCGCAAAAGAAGATCGCCAGAGACCGCCATGTCGGGGTAAAGGGGGCTGAAGAACCCTCCATGACGGTTAGATCTTTTGACGAAACTGTTGAATTTTCGAGTCATCAATAATATCATACCGTTGCCAAGATTCTTGCGCCTGGAAAAAAGGAGGACCGATGACCCAAGTCTACATTGAGGAGATTCACCGGCACGTGGGAGAACAGGTTGTCCTGAGAGGCTGGCTCTACAATAAGAGGTCGAGTGGAAAGATTCATTTTCTCCAGGTGAGGGATGGAACCGGTATAATCCAGGCCGTCGTATCAAGGGCCGAGGTCTCTGATGAGGTGTTTTCTCTTTCTGGCAGGCTCATGCAGGAATCCTCGCTTGTAGTTCGGGGAATGGTTAGAGAGGACCCCCGCTCCCCGATTGGATATGAGATCGCTGTGGAGGAGATTGAAGCCATTCAAATTCCCGAAGAGTATCCAATCGCTCCGAAAGAGCATGGCGTTGGCTTTCTGATGGATCACCGCCATCTCTGGATCAGGTCCGCGAGGCAAGACGCTATCCTGAGAATTCGCCATGAAATCATCCGTGCCTGCCGGGAGTTCTACGATAGCCGGGGGTTTATGTTGATCGATGCACCCATATTCACCCCGGCTGCCTGTGAGGGAACCACCACGCTGTTCGAAACCAAATACTTTGACGATAAGGCGTATTTGACCCAAAGTGGTCAGCTTTATAATGAGGCTGCTGCCATGGCCTTCGGAAAAGTCTACTGCTTCGGTCCCACATTTCGTGCAGAGAAATCCAAGACCCGGAGGCACCTCATGGAGTTCTGGATGGTTGAACCGGAGGTGGCTTACGCCGATCTAGACGATATTATGGAATTAGCTGAAGACTTCATTGTATTTATGGTTGACCAGGTCATGCAAAAAAGGCAGAAAGAGCTCGAGAGACTCGGTCGGGATCTCGGAATGCTGGAAAAGGTGAAAAAACCTTTTCCTCGAATATCTTATGATGAGGCTCTCAGCATTCTGAAAGACAAGGGGATCTCCGGTGAATGGGGAAAGGATTTTGGCGGGGACGAGGAGACAGAGCTTTCCAAAGCCTTTGATAAGCCTGTGATGATCCATCGGTACCCTATGGAGTGTAAAGCCTTCTATATGAAAGGGGATCCGCAGGATGATCGGATGGCGCTGTGTGTGGACGTGCTCGCTCCCGAGGGGTATGGTGAGATTATCGGGGGAGGTCAACGGGAAGATGACTTGGAAACGCTCCGAAAAAGGATGGCCATTGACAACCTACCGGAAGAGCCATTTGCCTGGTATCTTGATCTGAGAAGATACGGAACGGTTCCACACTCAGGGTTCGGTTTAGGGATCGAGCGGTCGGTGGCCTGGATCTGTGGGATCGATCACGTTCGTGAGACCATTCCCTTTCCCCGTATGCTCTATCGGCTTTATCCGTAAGACGTTACTCTGGTCAATCGATCTGTGGTTGGACCTTTGAGGGGCTGGAGAACAGAGAAGCTTCTGACCAGGGAAGGCCCACTTCTTTAACGATCCTTGCACCTGAGGAGGGTTGAGAGCGTTCAATGGAATACCTTCTAAAACTGCTTCGGTCCTTTCATGAGAAGGAAGAAGACAAGACACAAGTCGATCGGTTTGTGACCCTCCTCAACGAGCGGGTTATTCCGCAGTACGTTCCCATGAATGAGGCTGGGGTGAGAATACGCGGTAATAGGGCCGCTTTCCCTAAAGCATGGCAAATGATTTATGGGGGCCTGAAAGAGATCGGTTTTTTTCGTTGCTTTATTCCTCCAGAATATGGTGGATTGAGGACCTCGGAGGAGAGCCTCTATTCGTATATGGAACTCCTGGGCTACAGCTGCCCAAGTCTTGGGATCATGTTTGTGGCTCACGGTCGGGCTGTCGATATGGTTCTGATCGGAGAGAACGACGATCAGAAGGCCTCGTACCTACCGAGATTTGCGGATGGTGAGTTTGGAGCGATCGCCATGACAGAGGTCGAAGCAGGTTCTGACGCTGGAGCCATCCAGTTTTCGGCCGAGCGGTCGGGAGAGGAGTATCACTTCAATGGGGAGAAATGGTTTATTTCCAACTCAGGTCTGGCCTCAATCTATACCATTGTCGTGAATACCAAGAAGAGAAAGAGTCCTCGCGCGTTGAGTGCTTTCGTCGTGGAGAATGATGCTGAGGGGTTTTTTGTAGAGGACCTTCCGGAAAAGGATGGCCTTAAACTCCTGCCCACTGGGCGCCTCTCCTTTGACAACGTGAAGGTTCCAAAGAAGAATATGATCGGATCTGAGGGGAGAGGCCTCCTGCTGGCTATGAGTGTCATTGACAAGGGAAGGATACACATCGCTGGTATCTGCTGCGGTCTGGCGTACCGGATCTTTCACGAGATTTTCAACTACTCGAGAAAGCGCGTACAGTTCGATCATCCCCTGACAAGCAGTCAAGAAATCAGCTTCAAGATCTCAGACATGTACACGCAGATCAACGCGGCCAGAGGGCTCTGTTTCTATGGCTTGCGGCAGATGGACACCCCCTTGTACCGGAGCAGTTCGTCCCAGGCCAAGGTCTTCGCGAGCCAGATGGTTGCGGATGTTGCCCGGAATGGTCAAGTCATCTTGGGAGGACGGGGCTATTTGCGCAGCAATGTTGTCAGTCTCCTCTCTGCCGATGCTCGGGGTATGGAGTACGTGGAAGGGACAACCAATATACAGCGGATGCTGATTTCTAGTGAACTGTTTCGGAGTCATCAATAGTTGGGGCTGCGTGGGAGGTTTGCCTCAGGCTTAATCGGTTTTATTGCATCCATGATTCTTCTGGATATTTTCGAAATCTTAAACGGGACTCTCTGGCCTCTTCATTCTCTTGATCTCAGGATCACTGATTTTCGCTGCTGGCGGATTTCTTCTGTTTGAAGGGTTCAGAGGGCTGTGACTAGTTCGTCCATGTTGACTGATGGAGGAGTCCATTGATAGATTTTCTCGGCGATTGGAAACGAACCAACTATTGCGGTGACCTGAGAGGGGAAGATGAGGGGAGAGAAGTCATTCTCATGGGGTGGGTTCAACGGAGACGGGATCATGGTGGTGTGATTTTTGTCGACCTAAGAGATCGGACCGGCATTGCGCAGGTTGTTTTCAATCCTAAAGTGGCTCCCGCGTCTCATGAAAAAGCTGGTGCCATACGGAGCGAATGGGTTCTCGCCGTTAGGGGAGAAGTCCGTAAGCGCATTGAAGGGATGGCCAATCCGAATTTGAAGACTGGCGAGATCGAGGTCATGGTTCAGGACCTGAAGATCCTGAACGTATCTGACAATCCACCTTTCGCTATCGACGAGAAGATCGATGTTGGCGAGAACACTCGGCTGAGATATCGATACCTCGATCTGAGGCGCCCCAGTCTCCAGAGCAACTTCTGGCTGCGGTACCGGGCGACCAAAGCTGTTCGGGAGTATTTCGATCGTCAGGGGTTTATCGAGATTGAAACCCCATTCTTGACCCGATCGACGCCGGAGGGCGCCCGGGATTACTTGGTCCCCAGTCGGGTGAGCCCTGGGTCGTTCTATGCCCTGCCTCAATCCCCCCAGCTCTTCAAACAGATTCTGATGGTTGCGGGCTTCGACCGATATTTTCAGATTGTCAAGTGCTTTCGAGATGAAGACCTTCGAATGGACCGCCAACCCGAGTTCACGCAAATCGACGTGGAGATGTCCTTCGTCACCCTAGAAGTCATCAAGGAGGTGATGAGCGAACTGATGGTTCACCTCTTTAACGAGGTCTTGGGAATCGATTTAGAACTGCCATTCCCCACGCTCACATATAAAGAGGCGATGGACAGATTTGGATCCGACCGACCTGACACCCGGTTTGGGATGGAACTGAAAGAGATCACCCAATTCGTTCAGGAAAGTGAATTTAATGTCTTCAGAGAAACCCTGGCATCAGGGGGGATTGTCAAGGGACTGAAAGTGGACGGATCTCCCTTGTCACGAAAAGATATCGAGGACCTGCCCTCCACTGTGGAAGGGTTCAGCTCGAGTGGACTCCTCTGGGCGCGAATAAATGCTGACGGGTGGGTTTCACCAGTGAAAAAGTTCTTGAAATCAAACCAGATGAAGGATATGGAAAGGACTTTCGACGCCGCGGCGGGTGACCTCCTTCTTTTCGTTGCCGATCAATCAGAGGTCGTCAATGATTCCCTTGGACGTGTTCGAGACCACCTCGGCAAGAAACTGGGACTTACCAATGATTCACACTACAGCTTTACCTGGATTGTCGAATTCCCACTCCTTGAATACGATGAGACAGAGAAACGGTATGTGGCTGTCCATCATCCCTTCACCGCGCCTATGGACGAGGACGTGGAAAGGCTGTCAACCCAACCTGAGACGGTTCGCGCAAAGGCATACGACATCGTTCTCAATGGTGCGGAGATAGGCGGAGGCTCCATCCGGAATCACCGTAAGGACATTCAGGAACAGGTTTTCGAAAAGTTGGGAATCGGCAAGGATGAAGCTGTTAGTCGATTTGGGTTTCTCATGGAGGCCCTGTCCTATGGGGCGCCCCCTCACGGGGGTATTGCCTTCGGATTTGATCGCCTGGTCATGATCATGAGCCATAGCGATTCTATTCGAGACGTTATTGCTTTTCCGAAAACCCAGAAGGCGGCAGATCTTATGGCCGATGCCCCCTCATCGATCGATCAGGAGCAACTCAAAGAGCTGTTCATCAAGATCACGAAAATCAAGTAGCTGGCTGAAAGCCTCAAAGATACCTTTCAGGGGATTCAATTGGCCTTCGGCCCCTCTCAACCACAGCATAATTGGATCCTCCAGCCCTGAGAAAAAGAAACTGCCTGACAATCGGATCGAGTTCGTCTCAGTGATTAGAGCCTCCTCGAAGAGAGGAATTGAACCATTACGCGCCGATAGGCGCCCCACTGTGTAAGATTGTTGTGACGAATTGCCTGGGAGATCTACATGGATGCTGGTCGATTCTCAGCCAGAAGCTATCGGTGGCTATTGATCTTCGCAGCCTTTGTCATCATGACGATTATCAGTATATATCAGTACTCCTGGTTCTTGTTTGCTTATGCCATTCAAGAACAACTGAGTTGGAATCTAGCCACTATCGGTTTAACGTTTACTGTTTTTGCCTATGCAGCGACCTTTATTCAACCATTTTCCGGTTTCATTGCAGATACCTATGGACCGAGGAAAGTAGCGATTGGAGCCTCATTCCTGATTGGGGTCGGCCTTATCCTGGCTTCGTATGCATCTTCTCCCCCTGTCCTGTATGGTTCTTATGGCCTGGGAGGCCTAGGTGTAGGAGTTCTTTATGGTATTTCGACTGCATGTGCAATCAAATGGTTCTCCGACAGGAGAGGCTTCGCAGTCGGCCTGGTTGTGTTTGGATTTGGTGCAGGGACGGCTTTGTTCAACTGGTTTGTTGAGGGACTATTAGAGGCCAAGGGGCTAAGGACAACATTCATGGTCCTCGGTGTCTCTATGATGACAACACTGATTCCTCTCTCATTCTTTTATAAGTATCCACAAGAAGGCGCATCGTTTTCCTATGACTCCCTTGAGAGTGAGGGAGAAATGTCTCCTGATTTCAAACCTGTTGAAATGTTGAAAACCTACCAATGGTTTTTGATGTATTTTTCATTTACGGTTACCGCTTCGATCGTCTTACTGTTTGGAGCACAGATGAAATTGCTTGCCAGGGAATTCAATGTTT
>CAYGBK010000005.1:0-95134 GCA_964348095.1 uncultured Thermodesulfobacteriota bacterium | reverse complement strand
GTGAAAATCAGACTGATTTCTCTAAGCCCGATCATCCGAGGTTGTCTTCCTCACTGACTTTGTTCTATATATTCTCTGATAATAAGGGTTGTGTCGCTTGCTCCCAATCCGTGGGAATTGATGAGCACGGTGGAGATGTCCTTCTTTTTGGGGGTATTAGGCACGTGATCGAGGTCACACTGTGGATCAGAATACTCATAGTTGATTGTTGGAGGGATGATTCCTTCATTCACAGCAAGGACAGATGCCAAGACCTGCAAAACCCCCGCTGCAGCTAACGGATTTCCGATCATGGACTTGATGGAACTGATAGGGATCCTATAGGAGAGTTCCGGCCCAAAGACCTCCTTGATAGCCTGACACTCAACAGCGTCGCCCACAGGATCCGAGGGAGCATGGGCGCAAACATAGTCTATTTCAGACGGGCTCAGCCTCCCATCTGCCAACGCCAGTCTCATTGTTCGGGCAAATTCCTTGCCGTCGGGCTGAAGGCCGTTGATACTGTATGCCTCGCTTGTGGAACCAAACCCTATCACCTCTGCATATATAACGGCGTTTCGATCGAGGGCATGGGTCAAATCCTCTAACACGACCGCTGCCGCTCCTTCAGACAGAACCCCCCCAGATCGTTTGGAATCGAAGGGTCGGCTGGCTTTCTCCGGAGGGTAATTATTCTGTGCGAGTATTCCAGATGCACAGAATCCCGCCAGGGCCATTGGGGTTATAGGGGCATCGCTTCCCACACAGATGACTGTCTTTGAAACACCGCTTCGAATCATCTGGCTGCCAATTCCAATAGCATTAATGGCCGAGGAACAACCAGTGGAGACGGTGAGGCCAAAACCTTTTATATCCAAGGCAACAGATATGGCTCCCGTTGCCACGTGAGGGAGTGAACCGACCAGTGAAAAAGGACTTAGTCGTTTGAACCCCTTTTCAGAGAGGATTATTATGCCGTTTTCGATCACATCGAGAGCATTCACCGACGTGCCAACTATGACGCCAATCTCATCTCTAGCCTTGACACTATCGAGTTGGGCGTCATTTGAGGCCATTACGGCAGAGGCGAGACCCAAATGCACAAACCGTCCTGTTCGTTTCAGAAGTTTCCCATCCATGTAATCGCAAGGGTCGAAATTATCGACTTCACCAGCGATGTGGCACGGATAAGAGGAGGCGTCAAACCGGGAGATCTCCTTGATCCCTGATTTGCCCGATATCAGAGCTTCCCAAAAGGCCTTCTTCCCAATACCGTTCGGGGCGACGGCTCCCATACCGGTAATTACGATGCGTTTCTTCATCAGACCTCTGAGAGCTCCTCAGTCATGCGGTGATTGGAAAAGGGCGCACTCACCAGCTGGCTGGCTTACTCTCATCCCTCGTACTTTCGCAGAACCAGAACGCTATTGAATCCACCAAATCCAAGAGATGTTGTCATAGCAGTTTTGACGGGTACCTCCCGGCTCCTGTTTGGCACGTAATCGAGATCACACTCTGGATCGGGGAACTCATAGTTGATTGTCGGATGAACCACACCGTCTCGAATGGACATTATGGTAGCGATCGTCTCAACCCCTCCTGCTGCTCCAAGGAGATGACCTATCATCGATTTCGTCGAATTGATGGGTATTTCGTATGCCCGTTCCCCCAGGGCTGCCTTTATTGCTCGGGTCTCAATGGGATCATTGAGTTTCGTCGATGTCCCATGGGCATTGATATAATCGATCTCATCAGGTTCAATCCCAGCCTCATACAGGGCCATCTCGATAGCCTTCACAAAAGAGTGGCCTTCCATCTCTGGTACGGTGATATGGTAAGCGTCAGAGGTCATGCCAAATCCGATGATCTCCGCATAGATACGGGCATTCCTTTTCAAGGCATGCTCGAGTTTCTCGAGAATCAGGATTCCCCCGCCTTCTCCCATGACGAAACCGTCCCTTTCCTTATCGAACGGCCGAGATGCTTTTGTGGGCTCCTCGTTTCGAGTCGACATGGCGCGAAGTTGCACGAATCCGCCGAAAGTTACCGGCGTGATGCACGCGTCGGCTCCTCCGGTGATGACGATATCTTCCCACCCGCTCTTGAGATGGCGAAAGCTGTTTCCGATAGCCTGGGAGGCCGACGAACAGGCCGTGGGGACCGCGTAGTTCATGCCATGGCAACTGAATTTTATCGCCACCGTGGCAGAGACGGAACTCAGGAGGTAGTAGGGAAGGGTGTGGGGCGACCCTCTTCTAGGACCATGATCCTCTAAGAATACCTTATGGGCATCTTCAAGAAGCTCAACATTCCCACCGGCGACACCTAAGATGACTCCTATCCTAAAGGGATCGATTCCATTGATATCTCCGGCACGTTTGCCAAAGGATACCTCGAATCCTGCGTCATCGAGCGCCATCTTCGTCGCTGCAATAGCGAACTTGGAGGTCCGGCCTAAGTACCTCAATTCCTTGCCCAAAGGGACGAATTGGCACGGATCAAAATTGTCGATCGGGGCGGCAATGCGCGTCCGGTACTGTTCCATGTCCACATCAGCGAATTCGACCGGCCTCACCCCCGAAACTCCAGCGAGCAAGTTCTCCCAGTATTGTTCGTTCCCGATACCGATGGGCGTGATCGCTCCCATCCCTGTGACAACGACTCGATGTCCCACGACGGACGCTCCCTGTAAGGGATGAAAGGCTTGATGGAAACTGACTAGTATTTAATGGGTTTTGACTGGAAATGTCAATAAAAAAGGCGCCGGCCTGTTCTCACTTTGTGGCCTCCCCGTAGCGGACTCCTGCTCCGATACATATAAGCGTCCACAGAAATTGTTTCTTCCTCCTAACTCCGCCGGTGAGGTGCCTTTTGGACACGGCGTGGCGCCTGGGTGTTCATCGCCTTGAGCACGCTCTAGATTTGTCAAAAAGACAGTGGGAAAAGCGGACACGTATCTGATCATATTTGAAATCATATTAAGTTTATAATATTAATAACTTACTTTAAATAATGAGATCTTTTTGGCTAAGACCAGAAGAAGCTGGCTCGTCGGCGATCGATAACCTATTAAAATTAAAAATTTTTCTCCTTCAACGAGAGCCAGTTGAATCCCTTAGACATCTGTGGTAACAATTTTACTGGTATTCTGAATCTCGATGGCAGGAGGATACCTGCAATGCACATTGACGAAAACAAAAAATTCGACAAACGGACTATGGATCGGAAGATTCGGGAGGGGCTGATCAGTCAGAAAGAGTATGAGCAATACCTGGCGAGCCTCCCAGACGTATCAGGGAAAATTTGTGATAAGGAAGACGAGACCCATGGAGACTAGGGGGAGTCAGGGGCAGCGGGGAAAAGGGGAGTCTACCCATGCCTATCTATGAGTATCGGTGCAAGGAATGCGGTCAGGAGTTCAGCGTGTTGATCCTCAACCCCAAGGAGGGTGCTCACGTCACGTGCGAGACATGCGGAGGCGCTGATACGTCCCGATTGCTGTCACGATTCGCATTTCACCAAAGTGAGGAGGCTCGCGTCGATGCATTCGACTTGGGGAAGCCAAGAGACGATTCGTTTTACAAGGACGATAGAAACATTGGGCTCTGGGCCAAGAAGAAGGCGAAAGAAATGGGGGTTGACCTGGGTAAGGGTTTTGACGAGACTGTGGAAAAGGCACGGACCGGAAAATTCATGGAAGATGTTGAAAAGTGAGGATGAAAGTCGTTTGTCCAATCTGCAAAAGAGAGACTCATTGGAGAAGAAATCCCACGAGACCATTCTGTTCTGAGCGATGCAAGCTGATAGATCTTGGATCCTGGATTGGGGGGGAATACGTGATCCCTGCCCGGCCGGTGAATCGGTCCTCTCCAGATGAGGATCAGGACGGTGAGGGTGAAAGCACCGGCTGACATAGTGCATACCGGTGGGATCTTGCCATACTTCTCTGCCGCGGGGATTACGGCGGACGTTCTCTTGTGAAACATCCCAACCCATCCAGGTCGCCAAAGCATGGGAGGCGAAAAAGCTTTGAGAATTGTGCCGGCTATCTTGACTGACAACGTTGAGGAGTTACGTTTCAGGCTGGCGCAAGCGGAGGAGTTTACTGACTACGTTCAGATAGACTTCATGGATGGCGACTTCGTGCCATCCAAAAGCGTCTCGCCAAAGGAGATCAACGCCATTGGAACCACATTGACCTGTGAAGCGCACATCATGGTCGAAAAACCTGGCCAGTACCTTAGAGATCTCAAATCCTTTGGCTTCAGGCGGATTATCTTTCACTATGAGGCAGATTCTCACCCGCGAGCCCTTATCCGACGGATAAAAGAGGAGGGCATTGAGGCCGGCCTGGCAATCAACCCAGAGACCGACATTTCTCCACTTGACGATCTCATTCCGGAACTCGACGCTGTTCTTTTTCTCTCGGTTAACCCCGGGTTCTATGGGAGCGCTTTCATTCCGTCCGTGCTTGACAAGATTCGAAAGTTCAGAGAAGTGCATTCGTCTACTCTTATCGGGATCGACGGGGGCGTGGAGCTCGATAATCTCTCGCGAATCCAGGAATCGGGTGTGAATTATGCATGCGTGGGGAGCCGAATCTTCTTAAGCGAAGCCCCGGCAAAGAGTTACGAGGAATTGGAGAGAAAGGCGATGGCGCAATGAGATCGATGTGGGGCAGGGGGAATGAGAGTGGCCTAACCTGGGTGGGTAGGGAAAAGAGGTGGGAAGATAAATAAGTTTACATAATATATCTTATCGGACAAAATACACCATCTATATTAATATGAATACAAGTGGATCTTCTCTCCTCTGTGGCCCTGCCATCGACACTCCCTATCCAGACCCAACCGAGAGTGACAATCTGACCTTACTGATTCCAACAAATCCCATCCTCAGGATTTCATCGTGACATTCTTTTTATGGTTTTCTCCTGCAACGTCGGTGTCGATGGGCCTTGGATTGGAGATGCCTTCACGAGTTCGATTGTCAACTATGAGATCGATCCTCTCGGGTCTCTGAAGTTTCAGCACCTGGTTCCCGTGCCGACTCCATTGACAGCGCCACGATTAAGCCTCAATATATTAAAGCAGACGTCTCGAACTCAGAATGAACCATGAAAAGACAAGGCCGGTTCACTAGAAGAAGGCAAATCGTACCGAGATCTATCAATAGGAAGCCTCGGCTGACTCTTCAGCTGCAAAAGATCTTGGACGGCATCGGTGTACCCTCCTCCGCCCCTTTTCGGCCGGACCCTTTCCAAATAGCTGCAGGTGACGCCTTGCGGTCTGGTGATGTCCTGGTCATTGCGCCAACAGGTTCGGGCAAAACCTGGATTGCCGAGGAGGCCATTAGAGCGTGTCTAAAAGCAGACAAACGGAGTTGGTATGCATCACCGTTGAAGGCACTATCCAACTCGAAGTACCAGGAGTTTTCTCGGCTATTTGGGGCACCAAGCGTCGGTATTCTCACAGGTGACAGAAAGGAAAACCCTGATGCGCCTCTTATCATCGGGACAACGGAGATTCTCAGGAATCAGCTTTATGACGCCATGATGGAAGGACGGGATATTCCAGTGGATCTGGCGATTCTCGATGAAGCCCACTATCTCGGTGACCCAGATCGGGGTGTTGTCTGGGAAGAAGTTCTCATTTACCTTCCAAAAAGAGTCCGGATGCTCTTGTTGTCTGCGACGATCGGTAATAGTGACGAGATCAGGGGATGGCTTGAGGATATCCGCGGTGTAGAATGCCATGTTGTTCAACATGATCGAAGACCGGTGCCCCTCCACCTTCTCTTCATGTTTCCCGACGGCGAACTCAGTCCACTGGGAGACCGACGGGGGGTTCTACCCAAAATTACCAGGTTTCTCGCCGGATCCCGGATTCCAAACAAGGCCGTTTCAAAAGTCAATTTTCATTTTGGCTGGGTCATTGAACAGCTACGCACATGGGATCTTCTCCCTGCCATTTTTTTCCTTAAGTCGAGGGCTGACTGCGACCGAGCGGTCGAGAAAACTCTTGCTCGCTCTGTCCCTAGGCAGGATGATCTAAATTTCAAGAGCGACCTTGAGAAATACTTGGAACAACATCCCTTTCTCAGGGGCCAGCGTCAACTTCCCTATCTCGAGAGATTTCGCGTCGGCTCTCATCACGGTGGGCAGCTTCCTCGGTGGAAACTCCTGATCGAGGAGATGATGAACCGGGGATACTTAGACGCAATTTTCTCGACATCCACAGTCGCCGCAGGAGTCAATTTCCCTGCTCGGACGGTGGTTCTGGTTCAAAGTGATCGATTCGATGGTCGACGGTTTTCGGACCTCACGGCCACCGAACTTCACCAGATGGCGGGGCGAGCTGGAAGGCGTGGGAAAGACAGAATAGGATTTGCTTTGGTTCTCCCGGGACTCTATCAGGATCCTCTCCTCATCCATCAACTCATCGATTCGCCTCCTGAACCCATCAGGAGTCAAATCCAGATGAGTTTTTCCATGGTCTTGAACCTCCTCCTGTCTCACCGTCCCGATCACATCCGCGACCTCCTTGACAAATCTCTCGCTGCCTTTCAGGACCAACACCTCGACCCAGGTTTCATGAGGCAGTGGAGAGCCTCATTCGTGAAGCTAAAACGGATGGTTCCGAAAGGTGCAATGCCTCAAGACGAGCCTTTTGAGTTCCTCAAAGCCCTTCAGATGCATGCTGGACTCCGCGATAGGATTCAAGCACTTAAGACAGATATCGCCAATGAAAGGAAAGAGTTGCTTTTCTCTCAATACCTGAAAAGGGGAAGGCTTTTCGTTGATCACAAGAACCGGGTTTATGTCGCTTTTCACCCTTTTTGCCGCCATGGGAAGCTATACTGTAGCGCCCATAGGCTTACCCGAATTGTGAAGGTCAAGCGAAATCAAATCAGATTGAAAAAAATCGCACTTGAGACCATTGATCATCTCCTCGATTATCGACTTGACCTTCCAGAGGATGCGTCCAGAGAGACTCTAGGGAGCATTTTCTCCTCTATACCCTTTGATCGGGTCCAGCCGATGGGACTGCCCCTCAAAGGCTCGTCGTCCTATGAAAAAGAACTACGCGCGGCTGAGATGGAACTTGCTGCACTGCCATATATTCGTCGACTTCACACTGTGGTCGAATCGAATAGAAAGGCCAAAGTATTGTTGAGGAAGCTAGAGCGGCTGGCGCTCAGAACGGGTCAGGTTCAGCATTACCTTTCGAACGAGTTTAGTCGTCACCTGGAATTCCTCAGGGAAACGGGATTTGTCGATCAGGACAACCGGCTTACTCCTGATGGGAGATGGGCATCCTGTCTACGGCTCGATCACCCTCTTCTCATCGCCGAGGCCATTCGTCGCGGACTTTTCGACGGCGTCGAAGCCGCCACCCTGGCATCTCTGATTGCCCCTTTTGTCGTGGACAAGACAAGACCGGTCGAGGTTCAGGACGACGGGAGAGAGGAGTTGGACGGGCTCAAAAGACGTTTGACCGAGATGACATACGGCCTTGACCCGCTGCAGCGGTTGAAACGACACCGGGGCTTCGAGACTCTTGAGATTCAATTCTGGCCAGCTGCGTCTCTTCTCCTATGGGCGAACGGCATGGCCTGGAATGAACTCATACGGACCACATCGGTTGAAGAAGGCGATATGGCCATGTTGATAACGAGAACTGCGGACCATTTGCGCCAACTCCTTGATTTGGACAAAACTCATCCAAAGCTGGCCGGCAGGGCTCGTGAGGCCCTGCCCCTAATCCTCCGCGAGCCGGTGCTCTTTCCATAGTCAGCCTTGGCCAGGGCGCTGGCTCCTGTGACGGGGACGGCGAATTAAGTCTAAAGGAGCGTTTCGTGGACAAAATTCTAAACTACCTGACACAGATACGATGGCAGGAGTACCTCGATATGACGGTCGTGGCGATTCTCTTCTACCTCTTGGTCGTGAGAATAAAGGGCACAAGGGCTTTACAGATCATGATGGGAATCGTGTTGCTTTTTGTCCTCAATTTCCTCACTCGATGGGGTGGCCTTTACGTCACAAGTTGGGTTTTTCAATACCTCTGGGCGGCCATTCTCGTGGCTTTTATCATCCTCTTTCAACCTGAGATTAGACGTATCCTCGAGGAAGTGAGCCCCCTCAAGATACTCACTGGAATGAGGAAATGGGCAGGACTCGACACGATCAGTGAGGTCGTGGGCACGGCCTTTGAAATGGCGTCAAAGAGGATTGGAGCTATCATTGTTTTTTCTCAGAGAGACAATCTGGAAGAATTTATCCAAGGCGGTACGCCACTGGACGCCATCGTCTCAAAACCGCTTTTGGAAAGTATCTTTTTTCCTCCCTCCCCTCTCCATGATGGGGCGGCTATTATCCGAGGGAGTCGGGTGGTTAAGGCTGGGTGTTTTCTCCCTCTTACAGATTCGGTTAGTGTTCCCCATCACTTTGGGAGTCGACACCGGGCAGCCATTGGTCTGACAGAGCGGACCGACGCGGTCTGTCTGATTGTTTCAGAGGAGCGGGGTGAGGTTTCTTCTTGCCACAAAGGAAGAGTGAGATCGTACAGGAACCCCCAGACCCTGGAGGAAAAGCTCGTCAAGATACTTCGGACACAGAAGCGAGAAAAACGCCCCGTCAAGTGGAAACGCATCTTAGGTGAAAATCTGTGGATAAAGGCTTTTTCCGTGTTGTTTGGCCTGTTCTTCTGGATGGCGGTATCAGGTGTAAAAACTTCAGAAATTAGCTTAAATGGTGTTATCGAATATACTGGAATCCCAGATAAAATGGCTTTAGCAGATGGATGGACGGGCCCGGTCAACCTTCGCATCAGGGGATCGAGGGGACTGCTAGCTGGAATCTCGGCAAATAATCTCAGGGTCCGATTGAATCTTGCCGAGGCCAGGGAGGGAACTAACTTCCTGACCATTGCCCAGGCTGATGTCGAGGTTCCTCCTGGTGTACAGATTACCTCGATAAAACCGTCTGTGGTAAAACTCGTCTTAGAGAAGATAGACGCCCGGACGTATCGTGTCGATGCTCAAATCGTTGATAGTCTGCCAGTCGGCCTCACCGTGCAGTCCATCACAATTGATCCTCCGCAGGTCAGACTGGAGGGTCCCAGAAGCCAACTGAACAAAATCCAAAGGGTAATGACCGAACCGATCTCTCTGGCGGATGTATCAGCTGATAAACGGGTCACGAGGCCTATTCAAATCGTACCGCCAACGGTTCTTGTTTCAGAAAAGATCCTGCCGAAGGTGACGGTGACAGTAAAGGTCAGAAATACAGGAGCCTCTGGTGAGAAACCCTTCCCGCTCATGACGCCGCCTGAACCACCGAAAAAGCCGGTCCGTCCTTAGGAGGGACCTTATTGCGCCACCAATCCATTTTTCGATTTAGGACCACTATGACGTCCCAAAACGGATTGCACTTAAATGTCAGAATCTGACATGGGAAGCACTAGAGTCGCACCCCCATACAGGGATCAATTCGAAAGAATATCAAAATTCAAATACGCCAATTCTCTCAACGTGTTCAGACTTGGGAGGAACTCCTCGGCCTCAGCTCGGATCGAAGCCTCAACCGAGTCGATTTTGGTCACCCGATATTCCGATTTGGTTCGAATTTAGAGATTCCAATTTCGGATTGAAGATGTCTGTTCTCAGGGCACCGTCGGTGGGTTTTGGGTGATCTGCTAAATTAGGGGACCCTTTTGGTCTCGACGGGACGGTAGAAACACCGATTGACGTCGACCGTCTAGGTTAGCCTATTTACCCAATCTCTTTTTCCGCACTTTCTCAACGCGTTTCCAATGCCGTTCCCGTGCCTTTTCCTCTCGTCGATACCTTCGGAAGGACCGAAGGGTTTTTTCGAGTTCGGAGATCGAAGACTTGATCTGATTTCGGGCAATATGAATCGATTTACCGATATTTTTGGGAGATTTCCCAATATCCATTTCAAATGTGCAGGCCGACTCCAATTTGCCCAGTGAGGCGTGTAAACCGTCAAGGAAGTTGAGTTGTGATTCACCCCCCTGTAGCAGACGGTCAATGCGGTTCCTGTGATATCGGCGCTGAAGTAAATTGATCAGAAAAGAAATCAGAAAAAGGAGAATTAAGACCAAAGTGCCGATCGTTTTTATGTCCATGAAGGTTCCCAATATCGGGCCTGACGTGCATCTGAGTGGATGTCACAGGGTACAGTGCTAATTCTGGGAGAATCTCTTTCCATCCTGCTGGAGTCCTTTGGTTTCCTGCTGCCAATAACTCATCGGGCGCTAGTTCTTGAACTGGGGAGAACGCTTTTCCATGAAGGCTGAAATCCCTTCTTTGGCCGCCTCGGTACACGAGGCAGATCCAAATGCCCTGTAACCAATCTCCAAAGCTTCCTCAAAAGAAGAGGCTTTGGCTGCCTGTGGGATTGCTTCGGTAATGATAGCGACCACCTGATCACTTAGCCGAAGATTTCCAGCCATCGCCTTTTCTATTGGCTCTGGGGGACGGATTTTGACAGGACCATCCGGAATTCTTTCGACCTTTCCTTTTAAGTTTCTTACCTCCGTGGCCGCTGCCTGTATCAGACTATAGTAATCATCTGTAAGTACGGAAACGATCCCCAGATCTCGAGCTTTCTCAGCACTCAGACGAGTTGCCAGCCGAAGCATGTCGTGAAAAACGGGCGATCCTTTAGTCCATCTCCTGTATGGCACAACCAGACCACCAATACCTGGGAGGATTCCCAGCGTGATCTCAGGAAACTGAAACCAGGCCTTTTTCGTGGCCACTATCCTGTGGCATCGAATGGCCAATTCGAATCCTCCCCCAAGAGCCATTCCATTGATGGCGGCGACTACGGGTTTTTCAGTATGATCGAGGTAGCGAAGGACATGAGAACAGTCTCTAGAGTACTGCACTGAGGCCTCGGCGTCACCCAGCACCTGGGGGAATTTCCCGATTTCCGCCCCTGCGCTAAAAGCCCGATCGCCGTAACCGGTAATGACAAATCCCTCAACTGTGGAGTCGGTTTCGTATTGTTCAAGAATCGAAAGGATCTCCGTGTTGAGCTCCTCGTTCAGGGCATTCATGAACTGGGGTCGTCTAATCGTAATGATTTTGACACCATCCATCTCGTCGACAAGAATATTTCGCTTGAAATCCTGGTAGTCCCCATAATCATTTTTCATGCCCGGCATACCGGGCCTGCCATTCTGAAAATCGCTGATAATGCGTGTGACCTTCCCTACCCCCAGATCTCTCATGATGTCAAATGGCCCCCGCCTGAATCCCAAGGCGATCTGACACCCAAGGTTGAGATCCTCACGAGTCCCAATCCCCCGGTCGATGATATCAAAAGACTGAGAAAAGAGAACGCCTAGGAGACGATTTCGAATCACCGCGGCCAATTCAGGATCGACCTCAACCGGTGTTCCTGGTGCGACCGTAATCCAATTCTCAACTGACAGGAATATGGGCGCCGGTCGATAATGTTCACCCTCTTCCATCTGAAGGGTGTTTGTTTCCACGACGATAGGATTGCCTCGGGCCAAATTCAATACGAAGAAAGGACCGGCATGGACAAACTCCTCAGCGATGTGATCGATTTGTGGCGCTGTCGCCCTATCGAGTAGTAAGGCTGCATCGTTGCACCAATTATCGAATATCCTGTCAAGAATAAAGCAAATCTCACTCCTCGAGACGATGGGAACCTTTCCGGTAGCGCAGAACATCCATCTCAGGTAGTCCAAGACTTTCCGGTCGACCCCCTCCCAGGTAATTACTTCGACGGCTGGATTCCGCCACGCGGGAGCAAAAAAATGGGTAATTGTGGTCCTCTCCGTGTTCTTTGCCACCGAGAAGATCCTTTCGGCAGGAATCGAACTCGTATTTGACGTAATGATCGCATCCGCCCTGACCAGGCTCTCAATCTGTGACACAATCTTCCGTTTGATTTGCAGATTTTCAGTGGCTGCCTCAATCACGATATCTGCGTTTTCGATCTCCCCATAATCGAGGGTGGTGACAATATTCTTTCTTACGGTCTCGGCCCGCTTGAGATCCATCTTCTTCCTGTCGATCGCCTTCTGAATATAGCTCTCAATCCTCTTTCTCGCGTTTTCCAGAGGTTTTTCGACGACATCAACCAGAATGAGGCGGACGTCCGGCAGGGCGCTCTTGAAATAGTAACCGATGTCCGGACCAATCGTCCCTGCACCAATGATTGCAATCTCCTGAGGAAGCGACCTATCGGGTCTTTCCAACATGGGATTCTGGTACCCCGGATACAGTTCCACGTCCATCCCCTTCCCTCCGGCGACGTGCGATCATCGAGTAGATCAAGGAAAAAACAAAAGGTCTTCCCAATGTATTCGGAAACAATTACCTTGTCAACAGACAAGTCGTCTGGAAGTTTCCTCAGCTTTGTGGATGCTCATGTCCCTGAGGGACGTTCACAAAGGTAAAAGGTGAAAAGATAATCGATTCGCAATTCTTGCTTTTCTCTCCTTTTTGCTTTGTCCTTTGGCCTTTATCCTTTTTTTGTTAACGTGCGCGGCCAGGGGCGGAAAGAGGATCATCGTGAGATGGAGGGACCAAAGGGATTTGAGTTGTTCCATCCAGGAATCGAAAATCCTCTTAAGACATCAGGAAGTTAGAGATTTCTTACTTCAGAAACGAAGGAGACTCCTCGCAAGTCGTTACGAAGGTTTTCCAAGAAATTAGAGGTGATCGGGTCTATGGGCGCTTTCTTGATTTCTGAGGGATTCTCCTGTCCCTCAGTGGGATGGGCGAGGGGTGGACGTCACCGAGCCGAAACTCGGTTGCCTTTCGCCCCTATGCCTAAGAATTCATTAAGCTTCTCCTGGTTTCTTACCGATATAGCAAATAAGACGAATAAATGCCCGAATGAAGGTCATGTATGGATCCAACGATTCTCGTGGTCGATGATCAAAGAGTGATTCTTGAGTTTCTCAAGAAGGTCCTCGAAAAGGAGAATTATCAAGTCCTCACGGCTGAAACAGGTGAGGAAGGCCTTGACCTCCACGCTCGATATCATCCTGACCTGACCTTATTAGACATTCGGTTGCCCGATAAGAATGGCATGGATGTCCTGAAAAGAATTCGGAGCAAACACCCAGAGGCCCTTGTCATCACCATGACGGCCCACTCAGGGATCGAGGGGGCGGTGGAGGCGATCCGTGAGGGAGCGTATGACTACCTCTCCAAACCGATCGAGGTCGAGTCTTTGCAGTTTACGATCCGAAAGGCCCTCGAAACACTCAATCTCAGAAGGGAGATAGGTGAAATCCATGAGACCCAGAAGAGCAAACACGGCTTTGACCGGATCATCACGAAAAGCGAAAAGATGGTTAGAATCCTCGAACTCGCGGAAAAGGCGGCACAGAGCCAGTGTTCCACAATCATGATTCAAGGAGAAAGTGGAACTGGGAAAGAGCTCTTGGCCTCTGCTATTCACTACAGTAGCCCACGGGCAGCTGCCCCTTTTGTTATCGTCAACTGCACGACCCTCTCACCTGAACTCCTTGAAAGTGAGCTATTCGGACATGAGAAAGGTTCTTTCACAGGCGCAATTCGCAAGAAACTGGGGAAGTTTGAAAATGCCCAGGGAGGGACGGTTTTTCTCGATGAGATTGGAGAAATCGACCCCAGACTTCAGGTGAAGCTCCTCAGGGTGATTCAGGAAAGGGAATTCGAGAGAGTGGGAGGACTGACAAGACAGAAGGTCGACGTGCGGATTATTGCCGCCACCAACCGAAATCTGCAGGAAGAGGTCGACAATGGGAATTTTCGAGAAGACCTTTTCTACAGGTTGATGGTAATCCCTATATACCTCCCGCCTCTCCGGGAGCGGCGAGAGGATATACCGCTTCTCGTGGAAACCGTTGTTCAGCAGTTCAGTCGAGAACTGAAGCGAGAGATCAAACGTATCAATCCCGAGGCAATGGCTATCCTCGCCGACTGCCAGTGGAAGGGAAACATTCGGGAACTCAAGAACATCCTTGAACGAGCCGTTATTCTAGGAGACGGCGATACGATCACCCCTGAGAACCTGCCCGACGAGATCCGATTCTCAAATCAAAGTAAGACAAAATCGAATACGGCCTACCCGCACGGAATTCACCCACTCAACGTAATGATCACTGAGTACGTGCGAAAAACACTGGCCACGACCGGTGGAAACAAAAGCCAAGCAGCCCGTCTTCTTGGCATCACCCGCCAGCGATTAAAACGCCTATTGCTAAATGGCTCCATCCCGGAGGCTGACCCTCCGGACCCCCCCCGAAAGGATTCATCTCACCCTGTAGATGTGACCTCATGATTGTCCAGATAGATGTCATGAGCCCGAGAGATCATTGACGTTGAGGTCACAGTAAGTGCAGTCATGACGACCTACTTTGCATCACAGAATTGCGACGGTTCTTCCATGCCCTGTTGATGGGAGGACATAGCAGGGAAAAAGCGAGTCCGACGGCGATTCCGTACAGGACGTCCACACCATAGTGATACCCGTTGTACACCGTTGAAATTGCAAGGCCTGTCGCTGTCACTGCAAAAGCGAAAGGGGATTTTCCATACCGGGCAGCGAAATATACGACCGCCACGGCCACGGCCACATGGGAACTCGGGAAGGCTCCGCCCTGAATAGCTCCCTTAAAGAAGAGCCATTGCTCAAATGTGGTGAAAGGGCCTCCATCGAGGAAGACGAGATCGAAAGGAAGCACACTCGGGACGAATATTGGGCCTGCCACGGGCATGGCGAGGTAATGGAGAAAACAAGTGAAAAAAGTGACACTGGTTGTCAGTATGAAATCATTGAGCCGGTCTAACTCCCGCCGGAAGTAGAGGTTCATTCCGAGAACCGGGATAAGAAAATAATAGGACATGTAGAACAACGACATCACTTCAGTAACAACTGGGCTCGCCATTTTCTGCAACCAGACGGTAGGATATCCCCCAAACACCTTATTCTCAATGCTCAGTATCCAAGGATCGAACATCACTGGCCTGAACAGATAGATCATTTGGCCCATCTCTTCGAATAGAAACACATAGAGAAAGGGGACATACCATAGCTTGCAGAAGAAAATGACAGGGCTTGACCGGCGCGCATTCAGATAGAGGATAGAAACTGCCATGGCGAGAAAGAGAGCGTTGACGCTGAGATGCCAGAGGATAAGTGAATTCTTCCTCCCGAGTATAAGAAGGAGAACGAGAATCGCTGTTGCATATATGAAATAGGAATAGTCGACAAGTTCAAGGGCTAGAATATCGGGTGATTTTGGCGGCAGACTAATCTCGATTTTTCTCAACGAACTTCTCAGAGCGTGACTCCTTCACGGTAAGGAAAAGCGTTTTTCAGCGGGGCGAACTTCTCCCAAACTGGATCGCTAATGAGGATGTGGCTTTTGACTAAGACAACAGCCGAGAAGCGGCACTAGTCTTCTAGATGGACATAATAATGGGTCAGATAGAATTTCAATTTTTTCCCTTTCCGTGTACTCCCCCTCAATTGCCTGTGCGAAAGATGACGATAGTTGGCCTTCCAAGCATCGTCGGGATACTGGCGACGTCAGTCTGTTATTTTCACCTCTCCCCTCACCCATTTTCGGTGTTTCGGGAGAGCGTTATTCGGTCTGTTTCGGTTGGAAGCCAATTCGGTCAAAGGGGTTCACAACGCTCGTCGTGATGTTCCGCAGGTGGGAATGAATCCGCTTCAACCAACGAAAGTACATGGCCAGAGACACAGCAGTGTCGGTGCTGATGCTTTTGTATTCTACTTTTATCAGCGCAAAAAGGCATTTATCACAGAGCCGGCTCACCCATTCGTATTTCTTCAGCAACTTCTCAGCGGCGTTTTTGTCTGCCTTTTCAAAGCAGGCTTTTGTCTGAAGGAAGTTATCCTCTACTGCCGCTTCGACCCGTTGAAGGTCTGACTCAAATTTACCCCCATCCAATCTCTTCGGGTAGTTCTTCGCCAGTTCGATGATATTCTTGGTGTAATCCCCGATTCGTTCAATGTCGACAATAATGCTCACGAGGACAAGGCCGGAGGGCAGTTTTTCAACACCACCAACGGCCAGATGATTGAAGACATTGCGGCGGACCTCACGTTCGTAACGGTTCACCTCAATATCCCTACTGTAGATATCGATATCCACGCGGCTATGATCGGTGTGTCGAAGGGTGGTTTTCGCACTCAAAAACATGTCTCGTGTGATATCTAACATCATGAAAGAGCGCCGGTAGGCACGGTCCATAAGGGTATCTTTTTGAAAGATGGCAAACAATTCTTTAAACATGTCACACGCTCCTTATCTCAAGAAATAAACGCCAATCAGTGGAACGACAAAAAACATGATGATAATGTAGACAAAAGGAATAACTTTACTCCGAGTAGAGTAATCCGAAAATCTTTCGGCCATACGAATCGGAAGTGATCTGAGGGGCCACCAGATGATTATGCCGCAAAAGTTGAACAGAAGATGGGAAAATGCCACGATAATTGCGGCAAGATTCCCTGTGACCAGAGCAGCCAGAATTGCCGTGACGGTCGTCCCAACATTGGAACCGAGTGTATACGGAAAGATCTGAGCCAGTGTCAAGATCCCAGCCCCGGCCATTGGCACGACCAACGAGGTGGTGATTGAACTGCTCTGCACCATCACTGTGAGGAGAACACCGACCAGGAAAGCACGAAGGGCCGTATTGAATAGAAACCTATCGAACCATACCTCGGCCTTTTTCACAACCACGACCTTAAGGGAATCGACCATTTTCTTTAACGACAAAAGAAGCAAGAGTAACGACAGAATCAATAGCATCCAGGGATGAAGTCCAAGGGAGTCTTTTAGCACGCTGATGAGCGGCTGGGTTAAGACTTTTACTGGGCTCAGGAAGGCCAGCCCGCCCATATCCTGGAAAACCCTGCCCATGAAACCTGCGGCCAGTCCCAAGAAATTTGTCATGATCTGAATTGGGAAAAGCACAGAGACTGCAAGAAGATTGAAGAAATCATGGACGATCGCGGCAGAGAACGATCTCCTGAATTCGCTGGACCGATTCATCTGTGGTAGGGAGGCGAGCGTATTGGTTATGGAGGTGCCGATATTGGCCCCCATGACGATGGGAATGGCAGATTGAATCCCTAACACGCCCCCGCCGACCATCCCTACCACGAGAGAGGTGGTCGATGAAGAAGACTGGATGATTGAAGTCGCTAGGACCCCGATAAAGAGTCCGACAAATGGGTTGCTGGTCGTCTCGATGAGAGTCCCGGCAAATTCTCGGCCGAACATCTTCAACGATGTTCCCATCAGTTCGAGGCTAAAAACAAAGCAGTAGACGAAGATAGCCAACTGGATGAGGCTAACCAGAACAGGGTGATTCCTATGCCAGGTTCCGATCTTCTTCATGAGGGCAATAAGGAAGGTCGTAACTCACGAAAAACAGAAAGAATAACAGTGTAGTTATGAAATGACAAGAAAATTCTCCCGACGAGTGTCCTCAGTCATGTGGACAGCCATGGCCCTGAGGGACGTGTGCAAAGGTAAGAGGCAAAAGGACCACAAATTCAAAGGAAACCTTTATCCTTTAACCTTGATCCTTTAGCCTTAGCGAAGTTTAGAAAAAGATCTCGAGCAGCGAAGCACGCTCCCTTGTCCCGACAAAAACACAAATCACTGGACAGACAGAAAATAACCACTGAATCAGATGCTGGTCTAACCAACCTTACTCTCTCCGCTCTCCGTCGCTGGTCATCTCAAGGAGTCGCTGTTCCAGCCTCTCTGTCTCCTCCAGTATGATCTTTACGTACTTCTGCCCCTCTGAATGTGGCTCCAGGGTGGCAGCCAGTCTCTTTGCAAACCCCCCCAATGCAAGCACGGGGTTTCGGATCTCGTGAGCGACAGCCTGAAGGGTATGGATGACAATGTCCTTTCCTTGATTCTGGTGGCCGAGATTCTCGAAGGACGGCAGCCCACTCCGGCAAGCCGGACGTCCTCCCATCGATATCCGTTCCGAGAGTTTGCCAAGGGCGCTGTTAGCCTTCTCCATAAGGTCGACAAGATCTCTCTCCTTGTTCACCTCCACCTTCAAGGTTCGGGCGACTTCATCAACCTGATCGAGTGTCGTAATGAGAATATCGTTGATGACTTCATGATCCAGACCGAGGCACTCTTCAGCGATGTGAAAAGGGCCGCCAAAATCGGTCCCCTCCTCGCACATGAGCGCTGAGAACTCCCGTGCCACCTCACAGACGATGGTCAAGGGAGGAGCCCCATCTTCACGGGCTTTATGGCCGTAGAAACGTTGACAGTCGATAATGGTTTCCGGAAACTCCCAGGCCCGGAGTGCCATCTCTCCAATTTGTCTGTGATCGACCCCATAACGCTCTTGTTCCCAGGCAATGAGCGGTTCAATGGGATATAGCTCAAGATTTCCAGTCTTGAGTCTACCTTTCAGGAAGAGATCGAAGAATATCAAAAGCCCGATTTCACTGATAAGACCTGCAACAAATGCCTCCTCAGGGCCACACCCCCCGAGGCGGCGGGAGAGCGCCTTGGCTGAGAGCGCCTGATACAGTGAATAGCGCCAGAATTTCTCGTAATTCATCGGACCAATCTCGCCCATTGGGAAGTTATCCTTCAGAGACAGGGAAAGAGCCATGATCCTCAGACGGTCGAAGCCGATTCTCAATACCGCCTGTTCCAGTGTGCTGATGGGGTTGAGGGTTAGAAAGAAAGCACTGTTTGCCAACCGAACAAGCCGGACTGCAAGGGATGGGTCCTTCTCGATGAGAGTGGCAAGAGCTTTTACCGTGCACTTCTCGTCGGAGGCCATTTCGATGAGTTTCACGGCAATTGGGGACAAGGATTGAAGAGAGTACCCAGATTCAAGCCTTTCCGAAATGTCCTGATCGTCCTTCATCTTTAGCCCGAAATGCACCCCGTGACGCGACGCATTGTCCTGGCATACAGCCAATTGTTAACGTCCCACGACACCGCTCACTAATATAAATCAGAAGATATAGAGAATGGTTGAGTGTTCTTTTTGCGAGGGAAGTCGACAGGACTCGCTATTCTGACATTTCTACAGTCTCGCCGTGTTGCTCTGCTTGAGCCGATCGACGTTCCAAGGACTCAAGTTGCACCCAAGAGGGGACCCCCGTTTGGGGTTATTTGGTTTGTGCCAGTGAAATCGAAGGCCATTAAGTCTCCCAGGATCCATGATGCCCTTCGATGAAGTCTTGTTCAATCAATTGTGGCCTCATCCGCTGCCACCGGCATTTTGGTGCGCTACAATAAACCGTCTCCGGCCTTTTGCTCTCGAAGAGAGACCCCTTCCCTTTCGGCCATGGCGAGGATAAGACCTGCAGGGCCGGTCATCATATTATCGCCAAAGGGTGCTCCAAGAGTAATTCTTTCGATTCCAACGTGCTCGAGCAACATCCGCTTCGGACCTGTGGCAAGGATAACCTCAACTCGGTCGAATCCCACTCCCTTTCTGACATATGCCCCGTGCCCTCCCTCGGCAATGACTTTGCGGTGAGAGAGTGTGCCATTAGCCAGATCGATGACGAGCGATTTCAGAACCTCGGATGTGAGAGCACTGGTGTGATACTCGAAAAAACCGCCGATCTCACCCTCGATCAAAAGAGCACCCAACGTGTGTGAGGTGGCAATATCCAACACCAGGATAGAATTTTTACCTCGGACCGATGGATCACTCGATGCACCGAGAATGGCAGCCATGCCTGTATCCATGAGGTAGATCTTCTCCGATGGATACCCTTTAGTGTCAATCGCCACAGCCCTCATTCGGCGCAGGGTGGAAGGGATTTGTTCGGATTCAAACAAGAAAGCTGATGGTCTGGGAGAATTCCCTATGATCTCCTTGAATATCTCATGGCGAAAATCCAAAGACGACACTTTTTCACCGGGTGTCCCGTGGTCTTGGACGGCGACACCGAAAAAATCGACCGCTGGGTCGATCCCCATAGATGTCAGAATCGACACGATATCCGTGACGACAACGTCTCCTGTTTTGAACCAAGAGACATTGGGGCGTTTCATCTCTTTCTGGGCTACCTCTCTGGAGACCAGTGTCACTCCTGTGCTCTCGACTCTTTCCCTTCGGTGGTGAATGGTTTCTGCGGCTGGCCGAGTCATCAGAATCTCACTTTCCTGGGCTTTGCTTCTGATCGCTTCGGTAACCGGCCCTCCCCCCATTTGGCGACCAGTAATGAGGATTCGCCTCCCTCGACAGTCCCCTATCTTTTCGGCCAGCACGCGGGTTGGGGACTTGGCGACGAACTTGAATTGATCCCCCGACCTGGTATCGAGAAACATGGCATCGAGAGTACCCGCACCGACGTCTATGGCCAAAAATCGTGACATTGACGCTGAAAAAGCCTCCTGTTTCTTGTCCCCAGATTAAAGCTCGACCCATTGTAGCATAATTCTTTTGCAGACAGACAGAAAGAATCGTGCCTTATCGAAAAGAGTCAATCGGATCCGCCAATTGACAGGTAAAAGCGCTTCCTCTATAATCGCGCTATCCAAAAGCGACTCCCCATGGTAACAGGTGGAAGGGAAGCATTGCAAAGACCTCTCACTCAGATAGCAGGTGACTATTTCGACTATCTTGGAAGACATTTTCCTCAACAGTGCGCGAGTGATGAATTCTATTTTTTCCCTCGCTCAGAGGCTGCGCTTCAACATCTAGACGGATTAGATGAACTCATTCCCGAGAGAATTCATGACCACCTTCGAACCCTAAGCGGCCTTCTGAAAGAGGTTCCATCGGATCAGCGAGATGAACTCGAGGGAGACATAGATCGTCTGCTGCTCAGACAGAGCATGAAAAGCGTAATCAGGGAACTCCAGGATGCAATGAGTTGGCAAAATGACCCCATCCTATATATTAAGATCCCGCTTTTTGCAACAGATCACATTCTCTACCGAAAAGAAAGTCCACCTGATCGTCTCCGAGTCGCCCTCTCGAATCTTCTCAGCCACATTCCACCATTTCTCGATGCGGCTATCAACAATCTTTGCTCCCTATCTGAGATTTCGGTTCAAGTTGCCCTTGATATGGCCGAAGACGCCCGGCAATTCTACAGCCGCGATCTCCCGACGTTTATTGCGGAGAAGATCGGCGGAAGCAAAGAACTTTTCGCAAAAAGCAGAACCGTATCGGAGGCCTGGGACGGATACAAAAGGGGGTTGCTTCGGATCCCATTCCGGGAGTCTTTTGCCATCGGGGAGGATAACCTCAAGAGGATTCTTGCGATTAGTTTTGGGTATCCGAAATCTCCGAGGGAAATCCTGAAGATCGCGCGACAGGCGTATAGAGAAATCCACGAAAAGATCCGCCAATTCGCTGGTAGAATCGACAGCCGGAAGAGCTGGAACCGTATCCTCTATGAGCAGCTTCCTCTGGCGTCCTCTCCTGAGGAACTCCTCCGTCTATATCAGCGTGAAGTGGTAAAACTACGCAGGTTTCTGACCTCCCAAGACATTCTAACCTTTCCGACTGGGGAGAAGATCGCGGTTCTCCAGACCCCGTCCTACCTACAATCACTCAGAGCCACCGCCTCATACCGGGCACCTCTTACGGGCGATACCAGAAGTCATGGCGTATTCTACGTAACACCCGGTAAAGAGGATCTGCAGATCATATCGACCCATTGTCCATACCTGTCTGCCCACGAATCTTACCCGGGCCACCACATTCTCGATCATTTTCGAATTCATCATGACAACCCGATCCGGCGCCAAATCGAATCGCCGCTCTTTTATGAGGGATGGGCCACCTATGCTGAGCAGCTACTCGATGAGCTGGGATACGTTCGGAAACCACGGCAACAGCTAGTCCAACTCAAACGTCAGCTCTGGCGCAACTTGAGGGCAGTACTGGACGTCGAACTCCAGACTAAAAAGACTAGCCTGGTCCAGGCAGCCGAAAAGGTTCGAGCACTTGGCTTTTCGCCTGAAAGGGCTTATCGTCAGGTTCGCCGGTTCGCCCTCACGCCAGGATATCAACTGTGCTACTTCATGGGGGCATACGAGATTGCTCGGTTGCGGAAGCAATTTGGCCCCCCTTTAGGTCTGAGGACTTTCCATGACACGCTGCTCGGAGGTGGAGAAATACCCTTTCACCTCGTCCAGAAAAGATTGGAGGCGTATAGAGATGGAGAGGCCTCGCCGTGATTCCAGAACGAGATTGCTGTCCACCCCACTCGTGAGAGTACCCAAGGGCGTGGAGGGCCCTGGGGGGGGAATTCTGTCCAAGAAAAGGGGGACCCATAGGGCCGGAGGACATAACAATGGTTTTACTGGGAGAAGGAGATACGAGATGAGGAGGGTAAGAGGCTACCACAGTGAGTGGAACATGGGCAGCCCGGGCGGTTGGGAATATCAGCGTATTGCCCAGACGTTGGGGAAAATGGCGTGGGATCTGGTGCTCAAAACCATTTCGGTGGGGGTTGATATCGATTTCGAAGATCCTCAGATAAACGCCGTACCCGGCTTCGCTCGAATGCTCTTACGGGCTCATAAAAAAAACCACGGCAGGAATCCGGTTCGTGCAGTTCTCCTGGCTGAGGCTGAGACTCTAGACGTTGTCCTGGAGAATAAGAATTTTGTGGATTATATGAACACGATCAACGGCGTAAAAGCTTCCCTCGCCGCACCGAACCACCTCTCATTGAAGAAGGGCGGTGTCTATTGCAATGGAGAGGAGGTCACGGTCATATTCATGGACTTCAATATGAAAACCCTTTTCAAGATAGCGGAGAATGAGGACATCAGCCCAGTGAAAGAGGCCATCAGGCAGGATATCCTGGCGAATCCCCGTGGAATGGAACCCTTGGGGGCCAAAGGACTGTTTGAGATAATCACCCAAGCACGGCACACCCAATTGAGCGACGACACGGTGAAACACACCCCTTGGACCCGCCAATTCTACCCCCGGACCACAACTGGTCCGGGGGGGGAATCCATCAAAGACCTCGTGGGCTGGACCGAAGCCCATTGGCACGATCTGATCCTAAAGCCTGCGCACGGATATTCGGGACAGGGTATCTTTGTTGGCTACAAGAAAGAGAACCCGAAAATCCACATCCGTACCGCATTGGACTCCGGCGACTACATCGTCCAGGAGACCGTTCCCCTCGGAGTCTGGTCCGAACAAAGCACCTGGCCTCTTCTGGAAGAACGATGTTTGTTCCTCAAGGAATGGCAGACCGATTTCCGGTGTTTCATAACCGACAGGGGCCTTCAAGGGTTTCTGGCTCGTTTCGGGGGTGTGCCCACCAATGTCGGCTCTGGCGGAGGGATTCAACCGATTGCTATACTGAAAGGCAACATGGCTCCACGGGCGGCAGTAGACAAGATCAACCAGGCTCTTTTCAGTCTGGGTTACAAGGCCTTTGTGCAGATCCAGAATGAAGTCAATCGGAAAGCTATTGACATGGGTTTTACCTACCTCTTAGGGCCCATCATGGTGACTCTCAGGCCAAGACTGCTAACAAGTCATCACCTTGAAGACCTCAGAAAGTACGCGCAGAACCTCTGGCATGATGCAATCAAATTGGAAAAACTCTGGCGCCAGGGACAGTTGGAGGATGTTGTCAGGATTGAAGAAAAAGAGAAGGAATTGGCCCTCTCACAACCATGGCAGGGGAGTCCAGCCCTCATGGTATCGGACGGTCTCTTTAGCTTTGGAGCAGACCTGATGGTCGAGGAATAGTCGATGATGACTCTAGATCCTGACTGGTGGAAGACCGTTTTCGATGAAACCTATCTGGTGACCGACGCCCGGTCCGTGTGCGACCCCGTATTGACTTCAAAAGAGGTGGATTTCCTGGAAAAGGTTCTCAAACTCGAGAAGTCCTGGCCCATCTTGGATCTCTGTGGAGGTCAGGGGCGGCACTCCCTTGAACTATCCCGCCGAGGTTTCCGGGACGTCACGGTCGTGGACTTTTCGAAAGTTCTTATCGACTTGGGGAAGAAAATGGCACAAAGGGAAGGCCTCAATACCCTGTTTATGTGGAAAGATGCGCGCGATACAGGCCTCCCCAGGCATAGCTTCAAGGCCATCATCATCATGGCGAGTTCCTTCGGCTATTTCCTTGACGACCGGGAGAATCAAAATATCCTTCGCGAAGCCTCCCGCGTACTTATGTCCGAAGGATCGCTCCTGTTGGATCTGCCAAACCGGGAGTTTGTGATGCAAAACTTTGCTCCCCAATCATGGCACGAAGCCAATCAGGACGTCGTTGTATGCCGTCAAAGGAGGCGGGATGAGGACATAGTGTACTGCCGGGAGATTGTGATTTCCAAGGCGAAAGGTATGATCCGGGATGCCACCTATTGCACTCGTCTCTACAGTCCCGAAAAGATCACAGAAATGTTGACGTCAGTTGGTTTTGGCTCTATCGAGATCGAAACGAATTCTGTCTCTCATGGGCAAAAAGGCGATTACGGGATATTGACCAACCGAATGATCGTCACTGCTCGCACACAATGAAAGACCGTTTGAACCACCTCCCCTATTTGGGTCGAAAAAGTAGACTCGCCAGGCCAACGAAAACAGATGAATCCGAAAAAGACGTGTCCTGGCCTTCTGATTCATGACAGAGAGACAGATTACGGGGGCTCCAAACGAAAGTTTACGAACTGAGATAAAAAAGCCAATTTATTAAGTTAAATTAATAACTTAAAAGTTTATCACAAGAAATTACATGAATGTTGATTTTCGCCTCTCAATCGATCCACTTAATCTCTCCGGTTTCAACAAAGAACAAGGCAGCTTTTGTCGCCTCACCTGTTAGTTGTTCCCAGTATCGTCGGTATTGACTTATCTGTGGGACATAGATGGAAATTAGGTTTGGGAGGCCATCCCTGACCGGGTCTGATTTGTAATCGACAATTATCCACTCTTCGTGGTCATAAAACACGAGATCGATCACCCCTTTGAGAACCGCCTTTTCGGGACCTTCGCTGATGCCCATCTCACGACTCGGGACCATCAGGGCGAAAGGGACCTCCACCAGCCGCCGTTTCGCGCGGCACGCGCGCTGCCAGAGTTCTGAGGCACGGACGCTCTCAATAATCCGGACGATTTCATCCGCTTCGTCGAGGGGGAGTCCCTCCGCCTTAAGAAGAAACTCTATGTAACCAGCCACATCCGATACCTGACTGCGCATCAGCGACTCGAGAAGACGGTGAAGCAATCGTCCCCAGGCCACACCCCGTCCATGACCCTCATGGGCAGCGTACGGGTCGTCTTTTTCATGGACGATTCTCGTGACCTGAGTGACCGCGTAAGTCGGCCGGGTAACGGCGCCATGCTTTTCTTTTATCTGAACTCTCACATCAGTTAGCTTGCTGGGCCATTCTTGGTGGGCGGCACGGGGGGCTCTCCCGAACAGGCTTTTTGCCGAGGGGAGTTCGTCCTCCAGAGACCTGGAAAGCTTGGTCCACGGCCCTTCAGATCGAGATGTGCCGTCTCTCTTCACTTCTCGCCGGTGGACTGAGACAACCAGCATGTTCCTCGCCCGTGTCGCAGCGACATAGAGCACGCGGTCTTCCTCTGCCGCCTGAAAGGCAATCTCCTCTGATACTTTATGATTCCAGTCCTGGGGCCGAGCCAGCTCACGTCGTTGAAAGCCCTCGGCCGTGGCAATGAGGAAATGACCCTCTGCCTGTGCCCCGTCCCGGTTGATCGAGAACAGCGGGGGCAGACGGGAAAAATTACACGGATCGGCGAGGAATACGATTGGTGCCTCGAGGCCTTTGGCCCGATGGAGATTCATCAGCCTTACCGCGTTCATCCGTCCAGGGTCGGCACTCATTCCTTCGACATCCTCGTCTTCCATCAGCCTCGAAAGACGGTCAATGATGTTTCTGAACGACCTCCCCTGCGCCGATAGACACCGGGTCAGGGTTTGGGCTTTCAGAATGCTGCCGCTGCGACTGTCACCCAACTCCTGTGCTGCTCCGTGCGCGACAATACCCAGTCTCTCGCAGATTCGTCCTAATGCGGCACCTGGTGGCAGGTGGTGCGCCAGAGCACGTGCCTCCCGAAGCAGTTCAAAAGCCTCAGCAATGCGACCATCAGCCGTCTCCGGACAATCGGTCAGGTAAGAAAACCGTCCCCCAGCACGACGAAATTGATAGAGCGCGTTGTCATTCACACCCCATAGCTTCCCACGAAGAAAACTCACCAGCGCCACCGGGTCATCCGGATCCGAAACGGCACGGAGAAACGGGAGAAGGAGTGCGAGTTCCTCTGACTCCCCGAAAGCCTTGCTCCCAGAGATGTCGTATGGAATTCCCTCCCTTTCGAGAGCCATCGCGTAATGGTGCAGACGCGAACGGTTTCGCAGGATAATCATGAAATCACCTGGTTCTGCTGCCTGAGAATGGGTCTCTTCCGCCCCATTCTCCCCTAGCACCGGCAGTCCCGTATCGATGGCCCACCGAATCCATCGAGCGATTTTCGCTGCATTCTCCTGGGCAATCAGATCTGCACCTCTCTTACCATGTGACGCTGTTTCTAACTTGAAAACTCCACACCACGCGTCACCGGCAGGTCGAAAACCGCTCAGGAAGGAGTTGGCCGCCTGCTCTCGGGTGCCAGAGATTGGGAATATCTCACGAAAGACCTCATTGGTCCATTCACAAATCTTATTCACCGATCGAAAATTGGTTGTCAACTCAAGCACCCGTCCCCCCCCATGCTCAATGATCTCCTTCATTCGGTCGTAGGTGACGATATCGGCTCGACGAAAACGATAGATCGATTGTTTCGGGTCACCAACGACGAATAGAGCTCCGGGCCGTGGACGGAGTCGGCGCCAATCTGCCCCGTTCGATGCCTCGCTGGTGAGGTAGAGCATGACCTCAGCCTGTATGGGGTCGGTGTCCTGAAACTCGTCCACAAGTAGATGGGTAAATCTTTCCTGCAGATTTTGTCGAACCCGAGGGTGATGGCGGAGCAGGTCGCGAGCGAGGATCAATAGATCTTGAAAGTTGAGCTGCCCTGTTGCCAATCTCCGCCCGTGGAGATTCTTGGCGGCCGGAAGAATCGTATTGAGCAATATTGGGTGGACGTATTCTCGCCATCGGTGGAGGGCAGGCCGTATAGTGTCCTCACGAAGTTGGTCGAAGCCATTCTTCAATTCTTTGGCCTGAGATTTGTCGGGCCACCGATTCTGCGTCAGTCTCCCTTCGTGGTCCAGCGACTCCAAGAGCCTTACGAAATCGGAATCCACATCGAGATCGAGTATTCGCCTCAACCGTAATGCCCGTCGTAGATGATTCTGGAATTCATCCCAACCCTTGTCCGGGACAGTCCTGGGAAGTTCCCGCTGGACCAAGCTTAGGAATCGTTTCACATCAAGCCGCACGTCGTTCAGATCCGGCTTGGAAACGGGTGTGGCTGTTATGGTCACATCCGGATAGCCAGAAATCAATTCGTAGGTGGTGCGCAAATCATTCAGCCCGATCCCCAAATCTGACAACTGGTGAAGCAGAGCACTGTCTTCCACAAACTTTTGCTGTACGTAAGTTCCCCAGAACTCCTCTCGGATGGCCCGATCTTCGATCTCGTCCAGTTCTTTAAAGCCAGGGTCTACGCCGCCCTCGAGAGGTCGCTCGCGGAGAAGCCTGGCGCAGAAAGAATGAATCGTGCCAATAAAACATCGATCTAGCTCGTTGAGCGCGATAGCGAGCCGCTCTTGTCTCTTTCTATCAGGCTCTCTTCGATGGGCTTCTTCGAGACCCAGTTGAAACATTTCTCGGAGGTGAGCCCCGGCTTTGCGGGTAAAGGTGACGGCGGCCAAACGGTCTGGTTGTGTCTGGCCCTCCCGCAGCAACGCCACCATGCGTCTGACGAGACTGGTTGTTTTGCCGGTGCCGGCAGCAGCCTCGACCAAAAAAGTGGTCTCCAGCTCAGTCTCGATGGAGCGGCGTGCATCCTGGTCGGCCAGTGTGGGATTAGTCGTCACAGTTCATCAACCTCTTGAATGCGTCAATTCCTGTCTCGCCTGTCCCCTCCCTGTCGAATTTCATGAGAATTCTCTCATTGGTCTTCCTCGGCCCCTCGCATACACACTGGTAGTCGCAGAATCGGCAGTCATCGGAATCTAGCGCATAGGGGAAAACCCCCTCCCGAAGTAAATGGAATAGCGTCCTGAGGACACGATTTAGGGCTGATCTATCCTGTTTTTTGACGACCCGTTGTCCCTCCCCCCTTGGACCGGGAAAGAAATAACCAGAGGTCACCACCCTACCCTCCTGATGCGCCCGGGCCAGCAGAATCTCTAGGGCACGGGCATAGAGGGCATGTTGAATCTGACGACCTCTATTGAGGAGCTTGTCCTCACGGAGGGAGTGGGCGCTGCCAGACTTGTAATCCCAAACCTCATATTCGTCCCTGCCCCTCTGGTCGACACGGTCGATCCGTCCGCGAAGCAAGAGTTCCTCCCCTTCGCCAAGATCGATAGATACAGGCTGACTGCTCCCAATAGGCGAATCGGATGCCATACTAGACAGGCCAAAAGGAACTTCAAAGTAGCGTGGCGTTACCTGCTGACAGTGAATCTCCTCATCTTTCAAAAAAGTCCGACAGGCACGCAGAATCTGACTGCGTTGCGTCGTGAAGGCAGCAATACTCGGAGAAGGCACTCGGGTGTGCCACCTGTTGATCTGCTCTTCAGCAATACGTTTCAAGTTGGCCCAGTGGTGGGCAAAATTCGGTTTCTCCTGACGGGCTGTGATCTCTACCATGAAAAGCCGGAATATTTCGTGTATCAGGCTGCCAAATTCTAATGCATTGAGCCAAAGCGTCGGATCACGGGCGTAATCATTGGGCGGTTCGATACCTAGAACATAGCGCAGAAAGTAGGCAAACGGACATCGTGCAATAGCTTCAATCTGTGTGCAAGACATGGGATCTCGGCTTATCCGGGGGTCGAGCTCTCCTCCGCTGTCTCTTACCTGTCCATCAAAGACGGTGAACCGATCGCTCGAGCGCTCCTGTTCCGCCTGCCAGCCATACCGTAGCCATGGGTAGATCTGTCGAACAACAGCGGCAATAGCGTCCTCCCGAGAACCTGATTCTCGAAGACGTTCCAGCCACCATCCGGTCTCATCGAGGACCATGGAATCGGCGGGGATAAACCCCGCAGGCCGTCCAATACCGACTCGAAGGGCTCTGTAGTCCGCTTCGGGCTCCTCTCTTACCGAACGGTAGAGTTTCAAGACCAACGGCGCCGGAAACTGCTCGCGGTCTTCGAGCAGGTTCCGACAGGAGTAACTCACCGTGATTCGTCCGCGGAGCTGTGCAAGGCACGCCCAAAATGCCAGTCTGTTTTCCTGAGGCCTCTCTCCCGGGAGAGGAAGCCGCCTTGGGCTGATCAAACTATTGAGGTCTCTTCGCTCGAAATCGAGTAGAACAGGGTCTTGCAGGCCACCTCCAGGGCAGCGGGAATCGTCTAGCCCAACAATAAAGGTGACCTCCCGCCCACTGTACCCTCCCAACCGATAATCGCTCACATGAAGATGCCCAGGTTCGGGGGTTCGAGCACCGGTATAGGCGCTCCCAAGTGCCTCTTGCAACCGTTTGATGGCGTCCCCATACCTCAGGCGTATATCTGGCAGAAAGGAAAGCTCTTCAAGGATTTTCTGGAGTGCCATGGATGCCATACCATCGAGTTCACTCGCCACCCGGGCAAATGTCCTGACAAAGCCCGCTCCCCCACAAGCGAGGGCGCCTAAAGCGATCTTTCCATCGGCGTCCGCCTCTGGCGTCATTTTCAGCACTGCCTCCACGAACGACCGAACGACCGTCACCGCCCTTATCTGCCTCTGATGAAATTTCCCCTGAGAGGGCGTCGCGCCCCTTTCCTCTTTTCTTCGTTGACCCTTCTTGTAAAGCAGGAGCAGGGCATCGAGGCAGGAGAGGTGTCGCTCCCGTCCCCACCCAACCCCGGCATCTCGGAGGACACGTGCGGCACGCACAGCTCCTGCTGATTCACCGTCTCCCGTGACCTTGCCAAGGTCTAGAACCTCTGCCTCTATCGTGCGCGTGAGGGCACCAGCATCGTAATCGTTGTCCAGCCATTCCAGATACCCCAGTGCCGCCTGACCTGGCCGAGAGAAGATGATCGGAATGCCCTCTGCATAGGTGCACGGCATGTCATACTGAGAACTCAACTCATAGATCAAAGGGAGATAGGTAGCAGTGTCTGTATAAAGAATCTCGGCCTTATCCACCTCGATACCTTCATGAAGGAGTCGTCTGAATACCTCGCGCACCTCGTTTTCCTCACCGACAGCGTGAAATATATTGATCGTGGATGAATTGGCTTTCCAGGCGACTGGATCATCCGTGGCAAGCACGTAAATGCGGTCTTCCGCGATACGCTCCAAAAACTCCCTCTCAAGGGACGACAGGTCAAGATTCTCCGGAAGCAGATAAAGGGCATCCGCCGGGGCACGGTTCTCTTTGTTCGTGAACTTTTCTAGCGCCCGTTGGAGAACGTCGGCCTCATCCACGAGGTGGTTGTGAGCAAGCGCTTTCTCGTAACAGTCGAGAATAAGACGAAGTTCCCTGGCCTTTCGTCCATCCTCAAACGGCTCGGGCCGGATCCCTCCGGGAGTGACTGCCGCGCCTCTGAGGTCTTCGATCGTCGCCTTTAGGGCTCGATGAAAGCCCGGCTGATCCTTGAGTCGTCCAAAATAATCTTCAGGACTTAGCGTTCTAGAACAGGTTTGTTCTATCAGCGCCAAGGCCTGCGCCCGGGAGAGAATCCTCAAACCAGCGCGGGCTAAGTCCGTATCGATTGTTTTGCGTGCCAAGGTATGAACAGTTTCAACATGGAGATTGACCCAGGGATGCCCAGATCTGACAAGGGCCTCGGTGACTTGATGCCCCAGGGCGAGGGAGGGTGAAACGAACACCTTTTCTTCGAGTCGGTGGGTATTACAAAAGGCAGCGAGATCTTCAACCAGACGATTCACTGAGTGGTTTTCACCTCGTTGATGTCATATGTTATGGTATAAGAAAAGACATCAAATTTCCACAGATCTGTGTCAATTCGATGCCACCAGATTCTGAATCTCATCGCCGCCCGCTGAGATTCTTAGAGATTACCCTGACCTGTCCCTTTGACATAGGAAGAGAGAGTGGCTAAATTCCGAGAACAGATCGCACAGAGAGTCGAGCGATGAAGGACTATTCGGCTAGGATTCACAGGATTGAGTTACCCGTTCCCTTTCCCATCAAAACGACCAATGTATATCTCGTGGATGAGGATCCGATGACACTCATCGATTCCGGCACAAAGACAGAAATATCTTTTGTGGCCCTAAAAGACTCCCTTCAAACCCTGGGCTATCAGATTGATGACATCAAAAGGATACTTATTACCCATGGGCACGTCGACCACTACGGGCAGGCGAGAGGAATCGCGTCACAATCAGGTGCCGAGATCTATATCCATAAGAGGGATTACGAGAGAATCCAAGCCATGGAGCAGTTTAGAGGCAACCTAGTATCAGTGCTCAAGCAGAATGGGACGCCCACTGGCCTGATCGAAGGGACTCTAGACTACATGAAATCAGTGATAGGATCACTAGCCGAACCTCTTGGTGAAGTCAGTCATATCAACGATGGAGACGAGATTCATTTTCAAGAAATGGTATTTCGATCCATCCACTGCCCCGGCCATAGCCCGGGGTTAATGTGTTTCTATCTAGAAGAGGGCAGCATTCTGATAAGTGGCGACCATCTTCTAAACGAAATCTCCCCGAATCCAGTCATCGACCTGTCCAGGACCGGCCCTGGACCTCAGAGCACGAGTCTTCAAGACTATTTGGCTTCTGTCAGGAAGGTCGAGGGCCTCACGGTTTCCCTTGTCCTACCAGGCCACGGTGAACCGATTCAAGATTTCAGGGGCACCCTCAACAAGATTCTCCTTCACCACGAGCGACGTCTTTCGACTGTTCTCTCGATTTTATCTTCTCGCGGAAAGACTGCCTACGAAATATCGCAAGCCCTCTTTCCCAATGCAAACACGTCCGAGGTCTTTCTCGGCATGTCCGAAGTTCTGGGACATCTGAGAATCCTTTTGGATGACGGCAAAATTCGTTTCAAATCACGACGTGGCATAGACTACTACTCCATGAAAAGGGCGTAACCACAGCACTTGAAGTTTAAACCCGGATCAATTACGCTAAGGTCTTGATTGGAGAACAACCATCCACCATCGCCCAATTTGAGAAGTGCAGAGCCATGAAGAATGACCGAAACGGTTCAATACCTGCAGATCGGGTGTTTCAGTTCTCTTCAAGCGCGGCACTGGAAAAACTCACGGGTCTCAAAGCATATGACCTTGAGGAGCTACTGGGGCTCATCAGGTCTTGCCCTGATTCATCGATCTTCTACCATACCTTTTCTGCCTTCCGCACCCTTCGTGAGGTTCAAGCGCCTTATACCAATGGTTTTGCCCTTTGGATCTCCAAGTCCATTAATGAAGAGGCCCTTGCCGAAAAACTGGCGTCCATAGATCTGACCGAGTACAACACAATCAAAAGCCTGAGAACCCGTATCGTGAAAACCATTGAAAACCACAAAGACCAGAGTCCGACCGCTTTTCAAAAAACTGCGGACATGCCCTTCTACCTTCTTGACGCGAACAGAATCGTCTATCTGACCGACAAGTTTGCCTATGACCTGAGGTCATTCCGGCAACTTCTCGATACCATCAGTGTCGACTCGCTGTATTTCCACTTTATCGAGTCACGTCTCTATACCCAACTCCAATCTGATGACTTCTCCACGTGGATCGAAGAGAGCTTGAGTTTGAAACAACTGTCCCAACAAATAAGGTCCATCGACATTCACGTCTACACATTGGAGGAGTTAAGGGAGAGAATTACGAGAATAATCGATGAATTCCTCGAGGGGACAGCGTGAGCCGAATTGAGGGGATCGAGATTTACAGAAGAGAATCCTGAGACAAGAGATGAGTATACCCAGTTTGTCTGATTACAGAGAGGTCGTGGGCCGGAATGTTATCGAGGAACTCTACATTCTGGCCTCTCACGTGGGCGGCCGATCGATAAAGATGGTTAACTCCACAGCCGTCGGGGGTGGAGTCGCCGAAATGCTACATCGGGTGGTCCCACTTCTCGATGAATTGGGAGTGGAGGCAAAATGGGAAGTTATCAAAGGGGGCGACGATTTCTTCGACATTACAAAGGCTTTTCACAATGCCCTACAGGGGAAAGAAGAGTCCTTTCAAGAGCAGGTATTCCAGACCTATCTGTCCTATAATGAGATGAATAACAGTGTCATGGATTTTGATGAAGATCTCGTTGTCGTCCATGATCCTCAGCCTGCCGCATTGATCCATTGGCACAAACGTCGGAAGAATAAATGGGTATGGCGATGTCACATCGATATGTCCCATCCAAACCCTCAAGTATGGGATTTTCTGAGGCCATTCGTCGAGCAGTATGACGCGGCGATTTTTTCCTCCCCCCTTTTCTCTCCGGAGCTAAAGATAACTCAATACCGTTTCTATCCGGCCATCGATCCCCTGGCGGACAAGAACAAAGACCTGGGAGATCCCTATATTGACCGTGTTATGGAGAAATACGGAATACCCAGAGACAAGCCCATTGTCACTCAGATCTCTCGGTACGATCCGTGGAAAGATCCAATTGGCGTCATTCAGGCTTTTAAAATGGCGCGAAAACACGCGGATTGTCGTCTCCTTCTCGTCGGAGACAAGGCGGCCGACGATCCTGAGGCCGAGGAAATCCTTGGGAAAGTCACGGAGGCGGCCGGAGACGACCCAGACATTCACATCATCTTTCTTACAAGCTCTATCCCCACTGAGATAAATGCGTTCCAAAGGGCCTCCGATGTGATTCTACAAAAATCTTTGAGAGAAGGTTTTGCTCTGACTGTGTCAGAGGCACTATGGAAATACCGTCCTGTCATCGGCAGCGCCATCGGGGGCATTCCAGCGCAGATCATACATGGGTATACAGGAATGTTGGTCCATTCAGTGGAAGGAGCCAGTCTTCAGATCCGACGGTTACTCAATCAACCGGACCTGGCCAGAAGGCTGGGTGAAAGCGGCCACAACCATGTGAGAGATGAGTTTCTGATCACCAAGATTTTGAAAAGGTACCTACTCCTTCTCCTGGCTCTCGATCATCCGAGTCATGAAACCATTTTCCTAGAGTAGTTCATGACGCTTCGCATGGGGGGGGCCGTTCCTTTAAACTCGCTTTCTTCTCGGCCGTGAGACTCTCTTCGAGCACCCAGTCGATTCGGGCGTGTTCATCCTTTCTTTTTATCATCAGCCATTGATTGCTTTTACCGCGTCCTTTGAGTCGGACGAGGGTGAATTCCCCTTTGAGTCTCTCTCCCTGTAGACAAAGAGCTATCTTGTCCTCTCTAGTCTCAATGAGTTCGTAAGTGCCCCTGTCCCAGATCACGACAGGCCCAGCGCCGTATTGTCCCGAGGGAATAATTCCCTCAAAATCGATGTACTCCAGCAGATGATCCTCCACCTGAACTGCCAGACGCCTCTCCGACGGATTCATCGACGGCCCCTTGGGAATGGCCCAGGAGCGAAGGACACCCTCCAGTTCCAAACGGAAATCGTAGTGAAGGCGGGACGCATGGTGTTCGTGAACCACGAAACGAAGCGTCATAGTCTTACTTTTCTGAGTTCGTTTTCTTAACAGCTATCCCTGACGTGTGAGAACCCTTTTCTTTCAGAGGGGTGTGTCCCGTCTTCTATGACGGTCATGCCGAGCTTGGTATTCCTCGACAGATTGACCTATCGCGGAATAGGTTCCTCTTATTGCCCTACCAGATATAATCCTTGGCGATTTCTCTCTTGTCTCGACCGAATAGAACGTGAAAGACCCGAATCTTCTTTAACGTCTCGGGGGAGAGAGTTCCAATAGGGACATAGACGATTTTCCGCTCCATACGGGACGCGAGGACCTTCATATAGCTTCGAGGCGGTCTGGCTGCCACATACACCACATGTTTTTCGATCGAGTAATCGAGGGCCGCTATGAGCAGTTTCTCAGATTTAGATTGGAACCACCGATATTCGGGGTCCATCCACACATCTAGCATTCTCAGGGGGGGGTAGCTGAGGAGGAATCCTCCGTATTCGCACCGACCGATGCCTGGTCCCGGCACGTTATCCCCAGGGTCAGTTGCATAGAATGCCATGTCTGACTCCTGGTCGTGCTCTCCGTGCCAAGTCATGCAGTAGGGAAATCGATTTTGGTCATCTGTGTCGAATATAACGACCACCGATCCAACCGCCCCTTTCATGACGATGTTTTCTCTGACGAAGATTCTCTTCTCATGACTGTGTCTCAGAGTTTCCCGTATGTCGATGCCGTCCAAGAGGGAAACTGTCATCGGCACAATGCGGCCCTGTTCTTCGGAAAGCAGTCGGCCCCCTTTCTTCTTGAGAAATTGCCCATAATTCTCGATCACGAGATCCTCAGGCGGGTAAGAGCAGATCCCCTTCGAGTCAAACTGCCCGAGCCATTCGCCTGGAAAACGTTCCCGAGGCCTTCTGCGCACTGGCAGCCATACGGGTCGCTGCCGAGGCTTGTGCATTCTTCGCCGAATATGGATTCGCCTGGTTCCCATGAAAATCTGGTCTCCCGAGATTTTGAGAGTAGGAAGGCTCGCCGGGTCTTCCAGCCAGGGGTAGTAGCATCCGAGCCGCCACATGGCATAGCAGAAGTTGTCATCCACAGCGGCCCTGGCACTCGTCAGGCAATGGTAGAAATCAGACAACAAAAGACCATCCAACATGGCGTAATTCCGAGAAAACTTGAAAAAGGTTCTCTTCTGCCACTCAGCAATTCTCTCACCGGTATCTTGCAGGTAGTGAACGGCGGCTCGCTCAAAGAGCCTCAAGTTTACTCTTTGGCGATCAATCATAGAGGATGTGGGGTCGATCACACGGTGGGTGGACCAAACCAGAGCTTCCTCGAGGGCCTTCTCTTCTGATACGATCTTCCCCCCATCGACAACGCCAAAAGCCGATGACTTCAGCGTTTTTCGAACCGTGTAACGGCGACCTGGGGGATCTGGTGGGAGCTCAGCTCGATGGTACTCATACGTCGCAGAAAGGAATGGAAAGGCACTCATAACCTCCCCCATGCTGTCAGGATGAAGGTTGAAAAGTTGCACCGTCTTGCGCCTGATTCTTCCCATGGGGTGGGTCTGGGGCCGGGTTAGCTCTCGCCGAACCCCTTCCAAATGAACCATACCGCAGACAAACAGAAGGGAGGAGAAATTATCCTTGATCCTCTGGAGATGAAAAGCCATACCCTGTTCGCGAATACGGTCCTGGGGAGACTTCTTGAGGCCACGGAGCGCGTGCTTGCGAAAGCTCTGATAGTAAGCCCGGTGACCCACTCTGAGAATGGCGTAAGGGTCTGGCACGGGGTCTCTGAAGCGGGGGTACTCGTCGCCATCGACATCCACGAGAAAAGTGGGGATACCCTTCTCCTGTCCGTATCGAATCGCCTCGACAAGTGGATCAGCAGGTTCAATCAGAAGGTAAATGGACTCGCCCTTATCATTCTCATACAGAAGGAGGGAAACAACAGGAAGCCGATCGATCCCAAGCCGGATTTTTTTCTCCAGGGTCGCAGGCAGCTCTGCCGCTATGGCGTGTGGTTGGATCTTATCAATCGCTTGACGGACTATCTGGGCGAACTCAATCCGATAGTGACAGATAGGGAGGCAGTAGATATTCCCTGTCTGCTCTGTGAAGAACATATCCATGACACACCACCTAAGAACGTGAGACCCCGTCCTGCAAGCGATTTGAACCCGGGTGGCATTTGACGAGACGAGGCAGCGGAGCATGTTTGCGCTCACCATAGTAGGTAAAAAGTCGGTGAAGGCGCATGAGACGTGAAGAGCGGTAACTCAGAGATTTCTCACAGATATTGCAAGACCTCTTCGCCCAGGGTCAAGGACACCGCCTTCCGAAGGGCCTTTGCCCTGGACAGTCCTTCGGATTTGATCAGTTTTCCAGCGTACCGGGCAACATTGATCCCGTCCCGTACCGTATAAATCTCGTCATTTCCGTGTGCTCGCTGCAAAAACGTGACGACGTACTCCAGAATCTCTTCATCGATAAAAGGGAGGTTCTCCTTGAGGATCTTTTTCTCCTCGTCTTTTTCTGGGAAATCAACGGTGATCTGCGGCTGAAGTCGAGAGTGGATGTACTCGGGAATCTCGTAGGTACTCGTATCATCATTCATCGTGACAGCGATGACGAAGCCCTTCTGGGCGGGGATCTTAATCCCCGCTATGATGGACTCGACATAACGGCGGTCATCGAGGAGTGGCGCAAGGGATGCCCACGATTTCTCACTCATTCTGTTTCCCTCGTCGATGATGCAGGCATCGCCCTTAATCATGGCTGTCACGAGTGAACTCGCAGCGTAAGAGACTATCCCTCCTGACATGACGACGGGCGTAATAATGAGGTCCTCAGGTCGCGTGTCCATGGTGGCCTGAAACATATAGACCGCTTTCCCAAGACGTCTCGCTGCGGTATACGCCAGCGTGGTCTTACCAACACCTGGTTTGCCGAGGAGTCTCGGATTGAAAGGCAGATCCTTCTCATCGATAATCATCCACGCGGCCAAAAGTTGTTTTATGACTTCCTCCTGGCCTATCCATTTGACGCTCAGTTCAGTGGACTGGGCCAAGGTGATCTCAACATCCTCAATGCGAACTCGCTTATGATCGATAAACTCCATTTGCCCACGCTCCGGATCGATGATTTTTGGTCTGACTCTCGCAATTATACCATTCCGTGTCGGCCATGCAACTGCCAGGCAGTTGATACCCGCCTTCCGATATCCGTTAACATGGTGTTGTCCCAAGTTCCCCTGCACCAATTTCATACCCGATTTGCGAGGGTAATCCGACAGGACGTGGCAAGGGAGTAAAAGGCAAAAGGTGAAAGGAAAAGGGCAAAAAAACCACACCCTCAAAAGAAACCTTTGTCCGTTGACCTTGATCCTTTGGCTTTAAAGAATTGTCGAAAAAAGCTTTTGACGAGGGAAGAGCGTTCCCCTTATGCTTTGATCGGGGAAAAATCGAAAAAATGGTTTGGGCAACAGCCGGTTAATGCCTATTTTGGCATGCCATTCGCAACGGGACTCGAAAGACACACGTCCTTTTGACCTGTCCATTCTTCAGTAAAACTACGTCACCAGGAAACTTTCGGAGGTTCTATGAAAAAAGAGAGGGGCGATGTTTACAGAGTGATCATTCCCTTCACCGGAGAGAAGTTTTTTCTCGATCGATATGACTATGTTATCATCGATGGCTCGAGGCTCCTCCACATGGGAAAGATTCTCCCTTACACTGTAAAGGCGACGGACTCCCTCTATAAACATCTGGAGCTGATACGAAAGGCATCGAGAGGCACCACGCCAAAGCCGTGGGCTGGATTGGAACGGCGTCACTATGGCCCGAAGAAAAAGCCCCTCTAGCCGACCGGATCTGGATGGCAGGAAGTCTCTTCAGTGTCATCCAGATTTCAAAAAACCACGAAAGGAAAATCAAGACTTCAGTCTCTGCGAGGCGCCGCACCCTGTTTTTTCATATTCGCCAGTTTCAGGGCCTCATAAACCTCCTTGACCTGGCGTCTCGTCTCTCTTAAAGGCCCCCTGTTGTCGATAACAAAGTCACCCCGCCTGACTTTTTCCTCAATCGGCATTTGCGATTTCAATCGATTTTGTGCTGCCTCCTCACTCAAACCGTCCCGCTGGACGAGTCTTCTCATCTGAAACTCTGGCGGTACGAATACGACAATGATCTTGTCGAAATTCTGCTCCATCTGAACTTCCATTAGCAATGGAACATCTGTAATTACAATAGCTTGAGTATTAGTTTCTAGAATTCTTGTTAATATTTTTTGGTATATTGCCACAACCTGAGGATGAACGATCTGTTCAAGCTTTCTTCTTTTTGCAGGATCACCAAAAACGATGCGACCGAGGCGTGCCCGATCCAACCTTCCGTCCTTCTTAACGACTGTTTTACCAAAGGCCTTAAGAATCCCGTGCCATGCAGGCTTATGACGCTCCACGACGGATCGACTGACTTCATCGAGATCGATTACGCACGCCCCTTCTTCGGCGAACATTCTGGCCACAGTGGTCTTGCCGCTGGCAATACCACCTGTCAATCCGGCAACGATCATCCCCTGATCTCCCCCCTCCTGCCCCGCACTTTATATAATAGCCCCCAGGAGTTGTCAATCGTGACTTACGAGGTGTTCCCCCAAAGATTCAACGTCACCTAGTCTGTCCGTCAACACCCGCTAACCCGAGGAAGATTCTCTTGTCCCTGAGCGACGCTTTCAGAAGAACGGGATCAGTATTCCCCGGGCCGTTGTCTAACTCCTTTAGAACAATCTGATCACGGCTTTGAAAGAGTAATTCGCCAGAAAGTGAGAACGGAGGTTCTGAGCACGAGTCAAGATTTTTTCGCTCACAATTCTTAGCCCCGCCGTTGTTGAGCCGAGCGTTAGAATTGTCGAGAAAAGATTTCTCGCCAGCGAAGGGAGTTCCCTTTTCGATTTCACAAACAGAAGTCGAGAGAAGGGAATTGGGCAACAGCCCATTCCCACCTGTCCGGCCAAAGGTTGGCAGAGGGCACCGCCTGAACGACGTGAGCGAAAGTGGTAGAAGAACGCTCCACTCGAGTGTGGGAGGAGGGTTTAGAAGATTTCGTACTCCTGGAGATGAGTCACCGCATAATGGAAGGCCCGCGGCAGACCGTATTCAAGAAATGCATTACTGGCAGGCCTGCCACGCACCTGAATCTGATCGATCCTCATATTTGGGTCGAGATGGTCTTCAAAATAGAGGGGAACCATGTTGGCGGGATCGGCCGGATCAGGGTTCCAAAATATCCATTGGTCATTGGGATCATTTTCTGGATCGACAGCTGTATCATGAGGGTCGCCGCCGGTGGTATAGTAAAGCCTGTGTCGAACATCGGGAAGCTGCTGCCAAAATCTCACTGGCCACACATTTCCTCCTTCGTGCAGAACGAATTTACCCTGGACACCATAGTCAGAACCACTCGTATCGTAATCGATCCACCGCCTCTCCCCGGACGGGGTATACCAACTCAGTTCAAGACCACGGAGTTGAAATCGGATCTCATCCACGCCGTCGATATCAAAGGCTACCGCGGGATCGATCTCGCTCAATGGGATTCGCACATGCCTCCATGTACCATCGCCAGGGTTGGTTGCGTTGTCATACGCCCCGTGGTAGTTGGAAAGATAATAGCCGTCGCTGGGACCACCGAAGTCAGCAAAGGTAGTCGGATTCTCACCCTCAAGTCGGACGCGAAAATAGAACATCCGCCTCGTCTCCCTCGATCCGGAGATTCTCCCAAAATTGTCAAGCGACATCCAGAAGGTGAGCGCCCGATAAGAAGACCAATCCTCCCACGTGCCGGTAAGATCCTCATGATCGTACTCAAGTTGGTCTTCAATTCCATAGTCGTGATTGTCAGGATTTAAGCTCGTGATCGGTTCCCAAGTAGGCTCCTGGTAGATCCGCATGAGTTCGGGCACGTTGTCACCGCCAGTATCCCACCAGACTGCCTCACCACCATCAATCTCAGCTTGGGTGTATTGCTCCTGTCGCGTTCTGAGCTGTTCCCCATGCATTTGCCAATCACCGGGAAAACCTGAATTCTCGGCACTTTCATAGACCCGTGTCGGCTTAGATACCGTTCCATCGTACATGAGGCCATTGATCACTTTATCGTCAAAAAGGACGGTCCATCCCGCGTTTTTGAGATTGATACTCGTGCCGGCAAGGATAGTCCCCATGAAATACGCCGTGTATCTGACAGGCTCCGCAGGATTCGCCCCATTCTTAAGGACACCAAATTGACATCCCCGAGGATCTGCCAGGTTTTCCTGGTCGTCGAGGGTGATGGTTCCGCTTGCCAGGGCGACGCCGTTGATCTGGGTATCATAATCTCCCACGAGGAGGATGTCCTTCCCAATCAGGGTGAGACGGCCCACGGTACCACACCGGATATCCTTCGCGGTGATTGTTCCAGTGGCAATGATTGTAACATCGGTCTCTGTCCAGTCAGCGCCTCTCAAAACGCCACTGTTATCTAGATAGCCAAAGTCAAGGCCCTGAATCGTGACGTTCCCATCGACAAAGACGATATCCCTCCCATTGACACCTGCTGTGGGATCGTTAAGGCTGGTAAAAATCTGATCGCCGGCATATGTTCTGGGGTCAAGCCCCGAAAAATAGGCAAGTTGCGGCTTTCCATCAACGTCAAAGAGCCCTGGTGGAAGCTCGATTTGCCCCTGTATCGTTGGTTTTCCGAAGATGTAACCGTACTGATCCCATCCTCCCAGTCCTCCCAGCTGGTAATACAGGAAGCCACTCTCCGGTGGCACATCGTACCCGTCCTGCGTCACAAGCCGTTCATACTGGTCGATAAGAGTAATTGATGTTGATCCGCTCCCGTATGTAAAATCGGGTGCACCGGCGGAAATGTTTTCTGCCAGGGACCCTGGAAGCCCGACGACGGCCTCAAATTTTCGATTTACGTCGTCCCGGTCTATATAGAAGTTGTCACCATCCATATCGGACAGCCCTGCCGCTCCATCTCCATCAACATCCAAAGCACCCAGAACCTGAACCCTCACCCGATTCATGAGTTTCTGGCTGTCCCCACTCAAACCCCTGGCATCTACCCAATTGATTCGAAAATATCGGCTAGGGGCATTCCCCCCGGGAGACAGAGGGTCCTGGTTGTCGTGGGCCACTTGCTGAAAATCCTCAAGGAGTGGAACACCGCCAGAATAGAAGTTGGTGCTGAAGGGATTGAGAGTCGACAGGGAACCTCCCGCTGTGATCGCCCTGTGATTTTTGACGATCCATGCTGCCTTTTGCATACCGGCCTGAGCGGCATAATAGGCCGCCATCGCATTCCGGTCACTTCCAATGAGATCTACATCCGTTTCTGCAAACCGGTAAAAGGCAAGGCCAAAGAGGGTCAAAAAGAAGACGAAAACAACGGCCATAACCAGGGCGTGTCCCTGGGTTTTACTCCATGTCCGGAAATCCACTCCCTCTCTGTAAGTTACCGGCCCTTTCCCACAGGAGCCTCCATTTATGACGTGCCCGATCCTGCTCCAGTCTCTCACCGTGCTATTCCCTCAAATTCACCGAAGATGAGAAATCCATGGAAATATCATCCGTCTGGTCGTTCGTGCCCATGTCGTTTCGAATTGTGAAGGCGATGCTAAGGGACTGACCGGGCCCGGAGGGGGTCACAAACTCCAGTTTGTCAAACCAGAGAGATCCTCTAGTCGCGTCGCTGACCAGAATATCCCAGGGAACTCCGTCGGAAGGTGTGGACCCTTTGGTAATTGTTCCACCATACGGCCCCGTGTCATCCAGACCGAAATAGACCGTAGGCACGGCACTGGGGCCCATTCCACTTGCTGCGTTCCAAATCTCCTTAAACCCTTCAGCGAGTCCATCTGAATCCCTTTGATATATATCGATAAAGTCCTCACCCTCATCATAAACGCCGTTTCGGTTTGCATCGAAAAAAGGTTCTCCGGGGTAGAAAACTTGAATATCCCGATAAGCCCCAGAAGGGCCGGCGACGATTCCGACAACCTGACTTCCTTCCCGAATGGGCCGAATCATCCCCTCCATAATGAGGCTCCCCATTCGCTGGAGTTCCATCTGCTCTTTTCCCCGGTCAAAAGCTGTAAGATGTCCCATAAAGAAAGTCCCAATAGCCATAATCACGACCACAAGAATGAGGGATGACACGACAAGTTCGAGAAGAACCGTCCCATCCGATCTCAAGATCGGTCCGGCCCATCGTGGTAGTCGACACTGCGAGGCCATAGAAGCTCCAGCCTAAGGAGTAATGAAAGTGGTTAGCGTGACAACCAGTTCCGCAGGCGAATTGAGGGTAGGATCGGTTCCCTGCCAGTCAGTTTCGCCGTCAAGAAGGTCGTCGTATAGCTCCAGAATAATTCCCTTGTAGTCTTGACCCGTCCCATAAGAATCGTCAAAATCGCTGACCCGCCATTCAATGAACAGTTCTCCGTCCAAATCAGGCGCCTTCACATCCGCCGGAGGCCTCTTGAATCGCCGGTAGTGGCGTCCCGCGGAGAGGAGAGAATCGTCATAGGGCAGACCGAGAAGATCCTCCATCTCTTGATGGGCAACCTGAAGGGAAACCCTCTCATTGCCCAACTGCACAATGTCCTCCCCGGCTGTCCCGAACAGGTAGGAGAAAGCGATAACGGCGATCCCGAGGATGACACCAGCGATCAGGACTTCAAGCAAAGAGAGCCCTTTTTCAGGACCGAGTGTCCTCCAAAGTCCTCGTTTCGTGTCCACCCCTTGAAACCTCTTACTCGTCTTTTTGGTGAGAGATAGGTGACGTTTCCTCGAGAAAACCGAGAAACGAAGGGATGCTATCAATATGAGTGAACCAATGGTTTTTGCTCGCCACCAGCAATTAAGCGGGGCCAACGAGTGGAACAGATGAATCGTCTGAGATTAAGGCCCTAGAGACGGTTCCGATGGGAGCATATCTGCGGTTATTGTGCCTGTGCTGGCCCATCTCGAGCCGACTGCCTGCGAACTGTCGTACGTGACCGTGCTGCCACCGACACCATCAAAAGCCAGCTGAGCTGTTGCCGTGATGAGAAACGACGGGTCTGTGCCTGTTGCTGGGTCCCCGGGAGTGGCCGCGACAGCATAAGTGAAATAAACGGTATCAGAAATATCTATTCCCCGCTGTTTAAATGTCGTGAAGTCGTTCGCATCGAAATGCTGGGTGGTTCTTTGCCGCCAAATTTTTTGAGCCGTGATGATCGCCCCCATGATACTTGTCGCCTCGGTAACCCTCGCTTTCTGCACATAGTCCGTGTAGAGAGGTACAGCGATGGCTGCCAGAATACCAACGATGATGATCACCACCATCAATTCAACCAATGTAAAACCTCTCTGGCTCTTTCTCCTTTTCTTCATTGCCCTATCCCCTTTCTCCATGGGCTCGATTTACGAGGAGTATGGCCCATCGACGTGTAATCAACTCCCCTTTGCTTGTACAAGCAAATAGGATGCCAACGCTTACCGATCAAGGATGGTCGACGATGAGAGACCGATAATAACATAAATATTTAAATTAAAAGATTTTTTTGTTGTGGCCTACGTCTTCTCCAAAAATGCAAACTCAAGATACTGTCTAAAAGGATCCTCGAAATTGAAGAAATCGGTAAAAGGTTACATGTAACGGTCTTCTGATCGACGATCCACAGCGGCCAGAGATCAGCACGTGATTCTTTTCGATGAAACCACCTACCTGATCCCTGGCAGCTCCTGGTCTGGTTTTGCCGCCCCCTGCACCCCGATTCCTGCAGAGTTTCACATTCGTTAACGACCGAGAAGATCGTATTTTTTCATCTTATTGTAGAGGGTTTTAATGCTCAAATTCAGCAATCGGGCTGCTTTCTCCCGTTTTCCACTCGCCTTATCCAGCGCCTCGACGATCAACCGTTTTTCCATCTCTCTGGTAAGGCTTTCCACCTTTTCCCCCAGCGATAGACCACTGTCGAGACGAATCGTCCCACCAAAAGTCCGTTCCTCCCGGCCCTGGATTTCCGGCGGGAGATTCCACTCCTGAACGACCGAGTCCCCCGAGAGAACCACAGCCCGCTGAATAGCATTCTCCAATTCTCTCACGTTACCAGGCCATGAATAGCTGACCAGGAGATCCATGGCCTCTTCTGAAATCTTTTCAATTCTTTTTTCGTATCGGGTCTGGAAGATCTTCAGGAAGTGTTCGACCAGCAGGGGAATGTCCTCCCTCCTTTCTCTGAGAGGAGCAATATGGATGGGAAGGACCTTGAGACGGAAAAAGAGGTCTTCCCGAAACTTCCCCTCCTGCACTCGTTGTCTCAGATCTCGATTGGTTGCGGCTATGATTCGAACGTCAACCCGGATGGGCTCCACTCCTCCCACCCGTTCAAACTCCTGTTCTTGTAAGACCCGGAGAAGTTTGGATTGTGTAGCCAGACTCAGGTCGCCAATCTCGTCAAGGAGGAGAGTCCCGCCATGTGCCATTTCAAACTTACCGAGTTTCCGCTTAGTCGCTCCGGTAAAAGCCCCTCTCTCATAACCGAAGAGTTCGCTTTCCAAAAGGGTCTCAGGAATGGCCGCACAATTGAGCTTCACCATAGGGTGTGCCCGCCTCGGGCTGTTATAGTGAATCGCTTCTGCAATCAGTTCTTTTCCTGTCCCACTCTCTCCAGTAATCAGAACCGTTACATCGTTATCCACAACGGTCTCAACAATTTCGAAGACCTCATGAACAGCCTTGCTCTTGCCGATAATATTTCGCAATCCCACTTTCCCTTCCACCCGATTTTTCAGGCTCTGGACCTCCCGTTGCAATTTAGTCTTTTCCAAGGCTCGGCGGATCACGATGCGCATCTCATTGATGTCGAAAGGTTTACTAAAGTAGTCATAGGCACCTTTCCTGAGTGCCTCGAGGGCGACACGCCGTGAACCATGAGCGGTAATCATGATGATGGTGGTGTCCGGATGGGTTCGTTTGATATTTGCCAACACATCCATTCCACTCATCCGTGGAAGTTTGAGATCGAGAATCACAAGGTCGAAATCCTCGCGCCGCAGCCTGGATAGGGCCTCCTCACCATTGGGAACAGGTGAAGCGTGGTACCCCTCCTTGTTCATGGCCTCGCAAAGAAAAAACCCCATGCTCGCGTCATCCTCTACGACGAGAATCTTCGAGGATCTCATATGGCTCTTCTCTCATGTCGCCTTCGATTTTCGAGACCTGGCCATGGGTCTTAGAAAAAACCCCACAACCAAACTGACAAATCTATCACCTTGGCAGTTATTTTGCAATCACCAACACTTGGCGGAGATTCACCCAACTTGAGAATCTTCCTTCACGCACCAAAGGCCGACAACCAGACGTGACGTTGGGTCAGTTGGTTAGGTCCCTTCTCGATGATGAATTGACATGGCGACCTGTTGGTCATATCATTTGACAGGATTTTTGCTGAGGAGAAAAGCCCAGGCCATGAAAAAGATAAACTTCACGGGTATGCGCATGTTTGTTATCATCCAGGTCTTCACTTTTCTCTTGGTCATCATAACGGGCTTTTTCGCCTTGGAGGTTGGCTCACTGGACATGAACAAATCCTTAAAGGACAACTACTTCTACACCTTTATCCACGCCTTGAAAAAAAAGCTCTATCTGTCTGAGAAAAAGACGCTTCTCCCGGCGGAAACAAAGTTGACGGTCAGGCAGGTTCGCAGGGCCGTCAACAGAATGCGTCTTACGATTATCGTGGGAGGACTGATTGCATGCATTGCTGGCATCGTCCTTTCCCGCACGATCGAACGACCCCTCAAGAAACTGACGGATGGTGTCCAATCTGTGGCCCAAGGGGACTTCACCAAAAGCATTGAAATGTCTACGCAGGACGAATTCAATCGACTGGTCAGCGCGTATAATGAGATGGTGGTTTCCCTGAAGAAATCCGAGGAACATCTCCGAAAGGTCTTTATCGCAGCAGACGATGCGATTCTGACTACAGATACGGAGGGCAAAATCACTCTCTGGAGTGAAAGTAGCGAAAAGATGTTTGGCTACCCTAGGGACGAGGTCGTGGGTGAATTTTTCCAGACCCTTTTTGGGGCTGATCCAGATTCCGGCCTCCTAGCCTATATGCAGCAAGGCCAAGGGTCGGAAGGCCGTTGGGAGGGAGAAGTCACCTACCTTCGGAAAAATGGTTCATCCTTCGATGGATGGTGTGTCACCACAGGCCTTGTGGATGAAGACGGTCGCGGCTTGGGCCATCTTAGTGTTGTTCGAGACGTCACCGAAAAGAAACATATGCAGATGCAGCTCATCCAGGCCGACAAGATGGCGTCCTTGGGGGAGTTGGCAGCTGGGGTGGCTCATGAAATCAATAACCCCTTGTCGGGTATATTGAGTAACGCGGAGTTCCTCCAGGAAGAGATTCCAACGGACAATCACGAGCAGCAGGATGAGATCCAGGAAATTGTGCGCAACAGTCAGCGAATCAAAACCATCGTTCAAGATCTTCTCAACTTCTCACGTCAGAAAGGATCCCAAGAGTTATCGGTATTCTCTCTAAATGAAGCCATCGAGTCCTCACTAAACCTGACAGGACATCAGATTGAATTGGACCATATCAAGATTATTAAGGAAATAGACAGCGACCTCCCTTCTATCCGTGCAAGTTACAATCAGATTGAGCAGGTCCTTATCAATCTCCTGACGAACGGTCGCCATGCGTTGAACGATAAGTATCCAGACCGGGACGAGAACAAGGTCCTGACGCTTCGATCCGAGGGGGTGACCATTGGTGGAAAAGGATTCGCACGGTTTGAACTCACAGATCGTGGTGTCGGTATTCCCGAAGGAGATGTTGAAAAGGTCTGCATGCCGTTTTTCACAACCAAACCGCCAGGGAAAGGAACTGGCCTCGGTCTGAGCATTAGCTATAACATTATCCAGCAACACGGCGGCCAGATGCGATTTGAGAGTCAAGAGGGCGAGTATACCAGAGCGATCGTCGAATTGCCTGCCTATGAAGGGGAGTCAAAACATGCTTGATGAATACCAGAACCAGAAGCGGATTCTCGTGGTCGACGATGAAGAAACAATTCGACGGACTATCAAGAAGCGCCTCACTATGGAAGGCTACGAGGTCAACGCCGTTGGGAAAGCCTCCGAGGCTCTTGAAAAGTTCGGATCCCATGCGTTTGATACGGTCATTTCTGACATACGGATGGAGGAGATGGACGGTGTCGAACTCCTCCAAAAGATCAAAGAGATGCAGAAACATGATACTCCTGTCATCATGATCACAGGAGCACCCTCACTCGATACCGCTCAGTCGTGCATCAAAGCCGGAGCCTACGACTATATTATCAAACCCTTTGACAAGGAGACCCTTCTCAACACCGTGAAACGAGCCCTCGAGAAGAAAGAACTAACCGACAGGGTGAGGGTTGAAAAGGAGAATCTTGAAATCCGCGTTCAAGACCAGACTCGAACCCTACGGGACGTCTACCGATTTGCCAACCAACTCAACTCTCTCGATAGCCTCTCTGCTGTCCTCAATTCGATAGTCGAGTTCGTTGCTGATTTCATGGTGAGCGAACGGGTATCGATCATGCTTCTCGATGAGGCAGGGGAGTACCTTACAATCTCATCGGCTGTCGGCCTGACAGAGGAGATTGTTCGCGAGGCCCGCGTTCGGAAAGGCGATGCGATCGCAGGGAGAGTCCTCGAAACCCAGAGGGCGATGAAGATCGACGATATTTCGAGCATTAAACCTGAAGCTGAACAGTATTCTAAGTATAAGGCATTTATCAGCTTTCCCTTGATGCAGGCACCATTGAAGAGCCAGATGAATCCTCTGGGTATCATCAACGTGACGAATCGATTCGATGGTCAACCCTACACGGCTCTCGATCTTAGGAACCTCGATTTTATCGCTGATACGGCCGCCGTGGCAATCAATAATCAGATAAAAGGAATCAAACTCCAAGAGAGCTATTTCGCAACCGTGAAATCTCTGGCTTTAGCTCTGGATGCGAAAGATCGGTATACAGCCGGCCATTCACAGAGCGTCCAGAGGTATTCTGTGACCATAGCCAAAAAACTGGGACTGGATAAGGAAGAAATAGGAAACATCGACCGCGCAGGGGCCCTCCACGACATTGGCAAGATTGGAATTCCTGATGAGATCATCAACAAGCCCGGCCGGCTGACAGCTGAGGAATTTGAAAAGATTAAGGAGCATCCTGCGATAGGGGAACAGATGATTCGCCCGATCCCATTTCTCAACCCGGCCAGAGCAATCATCCGGCATCACCATGAACGTTTTGATGGCCGTGGGTATCCGGATGCTATTGGAGGGAAGGATATTGAACTTGGGGCAAGAATCATGGCAGTGGCAGATACGTTCGATGCCATGACCTCTGACCGATCCTACCGGGAAGCTCTCAGCCTTGAAGAGGCAAGAGCCGAATTGAACCGGTGTCGAAACACCCAGTTTGATCCTGCTGTCGTAGAGGCCTTCGACCGTGTGTTAGAGAGTGGGGACCATGAAAAGGAAGGGTAACAAGGTTTCACGAGTCACCGGCATACGAATGATGGTTGCCATCCAGGTCTTCAGTTTCCTTCTCGCCATCATTACGGGGTTTTTCGCCTTAGAAGTCGGTTCACTCGAACTGAATAAGTCCACAGGATCAGATCCATTCTATACCTTCAAAAACTCCCTCCAGAGATTCTTCTCTTCAAAGACAAGAACAGGCCATCCACCATCTTTCAAGGAGGCCATACCGGTGAAGGAGGTCAGGGGTGCCCTCAATAAGATGCGCCTGACTATCTTGATCTGCGGGTTCGTGGCCTTCTTCTCAGGAATCGTTTTGAACTTCGCAGTCCGGAATGCCTTAAAGAAGCTCGCCCGTGGCCTTCACCTGGTGGAAAAAGGCGACTTCAGTGGAAACCTCGATCTATATTCTCAGGAAGAGATCGGCCAGGTGGTGAAGGCGTATAATCGCATGGTTTCCTCAGTCAATCGGCACATGCTCGAGACCTCGGTGGGAGCCATATTCACAATCAATATGGACGGAATCATCACGAGCTTCAATCCCATGGCAGAAATCATTTTTCACCGTGATTACCGGGACGCCGTGGGAAGCCATTTCACGGAAATCTTCCCGATAATCAAAAAGAATCGAAACCTGATCGATGTCATCATGAAGGGTATTGAGAAGGGGGAGACCTCATCATTAGACAATCCGTGGATCGCGACTCAGGATGGAGAGAAAAAGGCCAAAAAGATCACTTCATCAATCCTAAGTAGCGAACGGGGAAAGCTCTTAGAGGTTGTGGCGAATTTTGGGGATTTCGATCAGGTCAGGGAGGTGCAGATCCAGATTGAACGGATGAACCGTCTCGCATCACTAGGGAGTCTGGTGACGGGTCTGGCGCACGAAATCAGAAACCCCCTCGGCTCTCTCAAGGGCTTGACACAACTTCTCGGTGAGGATCTTCCCCAAGATGATCAGAAACGTCAGTATACCGAGATTATCATCAAAGAAATCGACAGACTCAACAGGGTCGTGGAGGAATTACTGAGTTTTGCCCATCCTACGGGAACTGAATTTGAGACCGGGGATATCAATGAAATCGTCCGCGACGCTCTTCTCCTCGCTCAAGCCAATTTCCAGGACAAGCCCATTGACGTCGTGGAGAGATATCGTGCCAACCTCCCGAAAGTGGCGGTAGAGAGAAACCGACTCGCTCAGGCGATTCTCAATATTCTAAACAACGCCTTTGAGGCAACACCTGAACGTGGGCGCATCATCGTCGAGACGAGACTAGGGAGGGATGGAAAGAAGGATACGTTCACCAAGGATCCACTCCCCCGCTCAGTTATTATCGATTTTTCCAACACCGGCGATCCAATCTCTTATGAGGATGCAAAGCGAATGTTCGATCCTTTCTTTACGACAAAAGAAAAGGGGACCGGCCTCGGGCTAGCCATTGCCCAACAAGTAGCGACGGCCCACGGGGGGAGTCTGAGTGTGATCAACCGATCGAAGGCCGATCAAGATGAGGGCATCACCTTCCGAATGGAGCTTCCGGTTCAAGAATCGATGAAGCAGACCGTCAATGAATCGCGCGGCCCATTTTGAAAATTGGAAGGAAAATTGAGAGAAGGATTGAGCCAATCACGCCTCCAATGAGCACGATCAAAACCGGCTCCAGGAGGGTGGTCAAGGTTGCAATGGTCGACTCAATCTGTTGCTCGTAGAAATTGGACACCCGTGTAAGCATCTTGTCCAAGGAACCCGATTCTTCCCCGGTCGATGCCATCTGAACAACCATCTCAGGGAAGATCTCTTTCCGCTCCCTCAGTGAATCTGCGAAACTGCTCCCCCGTTCGATCGAGATCGAGGATTGCCGGACCGATCTCTCGATGAAGCTATTCCCAGCGGTGTCAGCCACGAGGTCCAGGGATTCGAGGATAGGCACCCCGCTATTGATCAGAACTCCCAGGGTCCGGGTGAATTTGACCAGCGAGTATTTTCTCAGGAGCGTTCCAAAAAGAGGGATCTTTAATTTGTACTGGTCGAAGAGATATCGACCAGGCTCACTGCGCAGTATAAGAAAACCGACAATCGCTGCAACTGCTGCGCCGAGTAGGAAAAACAGGGCATACTCCCTGGTGGTTGCACTGACCCCCAACAATAACCGCGTCGGTGTGGGGAGATTAGCACCGAACCCGCCATATATTTTTTGGAAAACGGGAACTACCTTGACTACCAGGAAAACGACCGCCACAAGGGTAAAGATGATCAAGAATGAGGGATAGCTTATGGCGCTGACCAACTTCCTTCTCAGATTCGCCATTCTCTCCAGATAACTCGTCAGCTGGCTGAGAGTTTGATCGAGCCGTCCACTGATCTCTCCCGCCCTCACCATGTTGACGAAGAGGCGACTAAAGGCTCTTGGATGTTTGTCAAGCGCATCATGGAGCGTACTCCCCTCTTCCACCTCTGCGCTCACCGCATCGATAATGCTTTTGAAATGCCGATTCTCAATCTCCTTGCTAAAACTCTGAAGACATCTGAGCAGGGGGAGACCGGCCTCAACCATGGCGGACAGCTGATTCGAGAAAAGGAGTACCTCGTCAAGTTTGATTCTCGGTTTAAGAAGACTGATATCGAGAGATACCTTCTCTTTTGAAGGTTTTTCAGCCTTCTCTTCCCGGAAGCTGAGGGCAATGAGGTTGCGTTGATGGAGTACCTCCATCAAATGATTCTCATCGTCTGCTTCGACGTATCCTCTTAGGTTCTCACCGCTCTGTTGTTTGGCTGTGTACGCAAAGATTGGCATGGCGATCTCAGGTGGAAAGTGTTCCTATACAGAGCTCTCGCCACCTCACATATCCTCCATGGTGGCTCTCATCACCTCTTCGATCGATGTGACTCCTTCAAGAACCTTTTTGATACCATTTTGCCTGAGGGTGGTCATCCCTCCTATCTCAATGGCTTTCTGTTTTAGACTCTCGCTATCGCACCCATTGAGCACAAGATTTCGGATCGATTGTTTCATCTCTAGCATCTCACAAAGGGCGGTACGACCGTAGTAACCAGTCCCTTTGCACGTGGCGCATCCCTTTCCCCGATAGAACCGAATGTTTTCCTGCTTCTGTAACCCCAGGCTCGACAGCATTACCTTATTGGCCCGATAGGACTCCTTGCAATCGGGGCAGATTCTTCTCACCAGCCTTTGGGCCACAGCCAGATTAAGAGAAGACGAAACAAGAAAAGGCTCAATACCCATATTGATTAGCCGTGTGATGGTTCCAGAAGAGTCATTGGTGTGAAGGGTGCTGAAAACAAGGTGCCCAGTCAAGGCAGACCGAATGCCCATCTCGGCGGTTTCCAGATCTCGAATTTCACCGATCATGATGATGTCTGGGTCCTGACGGAGAATGTGCCGCAGGCCATTCGCAAAGGTCAGACCGATCTTTGAATTGGCCTGGACCTGATAGACACCCTTAATCTGATACTCCACGGGATCCTCGACGGTCACAATATTGATCTCTGGGGATTTAATAGCTGATAGGGCCGAATAGAGTGTTGTGGTTTTCCCGCTCCCAGTGGGGCCAGTCAAAAGAATTATCCCGTGAGGCCGAGTGATATGTCTTTTGAAAACCTCAAGGTTCCTTTCATCAAACCCGAGTCTCTCCAAATCCAGCGCGAGAGCTCCCTTCTCGAGAAGACGCATGACCACCTTTTCGCCGAAGATCGTGGGAAGGGTGGAGACCCTCAGGTCGACCTCCCGGTGCCGAATTCGAATAGTGAAACGGCCATCCTGAGGCAATCGCCTCTCAGCGATATCCATGTTGGCCATGATCTTGATCCGTGACACAATGGCCATCTGGAGTTCTTTTGCTGGAGAGATTATATCGTGAAGAATTCCATCAACCCGATACCGGATATTGAGTCTATTCTCCTGCGGTTCCACGTGAATGTCGCTCGCCCGTTCATTGATCGCGTTGGCAATGATGTAATCCACAAGCCTGACAATGGGGGCCGCTTCGCTTTGTTCCTTGAGACGTTCTAGGGCGACGTCTTTGTCGACCTCTGAATCCCTTTTCAACTCAACATGCGTCTCAGAGACGTCCTGCAAGACCTTCTCAAGGCTTTCTTCCTGGCCACCGGCTGAATAGAACCTCTCGATAAGAACCTTTGCTCCCTCCTTGGAAATTATCGCCGTATTGATCCGGTGCTGGGTAAGGGCCCTTAAATCGTCAATTGCAATGATATCGAATGGGTTAGCCATGGCCACGTCGATCACATTGTCATGGGCAACCAGAGGGACAACCATATACTGTCTCGCCACTCTCTCGGGAATCATTCTAATCAGTTCGGAATCGATATGGGTGACAGACTCCGGAGAGACATGGTCGATATTGAGCTGCTTTGCCAGGGCGTCGAGGACCGCTTTCTCGGAGGCAAAGCCCATGTCGATCAAAATGTCTCCGAGGAGTCCCCCTCGGTTCCGCTGCCTTTGGAGGGCCCTCTCCAGCTGTTTCTCGCTAACCACTCGATTCTCGACCAGCAGGGTGCCCAGCGACTTGTAGTCTAGGGTATAACTCTTGGCCTTGCCGAATGCGCCGTTGTTCGTTAACTCTTCCAATGAAGACCTCTCAACCTGCTTCTGAACCCACGATGGTGGGAGTGATGAAGATCACGGTCTCATCAAACTCCTTGGATTCTGTTCTGTTTCGGAACAGGAGGCCCAGAATCGGTATCTTAGAGAAAAAGGGGACTGATTGTTGGCCCTTGATCTCACCAGTAAAGACGAGCCCTCCGATGACGACGGTTTCTCCATCTTTAACCCTAACTTGAGAAGTCGCATTTCGTTTGTTAATGGTGAAGAAGGGCTCGCCCTGAATCACGACCTCATCGCCAATCGAACTCCGCTCGACTTCGATCCTCATCACAATCCGTCCATCTTGCGTCATTTGAGGGATTATGTTCAATTTTGTCCCGATGTCCTCCTGGGCCACCTCTACTTGGCCTGTCTCCGGATCCAGTCCCCTGGGTACAGGCACCTGAGAGCCCACGAGGATTTCCGCATTCTCATTCTCGACTACCTGGAGACTCGGCTTTGAGACGAGCCTCAGCTTCCCTTTGTCTTCCATCGCCTGCAGCTCAACATCCAGGCTCAGTTTATCCAAAAGGGTGTATCCAATCGTTCCAAGTGGGGCAAACTCGCCAAAAAGAGGAAGGTTGACCCCCAAATTTCGAGAGCCGCCCAGGATAGTCCCCGGTGGAGCGTTGCGCCGGCCTCCAATAGCCGTGGTTCGCTCATTATCTCCGGTGGTATGTTCGTATTTTCCTCCCCACTGAATCCCCAGGCCGAAGAGATCGCTGTGATTAATCTCCACCACCCGAGCTTCAATTCTAACCTGTGCACTCGGCCTGTCGAGGCGTTTCGCCACGGCCTCGATCTCACGGATGTTCTCCTCGACGTCTGTCACGACCAGCGTGTTCGTCTCTCCCAGCAGTTCGATATTCGCCCCTCGGTCGACCCCCTTCTCTTTCTTGTGGCTGAGCAAAGGTTCAAGAATTTCCTTGAGATCCTTGGCTTTGCCCTGCCGTGAAGAGAGCGTATCTCCGATATAGTCGAGCTGAATCTCCCTCGTACGAAGCGGCTTTTCGAGTTTTCGGGCTTGCTTAAGCTGCTGCTGGACTCGGTGTATTTCGAGCTCGTCCTGTAATTTCGCCCTCAGTGTCTTCAGTTCGTCAACCCGGATGATGTTATCTTCAATAACATAGCTCAGCCCGTTGCTCTTGAGAATTGCGTCAAAACCTGCCCGAAGGGTCGTATTCTCAATTTCGTAGGAGATTCGTCCCTCTACCCCTTTTCCGATCACGATGTTAAGGCCGTACTCCTCCGCAATAATCCGCAACACGTCTCGAATGTCCACGTCTCTGACTTTGATGGATAGAGGCTTGTCGCTGGACAACAGATCGGCTGACCACGAGTTCCACGGCGTGATGACTATTACAAAAAGGAGAGATATGGCCACAATGCCTCCAACACGTCCGATATTCAGATACCTCATTGTCTGACCTCGCCACTTTTAAGAGGTTTGACGCCTTTTAAATAGAGATGGTAAGTCTCATCCCCCTGTACGAGAATTACATGATCATCCCGAATCTGTCTGATTCTTCGCTTCCCGATCATCTCACCGGGTCTCATCACCTTGTTGTTGATAATCGCAATTCTATTTCCCGCAATCTCCATGACGCCCATCAGGACAAGCTCCTGTCTTTTCGGTTTTCCGGTGGTGGCCACGTCGGCAGGTTTCTGTTTTACAACTGTTGCCGAAACCACGGGCACTTTTTTCAACCCGAAGGGATCACGATGAACTGCGACCAGTTTTCTAACCTCGGCTAGGTCTCGCTCCCACTCAGCAGACGCCTGCTTTTCAGCTGGGTGCGCACCCTTTAACTCGTAAATATTAAGATTGAATTGCAACCGATGCATTGACGAGTCTTTCGCATCGTTTTCAATTCGGAGTTCATTGAGACTCAAACCTAGACCATTCTCCATCCGATGGACAAAGTTGACGAGTTCGGGGTATGCCGCCCTGGTTTCGATCAGAAACGGATACCGTCGATATCCCTCAGTGTCCTCTTCGTCCAGCGGTTTTACTGCCACAAATCGGATATTCATCTCACTGCCCAATCGATTGATCTGCTCGAGAAGGTCTGGGATACCCCTGGTCGGGGACAGATTCCGTTTTTTGAAAAAGTTGACGTCCATGGCCATCACATCGGCAATATCCTTTTCTCCCTTTGTTTGCCCGCCCATGGGCGTCAAGCTCTCAACCTGAGCCTCGAGAATCGCTCGACTCCGTGCCATTCTTTTTGTCCGCTTGTTAATCGGATAGTAAAGGGTGGCGACGAAAAACGCTCCGAGAAGAACTGCAATCGTCACCAGAATGGCGATCATGTTACGAACATTTAGCATGGGTTTACTCTTTCCTCCATTTCTGCTGAAGGCGGCCACTCAGTTCGAACTCCATAAATTCCCTTTCCCTGGTCTTGACCCGCTGGGTGTAGACGAGCGCGAGGGGTTCAAAATCCCTATTGAAAGTGGGAGACGCGTTCAGATCCATAATCAGGCGAGCGATATGATCAAGGGAATCCTGTTCCGGCGTTTTCATGGTCTCACCTTTTATGGTTAAAACCGTCTCTTTCACCTTTACTCGAGGCTTTCTTCGATCTGGAGTCTTTTCAACAATCTCCATGGTCATACGGGTCAGCCGAATGTCATCTGGCACCATATGACTGAGTTCCACGAGTTTACCTTTCCAGAGGACTCTCTGTGCGGCCAATCTGACAAGAACGTCATCGACACCCGATTTCTGGTTCCGATTTTCTCCCCCCTGATGGAGCAACTGACTTAGCAGGATGATCCTTTTCTGGTCAGCTCTCATTTCCCGCTTGAGAGGTGCGATCTGCCACGAATAGAGGTATGCATAGGCCAAAAGAACCAGCATGATTATCCCGATGAAAATAAATACGGGCAACCGGGTAGGAGTGGACTCCTTGGGGACAGCTTTTACGTGATTGACTTCCTTGCCCCGCTTACCAGGTTTGTAAATGTTGATCTGAAACTTCATTTGCACTCCCTGAGCGCAAGTCCAACGGCTAGAGCAAACTGACTGACAGGACCTGGAAGGGGAACTTTGCCGGTCTCAATCTGCCTGAAGGGATCGAAAACCTTTGTCGGAAGCCCAAGGTTTTGCCCTAAGTAATCGGCGAGTCCCTCCGTGTGGGCACTTCCCCCTGTCAGTATGATCTGACTAAAACCCTTCGTTCTTGTCTGGTTCTCATAGTATGTTAATGATCTTCGGACTTCTTTCATGAGAGCGTCCACAGAAGGTCTAATAATCTCGATTACGCTCTCAGCCGCCTTCCCACTGTCCGAGGAGATGAGATCACCCCGTTTGTACTGTTCAGCGTCACCATAGGGGAGCGCGAGTTTCCGCTGGATGTCACGAGTAAAATCATGCCCGGAAATCATGAGATTTCTGACAAAATACTGACCTGCTTCACTATAGATGCACAGTGTTGTGTTGCGATCTCCGATGTCGAGGACGATGATCCATTCATCCTGACCGACTTGTTCATTGAAAAGGAAGGCGTTCATCACGGCGAGGGGATTGACATCGACCAGAACCGGCTCGATATTAGCCTCATGGAGCATGTCGATATGCTGCTGGATATAGTCTTTTATCACAGCCACTAATACCAGCCGGATTTTCCGAGATGATTTATCGAATCCGAAAACCTGGTAGTCGAGCTGTACCTCTTTGATATCGAAAGGAATATAGTTCCTGGACCAGAGATTGATTGAAGAAGAAAGTTCCTTGGCCGACATCTTCGGCAGTTCCAGATGTCGAATAGCCGTGGAAACTCCTCCCACTGACGTTACGATCTTCGCCCGATGAGATGGGATGCGTTCCATCACCCGCTTTATGGCGCCGATTCTGGCATGACTACCGTCCCCGCCCTCTGGACTCCTCTCTTCCGGTGAGACTTCAACTGCCTCGGCGTGAAGCAAATCAACGCGATTGAATCCTCTCCTTTCCACGTGGACACACTTAATCGTATGGGACCCAATGTCGAGCCCGACCGTCTTCTTCGACAGAGAGGGAAAGGGGAGACGCCTCTTGCCCTTTTTCTCTAGCTGAGGGACTGTCTCCGCAGGAGGGGGGCTCTGCGCATTAGCAACAGGACCCGCCACGTCCAGGCCTGCTTTTTCTCCGCGAATTACTGCAAGGAGCTGGTTGGTGGCGTCGATATCCCTTTTCTTTTCCTCTTCCGTCAAATTCGACTACCTCCAGATTGACAAGCGAACCGCACGACGGTTTCGTCAACCACCTCATTCCCACGAATCATCATGGTCAATAAGGCGTGATGGCACAGGGTGATGATTTTCCGTGGATATCCCATCGTATTCATGAAAACAGCCATATACCCGTCATCCGTGAAGAGGGACGATCCGTGATTCACACCGGCCACCTTGAGGCGATACTCAATCAGCTTTCGTGTCTCGACCTCATCCAGGGGAAGAAATTTGTATGTCATATTGATTCGATCCGTGAAGTTCTCCATCCCCTTCACCCGTTCCAGGAATTCCATCTGAGCAAAAAGAATCACCTGAAGGAGTTTGTATTCATTCGTTTCATAATTGAGAAGGGTTCTCAAAACCTCGATATGGGATGTCGATAGTTTCTGACCCTCATCGATGATCAGAACGACGGTTTTCCGCTCCTCCACGCCCATTCGCAACAGGTGTTTTTGAATTGACTGGCGATAATCGAATGTGCATCTTCTCGGCGCATCGATCCCAAAGACCGAGAGCAAGTTGCTAAAAAACTGAAAATCCGATGTAAATCCCGGGTCGAGAATGAAGTGAAATCGAAACAGTTCCGAATCCTGCTGAAACCGTTGCAACAGAACACGGCTGAGCGTTGTCTTACCCGTACCTACCTCACCGAGGATTAGGTTGAGTCCTCGTTTAAGACGTATGGAGATCTCCAGTTTTTGAAGGCACTCCCTGTACTCGTCTGACGCATAAAAGAAGCTCGGATCTGGAGTGCTCGAGAAGGGTTCCTTCGTAAGACCTAAAAGCCTAAAGTATTCCATTATTGTTCTTCGAACTTTCTGATCTTTCTGGGAGGATGTGAACCCAGAATAAACCCTCTCCAGGCCCGGCATGGGCTTTGGCGTCGAGAATACGTTCTGGAGCCCCGCGAGTAGAAATTGTGCACAATTTGGTCAAAATTGCAAGATGAATGCCAAAGTATCAATCGCAATTCACAAAGATGAAAAAAAGGAGACTAACCGACTCTTGACCAGCCTGGACACGATAAAAGCCCGTTTTCTTCCACTCGGGCAGGGAATCAGATCCTAAACCACCGCCTCCCTCTAAGGGTCTGGCCACCGACTCACACTCCTCTCGTCATCGGAATCCATCGCGCCAGGAGAGTTCTCGGATAAAATCGCACCGAGCGGAATTATGAAAGCATCTGATAAAGCCATATATATATATCGATTCAGGATACATGTCAATCCTGGAATTTCAAAATCGGTCTCAAATCGGCAACTTAGACCTCAGTCGATGGGATCGTTAGAACCGCCTTTTCGCACCGACCCATATGGTCAGGGAAGCGGCTTCACGTGCCAATGACACTCCCACAGGTGGGTATTCGACGAGGCCAATCTCACTGGGGTAGCGCCATCTCTGGAAACCTGACTAAGGGCTGGAAGGGAAGTTGATTTTAAGACCCGAAGATGCTAAGTAGTCGTTCTGACTGGTCGTTACTCAAGAATGTTCCTGCTGCTCACGTAACGGGATTTCTGACCTGTTGCATGGCTTCCCGGCACGAGGTGAGAGTGGGCTTCCTAAACTCTCTGCCTGCGGCGGACAAGGCAGTACAGGTTCGGCTGTCGCGAAGACCGGTATCCCAAGCACCCCAGGATGTGTGTTCCACCCACATGTCCTAGTTCAAACCAACGGGGACCTCCTGGATGAAGACCCTGACTGGAGTAATTTTGGCAGGTGGTAAGAGCAAAAGGATGGGGAGAGACAAACTTTTTCTCGAAGCGGGGCGGGTGCCTCTCTTCGAGCGAGTCCATCGAGTCCTGAAGGAAGTCTTCGACGACCTCATCATCGTGGCAAACAACGCCGAATGGTTCGACACGTATGACACGCCGGTGATGCCAGATCTGATCCCAGGCAAAGGAGCTCTCGGTGGACTTTACACAGCACTGAAATGTGTTTCGACCGACTCTGTCTTCTGTTTTGCCTCGGACATGCCATTTCTGAATTCCCGCTTGATCCGTTACATGATTAAAAAGAGCACGATGGGGGATGTGATCATTCCCAGAACATCTGATGGACTCCAACCCCTTCACGCGATATACTCCAAGGCCTGTCTTGAACCCATTGAGAACCTCATTTCCAGGGGAAACTTGAAAATCGTTGATTTTTTCACGGAAGTCAACGTAATATATGTCACCGAAAGAGAAATCCGTGATCACGACCCGTCATTGAAATCCTTCATGAACGTGAACACCGAGGAGGATCTCAGGCGCGCCGAGGTGTTGCTTGCCCAGGATGTATGAGGGGATGCTCCATGACTTTCTGGAGACGACAGTGTGTAGTCGCACCGGTGCTGCTTGGTGCCATAGCTCTCCTAGGACAGGCTGACCTTTCCTTTGGCGAAACGCCATCTGAAAGTGAACTCGTAGCGGTTGTGGTCGGTGCATACGAGGACAGACTCTACCCTGTCGCTGAAAGTCAAATCCTCGAGTTCCTGAGGCAATTCCCACAAAGCAACCGTCGACTGACCATGACATATCTTCTTGGCCGGATCTATTTTCTCCAGGCCAAATATCGGAAATCCCGTGAGACCTTTCTCAACCTCATCAATGACAAATCTGTTGACACGGTCGGTCAGATGAATGGTCTGTTCTGGCTCGCCGAATCATCCGCCCAACTCAATAGGTGGGAGGAGGCCAAAGCCTACTATACGGAGTTCGTCGGAAAAGCCTCAGAAAGCCCCTTTCTGGAAAAAAGCCTCTTTGCTCTCGGTGTTATTGCCTTGAAGGAGAAAGCCCTAACCGAAGCGGAAGAATATTTCAAGAAGGGACTTATGGAATTCCCCAATGGCCGTTACAGATTTCAGCAAAAATACTATCTCGGCCTCATTGATGGCCGATCGAAAAACTACCATCGGGCCGTTCAACTCTTGGGAGAGGCCATCTCTCCTCACTCTGATCTACCCCTCTCTTTGCGCAGGGACGCTTTGTTCGAACTGGCCGAAAACCGTCTCAGACTTGGCCAATACCAACTGGCCCTTCCTCTTTATCTAGAGTTCTACTCGACTTATCCCGATGACCACCGCGCCCCTTCGGCGCTGTATGGGGCCGGATGGTGTCAGTTGAACACTGGCCAAAGGGGGGCGGCCCTTGAATCTTTCCGAGAAGTGATGGAGCGGTTCCCCAAATCAGGTCCGAATCACTATGCCTTGTACAGAATAGGTGAGATACATCTCGAGCGAAAGAATTATGAAAAGGCGAGAGAGGCGTTTCGTCAATTGGTAGATGGATTTCCCGATAGCGAAATGCTAGCCCCAGCCCTCGTCAACCTCGGGTGGTCCCTGCTCAATCTCGGTAGTTTTGACGAGATGACTCGAGTCGCCCACCGGCTGCTCAACCTTCCATCGGGCCGGATAGAGAAAACATTACCCCAATTACTCCTTGGGGAAGCCCATTTTTTGAAGGGGGAATACAAAGAGGCCCTTCCCTACTTCTTCAACCTCCTTAACACGCCCTCTCAGCGGGAAAACGCCCTGAACAAAATCTCCCGCTGTTACTTTCATAATGGAGAATACAAAGACGCAATTACAAATGTCGAAATCCTTTCATTAGAATATCCCGATTCCAAGAATCTAGCCGAGTCCCTCTATTTGAGGGGTCAAGCGGCATTCCGTTTGGGAGACACAGAAAAGGCGATCGCCAGTTTTTCTGAGATTCTCGAAAAAAATAGAAACGATTCCTGGACGGTAGCGGCTCAGTACGAATTGGGGAAGATCTATTATGAGAGAAAGGATTTGAGAAAGGCTAAGAAGCTATTCTCTCGGATTGTCCGAGATGCTCCAAACTCCTCAACCGCTGATCTCGCGTCATACTATCTTGGAATTATGTATTTCAAAGAAGAGAACAGCCCGAGGGCGCTTCTGTATCTAGATCGCGCCCTGGAATCGCCTAACGAAGCAATCAAGGCGGAGTCCCATTATCGAATCGGGGAAATCTTTTTCCGTAAAAAGGCTTACGACCTCGCCCTGTCTCATTTCCAGATCATTGTGGAAACGCTGGCCGACCAGAATGGTTGGGTCGAGCTGGCGTTCTTTGAAATCGGCAATATTCACCATGCTCAGGGTGAATCCGCCGAGGCTCAAAAGGCTTTTCAAAAGGTTTTAGAGCTTTCGAAAGATCCAGATTTGAGAGAGGCGTCTGAGAAGATGCTCACTTTTTCCGAAGGACCGCTTCCGAAACCATGAACCCCCGACTTAAAAAAGTGGCGATTCGCTCCATGTTGGTCCACGACCTACCGGATGTCATGGCCATCGAGCGGCACTCGCACAACTCAGCATGGTCAGATAATAATTTCAAAAGCGAGATGAGAAATGATTGTGCCCATGCCTTTGTTGCGCATGAGGAACATCGAATCGTAGGGTATCTGGTCTTCTGGCTCGTCCACGATGAGGTCTATCTCCTCAACTTGACAGTTCACAAGGATTTCCGGCGATGCGGTCTTGGACAGAAGCTCGTGGCCTTTCTGATTGATTTCTCTCGTCATCATGGGGCGAGGTGGATCGGTTTAGAAGTGCGAAAATCAAATCACTCGGCTCTGTCCATCTATGGCCGATTTGGTTTCCGACAGGAAAGGGTGCGAAAAGCGTACTATCAGGACAACCATGAAGACGGAATCGTCATGGAACTAGAGCTCTAAGGTGAATCTACCTGACTCAACCTCCGACTCACAAAGAGGAAGAATCTTCCAGTTTATCGCGCACGTGGCAGAGAACCGGCCGATTTCAGCGTCCGTGTATCGATTGGATCTTGCCCTGCCCGCTTCGGATTCCCTCAGGGTTTACCCTGGAGAATTCTTCATGATCAGAATCAGTCCAGGCCTCGATCCTCTCCTACGACGCCCTTTCAGCCTCCATTCGATGGGCTCACTCACCTCTAAGAGACAGCGGCGTTTGTCCATCTTGTTCCGAATCGTAGGCCGGGGAACACGCCTGATGGCCGAATGGACTCGGGGAAAGCCCGTTGACATGATTGGACCCCTTGGGAGGGGTTATACCATTCCGGAAGGCTTAAGAACCGGCATAATGATAGCCGGAGGGCTCGGCATTGCCTCTCTTTTCGGATTGGCCGAATCGATCACTCGAAAGGGTAACGGAACCCACGTGCGTGCCTATGTGGGAGGAAAGTCAAAACCGGACGTATTGCTCAAAAAAGAACTGGAAGACATGGGCGCGACTGTGAGGGTGACCACTGAGGACGGAAGTCTGGGAACTCGGGGCCTCATTACGCAACTGTTTGAACGGGATGGGCCCCACTTGGCGAAGGACTCGGAAACCATGGTGTATGCTTGCGGCCCTCTTGAGATGCTGGCGACGGTGGCTGCCATTAATCAGGAGCTTTCGATCCCTTGTCAGGTTTCCTTGGAGGCCCGCATGGCGTGCGGTGTAGGATCGTGTTTGAGCTGTGTGGTCAGGACCCGGGACGAAGGTTACCAAATGGTGTGCAAAAACGGGCCTGTCTTCGACGCGAGCAGAATCGACTGGAAGAATACGGAACGACTCCTGTAGATGCAGGAGTCAGTCATCAGGAGACAGCAGTCGGAATACACAGCACCACACAAACCTCTCAGCATGTAATGACAGACCCCAGAGCATCCCGGAATGTGCTTTATGACCACGGATCGCAACCGACCCACCGTAAAAGAAAAACGGGGTTGAGTGGCAGAGAACAAGGAGATGAGTTGGCGATTGCTGGAAGGGGTCGATGATCGTGATCCAAAGAGTAGGAGCGCCACGGGATGTCTATTCTGAAGCCATCTCCGAACCCGACTCGAACGTGTGGTAGGTGACGCCGTGGAGCCTGATCTCTCGGTCAAAATTGCAAGCATATCGCTGAAGAATCCCATAATAACCGCTTCTGGGACTTTCGGATACGGTGACGAATATGCCCCTCTCGTTGATCTGAATCGACTCGGGGCGGTCATACCAAAGGGCATCTCCCTGAAACCTATAGAGGGCAATCCTCCTCCTCGAATCGTGGAAACGGCCGCGGGGATGCTAAACGCCATTGGCCTTCAGAACGTTGGCGTCGAAGTCTTTATTCGGGAGAAACTCCCTTTCCTAAATCGACACACAACACCGATCATCGTTAACATTTTTGGTAATACAGAAGAGGAGTATGGCAAACTTGCTCACATACTAGACAGCCAAAAGATTGACGGCCTCGAGGTCAACATCTCGTGTCCCAACGTCCGGAAGGGAGGCTGCTATTTCGGACATGACCCTCGAATGGCCTTTGAGGTGATCCGCACAGTTAAACGCAACACATCACTGCCCGTTATCGCGAAACTGTCCCCCAATGTGACTGACATCACGCTCATCGCGAAGAGTGTCCAGAAGGGAGGGGCCGATGCTATTTCCTTGATCAACACCCTCCTCGGCATGGCTATCGATGTGGACAGGCGAAAACCTGTCCTTAGGTACGGCACTGGGGGACTGTCGGGCCCTGCCATCAGACCGGTGGCATTGAGAATGGTTTGGCAGGTGGCACAGGTCGCTCAGATACCCATCATCGGAATCGGCGGAATCGTGACGGCCATGGACGCTCTCGAGTTCATGATCGCCGGTGCGTCGGCCGTTGAGATAGGAACGGCCCATTTCGTCCATCCCCGTTCCTCACTGGACATTATCGACGAATTAAATCAATACTTGAGAAGACATGGCATCGCACGAATCACAGACATTGTAGGTAGTCTGAAAAATGAATAGGACGTGGACGCTGAGACCACCCGATCTCGAGATCTCCCATAGATTGATGAAACAGCTGAACCTCTCCCCACCGGCTGCCCAAATCCTTTCGACTCGAGAGGTCAGAACTCCCGAACAAGGCGAACGTTTTATCAGCCCTTCACTGTCCCACCTTCACAGCCCCTTTCTTATGAAGGACATGGACCGTGCCGTCGATCGGCTCATGGAGGCCGTGATCAATCACGAAACAATCATGGTTTATGGAGATTACGATGTCGATGGTATCACGTCGACAACCATCCTTGTCGCTTTCCTAAGGGAATTAGGGGTGAACCCTCGGTATTATATACCGCATCGGGTTACCGAGGGTTATGGGCTGAATATAGAGAGTGTGAAACGGTTCGGAGCAGAAGGGGTGAATCTATTGATTACAGCAGACTGTGGCGTGTCGAATCGCCTTGAGATTCAAAAAGCTTCTGAACTTGGTATGGATACACTTGTTATTGATCATCACGAGATCCCCGACGACCTCCCTCCTGCTCGAGCCATACTGAACCCGAAGCAAAAGGACTGCCCCTTCCCCTTTGATAGGCTGTCCGGTGTCGGTGTCGCTTTTCAGGTTCTCATCGGTCTTCGAGTCAGACTTCGGGAAAGGGGGTACTGGCAAGCCGGCAGTCCACCAAATCTAAAAAAATATCTCGATCTGGTGTGTCTCGGAACCATCGCCGATATGGTTCCCCTCCTTGATGAGAACAGAATTCTGGTCAAATTTGGTCTTGAGGAACTCACCAGCGGGAGACGCACAGGAATCAAGGCCCTCAAAGCGATCTCAGGGCTAGAGAAACAGACCATAAAAACAGGCCACGTCGCGTTTAAACTCTCTCCTCGTCTGAATGCCTGTGGTCGGCTCGATTATGCGGGTAAAGCTGTCGAACTTCTCCTGACCGAGTCCGACGAGGAGGCCAATAGGATTGCCTCTGATATAGACCGACTAAATAGCCAACGCCAGATAATGGAAGATCAGATCCTGGATGAGATTTTGAGAGACATAGAACGATTCCCCGAGGTTCTTCGACGGTCATCGCTTCTCTTTTCATCTTCTCATTGGCATCCTGGCGTTATCGGTATCGTTGCGTCGCGGCTGGTAGAACGTTTCGGGAAAGCCGCTTTTCTCATAGCCGTCAACCAGGATAATCTAGGACGGGGTTCAGCTCGAAGCACCGATGGATTGGACCTCTATCAAACGCTCCTCCGATGCCGGGAGCTACTAGTGGGTTTTGGCGGACACCGAGCGGCGGCGGGTTTCACCATCAGATCGGAGTTTATCGAAGACCTTCGAAACCACTTGGAGAGCGTGATATCGAAGGAAGTGGCGGATAAGACAATTCGGCCTGAGATAGCCATTGACGTAGAGGTCACCCTAGAAGAAATCGATCGCCGTCTGATCGAAGACCTCATAATGTTTGAACCCCACGGCGTCGGTAATCCGAGACCCCTTTTTCTCTCCAAAAACGTCGCTGTATGCGACAGCAGAATCGTTGGCGCCGACAGCCTCAAGCTCAAAGTCAAGGACAAGCAGATATTCGACGCCATAGGCTTTAGAATGGCCGACCGCCTTCCACTGACATCAGGGCCGATTGATTTGGTTTTTGTTCCACAGTTAAACCAGTGGATGGGATCAGAGAAGATTCAACTGGAGGTGAAAGACCTAGCCCCTCACACCGCACACTGAGAAAACTACCATATCTCGTCAAAGACCGACATGGTCGAAGAGATCAAAACCCCGGGGGTTGTTTCACAGTGAGGCCCCTCGCTCCATCTCCGCCATATACAACCCAATGCCATTGCTAATCCCGTCTGCGATCTCCTCCAGATAACGGTCGTCTCTCAGTCTTTTCTCCTCCTCCCTGTTACTGATAAAGGAGACCTCGACCAGGATGCAGGGCATGTTCGCACCGATCAGAACATAAAACGGGGCCTCCTTGACCCCTAGATTGCGGATCCGAGAATACTTGCGCTTAAGTCCTCTGTAAACCGACTCCTGGACATGTTCGGCCAGCGTCCGAGATTCGCCAATCTTTGCTGTGCGCATAAGATCGTACAGGATGTACTGAAGGTCGCTCAACTTCTTTGTGGAAACTGCATTCTCCAGGGCCGCCAATTCCATGGCCTCCTCGTCGGTAGCGAAGTTGAGCACGTAGGTTTCGATTCCTCTGGTCCTCCGCCCTCGAGTCGCATTGGCGTGGATAGAAACGAAGAGATCAGCTTTCTGGGTATTGGCAATGGCTGTCCTCTCATCCAATGGTATGAAGACGTCTCCCCTTCGGGTGAGGACCGGTTCAAGGCCACGCTCGTTCTTTAGTTTCCTTTCCAGCTTCTTAGCGATCTTCAAGACAACGTTCTTCTCCTTGAGGCCTCCTGGTCCGATGGCACCGGGATCTTTTCCGCCGTGACCGGGGTCGATAACGACTCGCCTGATACCAAGGCCGAGCTGTTGAGGGAGAGATGGCTTCTGAGGCGACCGATTCTCCTTCTCGGGCGGCCGAGATGTCCGCCCATTGCCATGGACGTCAATAATGATACGGAAGGGGGCTGTCAGGGGGAAGGTCCGGTAAGTGCTAAGAGACTCCATGTCCAGAACGACTCTGACGACATCTGGAGCATACTGGGCCGCTCTCGCCATGGTCAGCAGACCATCTTGAATGGGTATCGGCTGGTTGAGCGAAGCGCCTAATTGAGCAGATTGTATGTCTATGTAAATCCTCGGGGGTTTACCCCGATCTGGATCTCTTTTTAGAATATGATCCCTGAACGCTGTTTCCCCCTCTAGATCAATAACCACCCGGGTATACTCAGCGTTGGACCAGTGCCGAATGCCTGTGACCTCGATAAGGCGTTTCGGCTTCGGACGGTACGGTTCCAACTGGGCAAGCCGCTTTCGAGCCTCATCGACCATGTCCCCCTTCGGAAACCGCTCGACCACCTTGGAGAAGCTCAGAAAGGCCTTCTCATAGTCGCCAGTTTTTTGGTGAATGACGCCAATTCTGAATTGGGCGTCATCAGCGTAGCGGCTAGACGGGTAGAGGGTTGTCAGTCGCTGATAGGGGGAGATGGCCAAGTCCAGGTCAGACGAGAGACCAGAGTAGCGACTAAGGTTCTCGTATAGCGTGCCAACCATAAAAAGGGAATCATCGGCCCTGTCGCTATCGGGAGAGGTCTTGTAAACCGCCTGGAAGCGGCGGATGCACTGCTCCCAATAGACCCGTTTCTTTTTCTTCTCCGGCGAACTTTGAAGGGCATAGTATGCGCGGCGAGCCTTCTGATAGAGTGCTTCCGTCTTACTCGAGGCTGAAGCGCAGTCATTTAGGGGCACCAGCCAGGCAGTGAGGCTGATCAACAGGACCGCCCCAACCCTCCGAGCATGCGTCATCGATGCCTTTTGGATCCTCATCATTGATTGCCACGATGGGCCAGCTCGTCAGCGATTGATCCCATATCTTTCCTACTGGCTCTGCTGATGCCTGCCAGCTGACCGCCGAACCCCCGTTTTCATGTTCAAAGGCCGAGCTGGAAAAGCCCCAGACTCGGCCTCAATTTACCAGATAGCAGACTGTGTGACAAGCCACCCCTGCAGTCTACGCCGTTTCCTGAACAATTTTTGGTGATATGAAAATCAACAGATCCCTTCGGTCATCATTTTTTATCGTACTCTTAAAGAAGTAGCCCAAAATAGGGATTTTCCCGAGGAGGGGGACCCGCTCCACGTTATCTGACTTTTCGATGCTGTAGATACCGGCAATGACCACGATGTCACCGTCCTTGACAAGAACCTCTGTGATCGCCTCTTTCTTGTCGATTGCCGGAACCCCCTGCACCGTGATCGAATCATCGGGCGTGTCCTTCGATGCTTTGATATTCATTTTGATATGGCCGTCATTTGTCACATGAGGGGTCACAGTCAACTTGATGTTCGCCTCGATAAACTCAGTGGTCGCCGTCCCCTCTGCAGTGAGCTTGAGGTAGGGAATTCTGAGGCCTTGCTCGATTGAGGCCTCCTTGTTGTCCAGCGTGGCAATCCTCGGCGCCGAAATAATTTCCCCCTCACCAGCGGTTTCGAGGGCACTCAGTTCTACGTCGAGATTGGTGATGTCTCCAAGATTCGCCAGACTAAAGGTGATGGCACTCGTTGCCCCCCCAATTGGGAAATTCGCTATCGTATCCGCAGGTGATGCCCCAGTAACGCTCCCACTGACCCCGACTGTGCCTGTCTCACCACCTATTCGGGTATCGGCGAGTGTTCCTCCCCACTTGATTCCCAATTCTCGTGAGAAATTCGTACTCGCCTCAACAATTCTCGCCTCGATGATGACCTGCGGGGTCTTGGTATCGAGAGTCGTCACAAGTTCCCTGGCCTCGACAACGCTGGTCGGGATGTCCTTTACGATAAGGGTGTTTGTCCGGCTGTCGGTAGAGACCGACCCTCGCTCAGAGAGAATAGTCTTGACCTGTGTTGAAAGCTCTTGGGCCGTCGAATAATTCACCGGGATCAGTTCAGTAACGAGATCTTCCAGCTTCTCCTGCGTTCTCTTTGAGGTGAGAACCTGCTCCTGTTCTTTTTTCAGGACGTCGACCGGGGCAACTCGAATGACGTTACCGATGCGCATCATACCGAGATTGTTCGAGAAGAGGATGATGTCCAGGGCCTGGTCCCAGGGTACGTCAATGAGCCGTATCGTGACTTTACCTTTTACGTTCTCCCCTGCCACGATATTGAGATCGCTCACCTCTGCAATCAGGCGGAGGATGTTCTTGATATCCGCGTCCTTAAAGTCGAGAGAAAGACGCCGTCCTGTATACTCCTTTTCCGGTGTGATGCCAAATTCATAGATGGCGGCTTCCGCTGTTTTTTCTTTCTCTCCCGGATTCCCTATGGTCTTTGTCGATTTCTCAACAGCTGGCTTCTCTTCTGCCACCTTAGCCGGCAAAGGTGACGCAACCTTCTCCGGTGCCGGCGTTGCGTCCCCTGCCGCCAACTCTTCTCCCACTGCAGCGGGCGTCTCGGTCTCTGGCTCACCCTTTTCCCCTTGACCGTTCACCTCCTCCGTCGTTGTCTCAGCAGCCATTGTTTTTTCGACCTGAAGGGCCTCCGGGGTCACCTCCGGCATTTCCTGTTCAGTCTGAACACGTCCCCCGGCTCGGGGCCTTTGAAAGTCTACAAAAATCCGCTTCCCTTCCTGAAAGGCTTCAAAATCGACCGCTTCTCTGAGGTGGATGACGACCCTCACATCTCTAGAGGTCTCCGATCTCACATTGTAGATACGAATGTATTCGACGGCGCTGTCGAAGGCCTTGGTGTCAAGGGCTCGTTTGACGTGTTTTGGCGCATTGGTCTTTTTCAGCTCCACGACGATATCCCGCTGAGACATCTTGAAGATTTCATAGTCAACCCGCGTTGAGCTTGAAAGGACCATGCGAGATTTGTCGTCTATCTGCTTGAAGTCGACGCCATCGAGAACGCTTGCCATCTCTCGCTCCAGAGCCGCAACATCACCCATGGCGACGACCAATTTGCTCTGGAAACGATCGATCCTATATGGAGCGAGTTTGGCTCTCGATGAATCGAGGACCAATCGAGTCTTTTTCGGATGTCTCCCGATGCGAACGCGCTTGAGGTGCGCCGTACCAGCCGGAACGGTGGCCTTGGCCTTGGGAACCCGGCTTTTTAATGTCCATAGATCGATGACAAGGCGTGCTGGCGATTCGAGGGTGAAGGCATTGTAATCTCCGAGCAACCCGTCCGTCGTGATGGTCACCTCTGTGATGTCTCCTCTCTTCGCTACCGAAACATCCGTCAGCGCCTTGGCAGGGTCCAGACTGATAGGAGGCTCCGGCTCGGCAATCGCAAGGGGCGTCATCTCCTCAGCCTTTTCAATGTCGACATACAGTCTGGTAGCCTCCTGAGTGATCGTATAGTCGACCCGACTCGTGAGTCCGATGTCGATCCGTCCACGATCCCCGACTGTCATCGCAACAATCTCTGTCACGGTTCCATCATCAACGACAATGGGAGTCGTCACTTCAAATGACGCATTTGCGATCTTCACGGAGATCCTTAGCGGATCTTCGAGTAACTCGAGAAACTCGTACATAAACTCTCCCGAACCCTCAATTGTGACCCGAGTGTAGTCCTCCTCGTCCGAAAAATTGATCGCCGTGATGGTGACCGGCTCCGTCACAGTCGGAGGAAGAGCAGGCTTGTCCGGTCCTCTCAATGCGCTACATCCAATAAAAGAAGCCGTAACAATCGCCCAAAGAAAGACCAGCTTCACTCCAATAAAGCGATTCCACGCCGCATGTTTCATTTTTTTCCTCCTTCCTCCGGAAGCCTCATCACAATTTCTCGGGTTCTCGACTGCGTCCCATAGAGGCTCGAAGGCTCTTCAATGATCACCCGGTCCAGGTGAACGGCTTTGACCTTACCGCCCCGATTTCCCAGATAGGTGCCCTTCTTTATTGTGAAACCTTTTCCAGCGGAGTCTTCAACCATCCCGAAACTGTTACCGTCTCCCACATATACGATTGCGGTCAGCTTGAGCTGGCTCAGATCGTATTCCTGAAGGGGAGTCTTGGGGACACCCGGTATAGGTTTTCCCGGACTTCCAATCTGGATGAAAGGTTTGAACGGGTCCACCTTCCCTTTGGGATTATATGAGAAAACAGGTTTGTTTTGGCGTGTATTTTCTTTCCTCGAGGGAGAGGGCTTCTGGACTTTCTTTTTTGAAGGCTTCGTCCGCGTGATCGGAGGGGGAGCCGAGGGCTTTTCGCACCCGGAAAAAGCAAATACCATGCCTAGGACAAGAATCAAGACGGTGGTGATTCTTCTAATCCAACCCCGGTATATCATCGGCGTATTCTCCTCATTTCTTTCTTTTGCGCTTGCTCTTCTACTTAGCCCCTTTCGCTCCTTCCTCCAAGAAACGAAAGGTGGTGGCCACAGCCTGAGCTTTGAGTCGCGTTTGGTCTCCGGATTTCTGATTCGGAGCCATTTTGAAGTTTTCCACGTTTATGATTCGTGAGAGTTTACTCACTCGATCAAAGAATATTCCTGTATCGTGGTAAGTCCCGAGAAAAACCAATTCAAGGGGTACCTCAGCATAGAACTGTTTTTTCCGCTCGGCGGTTGGTCTAAATCTCAGAAACTCTAGACCCGACTCCTTGCCGAGTCTCGATATGGTCTTTAGAAGTTCTGGGATCTCTTTTTCGTTCGGCAACTGGGTGAGAGCGTCGTTGAGCTGTGCCCTAAGCTGGGCGACCTCTGCCTGGAATTTCCGGAGATTATCGGCCACCGCCTGGAGCTCGTTGACCTCTTTCCGAAGGGTATCCCGCCGATCAGTGAGGCCCTTGATCTCCTCCCTCTGAGGGAGATAGGCTAAATAGCCATACAGCCCAACGATGACGAAGACCGCAACAAGGAGAATGAGAACTTTTTTTGCCAAGGGAAGCTTTACAATTGTGTCCATTGATACAGCCATGGTATCCTCCCTTATATTCCGATTCTGCAGATCATCGTGAATTTTTTCAAGTTGAGCTTACTGACGGTCACTCGTTCAGTGACCACCAGCTCAACAGAGGCAAAGATCCTGGTTTGCTGCAATTTCTTCATGAAATTGGCAATGGTCTCATCATCCAGTGCAATCCCTTGGAGCGTCAATTTCTCATTGTTTTTGTCAAGGGATTGAAGCCACATTTTTTCAGGGATTTCTGAGGCCAAGAAACTCATAATTTGGATCGGTCGAGTCCTGTTCAGATTGAGACTCCTGATAATGTTCAACTTCTCCAGATAGGTTTTCTTATCGACCTTTGCTTTCTTGATTTGCTTTTTGAGTTCCTGGAGTTTCTTCTGCTTGTTTTCGAGGTCTATGATCTCGGCCCTGAGTGCATCCCGATGTCGGTTATACATCAACTGTGCAAAGCCTATGCCGACCATCACGACAACCATGGCAAGGACAAAGATTGTAACCTCTTTCCGAATTGACTCTCTCTTGCGCTCTTCTCTTGCAACCAATAAATTGATCTTAATCATCGATCTCCTACCCTCCTCAAGGCTAACCCGACCCCGACCGCCATCATCGGGCTAATGTCGCTGATATAATCAAGGGTTAAGTCCTTTTTTGTGATTTCTATATTCTGAAAGGGATCAACCACCTCTACAGGAACACCGATCTGAGCCTCAATCACCTTACTCAATCCCTCGATCTTGGCACAGCCTCCACTGATAAAGACCTTATCGACATTCTGGTTTGACGTCTTCTGGAAGTAACCCAGTGATTGGCCGACCTCAGAGGCGAAGTCTGAAGAGGCCGTTTTCAGGATGTTGTCGATTGCCTGCTGCTTGCTATCGTCAATCTTGCTGCCAATTTTCAGCGCCTCGGCTTCTTCATAGTCTACGTGGAGATGCTTCTGGATCTCGTCAGTTATGGAGCTCCCGCCCTTGAAGACGTCCCTCGTGAAAGCCGATATACCATCCTTCATAACGTTTATGTTCATCACGTTGGCCCCAATGTCAACGAGGCCTACGATCTCACCCCTTTTCATCGGGTAATTGGCCTGATACATATTTTCGAGAGCGAAGGCGTCTATGTCGACGATCACAGCGTTCAATCCCGCTTCCAGAAGGACATTGAGATAGTCGTTAATGATGTCCTTTTTGGCTGCCACCAGGATCACGTCCATGAGCTCGTCATTTTCTTCATTCGCCCCTAGGATCTGGAAGTCGATGTTTACATCACTCGCATCAAAGGGGATGTATCTTTCAGCCTCCCATTGGATCGATTCTGCCAGTTCATCTTCAGTGATCACAGGAAGGCTGATCTTCTTGACAATAACTGAATGACCCGAGACCGACGTCGCGACTTCCTTGGTTCTGACCTTAAAACTCTTGATCAATTCTCGGATGGTGTCCACGATCACCACTGAATCCATCAGGGACCCGTCAACGATTGCCTCTGGCGGGATCGATGCCATGGCGGAATTGACTAATCTGTGGCCCCTTTTCGTTTCATTTAGTTCGACTACCTTGATCGAACTCGAGCCAATGTCCAAGCCGATAACGTCCTTTTTCTTTCCAAGCACCATGTCTTCTTCCTTTCTCAGGCTATAGCATATTTCTTGAGTTTTTCTCTGAGAGTCGACCTCGAAATTCCAAGACTTCTCGCCGCCTTTGACTTGTTCCCATTTACCATTGATAGGACATGAGAGATATGTCTGCTTTCCATCGCCTCAAGCGTCGATTCACCCATATTGAACGACGTGGCGTGAACAGCACTCTGCTGCTCCCTCAATTCGATAGGGAGAGTCTCCTTCGTGATCGATTCTGTGTTTGACAGAATCATCGCTCTCTCGAGGACATTTTTTAACTCTCTCACATTGCCGGGCCATGAGTAGTTCAACAGCAGGTCCTTCGCGTCGTCCGAAATGCCTCTGATATTCTTTCCAAGTTCTCTATTGCCCTCCTCGATGAAAAGGTTGGCAAGAAGGAGAATATCCTCTCGTCGTTCCCTCAAAGGAGGAATATCGAGAACCATCACCTTGAGACGATAGTACAAGTCCTTCCGAAACTTGCCGTCATTCACCATTTCCGCTAGGTTCTTATTGCTGGCAGTGATAAATCGCAAGTCAACATGGATTTCTCGTGACCCCCCAACGCGCATAAAGGACTGAGTTTCCAGTACCCGAAGCAGCTTAGATTGAAGATAGGCATTCATGTCTCCGATTTCGTCGAGAAAAATGGTTCCTCCACTTGCCAGCTCAAAGAGCCCCTTTTTTGTGGATTTGGCATCAGTAAAAGCACCTTTTTCATATCCAAAGAGCTCTGATTCCAAAAGGTTTTCAGGGATAGCACTGCAATTGATTTTGATGAGAGGACGGTGAGCTCGCTTGCTGCTATAGTGGATGGCGTTGGTTGCCAGCTCTTTGCCAGTTCCACTCTCTCCCTGAATCAGAACAGAAGTTCGCGGTGTCTGAGCAATCATCTGGATCAGTTCCCTAACGCTCTGGACCTGCGGGCTGTTCCCGTAAATCTGAGTCCGACTGTCCTCATTTTCGTGCTGTCTTTTCAGCCGACGAACCTCATTCCGCAGACTCTGAGTCTCGATAGCCTTTTGGATTGACAGTTTCAATTCATCAAGTTCAAAGGGCTTGTTGATATAGTCATAGGCCCCTGCCTTCATCGCCATAACGGCGGTTTGGACGTCAGAATAGGCCGTCATCATCACAACCATCAAATCCGTATCGATCTCTTTTATCTTTCTTAGGACGGCGATGCCATCCATGTCTGGAAGTCGGATGTCCAGGAGAACCAGGTCGATAAGATGCTTGTTGATCATCTCAATGGCTTCATTCCCCGTATCGATGGTGTGAACCTCATAGTCTTTCTTTGCAAAAACATCTGAAAGGGTCTGACGCATGACCTCGTCATCATCCACGATGAGTATCGCCGGTTTCATCAATTACACCTCGCCCCCCCGTTCAGAAGAGGGAGTGTGATGAGAAATGTGGTTCCGCTGCCCTCTTGGCTTTCTACGTTGATCGTCCCCCCATGTCTTTTGACGATCTGATAGGAAATGGAAAGCCCCAATCCTACCCCTTTTGCCCTCGTCGTAAAAAATGGGTCAAATATCTTAGAGATGATGTTCCGAGGAATGCCCTCTCCCGTATCGCTGACCGCAACCTGCACATAATCAGGCTGCGACTTAGACCGGCTCGACGTATTGGGGTACACGGACTCTGCCTCAATCCTCAACTCCCCACCATTGCCCATTGCGTGGATCGCATTCAGAAAGAGGTTGAGAAAAACTTGTCTCATTTGATTGACATCGACCTTTACCTTTGGAAGTGATGGATCGTATTTTTCCGCAAAGGTGATTCCTCGATCGCCAATGTCCTTGATCAGTAACGGGGTAATCTCATTGACAACATCTTTGATATGGTAAAAATCGAGATTCGGCCTCTGTGGTTTGGCAAAGGAGAAGAACATGATCAGCAGGTCATTGAGCCGATCAATCTCTTTGGTGATTCGGTTAAGGTATTCCCTCTTTGGATCGCTGCTTTCCATCTCCTCACCCATGGCCTGGGCTGTCGTTTTGATGCCTGCTAGAGGGTTTCGGATTTCGTGGGCAATACCTGAGGAAATCTCGCCCAGTGATGCCAGCCGATCCATTCTCAATATTTCTTCCTGCATCTTGTACACGTTGGTTAAATCTCGAAAAATGACAATCTCACCAATCTTCTTGCCATGAACATCCAGATGGTTGTTGATGGTAAAACCCGTCGGAATGTCCGCACCGTCTTTTCGTCTGATCGTTCCCTCTCGTCGCGTATCAATATCCCCGGAGTGGTCAAAAGGAATTCCGAGGAGGTTCTGTTTCTCTTTTTTCCTCTGCAGATTGAGCGTTTGGAAATCTTGACCGATGACTTCCTCTGACGAATAGCCGAGAATGTTTTCAGTGGCCCGGTTGATATAGGTGATCTTTCCCTGATTGTCTACCAGGATTAGCCCGCTGCTAATCGACTGGATGATGCTTTCATTGAAATTTTGCAGTCTTTCAATCTCTTGAGCAAGCTCCTCGACTCGCGGCAGAACCTTGGAACGGTTTTTGGTCCGACGGGACGATATGTGGCGCCTCTCATCTCCTCCTCTTGCCATAGATCTCGCCCTATTGGTCAGAACTCCACCATCAGCCGGTCAGTGTCAAGGAGGTACATTTTTCGCCCCTTTCCTATAGGAGCAGTCCCTCGGAGGTAGGCAAGACTTTTCTCCTCCCGAATACTCCCCGCAGGAACCTCCCTTTTTTGAAGAAGACGATCCACCAGGACAGCGAGGGTCCTGTCGTCCTTTCTAATCAAGACGACGGCCTTTTCTTTCGGTTCAACCCTGTCCCGGAACTTGAACAGACGGAAGAGGTTAACCAAGGGGAAACGATCTCCCCGTATTCGGATCTCGTTGTCTTTCCAAACCGTCCTTACCATCCGGTATGGGATCTGAACAGAACGAAGGACTAGATCCTTCTCTATAGCAAAAACCCTGCCGGACGATGTCATCAACAGCATCCCCACCGTTTCCGAAGGGGTGGAATGGGCATTCCCGGTCCGAAGTTTCTGAGTGATTACAAAAAGTTGGCGAATTTCTTTCTGTAACTCGTGAGACAGTGTTTTGAGTGTCTCGGTCAAACCCTCAACGTCCTTCCTCTCGACGGTTTGGTCTGTCGTTTCGATTGGCCCTTCACGGCGTTCTTGCATGAGGTGATGCTTGGCCAGAATCCCGGATAAAACCACGTTCCGATATGCCTCCTTGCCCTTCAGCTCATTGATGAGGAGCTTGATACCGTCTTTGGCCTCCAGGAGAAAACGGAGATTGTCGGGCGTAATGTTCCCTTCATCGTCAGCAAGAGCGTGTGCCACATTACTCATCATTTCAAATACTTGAAAAAGGGCTGGATCATTGTCATAAGCGTCCTTCAGGAAACCAAGTTCCGAGATGACCTTATCAATCAAGTCGGGGCTGATTTCCCATTCCAGCGAAAGGAGGTGGGTCTCCAGATTCTCAAGATTTCGCATGGGCCCCTGGGTCGATTCAGGACCTGGCTCTCGATCTGCTGAGGGCACCTCGACCGAGGCGTTCGGGGCGGGTGCTTCCAGCTTTACTTCCGGGGTCTCGAGAGACTCAGCGGACTTAACCGTCGAGGCAACGGATTGAACTCCCTCGCTACCCGTCCCCTTCTGAACAAAGCGGCTATCGATGGACTGGTCAATCTCGTCTTCTAACTTTTCAGCCGGCGAGCCCAGATCCATTTCGGGACTCTCAAGAGGCCCAGGGGACGCCCCGCTCGACACTGGGGATGGGGTCTTCTCCCCTCCCTCTTCTTTCTCCACAAAGAGGCTGTCGATGGACTGGTCGGTCTCATCTTCTAACTTTTCAGCCGGCGAGCCCAGATCCATTTCGGGACTCTCAAGAGGCTCAGGGGACGCCCCACTCGACACTGGGGATGGAGGTTTCCCGCTGTCCACGCCTTTATCTACAAAGAGGCTATCTATCGCCTCGTCAATCTCTTCCTCTATCTTCTCGGCGGGCGAACCCAGGTCCGTTTCGATATTCTGGGGAGGCTCAGGGGACACCGCACTCGACACCGGGGACGGAGGAGGTTTCTCCCCTCCCCCTTCTTTCTCTACAAAGAGGCTATCTATCGCCTCGTCAATCTCTTCCTCGAGTTCTTGTTCCGTCCCTTTGGAATCCTGCTCTTTCATGAATAATCTCCCGGGTCTGGGTCATATTCCTCCAGCCCCTGTGAAGGACTTTCCCTTCCCGTCATTCAGGAGAATCTTCTTGCTCACATCCTTCACAACGAGCTTGCTGATCTCCCTGAGCGTTTCGAAAACCCCCGCCCCCTCAAGTGCACTTGCAAGGAAATGGGGGGCCTTCAGCATCGAATTGAGATCCTTCTCTAAAACCGAGACCGGCAGGATCTCAGCACCTTCTGCTTCAAGATCTCTTTTGTTGTATTGCATGACTAAGGGTACGGTCCGAATGCTCAATCTCTTTTCGGCTAGGTTCTTTGCAAGATTTATTAGACTCTCAATGTTTTTTTCTCGCTGCGTCTTCAAAGAGTCGGCGACAAAGACGACGCCGTCGACGCCTTTCAATACCAGTTTTCTCGTCGCATCGTAATGTACTTGACCCGGTACGGTGTAAAGCTGAACGCGGATATCAAAGCCTCGAATCTTCCCGAGGTTGAGGGAGAGGAAGTCGAAAAAAATCGTTCGATCTCCATCAGTATCGATAGAAACCATCTTACCCCGGACATCTTCCATGGTCTTCTTAAAGATGTGCAGAAGATTTGTCGTCTTTCCACAGAAACCGCATCCGTAGTAAACGATTTTGCATTGGATTTCATCCTTGCTGAAGTTTATAAACGGCATAAACCGACCTACTCCTTTTTTCCGTAAATGGGAGATAGAATCTTCAGGAGATCTTCCATGATCATGTCGATACTGAGTCGGACCAACCCGACTGTGGTCCTGTCATCAAAAACGATAACAATAATCATATCTTCTCCCACAACCGCAAAATAGACGTTCTCATTTTGGCCCTTGTGAAAAAGGAGATTGAATTCCTCTTCGCCGAGTAGCTTTGCAATTTCTGATGTTGCCCCAAAATTCGCCGCTGTCAATGCTGAAAAGGCCGAAACATCAAGCGTTGAGGGACTTCCGCAATTTGCAACCAACTGACCGGAACGATCAATCAGATAGGCACTGAGGGCTGCGGATTTGTTCAGCATCTTGTTCAAGCACGAATCTAGCCGCTTGATGTCCTCTTCTGAGAGAATAATGTCCATGATCTCCGGATCCCTAAGCCGAGGCCACAAAATCGACCATGTGGACTGTGCCTTTCTATTCCCGGGCTTTTTTTCCGATCTCGTTACATCATGAGAATATACCTGCACCCATAATCTTGACTCTGATCGTCAGCTCCAATACCCTATCATTTCTCGAAGGCTCTCCAAGGTCTTCCGGATGGACGGACTCAAATCATCAAACCGAACCCCCTCTTTGAGATGAACTCCAAAATAGTAGGGTCTATTCCTTAGAATCACCTTCATTTTTTTCTGTCCAAGAAGAATCCTGTGAAGTTCTCCAGCCTCCAAGATCCGACTCAATCTGTGGGACAGCACCCCAAGGAAGGCGACCAGAGCACCTTCTTTGACCGTGTTCTTGATGGCATCATGGGCGAGAACAGCACCGTCCTCTGAAACAACCATCGTCCCTTCACACCCCGCAAGTCGAGCAATCGACCTAACAGCCTCCTCCATGGGCTCCTCTTCTGGTTTTTCGCCATCACGAGGCGACTTCTGGAGTTTTTCTTCGGGCCTCGAAAGTTGTGAAGGAGTTGACGATTGCCCGCCCCCAAAGGTGGGAACGACACCTTCATCTGTCTTTCGCATGCCTTCAACCAGCAAGTGTTCCCAATTCTGAGAGATAGTCTGCTCAGGAGGGTTGACACCTCTCTCGTGATCGAATCTCCCCTCGCGCCACTTCAGAATCGTAAATAGGGCGTCCTTACCAAATCGCCCATCGCATTCTGCGTGGACTATTTCTCCATCGCTGAAGTAGATGACCCCCGCCTCCTGTCCTTTGGTAATTCTTAAAGCTGCAGTAACTCGTCCGAGACAGTTCAACTGGATAACATCGGTGAGTTGAAGATCAAAGACTTTGCCCTCGAATCCGCTCTTTTTCCATAGAATGTCGAGGATCAGTTTTCGAATATCGGCAATCTCAAAAGGTTTCTCGATATAGTATAGAGATCCTCGCTTGTTGGCCTCTCTTTGAATATCCGACGAGCCATAGGCTGTCATAATGATGACCTTGGTCCCCGGGTAATTGTTCTTAATGGCAGTGAGGAGATCGAGGCCGTTGATGTCAGGCATACGAATATCTGTTATGGCAAGATCGATAGGCTGGTTTTTCAAGAGTTCCAACGCCTCATTGCCAGTGTTTGCAATCAAAACGGTATACTTTTCTCGGTCCCTGGAAAGGCTCTTGGCCATGCTCCAGGTGAGCGTCTCTTCATCATCGACGATCAAGACCTTCTTCACAGGTTCTGCCATTGCCTCGTGGTTCCTCGATTACAGCTCACGCCTTTTTCTCTTTAACCGCACGATCGCCGCTCTCAGACTCTCTTGCATCCGACTGAAAGATTCGGCCAGAAGGCCCACCTCATCGCGGGACTTGATCTGCACGGTCGTATCCAAATCACCCATGCTGATCCTATTGGCCACCTGGGTCAACTGAGTGATGGGACGAATGATCGTCCTTGAAAACCAGAAGGTGAGAATGATGATCAACCCCAGAGAAAAGGCAACCACGATCACGAAAATATTCAGTGTTCTCTGGGAGGTCCTTCTGAATCTTTCATAGGTCCTGCCAGCCGACGCCAAAAGCTTCTTTTCAGTCCTATCATGGATCTCGGCCAGTTTCTTTTCTATCTGTCGGGCTGGCCGGGAGAACTCATCGATGTATGTTGTCGCAGCTACCCTGAGTTTTGTGCCTTCCACCGGGGCGATAAACATGTATTTTGGCCGAACTACGCCGTCGGCATCCTCCCAATCGTAGTATCCCACAGCATCCCCCGTTAGGCTGGCTTCGAGTATCTTCCAGAATTCTGGAAACCGATTTGCCAAGGTCCGAAGGTTCATCCCAACTATTTTGGGGTTTGTGTGGAAATGGTTTATGGCCTTGTCGTCATGAACCGCCGTATATCCCGTCTCTCCGACAGGTTGGACTGCGATTTTTTTCAGCTCTTCGTCTTCGCGGAGAACTGAGATTCTTGAACCGGGACGCATCTTCATATAGATTTCAATCTCCCGGGCCACGTCTTTTGCCTTTTCCCGAATCATCCGCTCACCCAGTTCATTGAGAGTCCGAACCCCTTCACGGGTGCCAACTGAACTCATCACTTCCATTTCGTCCACCACCGCAGTGTTCATACTCTCCATCTCTGCCATTGTGGAAGAGACCATCTCCTTCATATGAAAAAAATAGATATACGCGATTACCCCGAAGGAAATCAGAACCGGAATCAGGATTGCCCCCATGAGTTTCGGCAAAAGACCAATGCCTATGGACTGTCTATCTGCCATCTTGCAACCCCATCATTAGATTTTCTTAAGCACCTCCAACATCAACTTCTGGTAACCGACCCTCTTACGCTCGTCAGAGATTTCCGAACTGATTCGTTCAACCAATTCGGCCGCCCTGTCCCTCGGAAAAGCAGAAACCTTCTCCTCCATGTCGTTCACGTTATCTTCAATGACAACCGGGGCTATAGGCCCCATGATCTGAGTGAGCTCTTCCTGTACCTTATCGAAGAAAGCTTTTTCGACGGTTCTTTTGGCCGGGTGGAGAGGCCTCTCCGCGACCTCCACCAGTTTCTCTCTCAAGAGTCGATAGAGTTTCTTTGCCGTCTCTATTTCAGTCACCCCTAATTCACGAGACAAGTCACTCACGGTCTTGAGACCATCGATCCGGATGAGAAGGTTCCACTCTCCAGCCTTCAAAACGACGTCATCCGTCCCTTTTCGGGTCAAGAGTTTGAATGCAATATCTGTCGAAGGGATTGTCTTTCGTATTTCCTCCCACTCTTGGACCCTGTGAACACCCTCTGAAAGAATCTCCTCCGTCGGCGTCTTGACGGTTTTCGAATCTGGCGAAACATCGGGTGTGTAACTGAATTGACCAATCATCCAGGTCATCATGAGATAGACAGCTTCCTCTCCGTTATAAGACTCAGCACCCCCGTGGATGATGTCCCCATTTTCCACGAAAATCTCCCCGATCGTATTGCCTTTTTTCAGTGTGACTTTCCCTGTCTTCTTTTCATGAATGAGCAGGTTCAGGATGTCGAGAAGCCTTATTTGGGAAAGGTCACCCGCGAAGACCGCTACCATTAATGGATCTCTCTTCCCTGATGCGTCAGTCCTTTCATCTTAGCGGCGTTTTGGATTGTCAAAAAACTTTGAGAATTCAGCGGACTGGCTTATTGTTCTGGGGGCTTTAGTCTATTGATAATCTGACGGTAGGACTCATCGAGTCCCTCACTTGCTAGAAGTCCCCTTTTCACCTTAGAGGTTTTTTGCATATGTTTCTTGAATTTTCCGTTCCGACGGATCTCCGCTAGAGCGACATTTGTTTTCAATCGAAGCATAGAGATGTCGATCATAGGATCGCAAAAGACAATAAGAGAGAAATCCGGAAGCCCATTGACCAGAATTCGTCCATCTGAAAAGAGGAAATCGAGAACGTCCGTCTCCTCTCCCAAAACTTGCAAGAGAGAGATGACTTGAACGAGCTCCCGCCCGATGTCTCCAACCTCTCTCCCATATATTTCTGGCATAACGCTTGATATGACAGTGCCATTACCGTCGCATAAAAAAGATCCCCTCACACCGGGAAGCTCATTTATGTCGTTAAGGATGTCTTTCATCGTCGAACCTGGGAATTTAATCCCCCGTCCAAGCAAATTAGGTGCCAATTCGGGGGTTATCTCCGTCCACTTTACGTTCTGGTGGTCGAAAGTCATGCTGAAACTCGGTAATTTTAGTCTTATCTTTCTCTATTTTTTGGCCGATAAGCTTATTAGCGGACGATCGCTCCAGCCTTGTGTACGATATTCGTCCAGTTTAAGGACATACCAGAAATTGGCAAAAATTGAAATACTGCGTTCACAGACTCTCATTATTTCGTCCTCTTCAGCGACCCTGTGGCCAATGCCTCCTGCCCATTGGATCTTAATACCGGTCGACACAGGACGTATTAGAAAATCTGGACGAATAGCACGTGATAAGAAACCGGCCACTGGCCGTTCTATGACCATTAAAGAGACGCCGTTTCGAATCGCTCCAAGCTCCTCTTTTTATTAAGTTTTCTAAATCTCTCCCTTGACTTTTTGGGACCTTTTGGTTAGTTTCTTTTCCTAAGACCCTTCGAGTCGAGAGGTGCACATTGGGCTTCGATAGAGGAAAGGCTCTGCAAAACGCTCAGAAGTTTCTCATGAAGGGTCAGATCCGCAAGGCCATTCAAGAGTATGAGAGGCTCGTATCCGATGACCCGAGAAACATCCGACTCCGAACTAAACTGGCCGATCTCTATGCCAGGAACAACGGTGTCGACAGGGCTGTGGAAGAGTATGTACAGCTGGCCAAGCAGTATGAAGATGAAGATTTGAACTATCGGGCCATCTCCATGTATAAAAAGGTTCTGACAGTCAGGCCAAAGATGATCGATGTTCACTACTGGTTGGCAGACCTTTACAAAAAAGAATCCCTCTTTGGAAATGCCAAGGTCCTGTACCAGAATATCATCAAGCTTAACCCCGAGGATCAGCTCGCTCGCAATGCTATCAAGGACATCAATCAGGCCATGGCCGTGGCGAATCCTGTACCAGGAGAGAATGACACCCTTTCCTCCAGTCTATCGGCCACAGACCATCAGCCAATGGTTGAGGAGCCTCTGGACCTCGACGATTTACTCGACATCGAGGAGCCTTCTTCTGAACAGATTGTGCACGGGGAGGAAATCCTCGACCTGGAAGACCCCGTAGAGCTACCTCCCGATGATACTGTGCGGAATGAAGGTGCTCAACAAAGCAGTGGGAATGGGCCACACCTTACCCATCAAAAGGTCGATATTGGCCAGAATCTGTCACCCGAAAAGGATCTGGAATCCCACTATCACTTAGGGATCGCTTATATGGAAATGGATCTGATCGATAAGGCCATTGCAGAGTTTGAAGCGGCTGTGGAATATGCGCCGAAACAGGTAGACTGCCTCGTCATGCTCGGGCGATGTTATACAGAGAAGGGTCTCTTTGACCGATCTATCTTCTACCTGGAAAAAGCCTTGCAGTCGAACGATCTCAAAAAGGAGGAGCACATCACGATCAACAGGCAGCTCGCACAGGCTTACGAAGCCTGTGGGATGAAGGACAAAGCGGGGGAGGCGTTTAAAAGGGCCGGCTTGTCGGGTAATTTGGATACGGTAAAGGGATAACTTGGTCCATCTACTTCGGTGAAATCAGGCAAAACTCCTCTTCCAGGTTCGTCGCGTTGAGCGTTACCGATCTGGCCCTGTAGTAGTTGCCCTTGAAATACTGAGCACTAATTCCCTTTCCTTTTGGGGGGTTTCCCTCGAGAATTTTTCTCACCTTTGTATTTGTCACGTTCAGCCCCAAGTTAACAAATGGGGTGTTGTCAAGACCCAAGGCTGCGAGGTCTGTGCTAACGTTACGCTCTGAACCCACCGTGGATGGAAAACAGAAATTGTCGAGAAAATAGGATTTTACCAGTTCCAGCCCGCCATCGGCGACGAAGAAGTCTTCTGTATACAACCGTTGATTTCCTGAGATTGCAACCTCTGTCGTAGCGGTAAAATTAGCTGCAACGGCAACAACAGTCGCCGTGACCATTACCAAGAGGGCTATCACCAGGGCCGTTCCTCTCTGATTCGTGAATCGACTAAATCGATGGGACATGGTGCATCTCCTCCGTTTCCTTCTCTTACAGACTCAGATTTCTCGCTTTGATCGTTGACGTGAGTGTTCTCGTTCGAAATCCCCCTGGAAAGTCGGGATCGCTGGTCCTGGTCGTCACTGCCATCACGATCTGATACCTGCCAAACGTGTCGGGGACTGCCGGATTGTATTGATCGGTGATTTGAAAGTTCGTCACGCTTGTTGCGAGAACATTCCCGTCTCGAGTCAAGGTCGTCCCGTTCAATGCATAGGTAATCGTCTCCACCTTATACACCTGGGCAGTCGCCCGCAGAGTCATGTCCAGGGTTTCTCGGGTGCCCGGTGTGTCTCCCTCGGAGTCGATATCGATCGTGTTGGTTGCCGCCGCATCATTCCAAACGACAACCGTTCTGTACCTCAAGGGCGCTGCGATGGTGTCCGGTTCGAAAACGAGCAGGTTGTCCCCAGCAGTGAGGTCCACATTTTGGTCAAGTATGAGCTGATCCATGCCCATGGTCGAGTCGTTCTGCAATGCAGCGATAGGAGGGCCAAATACGCCGACGACGGTGACCTGGTTCGATGGGTTTCCCGGCAGATTCACCGATTCGGCGAATCCGCCGACAGCCCACGATGGCCTTCCAAAGCCGGCCACGCGGATATCTCGGGCGATCAGATCCATGACCGACCTGACATTTTGCTGCGCCTCGGCGACTTGCTCTTGAATCACAAAATTCTTCTGTTGCACTGCAAAGCTCCGGTAGACTCCAGCAATGACAATCGCTGCGATTCCTAAGGCAATCAGCATCTCTATGAGGCTCAATCCCCTTTGCATTCTCCCTAAGATTCTCACAACTCTCCCCCTAGAATTGGCTTATCACTGAGTTTACACTGACCGTGTGGGGGACATCCTGAGTCCACGAGACCGACACAGTTATATTGGCTCGGGTTGCTCCCGTAAGGTCGTCGGGAGTAATGTCCCATTGGACGTTGTAACCTACGCCGGTTGCTCCTGTGACATTGTTGGCGCCGTCGGTCAGGGTGCTAAAGGGTGTCGTTATCAGCTGCTCCAGCTGGTCTTGCGCCAAAGTCGTCGCCTCGGTGAGCTGGCTGGCCAAACTGTTGCCCTGAAGTGAAATAATTTGAAGGCCTGCAAGGCCCAAAAGCGCGACAGCGAGAATAACCATAGCGACGACCACCTCGAGGAGAGTGAACCCTTTGGGCCCACTCAAGAAAAACATCGTTTTCCAGTGCTTAGTTCTTGTACCTCTCATAGCGTATGTTCCCCACTGGGGTAACCTCCACCCAGTACCCCTCTCCGCGGTTGTTCTCCACAAAAACCCTCTCGCCGTTCTGTACACCGGGTGTTCCAATCGGATTACCGTCTTCCTCGTTTGGAATACCGCGGGTATTGAAGGTGACGCTGATTATTCCATCAGCCGGCTGGTCTATGAAATCAATCCCATTCCCCCCGCCCCGAGTGGCGTCGAATTGGGCTTTGTAGTCACTAAAGGTTACGATTCGGGCGGCAGTCCCTCCTCCATCGAGAACCCTGACTGTTCCCGCAGCCGAATTGATTTCAACCGTGCTTGCCTGGTTTCTCTGAACTGCCAACATCTGAGCCATGCGGAAGCAGGAGGCGATATCTCGAGCCGCGCTCTTGATTCGGTTATGGGACAGCCATCTCCCGAGACTGGGCATCATGGTTGCAACGAGAACCCCGATGATAGCCAGGGTGATCGCCAGCTCGACCATGGTCAACCCCTGCCTTCTCTTAAGACAGACAATCATCGCCGACCTCATTCTAGTCGAGGGGGACCGAAGCAAAATGTATACCAAGAAAAACCTCATGGGTCCCCACATCATCAATCCTTAATTCATTTTAAAAATCAAAATGTTATAAATAGAATGACCGATCCCCCTCTATCAAAAGAACGTCCCCCCCCTGCGACCTTTTTTCACATCCTATGAAAAAGTTACAGGTCTACCCTGAATAATTGTTGAAGTTCGATTGACTTCATGAACTATCCGCCCTTCGGGTTTTGGCTACAGCCGTCTCAGACTCTCGGGCAGGGTGTTTAGCCGTTAGCTCAGGAAAAGCTGTTGCCAGTGATCAGTCATCGGTCTCACGTTTCAGGGAAAAGGGTGAAAATGCGGGGAGAGCACCTGGTCCAAAAAAGGAGAGTTAAATCAGGATTTGTGACCGGCCCCTAAGGTGCTGACGTGGATCTTGCGAGGGGTATGTCACAAGGGGTGATGAAAAGAGCCTGTAAGAGGAGATCTTTTTGACGAACCCTGTACGAGAATGGCGAATGGACTACTTGACCTTGTAAGTGACGCCGACCACTTGCTCAGTCTCTCTGACTCCTTGCGGGACGTTAGGACCCCGGTATTGCTCGAGACCTTTCGACACGATTCGATAGTAGAAGGTTTTGTACCTGCCTGGATCATTCCCCGGAGGGGGTGCCTTAGAAACCTCCATGTCTGTGATCGCTAACTCGCACCGGTATTCATTCGATAGCTTCTGGGTATGAGGAACACCCCATGGAGAGCGTGTTGGGGGGGAAGTGATTGGTGGACGAACTGCTCCCCAGGGCGGGGCATCGGCAAAGAAGGCCTTGATTCCATCGTCTATTCCGGCCTCGGCTACATCGAAGAGCTGCTCCTGGGACTTCTGGTTCCCGGAAATCATCATTTCGAGATCGGAATTTGTCATGGCGGCTATCGCGACGACCGTGCCGGCCACAATCAGCAGTAGGGCCAAGACGAGTACAACGCCCCGCTCATGATAACGACATGCCTTTGGTCTCATGCTACCTCCGATCTAGAAGTTTCTAGGAGTGACCGTAAAGCGGTATGTCCGGCTTAGGCGTCTTCCTGAATCATCAGGGATGTCTGTTCTGGCCGTCAACACGATTTGATAGGTCGGGTTATTGGCCACCTGGGGAGAAATAGTCAGGGTCTGGATGTTTTCGGCAAGAGGTTGTTTTCCTCCACCAGAGAGATCCTCTCTGGTAATTGTGCCGTCAGCCTCGAGATCGTATCGCAAGGCCTGAGTCCGATAAACAGGTATGGGGTTCACGAGCGTGTTTTTTTGATAGTCGGTCTTCAGGGGGTCGTTGAATGGCGTGGTGGGATTCGTATCGAAGTCGATCGTGTTGGGTGTCATTCCCGTGACGTAGAGTAGCTCATCCCCAAGCCTAAGAATATCCCCTGTCTGAATGTCAGTGGTCCCGTCTACGGTGATTCTGGTTGCACCGGGACCAACCATTGCGGTCAGAAAGGTTGTGGGATATCGCTTTCTCAAACCCTGTTTGAGAGTCAGCTGTGTGCCCTGGATTTTGTCAATCACGCCCTTATCGTACCCACCGATGAAGACGTATCCACGGTCGCCATTATTGAATTTGGCAGCTTGATTGCTATCGACAAGATAAATATCTGTGGCTCCGATTCCCGCCGATTTCGATAAATACCCCTCCGGTGCCCCAAAGCAACCAAGCAGCGTCATCCCGCCCCCATCCGCATCGACGGCGACAGCGTTATCATAATTTTGTCCCCCGATGGTTACCGTCGAAACCGGTCGGCCGTGGCCTGCCATTCTCAAATCCCTCGCGATCAAGTTCATTGCCACTCGGGCATTCTGCTGGATGTCGGCCAACTGATCTTGAACAGCGTAGGTCTTCTGCTGAACGAGAAAAATACCATAGGCCGCGGCCATGAGGATGCCTGCCACAGTCATGGCTAAGACAAGCTCGATTAGGGTCAGCCCTCTTTGCAGAGGCCGGCGAGACTCGATAGCTGTCATTGTCGATTGGCAATCAGGGTATCCATGGTTGTCTGGTGAGGACGGCCATCTTGGTTCCACGAAACCGTGACCGAAACGGTCCTCATCCGGCCGGACGGTTCGGTTTGGATCAACCACCGACGAGTGAACACCCTCCGAGTAGCGCCGGTGTTGGGATTCGTATCTCTAAGGATTTCAGAGAATGTACCGTCAGCGACGCTGTTCCAATCAGCAGCACTTGCGGCTCTCAACGTCTCGATCTGGTTGCGGGCAAAGCATGAGGCCACCGTCAGACCGTTGCTGAAGCTGTTGCTACGGATTGCTCGAATCTGAAGGGCTACAAGAGCAAGGAGGCCTATCGCAAGGAGCAGCATGGCCACGACAACTTCGAGAAGCGTGAACGCCCGATGCCCTGACACCCTTTTTTTTAAAACCAGTTCTCTCCCCATTTACTTCACCCTTTGTGCGATGATCTTACCTGTAGCGGTTGTGAGGGCAATATGATATTTCTCGCCATCTGGTATTGTTAGATCCACGCTCCCACCGGGGCCGGCTGTACCATGGGGGTTGAATTGAACCGAACTCGTTGGAAAAGTGACATTCATTCTGATTTTTTGGGGGAGACTGATTCTCCGACTCACTCGGGTCCATTTCCATGAGGAACTCGAACGGTTTCCACGCTCCAGATAGAATGTTCTGGTAGCCGCTTCGAAAACAACTCGATACTCTAGGTTGTTCTTCAGTGCCCTGATTTTGGCAAGCTCCATATTGGAGACAATCTCTCGGACCGCTGCCTTGATCCGATAGTGCCGAATCCAGCTTCCAAGGTTTGGCACCAATAGGACAGCCAGAACCGCCACAATGGCGATAGTCACGACCAACTCGGTCAGCGTAATACCACGTTGCCTGGACACCCTTCCCCGTCCCCCTGGATATGACCAATTATAGCAGAATATTCTGAAAAAGAAAGCCGCTTCCTCAATGTCCCAGAGGAGGGTTTCTAGGGGACACGACTCGATGAAGGTGAAATCAATCGGTGCTGAACAAACTCAGGATTACCCTCTGCCAAGCGGTACGAGAAACCCCCATGTTTCCCAAAGGGATGATCTAATCCGATGTTGGCGCCTCCTCACGAATCTTGTATTCCTTGATCTTGTACAGGAGTGTCCGATGGCTTATTTCCAAGAGCCTCGACGCGTGTGTGTGATTGCCAGCGGTCTTACGAAGGGCTTTTCGGATCAGTTCAGTCTCGAGGATCCGAGTGGCTTTCTTGATTGAATATTCATCTAACTGAGAAAAGGCCGAACTCTCGCCGGACCGGTAGACTTCAGGGGGAAGGTTCTCAACACCAACGGCATCTGTCTCACTCAGCACTAAGCCTCGCTCTATGATATTTTCAAGTTCCCTCACGTTGCCAGGCCAGGAGTACTTGACGAGAACCTTGAGGGCCTCTGCCGTGACCCCTTTGACCGTTTTTCTAAGGCTTTTGTTGAACTTTACGATGAAGTGATCTATCAGGATGGGGATATCCTCTTTCCGGTCTCGCAGGGGAGGGAGCTTGATGGGAAGCACATTAAGGCGGTAGAACAGGTCGTCTCGGAAGGAGCCCCCTTTGACCGCTTCGTCCAGGTCCTTCACGGTGGCAGCGACAATACGCACATCAACCTTTATGGGCCGCGAATCCCCAATTCTCCGAATCTCTCCGTCCTGGAGGACTCGGAGGAGTTTGACTTGAAGTGAAAGTGGCAGTTCCCCGATTTCGTCCAGGAACAAGGTACCACCATCGGCCTCCTCAAAGAGCCCCTTTTTGGTTCGCACGGCATCCGTAAAAGACCCTTTGACATGGCCAAAAAGCTCACTCTCCAGTAGATTCTCCGGTATGGCGCCACAATTGACAGCGACAAAGGGACTGCCAGACCGTTCGCCGTTGAAGTGGATCGCCTTGGCAACGAGCTCCTTCCCCGTGCCGCTCTCACCGGAAATAAGAATTGTGGATTTGTATCTGGCCACTTTCTCGATTGTGTCGAAGACAGCAGCCATCTTGTCGTTCTTGCTGATGATATTACTGAAATTGTACTCCCTTTTCACCTCTTTTCTGAGATAGATGTTCTCTTTTCTCAGCTTTTCCCGTTCCTCAGCTTTCTTCAGGGTAAGAACGATCTCATCTGGCTTAAAAGGCTTCGACACATAGTCGTAGGCCCCGAGTTTCATCGCCTCAACCGCCGTATCTAAGGTGCCATACGCAGACATCATGATAATCGTCGAATCCTCATAGACCTGTTTGGCCTCCTCAAGAAACTGAATACCGTCCATACGAGGCATTCTGATGTCACACAGGACTTCATCAAAGAGGCCACTTTCCATCTTTTTCAAGGCCTCCTGGCCGTCCTTGGCTGTTTCCACCTCATAGCCCTCTTTTTCCAGGATCACCGACAGCATGTGCCGATAACTCTCTTCATCGTCGACCACTAGGATTCTTCTTCTCTTTCCCATGGCTCTCCCACCTTAAGACTTGTGAACCGGCAGCAATATCCTGAAAGTAGAGCCCCCTCCCGGCTGACTCTCAACTTCGATTCTTCCGCGGAAACTCTCCAGTATTCTCATAGATATCGACAAACCCAAGCCGGTTCCTTTGTCTGGATCTTTGGTTGTGAAAAATGGATCGAAAATCTTTTCGAGATCATCAGGCGCAATGCCGCATCCTGTGTCGATAACGCTCGCAGCCACGACGTGTGCTCCCCTGTTAAGGGGATGTTCCGCCATGTGGGACCGACGGAGATGGGTGTAGTCTGAATCGGTAGGATCGCCCTTCCGACGCCTGTACCCGTCATCTTCTGCGTTGTGTGCTTTCTGGAATATATGATCGTCGGTCTTAACGGTCAACGTACCGCCATCAGGCATGGCGTCAACGGCGTTGATAATCAGATTTACGAATACTTGCTGAATCTGAGATTGGTCCACCTGAACCGGTGGCAGACCCTTCTTGAGTTCGAGAACCGACGTAATATTCTTGAAGGATTTTTGAAACGACAGGAGAGAGAGGCAATCCTCAATCACCCCATTGAGGTCTACGTCCTTGATCTCTACGACCGAAGGCCTCGAAAAGTCTAGGAGCTCTCTGATAATCTTGTTGATCCGCTGAATCTCCACCTCGATGCGACTCAAGTATTCCAACCCGTCAGATCCATCATCGAGGAATTCTTGCAATATGCTCGTGTATCCCAGAATCGCTCCTAATGGATTTCCAACCTCGTGAGCCACCCCTGCTGCAAACCGGCCGATAGACGCGAGCTTCTCGGATCGGGTCAGTTCCATCTGGGTCCTCTGGAGCCTCTCATTTGCCGCTTCCAAGGAGCGAACATACTCCTGAACACTGCGTTGGCTCTCACGGAGGCGAGCTGTCATCTGGTTGAAAGAATCTGCCAGCTTTCCTATCTCGTTACCTTCGGTGACCCCAATACGTTGATCGTATTCTCCCCTTGTGATGCCCTCAGTTGCCCGAACCAGGGTCTTCAGTGGGTTGACGATCACACGTGAGAGGAGAAAGCTTCCAAAGATCAGGATGACCAGGCCATCAAGCATGACAAGCAGGATGATCAGCCTTTGGGACCTTATGATGCCTTTCATAACGTCCGCCAGAGAGAGACGGACGTAGACGGCGCCGACTAATTCCCCTTCCCTGAAAAGTGGCGAAAAGAGATTCAGGTCCCGATAGGTTCCGAACAGAAAAGAGTCATCACGGTCAAACTTCCAAATCCCTGTTCTGTCAGAAATGGCTCTGGTCATGTCTGCATCGTTGATTCGCTTCGCCCCTCTCCCCTCAAGGCTAGAAGCAATTACCTGCTGCGATGGGTCGACGATAGCAATCTCTTCTATCTCTCTCGGGTCAGCATAAACTTGAACTAGCCTGTGGAACAGATAAGCCCTGTCAGAGAAGTCGGCCTTTCCGATCCCCTGGAGGTCGATACTGTCCTGAATAGATTTCAAGATCAACCTACCATTTCTGACTTTCTGCTTCAGGATATCCCGCTCGTGGATCTTCATAATGCTGAATCCGACAAGAAGCATGGCACCGGTCATCAGGAGAGCCAGGTTGAGTATAATCTCTGTTCTCAACCCCACCCTAAATTTTCGAAACAGCCAGACAGGACGCTTCAATCCTACTTCCCCACCGTAAGGTACCACCCCATGATCTCCACACCCCAGAGAAGATAGACGATGGCACCAGCACCGAGAAAGGGTCCGAAAGGGATAGCATATTTTGAATCTCGGCCTTTCATGACCATGAGTGGAACACCCACAACACAGCCAAGAAAAGAGGCGACGAGAATCACGAAGAGTATCGGCTTCCACCCTCCCAGAAATGCCCCGATCATGGCAAGAAGTTTGATGTCTCCACCACCCATCCCCTCTTTCTGTGCTTCGCCGATGGCCTTCATGAGTTCTTTTCGATTTGGGTGATCGTCTGTGTCAATCGCGTAGAGGGCCGCCTCTTTTTTTAATTCCTCAAGGCTCAACCCTTTCAAGGCTTTCTCCGTCTCCGCCTGGTGCGTCGTACCTCTGAACCGCTCCCGCAATCTAACGAAGCCCGCATAGCCCAGCGTGACAGCCAACAGGCTTCCCCCACCCGCCAGAATTCCTATTGCTGAATCGAGGACCGTCATCCGGGCTGTCCCGAAGGAGAAGGCCAGACCAGCCACAATGCCCGGAAGGCTGATCCTGTCCGGAACGATTCTATGGACAAAATCAATGGCGGAGACGACGATCAACGCAGCGGCAAAAATGAAATAGCCAACGTATTCAACAGTTGGTCCGAATTGTTTGAGGAGCAGCAGCGAGATGATCGCCGAAAGAAATTCCACGAGGGGATACTGGAGCGATATAGGAGAGCCGCAGTTCCGGCACCGTCCCCTCAGGAGTAAATAGCTGAGGATCGGGATGTTGTCGAAAAAACGGATCCGCTGTCCACATGAGGGACATCGGGAAGGAGGAAAGACGATCGACTCTCCCCGGGGAATCCGGTAGATGCAGACATTTAAGAAACTGCCCACGCAGGCACCACCAATAAAGGCAAAGACGAATAGCCAGACTGAATCGACGCTTCTCAATAAATCAATCATTTAGCATGTTCCGGTGATCATTTCTCCACGATCATTGACGCGTCCGCGCCGCTGATCGCGCTGAAATCTTGAACTCCCTCGCCAGAATTCCAACGATCCTCTCCGCAGCCCTCCCGTCCCATAGGGGTGGAGATTGACCGCCTTTGCCCTCACCCCGGAGGATTTTCATGGCTTCCTCTATAATCCGACGTTTGTCGTGTCCCAGGAGAAGGTTGGTCCCCAGTGTGATCGTAACCGGCCTTTCCGTGGTGTCGCGAAGCGTCAAACAGGGGATTCCGAGGACAGTGGTTTCCTCCTGAATGCCACCCGAATCGGTCATCACGAATTTCGAATGAACGACCAGATTCTGAAAATCCAGGTACCCCAGGGCATCACAACACCAGATTCCCGGGCCCCTCACGACTCCATTTTTGTTGGAGCCACCAGCCGAAGGGAACTCAACATCTAAGAATCTGAAAGATCCCTCATAGCCAAAACGGCTAAGGGCCCTCTTGGTCCTCGGGTGGATGGGGAACACAATGGGAAGCCGGGTCGATATTTCATCAAGGCCGCTAATGATTTCTTGGAAAACCTTGGGATCGTCTACATTGGCAGGTCGATGAAGTGTCAAGACGGCGTACTCTTTTCGTTTCAGGCCCAGCCGACGCCACGTGTCCTTTTTTCGAATGCTCTCCAGGTTGGCGTAGAGCGTATCGATCATCACATCTCCCACCAGAAAGATTTTCTCCGGAGCGACCCCCTCGCGAAGCAGGTTCTGGTTTGCTTCTTCACAGGTGGTGAAGAGATACGTCGAGAGGATATCGGTTACCATCCGATTGATTTCCTCGGGCATTCTGCGGTCGAAACTTCTCAGGCCCGCCTCGACATGTGTCACAGGAATGCGCAATTTTGAAGCCACAAGAGAGCAGGCAATCGTCGAGTTTACATCTCCAACGACGAGAACCAGATCCGGTTTCTCCCTGAGGCAAACCCCCTCGAAGGCCATCATGATCTGGCCAGTCTGGTGCGCGTGTGAGCCCGAACCGACCTCTAAGTTAATGTCCGGTTTGGGGATCACCAGCTCCTGGAAAAAAGCCTCAGACATTTCCACATCGTAGTGTTGCCCGGTGTGGACGAGGAGCCAGCCCATTCCCGGAATCTCTTCCATTGCCCGGATAATGGGCGAGATCTTCATGAAGTTCGGACGCGCACCGACAACATTGATGACGTTCATAGATGCTCCATGATCGGATTGAAAATCAGCTGGAGGAGAGGCTCTCGATCAGGGCCTTGATCTCCGGACTCCTTTTGGAATTTGGAGCCATTTGAACCCC
>CAYGBK010000004.1:0-30499 GCA_964348095.1 uncultured Thermodesulfobacteriota bacterium | reverse complement strand
CACTATCCCAACCCGAATCCTCACCCCAGGATCACCTCCTCACTACCACCCAAAAAACACCCACACTACAATGCGCCAACTAAAATAGCGATCACACGATGGTTTGTCAAATCAAAAGTTTCAGAAATTGCCAACCATCATATTCTCACTTCTGCCCAACTGTAGAGCCGGAAAATCTGTCCCTTTAACTTCCCTTCCTCTTGAACATCGATACACAAAGTGCTAAAAGAAATGCTATCCCTTAACCGGAGGTGTGGAATATGGCCACGTCAGGTCAAAAGGATCGTGCTCTCAAACTCGCCATAGTGATCATAAGAGCTTACGCGGAGTCAGCCGGAGGGGGTACTCCAAAACGCACTGATTTCGGCAAGATGCTTGAGAATCTCTACCGTAAAACCATCGAGCTCGTTGTCGACGCGGATAAGGACGACTAGCCCAAAGGAATCCCCCTTCCCACAGCACAGGTTACCGCAGCTCAGAAGAGAAAATGCCTCGTCTGCCTCGTCTAGTGCCAGACAGTTCTTCCATGTCCGACCGACGTGGGGGACAGATCTGGCTGTTTATCCGCCTTTTTTCACTCGGGGAGGCTAGGGACGGCATTGAGGAGAGGGGTGATTCATTGGGAGTTCGGAAGGGGACCCGAAAAAGTCGGGAAAATCCCTAGACAAACCTGTTGACTATTGGTCGAGCTTTGTCAATCTGACAGCAACCTCAGATAGGACGGTTACTATCATGCCAGAAATATCGAAATCTGTCTGTGACGTTGACCAGGGATGGGTCACCAAGGATCGGAGCGGGATGGTTGTGATTGGCCTGGGCAATGATGAGTTGCACGCCTCTTTCAAAATGACCCGAGAGTGCTTCGAGAGATTTTACAAAGATCTGAGTGAGTTCAGAGAGCGGAACCTGAAAGGCTCAGCGACGCGGTAGATTCCGGCACCTCTCCAGCTCGCAGATCACGACGGTCTCGTACTCGCCCATCCTTTCGAATTGAAATGGGTAACAAAGAAGCCTCTCACCGTGGAAAGATGCAGCCGATGAGAGGCGTTGGTGACAGGCCCAAGATAGGCTACCTCTTATCTTAGTATCATCCTGCCGTTTAGATGCCAACAAGAGGGCGGGACAAATCGAACGATCTTCCTACCATACTGAAGGATTTCACCTCCCCCTAGCCTTTGGACGACATACAGCGATTGCTATCGACCTTCAACCGTCCCCTTCCTGGACAATTCTACTTTGAGAGAACCACGAAATGGCCTCGCCTGTTCTTGGCCCAGGCTTCCTCGCTATGCCCCGAGGCGACCGGGAGTTCCTCGCCGTAACTGATTATTGAAAGTCGGCCGGCTGGAACACCAATAGATACCAAGTAATTCTTGGCACTCATTGCCCGTCGTTCACCCAAAGCCAGGTTGTATTCATTGGTTCCGCGCTCGTCACAATGGCCTTCTATCTGAATTTTTGCGTCGGGGAATTTGAGAATGAATTCGGCGTTCTCTCCAAGAATCTGCCTCGACTTCGGGCTCAGATCGTATCTGTCAAAGGGAAAATGGATGTCTTTAAGCAATGAACTTTCGAATACTTCCCCCTCAATCCCCTGGTATTTCTTGGATTTGAGGCTGGCCTCAATTTCCTCCTTCTCTCTGGCAAGCTGGTCTTCTGCCTCGGCCTTGTCTTCCATGATTACACCCTGATGTTTCCCCTCGCCCTCAATCACAACCTTCCGTTGACATCCCCCGATGAGAAGGCTCAAGAAGGCGATCATCGATAATGAAACGACAACTCTCCGGGCCATCCTCTCTCCTCCTTTCGTCTGTGAAACCCATTATGTCGGGAATGCTCTCCCCCTAAAGGACGCCAGTGCGAGCGTCGGTCGAGGGAAATGTATAACCCTTTTTCATTACCGCACCGAAGACCAAGAGCAAGAAGGGTGCCGCAACAGGTCCAAAATAGAGTTCGCCCCTTCCAAAGAGAAAATCCAGTGAAATCAGCTGATTATGTTGCGAGGTCTTTTCAGTAACTAAACGCTGCCCTCCCGCCGTTACAATTAGGTAAACGTGAAATTTCAGAATTGTCACATCTGATGGTGAGGATCTGTTGCCAAAACCTGAGCAGGAGGCGTCTTCCCACCCATCGGATTCCTTGCTGAGGCTTTCTCCCTCGCACCAGAGAGCCCGCATTGTCCGAGGTCAGACATGGTTTTATGGATTAAGAGGGGTCTGGATGAAACGATTGGATTATTACGGGGCAGCTACGCCACAGCCCAAACGCACAGTTCGATTCGTTTCACCCACGCTTGGTGGGTCGAGGCAGATCGGGTCCCCGATGGAGGAAAAGCTTTCCATACGATCAATCCCTTGTGGGTCCACCCCATGTGAGATTCAGGAGGATTTGACGCCTCGATATTCGTTTCCATAAGCGTTGAGAAACACTTTTTCGTACTCTAATTCGTCTTTTTTGTGAGGTTCTTTCTCCTCGCCCGGATATCCGATGGCGATAATCGATGTCACTCGTACGGTTTTTGGAATACCGAGAGTTTCAGCGACGTATTCTTCAGCGCTCATCCAGTCATCATGCATTCTCTCCCGGATCTGTATCCAACAGCTTCCGAGGCCCAGGGATTCCGCGGCTAGCAGGATAATTGTCGACGCAATAGAACAATCTTCAATCCATACATCAGATTCTCCCGGATTTGCGCATACAACGAGTCCCAGCCGAGCCTCCTTGAGAAAAGCCGAGCCATGCGACTTTGCTTTTGAAAGTCTCTCTAATAGCTCAGGCTTTCTGACAACAACAAACTGCCACGGATTCAATCCTCGAGAAGAAGGAGAGCGAAGGGCGGCCTCAATGAGCGTGTCGATCTTGCTCGGTTCTATCTCCCCCTCCGAGAATTTTCTAATACTTCTCCTTTTCCTCACAAGCGACAGAAACATAAAAAACCTCCCCCATCAGCATTCGACGAAATCTTCGTCTATCAGATCTGCCAGGAGTTCCCTTTCAGATCTCTCTTTCTCAGTGAGGATTCTGTCTGTAGCCCGGAAAGACTCCTCAATAAGTTTTTCCGCTAATTCGTTATTCCCTTTTCCAGGCCTTTTCCCTCTGCCGGAGTTTATCGTGGATTTCCCAAGGGGGTCAACACAGATTCCAAGGAGGAATTTCCTGAATCTTCAAAGAAGCTAATTTCTCACCCTATATGTTCCAACACAATTTTGAATCTTTTGGTGGCACCCTCATATCCCTTCCCTCCCATGCTCTTCCGTTGACTTCCTCTGCGCCGTTCCCGGGACAGGCGGGGACGGACTGTTGCCCCATTCCTCCGGACCACTTGTGTCGAAGTTATTCCCAGAGTACTTCATCAGAAAGAGGGAAAGGAAGCTCTGAGCACGAATCAAGATTTTTTTGCTAAGAATATCCTAGCGCACTGGAGATATCCAGAATCTCTTACAGAGCACACGGAGCCTCAGAGGAAACCTCCTCTGGATTGGTGAGAGGCCAATCCAGAGGAGATTACTTGGCCTAATTTTTCCCCTGAAAAAATCAGGCCAAAAGCCTGGCCCATCAGTTTTCTCACTCTGCGAACTCTGCTAGCTCAAGCGATACCCCGCAGATTCCTGTGGGGAGAGCGGGCGAGAGAGACTAGTGCTTTCATGGAAGGCCGTTTTCATCAGACGAGAGCCGAGAAAAGGAATTTCGAACCGACCCGGGCAGGACTGATTCCGTCCTTTTGCAAACATCCGTCAGGGACATGCGCCTCCACAAAACTGAGGAAACTCGTCATCCGAAACTGAACCATTGATCACCCCCTCTCTGAATTTCCCGGGGTTTTGGGCTTCTCCCCAAAAGAGGCTCATTGGATCCCTGAAATGTTTTCTAAGAAAACTCCAAAGCCTCCTAAACGTTGACATGGAAGGGGTGCTGAGATATAAAAAGGTGCTCCCTTGAACAAAGAACATCACGAGGCTCAAATGGGAACACACTTTTTCTGCTGGCTCGTCTTGAATCTGAAGCGGAATCAGGCAATTCAGAATGATTGATCTGGTCAAGAAATTCTTCGACAAGCCCCGTCAAGGCCGACCTGCACGCCAGGGCAGAGAACGCCTCCATGACATCCGCGTGGCAACCTGCGCACTCTTTCTGGAGATGGCCGCCATCGACGGTGAGTTCAGTGACCTGGAACGAGAGCGCATTCTATCCATATTGAAAAAAGACTTCAATCTGTCCAACGAATACGCTGCTGAACTGCTGGAGGCTGCAAATGCGGAATTAAAACAGAGTATCGACCTGTGGCAATTCACAAATCTCATCAACGAGAACTATTCAATGGAAGAAAAAGACCGCATCATTGCCATGGTATGGAAGATCGTCTATACAGATGGAAAGCTGGATATGCATGAAGACTATCTGGCTCACAAACTTGCCAAGCTCCTCCGGCTTACCCATAAACAACTCATCGATGCCAAACTCAGAATACTCCATGGTGATGAGGTTACGTAAAGGGGGGAATGGAATGAGGAAGGGAGGCTACCGAGTGTATCGGAAAAAACCGCCGAAAAGAGCCTCCAGCGGTAGACCTGGTGAAGACCTTATCAAGAAGTTACGGAAAATCAGTTCGCCAGCGGACAGCTACAGAGACCGGTCGATCAAGATTCACGGCCTCATCTGCGCCAAATGCGCAAGGGAGTTCGATATCAAGGACAGACACCTCCTCACAGTACACCACAAGGATGGAAATCCCAGGAATAACCCCCCTGATGGTTCGAATTGGGAAAATCTCTGTGTTTACTGCCATGACGATGAACACAGCAGGGGACGGCTTGGCGACTATCTCAGTGATCACGAATAGACACACCTCTTGTCCAACCTCCTCTCTCCACCTGAAGAAGAAAGGCACAAGAATTGAGGCTGACTCTGGGGCCGTCTGGCAGAACTGACGGCCCCATCAACTTGAAAGTGCAAATTGGCTTTGCTAAAGTTTCGGCCAGCCCGCTTTTCTCTTAATCGCTTTTTAGCAGAGGATTCAAATTCGTGGCCATGACTCATTCAAAGCTCTTGATTCTGGCCTTTGCGATTACTGCTGTTCTCTCACTTGCCATCAATATCGTTCTTTTCGTCCGGCTCTCAGGTTCTCGGGCAGAAGTTAAATACTGGACCAGGGCCTATGAGGGACTTGCCCGTCGGGTTCAGGAAATTGAGGAGCAAAAGGGAAAAACCCCCATTTCAGTGCAAGGGCAGACAAAGCTAACCCCTAAATCCGAACCCCTTACGGACCCTCCCTCAGAGGTCACACTTTCAGACACGGGAAATACCGAAGACAGTCCGATTCTGGTAGAACACTCCTCAGGAATCCTCGCCGCAGTTGTTGAGGAAAAATTCCCCGAACTCGGGCTTTCGGAGGAGAATTTGGTAGAATTGGATGGAATCCTGAACAGTATTCGTGAATCTTTGCACGCCATGCGCAATTTAAGGCGAACGAGGGCTAATGCCGAGGCCATTGAAAAAGCCCGAAGTCACCTCGCCCAAGACCTTCAGGCATTCGAGAATATGACCGGCATGAAGCCGGCAGAATTCATAAGGCGTGCTCGCCTGGCACCTGGTATAGACAGTGAGGAGTCTGATGACGGAGAAATCGTTACAGAATATCTCCGTGATATTAAGCCTTAGCCTCTTCCTGTTTTTGGGATCTGAGTGTCTCGCTCGACAGACTGAGGACGAGGTCATCGCCACCTTGAATGGGAATCCCATCTATGCATCCGAGGTCGAACCCAAAGTCGCCTTCCAGGTGTACAGGCTCCGCGCAAGTATACACTCCCTTCTTAAGAAGGAGACCCAGGAATTGGTCGATCAGAAGCTCTTGGCAGCAGAGGCCAAACGAAGGGGGTTGACTGTTGCAGAGTTGCTCGAAAAGGAGGTGGACGAGAAGGTTCCCCCTTTTGACGAAAAACAGGTAGACGCATACCTGGCAGACCATCCCGAAGACGCGGCACAGGGGGCCGACAGAAGGGACCGGATTCGCATGTACCTCTCCCAGCGAGCGGTCATACAGAAAAAGCTAGATTTTCTTGCCTCACTTCGGAAGAAGGCGAAGTTTACCTTTCTCCTCGAACCACCCGAGCGCCCCAGAACAAAACTAGACATAGATGGACAGCCGTGGCGAGGTAACCCCGACGCCTCTATCACCCTCGTCCATTTTGTGAGCTTTTCATGCGAATCCTGTGCGAAAAGCTCGGAGAATATCAAAAGGTTGATGACGGAGTTTCCGGGCTCAGTCAAATGGGTTCACAGAAACCTTTTCAGTATTTACGACGAAAAAGCGCTCACCGCAGCAGAAGCTGGTGAGTCCGCCCATAAGCAGGGAAAATTCTGGGATTTTCATGACCTGATTTTTGCCCGAAGGGGTAACTTTGAGCTGGGAGACATCCCAGAGATAGTAGGTCAACTTGGTATCAGCCGACAACAGCTTGACAAGGGGAAAAGGACGGGGCGTTACTTGCTCAAAGTGAAGGATGACATCGGCTATGCGGCACGAATTGGGGTAACCGGAACTCTCGTGATCTTCGTAAACGGACTCCATATGGGTGTTACATTCCCGTACGAAAAGCTGAAAGCACTCGTGGAAGAAGAATTGGCAGAGACGTCCAGATAGAAGGATTAGAAAGGGGAGAGTAATGAAAAAGAAAGCGTGCCTTATGGTTCCTGTGGTAGCCTTCTTCTGCGTCATGATGGCGAACGTGGCACCTCTTGCAGAAGATCCAGACATGTCCATCTTGTCGAAACATCCACAGCTCGTCCCGAAGCGCCTCTCGAGTACGGGGGACAGCATCACTGAAGCGATCAACGCAGAGCTGCCCCTTGCCAATCACTGGGCAAGCTGGGCAAACGGTTATCACGGGTTCTGGGAATGGCTTTTTGGCCTGAGCGATGTGGATAGCCACAATCAGCGCATCTCGAGAAACTTTGGCAGATGGGGTCGTAAGAACTTTATGGAGGCAAAGAGTGGAGCAGATATGTTCGATTTTCCAGGCCAGGTCGCCGGGTCGGTCCTCCATTCCGCCCAGTACGTGACCGTTCTGATGGGCCACAACGACGTCTGCCAGAACGATTTTGACGACATACCTATCGATGCTGAGTTCGAGAGACAATTCCGAATAGGAATGGAGACCTTGAGGTTGGGCTTGCCCCCGGGAGCCACGATTTACGTGGTGGGGATCGTGGATATCTACAGGCTCTGGGAGATCGCACGGGACAAAAAGGCCCTCGGTATCATCGACTGCGAAGTTCTCTGGGCGGCAACACTTCTTGATCTCTTTCCCTGTGGAACGATGCTGAGCCCACTCAACACGGAGACCGACCGTCAGTATACCAGAAGTCGAAACATCGCTTTCAACGCCATATTGCAGTCCGTAACCGAAGAGTACAATGCCAGTGATCCTCTCCACCACTACTTTTTCACGGATGTGGCCTTCAACAGTCCCTTTGTCGAACCTCACGTCTCAGATATCGACTGTCTCCACCCATCTGCACTGGGACAAAAGGAATTATCGAATGTAACGTGGAACGATTGGCCATTTCGTGCGTACCAGAGGTAGGGAAATCACTGAGAAGGTTTTCACTGGACAGTGTCATGAAAGTGCCGGGTGAGGCGAATACCCGCTCTGAACCGATCAATCTGGGTCTGCTTCTCCTCGGCTGACCATCCCAGACGTTCTTGCATGCGATCGGCGACGGCTTTGCACAGATCTGCTCCCTGATCTCTCGCGAGCGAAAATATGTGGGTTCGTCGTGTCAAGAAGTCATCCAGTGTCAAGGCCATTTCGTGATCTATGGCGTAGGTCAATTCGCCCCAGACATACGGCAAATGGGAATGAATTCGATCCATTCCTTCCGGTGTCTTTTCAATTGCTCTCAGCAACACAGGAATGTTAGCACCATAGGTTTCGACAAAATGCGCGGCCGTCTCCCGATCAACTGGCTGCTCACTCGTCAATCGTGATACCCATGTTCGTTCAAATTGGTCACGGTCCTTGATCTCTCCTCCAAACAATGGAATCTCGGCCGTGATGCATTTTGGCGTGTCGGTCCCCACCTGAAAGGAACCAGCCAGACGCCGCGCCACCCTGTCTACCATCTTTTCCGCCATCTTACGATAGGTCGTCAATTTCCCACCGATGATCGAAAAGAAGTTCTCCGGTCCCTCAAAAATCTGATACTCTCGGCTCACTTGGGACTCCGACTTACCTTCCTGGAAGATGAGTGGTCGCAGGCCGGCAAAAGCGGAGATGACATGGTTATCCGTGAGATTGGCCTTCGGGAAATAGAAATTGAATGATTCCAGCAGGTAATCGACATCGCTTCGTTCCACACCGATTCGGTCGGGGTCACCATCGTAGTCTGTATCGGTCGTTCCCAGAAGGACGAAATTCCGCCATGGAATGGCAAAAATAGGTCTGTTATCCTGAATGGCAAACTGCATGAGGGCATGGCGAATAGGCAGGTCGTCCATGGATACAATCAGGTGGACGCCCTTGGTTAGACGAAGCCGTCGATTCTCTTGTCTGACCAGGGCATCTCGCACGAGGTCACTCCACGGACCAGTTGCATTCACGACAACACGCGATGTGATGGCAATCTCTTCGTCCCTCAGCTGGTCCTTTGCCAGGACGCGCAACACCCTGCCCTTCTCCACGATCGCATCTACCGCCTTGACATGGTTGACAATAACAGCCCCATGCTGCGCCGCTGATAGAACCGTTGCCATGACCAGCCGAAAATCGTCGGTCCAGCAGTCATAGTACTGTGCGCCTTTTTGAAGCCCCTCTTGCCTGTATTCCGGCTCTACCCGATCCAGCTCTCCGGCCGAAATCATTCGATGCTTGCCGATATTCTTACCAAAAGCCAGGAAATCATACAGCCACATCCCGATCCGAATCTGCAGGGCTGTCAACATGGATCCTCGGTAAACAGGGAGAAGACATTCTAGGGGGTAGACGATGTGGGGCGCCAAGCCCGTGAGGATCTTTCGTTCGACAAGGGCTTCGCGAACCATTCCGAAATGAAACTGCGCCAGGTAGCGGAAGCCGCCGTGAACTAGCTTTGAAGATCTGCTGCTCGTTCCAATCGCAAAATCATCTTTCTCTATCAAAGCCGTCTTAAATCCCCGTAGTGCGGCATCTCGCACAATACCCGCCCCCGTGATTCCCCCGCCAACGACCAAGAGGTCAAAAGTCTCTTGACCCATCCGATGTATGTTGCGGTCGCGCGTCTCAGGAGAGAACATCAAAGCACGGTTTTCACCTTTTACACTGTCCATACCATCCACTCCAAAGTGCCCATTATTTCAGTTAGGGTTTAGGAGAATCAGGATTCTTTCAATAACAGTCCTCGAGAAACACCCTGGGCCTGTGGTTCGTTGCACGAAGATCAGATTCCAGACAAAGAGAAACACTCAGCCAGGGTCTGGCCCATCTCATTGACAGCCGGACAATACCAGTAATCGGTCATATTTGACAACTGACAATCGGCAACTGATGGACCCTGAAGAGGAATTGAAGCTGCAAGAAGAGACTGTTTCAGAGATGCCTTAACTATGAATCAGGTAATAGTTTTCCCGGATTCAGAATCCCATCCGGATCTACCGTTTGCTTGAGATTTCGAAGTACCCGTAGTCCTTCCTCACCAATCTCACGGGCAAGCCAGGGGCGGTGATCCAATCCGATGCCGTGATGATGGCTGATGGCTCCCCCGGCAGAAACGATAGCGTCAGAGGCGGCTTCTTTGATGGCCCACCACTCATCCAATTCCCGGCCCGAATGGGGCGAGGCCAGAAGAATGAAATAGAGGGAGCTGCCCGTCCGGTACATGTGAGAAAGATGCGCCGTTACGACCCCTTTTATGCCCAGTTTCTTGTAAGTATCGCCAATGGCCTCCAGAACCTTGGTGTAGATGTTCCTGACATTAACCCACTCCGTTGCCGTCTCAAGGGTGTCGACCAAAATGCCATAGTCCATAAGGACATCCCGTAAATAGGGATTCTCGAATCGATGGCGATACCAGTCTGTCCCAATGCTCCCCTTTAAAGGAAAAACCGAGAATGATCTGAGTATCCTCTTGACGGCTCTCCATTCATTCTTAACATTTTGAACGCTCCCTTCGAGCCCGAGAATCAAGATAGCGCGCTTGTTTGGATAAAACCCTCTCCTCTTCAGCCATCTCAATCCCAGGTTCTGGAGGGTATTGGCGACAGGAGAGGCTTTCCTCTCTCTCAAAGAAAAAATGAAATCGGTTTCCTCAGCGTCTGACAAACGGAGTGTTGCCGGTTTGTATCCGGATTGCAAGATGCGGCGCATCGCCTGCACGCCGTCCTTGAAAGATCGAAACAGCACTGCGGTGTAAAACTTTTTCTCTGGAATAGGACTAAGCCGAACTCGTGCCTGGGTTATTATTCCCAGGATCCCCTCGGAACCAATTACGAGTCGCGCCAAATCAGGGCCATTCGCGGCCGCGGGTAAATGGGGTGTCTGCAGGAATCCTGTTGGCGTCAACAATCGAACGCTCTCCACCATATCTTCGATCTTCCCGTACATTGTCGACTGCTGGCCTGCAGCACGAGCAGCTATCCACCCACCAAGAGTCGAGAATTCAAAAGATTCTGGATAGTGAGATAGGGTGAGTCCCCTCTGCTGCAGTTGTTTTTCCAGATTTGGGCCCAAGATGCCAGCCTCGACGTCGGCAAGCATGGATTCTCTGTCTATAGCCAGGATCTTGTCCATCCTCTTCAGATCCAGCACCACAAGCCCCCGATGAGCGGCTCCAGAGATCGCCTCCACTCCACCAGTAACACTCGTGCCTCCGCCCCATGGAACGACCGCCGCACGGTTTTCTACCGCCCAGATAAAGACCCTCAGAACCTCCTTTTCATCCTTTGGGTAAAGGACAGCATCTGGGACTTCTGGAAAAATCCGCCTTCGGATTCGGACCAGATCGTGATAGCTTTTCCCGTAGGTGTGTGAGAGCTTCTCCTCTCTTGATAAGGCTATCTGTTCCTGGGGAAAGATTCCTTGCAGCTTCTCTAGGTCCGACTCCGAAAGCCGACCGGGAGGCAATTCAATATCCTCAACAGCGGGAGGCAAAAGGGAGCGTTCGTTAGAAAAATCGAGTCTCTCTCTCAAATGAGGCCAGAAAAAGGGCCTTCGACCCAAATCGTACTGCTTGGTCAGGTCGCCCCATCCCCACCATTTTGTCTCATTGAGACTCATCGACGAATCGTCCCTCCATACCCAAAATGGTTTCAAAGGCACATCGGTCCATCGACAGTCATTCCGAGAGTCTCTAGCCCATACAAACATCCCCGGAATCGCAGGCATTTGTATAGTATTTCTAAATGGATGACCTGTCAAATGGGGAGACTCAAGCGTCTCGTTCAATCGTCAAACAGGATGGATCAAATGGTTCGATTCAACTCGTCTATTAGCAGTAAGGTGCTCGCTTTCTATTGACTTTCATGAGTTTTTTCGTTTTAATGGCAAATCAATGCATCTGAATAGGAGGAGGGGATTCTTTTGGATATGGGAGCGAAGGCCGAGGTCTATACACGATATCCCTTGTCGACTGTCCTGATTTATAACGGCGTCACGATTCTCCATTTTCTGCTAGGTGGAATCGGCATTTTCGTCGGTTACAAATTCTCGTGGATAGGCTACCCACTCGGATCTCTCTATCTCTTGTTTTCCTTCCTACAGATGTACGTGATCATGCCGCTGACAGTCTGCCCAAACTGCGTCTACCATAGAACCGAAGACTCCCTGTGTACGTCGGCGTTGAATCTCGTGTCTCGGAGAATAGCAAAGGAGGGAAACCCCGAGTACTTAGCAAACCGAGCCAGGGGGGTGTTCTGTCATAACCACCTGTATATGGTCGCCTTGTTCGCCCCGATAGCTGCGATGATCCCTGCGCTCATCCTAAACTTCTCTTTCCTTCTGCTCCTCATCTTTCTCCTCGTTATGGGACTCCTTCTATTCCGGTTTTTTGTGATTTTCACCAAGTTGGCTTGCCTTCACTGCGGGGCAAAGTACGAATGCCCAAACGCCGAGGGGATGGGTGTCCGCAATATGTAGCTGACTCAAACCCCCAGGATGCCGTTTTCTTGATACGCCCGTCCCCTGCTAGATCAGTTCGCCGCTCTTCCATCGGTTATCCGCCTATGAGTAGACATCCACGGTATGATGGCTACCCGTTCAGGGGCCATTCTTCAGAAGCCATCTCAAAAGTCCTCTGCCGTTCTGAAACCCGGACGGATCGAGCAGTCTCACTCTCCTGTGATCCCATCGAATAGTTCTCTTCCCTGGGTTAGGGGGTTATTCTAATACATTCGCGAGGCCAGTTCTGGCCATCCTCAAGAGAACCCCAATCTGTCAGGTGGAGTTGGGTGATAAGGTCGTGACCTCAGGCAGGTGCTCTTTCCGCAGATGCCAGCCGGATTACCCTAAAAAGCCACGGCCCACCGAAGCTTGCCCACAATCCAATGACAAGGTAACGAACAAACCGAAACACTGGATAGAGGGCCGAATCCTCATGGGGAAAGAGTGCTTTGAGGCCCACGTAGAATAGGAAGATGACCGCGCCGCCTGTGAGAAAGCGGAACAGTCGCTGCCACCACGGCCCCTGCGTATTGAAGGGACGATACCGGTGTGTCAAGGCCAGGCCTAATCCGACACCCATCAACACGGCCGTGGTCGCAATGGTGTGCCTGGTGGGATGAATCAGAAGCAGGACAAAAGGAACCGTGACGGCAACGAAGATCTGCAGGCCTAGGCCACATGTGGTCAACCAATTCTCAATCCTTCTATGGGTGACCAGGTAAAGGCTGAGAAGAAATAGCCCGATCATCCATCCGGCTATCACATCGGTGGGGAAGTGAACGCCCAGGTAGATGCGTGAGAAGCCGATCAGGAATATGAGACCAATCGCCACTATCCAGAACCAAGAATTTCGCGCCCAGGCGGCGATACCACCCCAGACGACGACGGCCGACTGGGCGTGGCCGCTGGGTAACCCATACCCTCCCGCATGCAAGAGTCCAACGGCCGGGTTGAGTTGAAAGGGACGGGGCTGCTGAAAAAGGTCTTTCAAGCCGCCGTTGCCATAGCTCGCGAGAAGGAAAAAGACGGTCAGCCGTGCACCAAATCCAAAATCAACGCACCATAGCCATAGAGGCAACAAAAGGAGGTAAAAGGGCTCGTTCCCCATGAATGTAATAGCCCGAAAAAAGCTATCCAGTGCGGGGCTATGAATCTTTTGGATCGTGACGATGAGATCGATACCCCACCGCAAAACATATTCCACCGGCTGCCCCCCTTTTTGTGGTTTAAATAACCCTCCTTGTGTGGCTCCTTACGGGGTGCGTTTTGTGCCCTGGTTATCAAGAACTCCTGAGAAGCGAGGCTTTTTCGCCGCGATCAGACGCCAGTTATTTGACTTACCATGTTACTGGTGCCGCGGCCTCATCCTCTGAAATCAACCCAAAATACCGGCCCATCCAGTAGACAAAAAGGTAGTCTTGCCCAGAGAACTCTATCTCCACCCTCTTGGAGTCACTGGTCAGCGTAGCCTTCCGGAAGTAGTCACTCTTCCAGTAATGACTGCTAATGGTCTGATTTGCAATCGGTTGGATCCTTTTCGTACCCTTGAGTTTGACGTTCAAAATAATCCGTTTATCGTCTGGAAACATTTTGAGCGTCTCGAGGGCCTGCGCGTGCTCTTCCGGAGAAACCTCTGACATCACCGCATGAATGAAAGTTATATAACTCTTACGAGAGTACTTGAGGAACTGCCACATCCTACGGAGGGCAAACCGAACATCCCGCAAGATCTTTTCGTCTTCCTCATCCGAATTGAGGAATAGGGCAAATGCATTCGTATAGATAGCCTGATCATCGCTAAAATGACCGAAGGCCCTCTCCCGACCAATGAAAAAATAGGCGTCCCCCAATGTGCCCAACATGTTTGCGATGAGCCTGTTTGCGCCGGAAGAGACTAACCTGTCATACTCCGCGGAGCATTTCTCGTCTCCTACTGCCTTGCATGCCCTAAGCATAGCGACCAGTTGGAAGGCATTGAATCCGTTATTCCGCCAGGCTATCGTTCCAAACTCGGTCACTTTGCCGTTTGCGTCTACAATTCTATAGTAATTGTCGATAAGATAATGGGCAATTTCGATCAGCGTCTTCCGAACCAACCGACTGGTTTCCGGATCGAGAGAAATCGCCCCGCGATTCTCCAAGCCAATAACTGTAGCGAGTCCGAAAACCGCTGCGCCGTAATGGCCTTTTGCAACGCCATTTCGAAACCAGAAACCATTCTCCCCTTTCTGCCAGAACTTGGTGGGCCTCTTTTCTTGGGTGGCCATCCACCCGAGAGGTTTGTCGCCGTCGTATTTCAAGTACGCCCGACCGAGCAACCCCGTCACCCCTGTTGCCTGAAAGTTCACACGAAGCCCCTGAACCGCTCTCAGCAGCAACGACTCCACGTCTGAGGATGGCGTGACAGCGAGTTTCATAGCAAGGGCAGCCATCCAGTGGCCATGCCACGCTGGGAGGTCAGCCGAATTGTGGGAATTCTGATAGTTGGTCGGATCGGAAATTGGCAAATAGGACCGATAGAGCAAATAGCCCTGTTCGTTCAGGTGCCGTTCGACTATGGCATCGAAAAGAACAGGTTCTTTGTCAGCCAGAGAAATAGTGGGAAGCTCATAGATAGGATCAAGAGCCGCTAGAGAGGGCCTTCTCCCAATATCGGCCTCTATCCTCAAGAAGGCACAGCCCGTGAGAAGAATCAAAAGAAACAGTGCAAAAACCACTCTGATCTTTCGCTTCTGTTCGTTCATAATGGCCACCTCCGAAACAGACTCGGTGAGGATTCATTGTGAATCGCTTATCCCTCAAGTATTACAACAAATCAGATCTCCCCTCAAGAGGATTTTGCAAATCATCAATCGGCTCATACAACCGGCCGAACTATTATGAGTTAATATGCACCTTGAAGGTGCCAGATCGAAATCAACCCCATAGGGATGCAACAACAGGGAGCAAAATGAGGGATCTATGCTATGATTGCAAATACAGACGGTTTTGATTTATGTTCAGGGGCAAAAGAAATAGGTCAAACGTTTCTGTCTTTAAACCAGAAGCCTTTCAGCAGAAAGGGGGCAAGGATGATCATAGATGAATCCGATCTTTTCAGAGGCCTCAGCCCAGAGGCCATCGGTGAGATTGCTGAGAATATGATCGAAGAGTCATATGGAACCGGCTCCTTTGTCATCAAGGATAAGTATCTTGCAGAGCATTTTTATATCCTTGAAGAAGGCAAGATCCGGCTGAGCGTGGGAGAGAAAGGGCGGATCACCCATTTGGTCTCGGCTCCAGGGGAAACTTTTGGGTGGTCAAGTTTGGTCGGTCACGAGACCTACACGGCTTCTGCGGAATGCTTAGCTCCGAGCAAGGTGATCAAGATCGGGAAAGACCATCTCACCAGGGTATTCGAGAAGCACCCAGCCAGTGGGATGGTCTTTTTCAAGCGTCTAGCGAAAATCATCGGCCAGCGGTTAATCAATAGCTATTACACGATCCTTTCAGCCTCCGAAGGCGAAGATCAACCGTCCTACGGGTAGAAAGCGCTCAACGTTGTCCCCGGCCAACGACTAATCCATTCTTCCGTCTAAGGTCTCGGAGCCAGAGGGCCGCGATATTTCCGCACGGTTTGGGGAGTAGAGAAGTCTGGAATCAGCGCCCACTAAACGTGGGGCTCCGTTTCTCGAGGAAAGCCCGTACTCCTTCCTCTCCATCTGGGTGAGCTGCACAGCGACAGAGACCGAATCGTTCTCGTTCAAGATGGGTTTCAAAGGCCGTATTGAAGGAGTCTGTGAGAAGCTGCTTTGACCAGCCAAACGAGTTCATCGATGCCCTTGCCAGTTCGCGGGCCATATCGACCGCTCCCTCAAGTGCCTTGTCATCCTCCGTAATTCTCGTCGTCAAACCCCAATTCAGGGCCTGATCAGAAGAGATTGGCTCGTCAAAAGCCGCAATCTCTAAGGCGCGGGCTACTCCCACAAGCCTCGGAAGCATAAAGGTCCCACCCCCATCGATGCACAGGCCATTCGATGTGTACGCTTGCCGAAGCACGGCAGACCGGGCCATGACGCGAAAATCACAGGCCATGGCGAGCGAGAATCCGCCCCCGGCGGCTATCCCGTTGACGGCTGCTATGACAGGTTTTCTCATCCGACGAATCTCCGTGATGGCCTGGTGCAGACGCCCAGCCAGTTCGTGGAAAGCTGCCGGAAGCCCGTGTGGGAAGGTCTGAGCCCATCTCAAATCACCCCCGACAGAAAAAGCTTTCCCCCGACCAGATACGACGACCCCTCGGACCGATTCATCCGCCGATAATGAGATAAGGGAAGCGCCGAACGTTCCCATCATATCGAGATCAAAAGCATTGAGTGTATCGGGTCTGTTAAGCCATACCGTGGCGATTTCCTTATTTCTTGCAACGTCAACTTTTTCAACCATCCTATGGGCCTCCCTATGTGAACTTTTTCATCGTTTCAATGGGCGTACCGCTCCTTTTCCTCTTTATCACTTTGAGAGCTGGATTGAAAATTCTGAACTTATCAAGGTTGCGGAATCTGGGTTTCATTGCCACAAAAGCCTCTGCGAGAACAATCTACAAGACTCACCAGAATCGGTCTATCGAGCGGTGCCGATGTTCAGCACAGCCGGGCCATCAGGGTTAAACCAGACCGGTCTTCTGTATATTACACCCCCTATCAAGCAGTTATTTCGGTGGCAGTCTCAGGGTCAATCGACCCTTACCCACGGCTAAAGTCGGAGACGCTCAACGAGTATTAGAATGTCCATTGTGAGGAACGATTATCGGCACCGATGAAGGCATAATGTCGATACCGATCGGCGTCGTTCCAAAAGGGTCTCCGTCAACCTGGACGGCAATTGGTCTCCCCGATTCTATCCGAATGCTCCGGCCCTCAAGATAGGTGACGTCTGTTTCCATTGAGAGCCTGCCACGAAAGGCGGCGAAATAGTAACGAAGGAGTGCCAAAAAATCACCTTTGGGGAATATACAGACGTCAAGATGGCCTGAGTCACAACGGGCTCGATCAGCAAAAGTAAAGATTCCCCCGTAGTTCCTCGTGTTGCTCACGAGAACAAACGCCCCTCGCCCCCCTTCCCTTCCGTCGACGGTCACTCTCAAATCAGGGGAACGATAGCGGGCAAGAACCCGAAGAACTGGCAAAAGGTAACCGAGATACCCAAGCCTCGTCCCCCTTCTCTGGCTAATCTCTTTTGACACCATCGCATCGAGACCGGCGCTCACAAGCATGAGAAACCGACGATCCTTCGCGAGGCCCATATCGAGCCAGCGAACCCGCCCCTGATCAACAGCCTCGGCAGCAGCTTTTGGCTTTTTCGGAAGGGAAAGTTCGTGAGCAAGAATATTCGCAGTCCCCAGTGGAAACATGGAAACGGGAATTGCAGATGGATCAGGCAGACCGTTGAGTACCTCGTTAAACGTCCCATCTCCACCGGCAACGACTACCGTGCTGACGTCTGGCGTGACCCTTCGAGCCCGATGGTTTGCATCTCCGGCAGCGCGGGTGAGAAACGCCTCGACCGTGCACCCTCGTTGCTGCAGCTCGTGGACGACCTCGGCGATCACCCTGTGGGCCATTCCCCTGCCTGCAACCGGGTTACCGATCAAGAGGATTTTCTTTTCCATATTGACACATATCTATGGGATACGACTGGCCGCCTTTGCGGTCAATGGCACCTATTCGGCCTAGATAGACTGCTCCCACCCCTGACCGAAATCTGCCAATGGCCTGATCTCCTGAACCTCGAAGCTGACTGCCGCATGGATCATCTTGGCCGCCCCCTCTCCCGCCATTCTCGTAATTTGGGATCTGATAGTTTCAAGTTTGTCCCCCGCCGTCTGGCAGTCTGTCATTCTCAAATAGACCCTGACTCCCTTCCAGTCAGAGAGCGTCTTACCCGGGTCCATGATCAAGAAAACAGCATTGGGGTTCTCTTGGAGGTTTTTGAAGCTTCGGTTCTTGCCAAGTCCCATTATGACCCTTTTCTCGTCAATCATTTGAATTGAGTTGAAGGTCGCGGCATTTACCTTTCCACTTTTGCTTGCCGTGCTGAGCGTGCCAAGCCTCGGTCGCCTGTTGAAGTAGTCTATCAATCGGGTCGACATGTGAAACCTCCTTTGCTGCGCCACCAATCGCTCGTGTGTGAGAGGAATGTGCATCTGGCAGTTGGATTTTAGGGAGACTGAGCTTATCTGTCAAGCGGCCGGGGATGCGACCTGTCACGGGCGCTGACGAATGAAACGTCAATCGGAGCGTTTTGCCGTCGAAGGCCTTATTGGAGATCCCATTCGACCCGTGGAAGATGATACCTGCAGGTTTTGAGTGGATTGTAAGACGATTTTCCTGTATAAGAAGTCTCAGGTCTGTTCGGACCGATCACATGTTGAAAGGAACGAGCCCATGCCTCTCGTATTCATCTCCTATTCCAGCGACGACAGGGGCAAGGTAGAAAAACTTACGAAGACTCTTCATAAAGAAAAAGACATCGAAGCTTGGATAGATTGTGAGAGGATTTTCCCGGGTGACGATATCGATGAAAAAATGAAAGAAGGCATCCGAGAAGCTGACATCATCCTGATATGTCTCAGCCCATCGTTCAATTCGAGACCCCCTACCTCCTGGGTAAAGCGGGAACTCAAGATGGCGATCCTGAAAGAAGTCAGAAATCAAAAAGGGATGATAATCCCCGTAAGAATCAAGAAGGGCGGTGAAATCCCCGGAGAACTTGGAACAAGAGCATATGCCGATCTCTCCACCCGAAAACGGTGGAAAAAAAACATGCCGCGACTGATACAGGCGATAAGGCAAAAGGCCTGATCTGTCGCGCTGTTAAGGTGTCGGTCTCTCAAGGAAGTCGATTCGTGTTGGGCGACGGTTCTAGTGGGACCCAGTCTGAGACGATCAATCTCCATAGATCTCACAGCCGGGAAACGTATAGGCACAGCCATACCATCGTGAAAAGAGCTGAAGGGGACTGCGGATGGCCGTTTCCTGTCCTTGAGAACCAAAGAGAGTGCCTTCCCGGATAACTTCCCCTGTGTCAAGGAGGAGCTCGCCACCCTGCCAACTCCATCCAGTCGCATCCGTGTAAGAGGCGGTCGGTATCTTGGACACGGGATCGATGTAGACAAGCAAGCGGCGCCCCTCAAACTCATCGATTAACGCACCGTTTACTTCGTGAAGGCGTTCCAGTGGGTAGTAGCGGTGGGCCGCACCAGTCCAGACACAGAGCCCGATGTCCATACGGGGGCGGCGGGTGTCCTCCTCTCCCATCGTCCTTTTGAATCCAGGGGGAAGGAGCCCCTTTCTAGACCTCCGGCCTCGCTCCATGACGAAGGACATGAACTTTTGTATGAGCGATTGTTTCGAGATTGCTATGCGCACGTCAGGATGGCTTGCTAAAGCCCGAGCCACGTTCGTATGTAACAGCGGAAAGACGTCGAGTCGATGGCCCTTCAGCGGGCCGTATACACACTCACCTGTGATATGATCCCAGAACGAACCAGATTCCTGATCACCAAGCAAAAAAAGGCCGTTGTACAGGCCACGGGCTCCAAAGTGATGGATCTTCCCATCGACCACCGGGGACAAACTGACCCCGCTGTTGCACACCGGTCAAAAAGAGACCAGCCATGGTCGGCCGTCGATTTCTCCCTGGGCTACGTGGTGATAGTTCATCTGATGGGTCACAAGGGCAAGAGCGCATCCATCGCTCTCCATCAGCACGATAGCGGTCTCCCCCCGCACTTCACCGTTGGCGAGAGCCTCTTTCAACGGGACCGTGTCCTTGACAGCAAAGGGTTCGAAGAGGTCCTTGTCTCTCAACGACGCACGGTGAACGTCAAATTCTCCCGCAGCCCCTTCTTCATGTGAGCCATGCGGCACAGCCTTTCTACGCAGATCACCCACGAAAACCCCTCCTCTCAAATACGGCGGTGCTGAGATGTGACTCTTCTTCAACCGATATGAGACGAAACGACGTCGGAAAAAAGCCTTTCTTGGTGATTATACCATCTGAAAGACCGCACTATCATGCCCGTAGTCCGGTTCATTCAGGACGACGATTGACAATTATCAACAGTTTGGGGTAAACAGGGCAGTAGGAAGGTGGTCGATCCAGGTTTCAGACTCTGAGAAGACCCAAGATTAAGGAGGGAACGATGAAACTCAACGTCAAAGCTTTGGCTTTCGCAGCAGGCATCCTCTGGGGATTGGCGGTGCTATTAGTCGGCCTTGCAAACCTGATTTGGTCAGGGTACGGCGGGGGTTTCTTACAAATAGTGGCTTCCATCTATCCCGGCTATCAGGCCACCCCATCTATCGGCGAGGTGATCGTCGGAACCTTGTATGCCCTTGTCGATGGCGGCATATGCGGATTGGTTTTTGCCTGGCTGTACAACCTGTTTGCCGGCAAATAATAGATAACACCTCGAATGCCCGGGCCGTTGGTTCTGATCCAAGGCCTGAAGGGGTTCCCCTCCAACGAAGACGGTTTTCGGCCACGCCCGATCTGATCTTCTCCTGACCCGAGCTGTTTCAGTTTACAGGAGAGAAAATGAAGACTGTCGTCCCACTCAACTACAAGATCGCTCTCGAACCGGACCTGGTCCGTTTCAATTTCCGAGGAAGAATAGAAATTCTGATTGACGCCGTCGAACCGGTAAATGAAATATCCCTGAACGCCCTGGAGTTGGACATCCATAGCTGCCAGGTCAGCATCGACAAGGGCTTTATGGATTGCCTGTTTCGAGTTGAACCGAAAAAGCAGAGGCTAAGAATCTCTCTACCAAAAAAACTGGTTGGGAAGATCCTTTTGAAGATCGAGTACGAGGGATTGATCAATGACAAGATGGTCGGATTCTACCGAAGCGGATACATGACCGGGGGCGAGAAGAAACAAATTGCAGTGACACAGTTTCAAGAAAGTGATGCCCGAAGGGCCTTTCCCTGTTTTGATCATCCAATCAAGAAGGCAACATTTGACGTTGAAATGATTCTCAAGAAAGGACTCGTGGCGATATCTAACGGACCTGTAATTGAAGAAAACCGATTGGACAATGGAAAGAGAATCATCAAATTCCAACAGACACCAAAGATGTCCACCTATCTGCTGTTTTTCGGTGTCGGACAGTTTGAGTTTATCGAGGACTTCCAGGATGTGGTGATTCGTGTGGCAACCACGCCCGGAATGACAGCGTATGCCAGCTTTGGCCTCGACTTTGGTAGGAAATCTCTGGATTTCTGTGACGATTATTACGGGATAGAGTACCCCCTTCCAAAGCTCGATTTGATCGCCATTCCGGACTTCGCGTTCGGGGCAATGGAAAACTGGGGGGCCATAACGTTTAGGGAGAATCTACTTCTCCACTATCCAGGAATTACATCAAGGGCAGGCGAAGAAAGGATATGCGAGGTCATTGCTCACGAGGTCGCTCATCAGTGGTTCGGCAATCTCGTAAGCCCTTCTGACTGGAAGTATGTCTGGCTCAATGAAAGCTTTGCCACCTATTTCAGTTATGGCATTGTCTCCCATTACCGCCCAGAATGGGGAATCTGGGACCAATTCCTACAGAACCAGACCGAGGAAGCCCTCGAGAGAGACGCCCTCCAGGAGACGATTCCCATCGAGCTCCCTGGAAAGGGCCGGGTAGCCATAAATGCGAGCACTGCGCCAATCCTCTATAACAAGGGGGGCAGTATTCTGAGGCAGGTTGAAAGATACGTTGGAAGAGACAGCTTCAGGGATGGACTGAGGAGCTATCTCAGGGAACACAAATATGGATGCGCATCGAGTCACCATCTTTGGGAGGCCCTTGAGGGCGTCTCAGAGAAACCAATTACCAAGATGATGAAAAGCTGGATTGAGCAAACCGGTTTTCCAATTGTTGAAGTGGAAAGATGCGGCGAGAAACTCATCCTCAAGCAGGGGCGGTTTACCTATATTCCCAACAAGTCAAAGCAGCGTTGGCTCATCCCGGTGACGATCAGGTTCTTTTATGACGATGGTGACTCAAAATCGACAACCACGCTTCTTGAAAAGGGAAGCGAGCAGATCGACATCGATCCGGAGGCGGTCGCCTACCTGGTCAACGCCGACCGGAACGGATTCTACCGAGTCAAGTACAACAGCAGAGACGCCCGCCATGATCTCGGAAAGAGGGCGTCGAACAAGACTCTCAGTACAGAAGACAGATGGGGCCTCCAAAACGATCTCTATGCACTCGTAAAACGGGGAGATGTGTCCATCAACGAGTATTTGGACTTCTTATCGAACTACAAAAACGAAGACGCTTTCTTGCCCCTTTCCAGCATGGCCGGCAACCTGTTCGAATTATTCCTGGTTGTGGAGGACATCAACAAAGTGAGGATAGCGTCCATCGGAAAATCCCTTTTTGAGAAAGTCCTCACAGAAATCGGTCTAGACCCAAAACCAGACGAAAAACACTCCGTCTCCCTCCTGAGAGACCGCATCATATGGCACGCCGTCCTCTACGGTTCCAGCACGGTCGAAACATTTACCCTTGAGAAATTCGAATCCTTAATCAGCGGGAAGGCCATCCACCAGGACATCCTGAAAAGCGTTTTGCGCGTCGGCGCCCTGAACGGCCAGGCCGATGCCTTTGCCTGGTTCGATCAAAAGCTCCACGCCTCTCAGAGTGAGCATGAACGGATGAATATTCTGATTGCTCTGGGGTGCTTTCGCGACGGGACTTCCATCCAGAAGGCCCAGCAATATGTTCTAGAAAAAGTACCGAGCCGAAACAGATTCATACCCATCGCCTCTCTGGCTTCAAATCCCCACGCGGTGAACCATATGTGGGACTGGTATGTCTCCAACCTGGCGGAGCTTGAGCAGTTTCACCCGATGCATTACGAAAGGGTCATCGAAGCAATTGTTCCGCTTGCCGGGATTGGACGAGAAGATGAAGTCAAGGCTTTTTTCAAGGATTATACGACAAAGAAGAAACTGGCCAGGGACGTCATCAAACTATCCCTGGAAAGGCTCGAAATCCATTCACGGATGAGAAACCGGACCGAGCTAACGGCGGCCAGATCCAAGCAACTTGTTTAGCATCACCCACAGGCCATTACCAAAAACCACAATCAGCCATCAGTCCCCGTTCGTTCCTGAAATTTCGCGAATAATCTCCTCAACGTTCCAGTTCACAGGCAACCGAACTGCCCGTCTCTGTCGGGTTTGATAGATCAGATAGCCCTTTTTCACACCGAACTCGAAGAGTTCTCTCGTCATGGTCACGTCGGCCCGGCAGTACTTGACGACTGCCTCAAGGTTACCCTCCCGAAACCACTTCACCGCCTGAACGCCGTCGGCCGTTTTCGACTTGCCCAGGGTCTGTTCAGTCAAATGGTCCAGGCTGAGACGAAACCCGAGCCGCCCGCGGATGTCTTGGAGAATATCAAAGGTTGGAAGCCTGTCCAGGCGAAATGGCGTGTATGCTGCCAGCACCCGGTAATCAAACCTTTTGATATTGAAGCCCACCAAAAGGTCAAATGTTTGCAGCCGGTCGATCAACGCCTCCACATGGTCCTCCGTAAATACCTCAAAACGCTGAGAACGCTGATTATACAGAACTGCCACCGCCAACTTCATCAGGTGGACGTTGCCCCAGCCGCCCACCTCGTCGGCGAGTCTCTGGGTCTCAAGATCGAGGTAGGCAACGGCCGGCTCGAATTCGCCTGAGATTAACCTGTCATGTTGGTCTTTGGGGGGCGCAAGTTTTTCTTGTTCCTTCAGCCTTACCTCCAGGGCCACTTCGCCAAGGAGTGTCCGAACAAGAAGCAGGGCCGCCTTCTTATCCAGTGGTTTGTTTCCAGAACCACATTTTGGGGAGTGGATACAGGAGGGACAGCCATCATCGCAGGCACACGAGGCAATCAGCTGTGCGGTTTTTCTCAATAGTTCGTTCACCATTTCAAAACCCCGCGCCGAAAGCCCCACTCCCCCCGGGGTGCCGTCGTAGACAAATATCGCATCCTTTTGTAGCTGTGCGTGACGGGGCATCGCAATCCCGCCAATGTCGTTGCGGTCACAGAGGGCGAAAAGAGGGAACATACCGATCAACGCGTGTTCCAGGGCGTGCATGCCACCCATGAGATTGAGATTCCGCCCCTCTACCATCCCCCGGATGACATCCTCGATCTCGATCCAGAGTCCCACAGTCTCGAAGCGCTGCGGCGGCAGATCCAGAGCCTCTCTATCCAAGAGTTCACCGCTAAAAAACTTTCGCTTCTCGTAACCGACCACCTGCTCGGTGACTCGCAATCGGCCCAGGCGAACGAGAAAATTGGCTACTGGCCGACTCTTCAAAACCTGAAGAATCTCTGTCTCCTTGTCGCTGAGGGGCCGGGTGTGGTATCGAGCTGCTGTGGGCCTAACAAAGGCATTTCGTCCTTGAAGATCCAACCCAGTGACCAGGTACTGCTGCCCACGGTGAAGGTAGATTGCCCCAGGATGACATTCCCTGAAAACACGCACCCCGTCGCTGGTCCCCACCACTTCTTTTCGATCTTTCCAGAGAATCGTGTATCCTGGGCCAACGCTACGGATGTCCACCTCTCGCTCAGGGTGGGGGCGACCAGCGTACCACTTCTCCCCCGCCGCACTTCGCAGCAATTCGCCCTGGGCTTCAAGCACGGATGCCCTGGCTGTCAAAAGACCGCTCGAACCATAGGCATCGTCCGTCTCTTTGAGCGGTATCTCGGCTGCTGCGCATGGGAGATGGGCATCCAGGACATCTGGATTGTCCGGGTCGACGACTGCCGCCTCAAAAGGACGACTGAAGAAATCATCGGGGTTCCTCATGAAATACTGGTCGAGAGCGTCAGGCTGGCCTATCAAAATGACCACAGACTCCCGACCGCCGCGGCCCACTCTCCCGCTCCTCTGCCACGTGTCGATAATGGTCCCCGGATATCCGACGAGAATGCAAGCATCCAGGCCACCGATATCAATTCCCATCTCCAGGGCACTCGTTGAGATAACCCCGGTCACGGCACCCGAGCCCAGTCTCTGTTCGATCTCACGCCTTTCCTCGGCAAGAAAACCAGCACGGTATGAGCTCACTCCGGACGCGATGTCAGGGGCAGTCTGGGTCACAGTCATATGAAGAATCTCGGTGAGCTTGCGAGCCTGGGTAAAGGCGATCGTCTTGAGACCCTTCCGGAGTGCCTCAACAAAGAGCCGGGCAGCGACCGTCGTGGCGCTCAGGTCCGGATTGACAAAGAAGAAATGACGCCCGGCTTGTGGTGCACCGTTCTGATCTACCGTCTCGAACGTCATGCCAGTCAGCCGGCTTGCAAAGTCTCCTGGATTTGAAATGGTGGCAGAAAGAAGAACATAAAGGGGATTCGATCCGTAGAACTGACATACCCGTCGCAACCGACGAAATACCTGCGCAATATGTGAACCAAAGACACCCCGATACGTGTGGACCTCGTCCACCACCACGACGCGCAGGCGCCGAAAGAAAACCTCCCACTTCTGATGATAGGGAAGGAGGCCGAGATGGAGCATATCCGGATTGGAGATGATGAGGTGGGGTAGATTATTCTTGATACGGCGGCGCGCGGCGGGCGGGGTATCACCGTCGTAAATAGCCGCTCCCAACCGCTCCTGTTCTGGTAAAGCCTCATTCAAAGCCACAAAGGCCTGCAGCTGGTCCTGAGCCAGAGCCTTTAGTGGAAATAGATAGAGGCCGTGCGCCCCTGGATCTCGGCTCAACAGCTCCATCAGTGCCAGATTGTAGACGAGGGACTTGCCACTAGCCGTCGGAGTGGCAACCACCACGTTCCTGCCCTTTCTGCAATAGGAGATTGCCCTCGCCTGATGCTCATAGAGGTGAGTAATCCCCAGGCGGCTGAGCGCTGCCCGCAACGGCTGCGCCAATGGCGGGCTCAATCGACCTTGCTGAGCGGGACGGCCCGGCAGGAACTCATAGTGTACCAGTTTGGCCCCCGGGAGGTCCGCTGTTTTCAGGAATTGGACAAACCTTCGCATTCTCATCAGACGACAGCCCGAATTCGACTCTGGATTTCGTGGAGTCCCTCGACCCCCGGACGATTTGCTTTGATGTTTCAGAAAACATACCATATCCAGATGCGTGATATGATGTGTCCAGAAGGACGTGTTCCATCGAGACTCGGAGGGTAGGGAAATTCAGCGAATCATTTGGGTCATCACATTGATCATCCTGAGTTTCGGAGCCAACTCACTATCAATCGGGGCGTCGCAAACCGAAGACCCAGCGCCACATGACTCGGTAAAATCGAAGGAGAAAGACGTGACGATTACGCTAGGCTTTGGCGGTGATGTGATGCTGGGGCGCCTGGTCGATCAGGTGATCCAGGAGAAAGGGCCCCGTTACATCTGGGGAGATGTACTGCCCCTCTTGCAGGAGCCGGCGTTGACCTTCGCCAACCTTGAGTGTGTTATCGCCAAAAAAGGCGAGCCCTTTCGGCCCCGTAGGGTCTTTTACTTCAGGGCTCAGCCCGGGGCCGTCAAAGCGCTGACCCTGGCAGGTATCGATTACCTCTCAATTGCGAATAACCACGCCATGGATTTCGGAGAAGAAGCACTGCTTGAAACTATCCAACATCTCGACGCGAACGGCATTGCCCATGCGGGGGCGGGAAAGGATCTTACCGAAGCCGCCAAGCCTGCATTTCTTAAGGCTGGAGGGATTAAGATTGGGGTGGTGGCCTTTGCCGACCATTTTCGCGAATATGGAGCAGGAATCAACTCACCAGGGACAAACATAATAGAAGTCAACGTGAAGAAGAAGAATTTCCAACGGATAGGCAAAGCAATCCAATCTGCCCGAGACGACGGTGCGGACCTTGTAGTCTTCTCTATCCATTGGGGTCCAAACATGCGCCAGGAACCCACCCGGAAGTTCGTTGAATTTGCTCACGCCGTCATGGATGCCGGAGCCGACATCTTCCATGGGCACAGTGCACATATCTTCCAGGGTATCGAAATCTATAAGGGAAAACCGATCTTGTATGATACGGGTGAGCTAATAGACGACTACTATGTTGACCCGGTGCTGAGGAACGATCAGCAACTGCTATTTCTCATCACGGTCACGCCGAGAGGACCCCAACGAATCGAATTGATTCCTTTGCTGATCGACGAGATGCAGGTCAACCGAGCCAAGGGGCCAGATTTCACTCGCATCAAAGAGCGGGTCGTTCGTCTCTCAGATGCCTTCGGAACTGATATAGTTCAGGAAAAAGACCGGTTCGTGGTTCATGCGGATTCGATTTCCCGTCGATAGATCAGCCGGGCCCTCTTACCGAGGTCGGCTGGCTCACCAATCGCTTCATCTCTTTTTTACATTTCATCAGGCTCTGATAAGAAACGGACGAACCCCAAGGGCTTGATTTTATCTTCTCATCACAGGTATAGGAGATGGGGAATTGCTTCTTAAGTCAGGGCATACTAGCGCTCGAAGGATATCGGGGGAGCCGTGTCAGATCGAATCCAATTCGTTTTTCTATGCATCGGCCACTTCTATACCCACCTGTTTATGTTGGTTTTTGCGACGGTGGCGGCGCTCTCCCTCTCGCACGAATGGGGAATAAGCTATGGGGAACTCATTCCGTATGCCACACCTGGCTTCGTGGCCTTCGGCGTGTGCGCGGTGCCTGCAGGCTGGCTTGCCGATAAGTGGAGCCGTAAGGGCATGATGCTCGTCTTCTACATCGGCATCGGTGTGAGCTCAATCCTCACCGCCCTCGCGGAGACCCGGTTCCAGATCGGAATTGGCCTTTTCGCCATCGGGCTCTCTGCGGCCATTTATCATCCCGTCGGTCTCGCCCTGATAGTCCAGGGACGGGAGAACATGGGTGTGCCCCTTGCCATCAACGGGATTTTCGGTAACATGGGGGTGGCCTGCGCGGCGCTCCTCACAGGGTTTCTCATCGATTATGGCGGGTGGCGCTCTGCCTTCGTCTGGCCCGGAATCGTGTCAATCGCGACCGGGATCGTTTACGCCGGGCTCCTGCGCGCGGACCGTGATGCGGCCGCTGAAAAGGTTCGAGACCGTGTCGCGCCCACGACGGTTGCACGTTCCGTAGCGATGGACAGGCGCCTACTCGGCCGTGTATTCTTTATCATTTTCTTTTCTACAGCGGTTGGAGGGCTCGTCTTCCAGAGCACAACCTTCGCCCTGCCCAAGGTCTTCGACGAGCGCATCGCGGGCATGGCGGTGTCGGCGACCCTTGTCGGTTGGTACGCCTTCGTCGTGTTCGCCATGGGTGCCTTTGGCCAGCTCGCCGTTGGATACCTAGTGGACCGCTATTCCATCAAATTGGTGTTCGCCTTCGTGGCCGCACTCCAGGCTATTTTTTTCGGAATGATGCTCGGGCTCACCGGCTGGGGCACGCTCGTCGTCTCCATCGCCTTCATGCTCGCGGTCTTTGGTCAAATTCCAATCAACGACGTGCTGATCGGCCGCATCACACGAAGCGAGTGGCGAAGCCGCGTCTACGCCTTCCGCTATATCGTGACTTTCTCGGTCATGGCCTCCTCGGTACCCCTCATCGCATATATCCACGAGCACTGGGGCTTCGACAGCCTGTTCATCGTGCTCTCAGCGGCAGGGGCATGCATCCTTACGTCGGTCCTCATGTTGCCCCGCGCTCTCTCGCCGAAGGCGCACCCCTGAAGCGAAAAAAAAGCAGTCCATCAAAAGGCGCCCCCTCTGCCCTCGATTCTCAGTCGATGTATATGATGCGAAATTCCTCGTGCCAATACTACCGAGAACAGGGTAACCGGATGCATCGCACTATGTGATGAGCCGTGGGAGACAAGACGAGATCAAAAGACCTGTTTCGCTTTTGAGTAAGGGTCACGGCCAGACTTGCCCCCTCTCCACCAAGCACAACGACAAAAAATCTTTCATTCTGAAACGATAATTCAAGACCCGCTGGGACTTCCTCTTTACACCAATTGACATTAGATGATTAATCCGATACATTAACGACCTAATCTTCTTCTGGTGCTCGGGCCGGTATCGAAGAGTATCGGTTGTGGTCAAAAAATATGAACCTCGCAAAAAAAGAGGAGAGAAGAAAACACTCTCGGCTTCGGACAAGGATTCCGATTCGGTTCAACTTGAACCCAGACTTTCACCACGTATCTGAGATTAGGAAGATGGGGGTGGGAGGAACACTTCGCAACGTATCATACGAGGGGGCGCTCATCGATTCCCGATTGGATCTAATTGATGTCTGTCAGATATTCCCTGAAGACATAGAGGATGATTCACCTTTCGAACTGGAACTAACCCTCACAGATTCCAGGGAAAAAACCTGGTTAATCAGGGGAAGTGTCAGGTGGTATCGGGTAAGCGAGCTGGCGCGGAATACCAGCCACTTCCAGGCAGGTCTCTTACTCAAAGACCGTCAAAGTCGGGCCATTGCCAAAGGGATCATCAAATCTGTCATGAACATGAAACAAAAGGGGGATCACGTCTCTTTTTAACAAATCGTTGACTCGCCACGGGACAACCACAGGGAATTGAATCAAAGCGCAGCCATCCCGAGATAATTATTCACGACCTATTAACTGTTCTTTAAGAAAGGAGGGTACAGTTATGGTAAAGACTTTCAATCAAATGGTGGCCGAGGCGATGGCCGAAGTACCAGTTATTAGCCCGACCGCAACCCATATCACTTGATTCGATTTCATGAGGGACTTTGTCTTCCCATCCATCATTGCACGCGGACCCTCTAATGAGCTTACGGTCTGTGCTATAGACTCAAGGTCCAGGATCGGTTGAGAACGTTCGATATCGGGGAAGGGATGACCGCAGAATTGATACTTCGACTCGCCACGCTGCGCTCGTTTGCTTTCCTGGAGACCTTGGATGTCGAAAATCCCAAGTATTGGACGGTGTCACGGAGTTCTGCACCCGCATGATGAAAGCCCTGGATCTTCTTCTCCATTATTTGCCCCCCCCACGAGCCCGCATCGAGCAATACTCGCTCCCCCGTTCTGATAGAAAAAGCTAAATCGCCTGCCCGGCAATTCGGCTCTCGCTGACGACACCATGCCGCTGCCTTAGATCCGCCCCCCCAATGCAGACCGCGACTCTCCCGCGTTTATATATTGTTTGGTTCTGCCGACACGTCCATCTTAGCAAGTTGGAGAAAGTTGTCAAGAAAAAAAGAACAAAGATTTCGTTTATTTATCAAATACTTACATCATTTTACCTCAATTGCCTCTTGGGCAAAGTCTAATGTTTCACGTAGCGCTTTATGGCTTCCACACGGCCTGGACGGTCGTTCCCTTTTCCCTGGTTGAGTTGATCGAGAACG
>CAYGBK010000003.1:0-42864 GCA_964348095.1 uncultured Thermodesulfobacteriota bacterium | reverse complement strand
GGTGATAACCCAGCAGGCATGCCCCAGTGCTTCGTTGATTTCTCGGGAGCCATCGCGGGCTTGATTCCGGCGTGAATTGTCAGATATTGGATGAACTGTTTGAGGTATTCTCGATCCCTTTGGCAGAAAGGGGATTCCATCTCGGCGTTTCCACTTCGGCGAATTCTAAGGCCTCCAAACGGTCACTTTGAGAGTAAGTCAACAAATTCAACAACGTCCCCTATTCCTGTATTCCTGGACTGCCAGACTTCAGGATGAATTTGACGTAGATATACTCGAGCTGGAGGAGGTCCACATCCGTCCAAGGAAGGCAGACATTTCCGTGGGGACATTCGCACTGGCCTGGACCCCCTGGAAAATCGATCGAGACGGCATGGCATCACCGATTTTCTGAGGTAGGGGCAGGGTTAGAAGCGGGGGACAAAGGAGAAGGGTTCAAGGTTAAAGGAGAAAGGATTAAAAACAGTTGGCGGGTGTCAGGAGTCAGAAGAAGAAGAGAAAACGCGTTAGGTTAGAGGATGGAGGTTGGAGGATAGAAAAACAAGGAGAAAGGGGGGAGCGAGGATTCATGAGATATCAGGCTGATGGAATCGACATGTGGAATCTCCTCGCCGCTTTGGAGACGACTGATTATGTTTCTTGCTTTTACGTGAAAAGAAGGTTATAGTTTATTTGTTGCATGGAGTCTTTTTGGCAGCGAAACGAAAACCCGTAAAGAACTCTAGACAACTTCTTTACGGGCTTTTTTGTTGAGGTTTTAAAAAGTTAATTTTCATACCGAGCCTTCCAACTCATTTCTTCGTGATCTAGTCATTGCTTGCCCGCAAGTCGTGTGAAATCGAGGAAATCATTGGTTTGGCCTAAAAAATGAAGGGGATAACTCTGTTCACTATCGACCGAGTTACCTAAGGATTGAAAATGAAATTCTCAGAACTAGATTTAAGGCCAGAGATTCTGAAGGCCTTGACCAACATGGGTTATCAGGATTTGACACCCATCCAGGAAAAAACTCTCTCTCCTATCCTGAGCGGCGGGGATCTTTTGGCCCGGGCAGAGACCGGCTCAGGCAAAACAGCGGCCTGCGGTATTCCACTGGTCCAGATGATCGATCCTTCGGTGAATGCCATCCAGGCCCTCATCCTGGTCCCTACCCGTGAGCTGGCACTTCAATATGTGGAAGAGATCGATAGAATTTCGAGTTTCAGGGATGTCGTGCCGTTTGCCATCTTTGGCGGATTCTCGATGGAGGTTCAAAGAGCAAAACTAGCGGACAGGGTCCATATCCTCGTCGCGACACCTGGACGATTGATCGATTTCCTATATCATACCGAGTCGATTGACTTGTCTCGTGTTCGTACGGTGGTTCTGGATGAAGCGGACGAGATGCTGAAGCTGGGTTTTATTGAAGATATCGACTTTATCCTGTCCTGTCTCATCCACAAGCACCAGACATTGTTCTTTGGAGCGACGATGCCTGAAAAGATCTATCGATTGGTCAGGGCCTATCTGACAGACCCCATCAGAGTGGAATTGAATAAGGAACAGGTGGCTCCGCAGAGCCTCGCTCACCATTTTCAGTATACGGAGCGACGTAATCGGCTCAGCGCCCTGATCAAATACCTAGAAAAGGAGAAGATCTCCCAGGCCATCATCTTTTGCAATTCACGAATTCGCGGTGAGAATCTGATAAGAAAGTTGAAAGGAAGATTTAGATCGATCGGGTATATCCATGGTGGTCTGGACCAATCGAAACGAACATCGATCTTCGAGCGTTTTCGCCGAAATGAAATTACCTTCATGGTTGCCACGGACCTTGCCGGTCGCGGACTCGACTTCAGCCATGTCAGTCATGTGATTAATTTCGACTATCCTGCCGGCCTGGAATCCTACACGCACCGGACAGGAAGAACCGGGAGAATGGGGCGGTCAGGTATTGCTATGACCTTTGTGACAAATCAGGAATTCAAGATCCTGAAATCCCTGTTCAGGAAGAACCGTATCGATCCCGTGTGGCATGGCAGCATCCCCAACCTCGAGGCCGTCTCCAAACCTAACGGGAGACGGGATGGTAAGAAAGGCTTCAAAAAGCGGTCCCGGCCAGCACCGCAGAGTCGATCCAATCAAATAGCAGGAATGATCCCGTAAAGGGAAAAGGCGTTGGAGGTTAGAGGACAGAAGGTGGATGCAAAAAATGAAAGACAGGGATCGGGGGTCAGGAGTCAGGGATCAGCAAAAAAGGAACGACTGATGCCGGGGTCAGGCTTTGTTCAGAGAGCTATTAGCTGGAAGCGGTTGCCTGTTAGCCAAAACTCGGGGGAGAGATTACTATTGATTTTCCTTTCGAACCTTCGTCTTTTCCGACAGGCATACGCCCACCAGGCAGGGAAGATTCCAGGATTTCATGAACGCTTTGTGAGGGGTAACTCACTGTGCGCACTGGACATTCGTGCGCTCGGTCATCTGTGGACATCATCGAGTACGCGATAGAAAAGTCTTCCCAGTGTTTAAGAGTCGTCTTGATCCATATCGAATACTTCGCCAGCCCTGTCTTCCAGTCTTCGGTTGTGGTAGATCTTTACAATAACTTTGACTCTCCCCCTGTGTAGCCCGATGTCGCAGAATTCCTTATAGTATTTCTTCCCGCTTCTGAGACCACCTACTCCATGGGCGGTATCATGGACCTTGTGCCATTTCTCCAATTTTGAGCTCCACGTATACGTTAGGACCTCGAGGTGACCACCGTCACGAGAGTCGTCCTCAGTAGTTCCGTAGACAATCTTCACACAATCCCCATCAAAGTCCATGCTTTTGATGTGATACTGTCCGGCATACACCTTGTCCCCTAATGACATGCCGAAAAAATACAGACACACAAAGACCAGTGAAATAGCTATCTTCTTCATTTCTCTCTCCTCCCTACCCATCGAATCACTAGGATCTTGTTTTTCAAATTGCCATCCCCGGGGCTGAATTTATTCAAGAAGCCGTTGGCTATTAGCGCTTAGCTGGTAGCAACAACTCACAGAAAGACTTTTATTTGCGCATAGTTATTAGCTAATACTCGGCGAGAGACTTTATTCAGAAAGCTATTAGCTGTGAGCGCTTAGCTATAAGCTGACAATTCACCGGAGGAGATCAGTAGTGAGTTTGTTATTGCCCTCCCCTGCTTTGCGCTTCCCGAGAACCCTCGGAGGAATCAAATCAGATCGAGAAAATCTGCCACCGCCAATTCACACTCTGCACAAAATACCCTGTCGAAGCCCTGCCCTTTTACACACTGCTTGCAATAGAACCTTCCGCAGTTATCGCACCGGTAAGTTGCCCTGCGGGACGGGTGGCTCCGGCATCTCAGTTTTTGATATCTTACTGCATTCTTGATTTTCCCCATGGGCTGGTTCTCCTCGCTCGACAACGCACCCCCTAGACCTATTCGTGAAAATCCTCTGTTATCTCTCACAGAGTCCTCAGAGGACACGGAGAATACTTGTTTTGGATTTGTGAGCGGCCAATCCAAAACAAAATCCTTACCAGCTTTCGCTGGAAATTCACTCTGAGAATGCACACTCGGGATTAGGATTTAGCAATTGGGGTGCCAAAAGATCAGTTAGCGGGGATCGGAGGTCGCAAAGCAGGAGTCAGAAGACAGAATGGGAAAGACTAAAAGGCGGGAGGCGTTAGGTTGGAGGATAAGAAAGAAGGAGAAAGGATCAAGGATAAAGGATAAGGGATAAAAACAGGAGACAGGATAAAAACGGGGGATAAAGGCAAAAGGACAAAGGTTCAACGTTAAAGAATACAGGACGAAAAGCAGGAATCAGAATAAAGAACCTCGGGGCAAAAGGCAAAAAGAGTGAGGCGTGAAATGGGTGTGGACCTGTCCAATGACAGACCGCTGAAGTGCCAAGGCTTCTGAAATGGCTAGCCCTTCGAGTCTCCTCAAGGCGAGCCTTGAGCGGATGGGCAGTACCAAGTCGAAACCTGAAGCAATGATTTTCAATTTGCTGCGGTGGTGCTTCACGAATCCTAGAGTTTAGTGAAGAATTCAGGCTAGCTGTGCCTACGGGGAAGGATACGCTCCGTCAGTGGAAAAGCTGATTGTCCGTCCCGGCCAAACAGGTCAACGTGAATGACTTTGGGAAAGCCTGACAATCCTGCAACGCATTCGACATATATTCTCTCAAGAATGCCTTGTCTCCCATCGATGAGTATGAATGCTCTATAGCCCTCATCGGTTCTTTGAACTGTAATCTCCCTCTCTGCCAGGGCCGATAGGTTAATCCGGTATCGATTGAGCCCGAGCCGCTCCTGGGACTGTATGCCATAAGCGTACTTTCTTTGAATCATGCTGAGTTCAGACCTTTCTCCATTTTCCAATATCCAATAGGCAAATACAGGGGCCGTCCCTACCAAGTTACCGTCTTCGGTGGTATCAACATCATATCTCACAATGTTTCTGTTGATGCTTCGTTCGATATAGAACAGGTTTTGCCCATCTCCATGAGCAACGTCATTTCCGAACCACAAAAGCGCCGCAAAGATCAAAACTCCGAAGCAAAGAGCTCTTCTCATTTATTCCCTCCTTGAAACCTTGCATCAAGCCGATTCCATAACTAGTTTAGAGTTCGTCTCTTGACGGGCCATCTAGGGCCAAAGGACCTCCATGATCAAGGACCTGCCGATTTTAAAGGAAAATCCCTTTCACCCTGTCGATATCGCCCACGCTATGCCAACTCCACGATGCACAATCAAGTTTCAACCGGATTGTCCAGGGAGAAGGGATTAAACAGAAAGAACATTTTGGTCTGACTTAGGTCATCAAATCAACGGCGAAATGGTGACCTGTCAATACTTTATTGTAACGAAACAATCCATAAGATCGCAATCCTCAGGGGGAGGATAAGAAGACAGAAGTCAGAAGACAGGAGGCAGGAGTCAGAATAGAAAAGAAGGATAAAGGCAAAAGGAAAAAGGATTAAGAACAGGGGCCGGGAGTCAGGGGTCAGGATAAAAACCTAAAGACCAAAGGAGAAAGGCAGGGCCAGGAGTAAATTCCAAAGCGGAGGAGGCAAATGGTGTCAAATGTTGTAAGAGTCTGAAATAACAATCGATTTTTCTTGACAGGGACGCTTAATTTGATAAAATGAAGGCTTTCAGAAAGCCGATCTAGTCTTTGTGGGTAAGACGGAAAACTGAAGGTCCAATCTGGGGAGACCTCCACGCATCCGTGATCTGGCTTCAAAATTCTATCGAGACGCGCGGGTTGCGACAGGGGTGACCCGCTTTTTGGTTTCGGAAGAACTTCAGGAGGCAACCATGGCAGGATGCATCAGAATCCTGGTTCTCGTGTCAGTCATACTCATCTCGATTCTGGCCATTCCATTCCTGGGTCTCGACAAAGGGGGCGCCCAAGAGGTGTTGGTGATGGTCCCCTTCTGCGAGACTTACGACAAGTGGACGGGCCGCTATGAGACTCTCGGGACCGAAACCGTCAGGGTGCCCTTTACCGATTACAGAGAGGAACCGGTTCCGGGCACTGGCCGGTGGGGCACGGAGAAGAAAAGGGTGCCCCCCTACACCGCTTACCGATTCAAGCTCAGGTGGGTGGATAAGGTGATCACTGTTGTCCGAACGATAATGAAACCAGTGACGACATGGGTCCGCAAGGTAAAAACCTGGTTTGAGCGCACCTGGCTGGGTAAACTGGTAAAAAAAGTCAGCAGTTGGTTCGAACCAGTCAAAAAGTGGGTGAAACAAAACATCCGGGATCGTATCACCAAAAGGGTCCGAGAGACCTTCATGGAGCCCTACCCGGTCTACAACTACGAGAACCTCCCGGTCTGGATTCCTCTCAGGACGAGGAGGGTGGCCTTCACCAACCACTATGAGGTTGAAAAGCCGATCAGAGAGAAGATCACGGAACCAGTCGATACCATGGTAAACAGGTGGACCCATGTCGAGGCTCGGGGCATTCCCCAATGGGTCGTTCAGGAGATGTTTCACAGGCTCCCTCCCTGCGAGCCACTCGAAGAGCGTCTAGACGAGATTTATGCGACGTGGGACAGATTCAGGGACGGGCTGACTGCATACCATCACGCCTCCATCGACAGCTCATACAGAGACGAGTTCAAGATCTTCCTGGATGACCTTCCAGGAGAATCAGGCTATTCGATGGCACGATTTCCCATGCTTCCCAACGGATTCGGAGGAGGACGCAGGCCCTGGTCAGACTACACTGCTGATGGCGCCGATGCGGCCCAATACTTCCGGTTAGAGGAGCTGGCGGGGGAGTGGGGATGGGAGAATCCAGGTCTTTATCCGGACAAACACGTTAATCTGTGCGGCGAACTCGCCGTGATTGGTGCTGTTGGGGACACGATCCCTGAGGGGCTGGGCGTTTTCAGCGAAGTCGACGGCGGTGCTGTTATACTCCAAACGAATGACACAAGTTACTGGTATCACCTTCGAGATTTCTTCATAGAATATGGCTGGGAGGCCTCTTATGATGCCGGCCAGACCACCCCGGAAAATCTAGCCGATGAGCTAAGTCTCGGTCGGGCTGTGGTGGCTCTGGTCGATCTCAACTCAACAAGCGGCCTTCTCCAATCAGGCGGAGGCACCCCCCACTGGGTGACGGTGCTCCAGGTTCTGGGCACGAATGGAAACGGCAGTGCGGTGAGGGTTTATAACTCGTTTGAGAATCGTGAGGAATACTACACCTGGGGTCGCTTCTATGACAGTTGGAAGAAGACCACGGGGAACTCATCTGTTTCTTTACGTGTGCTTGCGTGGAGAAGACCGAAACAGCCCGAGCCGCGCATTCCGGAATAAGAACCGCGGCCGGGGTCTGATTTCATCAATTAATTCCTAGCGTGCCTTTCGATTGAAGACTTGAGACAAGAAAGCCTATTCCTACTGGGAATAGGCTTTTTTGTATTCTGCTCGAAAGGAAACCCCATGCCAATCATGACTGTGGGGCAGGAGAACAGCAGGTTGCATTGCAACGGCAGGTTCATTGACACTCCCTTTTTACCTACCTTATAATCCGTCGTATAGGATCAATTGTCTGGGGAGACCTTATGTCACCAGAGGAGATGAAACGGAAACTCACCGCCATTCTCAGTGCAGATGTCGAGGGATACAGCCGCCTCATGGGCGAAGATGAGACGGCCACAGTGCAGACGTTAAACGCTTATCGGGAAACATTGACGGCACTCATCCAACAGCATGGTGGACGGGTGGTCGACGCGCCAGGGGACAACATCCTGGCTGAATTCTCCAGTGTCGTGAAAGCTGTCGAGTGTGCAGTTGAGATCCAGAAGGAACTCAAAACACGAAATGCCGATCTGCCAGAGAATCGGCGGATGGAGTTTCGGATCGGTGTCAATCTGGGTGACGTGATCGAGGAAGGAGACCAGATCTACGGGGACGGGGTCAACATCGCGGCCCGGTTGGAGCGTCTGGCCGAGGGGGGTGGAATCTGTATCTCGGGAAGCGCCTATGAACAAGTCGAGGGAAAACTCGACATTGGCTATGAATTCCTGGGAGAGCAAAGCGTCAAGAATATCAAGAAGCCGGTGAGGACTTACCGGTTGTTGATGGAGGATGTCGAAGCGGGTTCCGTGGTCTACAGGAGGAGAAAGGACGATCCCCTTCACAGGCGTCGGGCGACCTTCATTTCTCTGGTGATTCTTGTTGTGGCTGCTTTCGCCGTGGTTGTGTGGCGTTTCTATGTGCGCCCTTCCCCGCCTGTGGTCGATGAGGCTTCTCGGGAGGCGATGGCGCTTCCGCTTCCAGATAAACCCTCCATTGCCATTCTGCCCTTCAAGAATATGAGTGATGATCCAGAACAGGAGTACTTTGCTGACGGCATGACCGAGGATCTCATCACCGATCTTTCAAAAATCTCAGGGCTCTTTGTCATTTCTCGCAACTCGGTCTTCACGTATAAAGGAAAGCCAGTGAAGGTTGAGCAGATCAGCCACGAGCTTGGGGTCCGTTACGTCCTTGAGGGAAGTGTCCGGAAGGCGGACGACCGCGTGCGAATCAATGCTCAGCTCATCGATGGCACAAGCGGCGGGCACATCTGGGCGGAGCGATATGACAGGGAACTCAAAGAGATCTTTTCTGTCCAAGACGAGGTCACCGAACAGATCGTAGAGGCCCTCGCCATAAAACTGATCCCAGAGGAACAGACACGTGTACACCTGAAAGAAACGGAAAATGCTGAAGCCTACGATCTGGTGTTGCGAGGGTGGGCCTACTTCAAGGAGTATTCTCAAGAAACGAATGCCCTTGCCAAGGAGATGTTTGAGAAAGCGATCGAGCTTGATCCTTCCTACGCGTATGCCCACATCGGTCTGGTCTGGACAAAGCTCATAGCGTGGCGTCTAGGCTGGAGCAAAGATCCAAAAATCATGGAGCAGGTCTTGGAAATGGCCAAGAAGAGCGTGGCCATGAACGAGTCTCTGTCCCAGGCCCATACATTGCTGGGTAATGTCTACCTCTGGAGTGGCCAGCATGATGAGGCCATCGTGGAGTTTGAGCGCGCTATCGCCCTCGATCCGAACGACGCAGAGGCCCTTTGCGCGCTGGCCAGCGCCATGACTTTTGTTGGAAGACCGAAGGAAGCCATCAGAATAATAAAGAGGGCGATGCGGTTGGATCCCCACTACCCGGAACGTTATGTCTACAACCTGGGGCGGGCCTATTTTCAGATAGGAAAGTATGGCGAGGCCATTCCTGCCCTGACGGAAGCTCTCGTCAAGAATCCGAATTTTCCCCCTGTTCTCTATTACATGGCCGCGAGTTATGCGAATATGGGCGAGTTAGAGCTTGCTCGGGAGAAGGTGGAGGAGATCAAGCGGGTAAGACCTAACTTTAGATCCGAGATTGACAACGAGATAAGCCTCTACAAATACGAAAAGGACTTAGAACACTTTATTGAAGGCCTTCGCAAGGCAGGGCTCAGTTGAGGGATGGCCATCATGACGTTGTCCTCAAAGACAGCCTTCTTCTTAACGATCATTTTGACATCATCACTATTTGAGGGAGCAGCCGCCAAAATGACGGGAGACGAACCCAACCTTCCCAAAACTGTCGGTGCCTGGACAAGGCCCGAATCCCCGCGGGTCATTGATTCGTCCAATATTTTCAAATACATGAACGGCGCCGGAGAGCTTTATCTGGGCTATCGGTTCAACCATCTCGAGGTATATGAGTATACGGCTAATGACCAGGATAACATCCTGGTGGAACTCTATTTCATGAAAACCTCTGACGATGCCTTTGGTTTGCTGTCACTCGACTGGGGGGGCGACCCTGTGACCTTCGATGAATCCTCGACAGGGGAGGCGAATGGAAACCCTGCGCCAACGATCGGGGCCCTTTACGGGAAGGGTCTGCTGCGTATATGGTCTGACGACATTTACGCCCGGATCATGGCCTACCGGGAGACACCTGTGTCCAAGGAGGTTGTGTTATCCCTGGGCCGAGCGATTACCACAAACCGCAAGAATTCCTCCCCACCTGGCCTACTGGAGGTTCTTCCAGACTCGATCGATTCAGCCTGGGAATTACGGAAAGACAGAATCTCCTATTTCCGTTCATTTCTGGTTCTGAACTCGTTGTATTATCTCAGTCATCAGAATATTCTCGATCTGGATCTCTCAACAGACGCGGTTATAGCGCCCTATGAACGTGTGACGAGTACCGAAAATCGAAGGCGCGTCCACCTTCTTTTGGTGAACTATGCTGATCCGACTCGTGCACGACACGCCCTGAATCACTTTCATAAAGCTTATCTACCAGAGCATGAGAGAGATTCCGTCTCAGCCTCGATGAGCGAAAGGTCCGAGTTCTTCAAAATCGAGGATGGTTGGCTGGGTTATAAACTGCACGATAAAAGCCTTGTACTTGTGTTTGAATGTCCTGATGAGGAATCTGCCCGGAGGATCATCAAACAAATCCAGCTCGTTCAGAAGGGGGAGTGATTATGCGAGGCAAACAACGGCTCTTCACAAGAAGAGATTTTATCCGAGGGAGCATCGGTGCCACTCTCGGTGCCTCCGCACTAGGCGTCAGATGGTCTGGAGCCGCAGAAAAAGCGAACCGTTCAAGTTTGGTTACGGTGGTGCGTGACCGAGAAGTTATGGATGCAGCCGGTGCGACCGTCGACCAAACGGTATTGAGAAGAATGCTCGATCAAACTCTCATTCAATTTACAGGTGAAAAGAACACTAAGGATGCGTGGATGACCCTCCTTAGCCCCACGGATACCGTTGGCCTTGTCCCGACACCGCATCTGAATCCCACCCACCCTGAACTGTTCGATGCTGTTAGAAGCTCCTTAATCGATGTGGGAATTCCAAAAAAGAAAATCACGACGGCGCAGGGTGGAATTGAAAAGGCGGAGCGCTGCACGGCCTTGATTGCGCTGCCCGGCCTCAAGGCCCACTGGTTAACCGGAATCGGTACGGTCTTGAAAAACTACATCCTCTATTCAGGCCACCCCAGTCGATACCACGACGAGAACAGTTCAAAACTGGGGGAAATCTGGAATCTTCCGCAGGTAAAAGGGAAAACAAAACTCGTACTGGTTGACGCACTTCATCCACTCTGTGATAAAGGACCTCAGGCCGATCCACGGTACAAATGGGCGTATAATGGTTTGATCGCGGGTATGGACCCTGTTGCCGTGGAGACTGTTTGTTTGAGAATTATCACGGAAAAGAGGCGGGCTTTGAGAGGCGAACCCTGGCCCCTATCTCCCCCGCCTATCTGTGTGGAAGCAGCCGACAGAGTCTACGGGTTGGGGACGAGTCGGATGGAAGAAATCAGGATTGAACACTATGGGTGGGGCTTAGACCTTTTGTTGTAGGCTTCGAGGCCCCCTTCAATTCCCTCTTTTCATCTCAGGGGGTCGGGGGTCGCAAAGCAGGAGCCAGAAGTCAGAATTCAGGAGTCAGAATGGAAAAGACTAGGAGCCACAAGACAGTAGCTATCCCGACGGCAAACCTTAATCAAAAAGCTATTAGCGGTTAGCTACTAGCTAAAACTCGGGTTCAGACTTTATTATTGATTCTTTTTTTTGGGCCTTTCCGTATTTCACCCATTCCAAAAGGGAGAGCCTACTCGCGTATACGGCGAATTTCAAAGACAACGGGATTTCGCGCATCTGGGCAGGCATGGGTTGCAACGTCCGGGTCCTCTAACCAGGGAAACTCGGCTCCATACCGCATGGCGAACACCTTGGGCAAGAAGCTGTAGAGGGCGCTCATACATACCTTACCCTGCACAGTCTGACCATCAAAGACCACCTCGTCGCCCACCTTGTGGTTTGCATCACAGTGGCCCTCCTGCCGGATCACCTTAGCCACGATTTTGAATCCCTCGTCTCCGCCTCGCTCTTCGTCGGACATGGTCGTCCCCTTTCTTTGTCGGTGTGGCCCTCCTGATAGAGTTTGCAAGGACAATGGTAATTCGCCATTCTAGGACGGAAAGAAGATTTAGTCAAATTGGAGGTTCGAGTCAACGGTTCTCAGCGAGCCTCGGCTTAGAAGGAGATTGACGGTTTGCCTCATGATCATCATATTGTATTCTTCGGTTCTTGAGCACCATTTCTCAGACTCTTCAGGATGGGAAGCCTTTATGAATAACATTCAAATTGCTTTGCTTGGCGGAATGATGGGGATGTTTGGCTACGGCATCTGCGACTTTCTCGCCAAAAGGACGATCGACAGAATTGGGGCCCTTCAGACACTGCTCTATGCACAGATCATAGGAGCGGGTTTCGTCTCCTTTTACCTTGTGAAGGAGCCTTCTCTGCCCGTTTTTTCAACCTTTAGAATCGTCTGCGTTCTGCTATTTGGATTCTTCAGTGCCATTGGCTACCTAGCCCTGTTCAAGGCCCTTGAACTGGGCAAGCTGAGTATTGTGAGTCCCATTGTCTCATCATTTGCCATGATATCAGCAGTTGTGTCTTTCCTCTTTTTTGGGGAAGCCTTTTCTCAACTCAAGACCCTAGCACTGAGTCTGGTTCTCTCAGGAATAGCCCTGACATCCTTTGACATAAGAGACCTGAGAGGTCGTTCCCCTGCAGCGGGTCTATCTAAGGGCGTTCCCCAGGCAATCGTTTCTGCCGTGGTCTTTGGTCTGTTCTTTCCATTCTGGGATAGATTCGTAGAGGGGGAGGGGTGGGCCGTATGGATCATGCTGGACAGAGTGATCGTAGCGGCTTTCCTTATTGTTTACTCGAGTTCCTCAGGCAAGGAGCTCACCCTCCCGAGGGAGGGAGGGATCGTGTTTTGGTTAATCCTAATCGCGTTATTGGATGCCATTGGTTTTTTTGGAAACACGTGGGCACTTAGTGCTTCTGTTGATACCACAAGCATTGTTGCCGCCGTTTCATCGGCTTATCCTTTGGTTGCTGGTTCCCTAGCATTTGGTCTGTTGAAAGAGAGACTCGCGATGAACCAGTATGTAGGAATTGGGGTCATAATTTCTGGATTAGTGCTCATACCGTTTCTGTGAGATCAAGAGTTAAAAGGATTTATGATACGGGGTTAAATTCCGTTGGTAAAACGAAAAGAAAAAGAGAAAGGAAGAAAACCCAAAGGCGCAAGGTGACAGGGTGAAGGCGAGAATCGTGAGAGTGAGTCACGGGACGTTATCGTACAAAGGGGAAGTGAAAGAATTGGCAAGCTACTTGCTAAGTTCATTACGGATAATAGGCCTCTGCCTTTTAGCGAGAACCGAAGATGTCCCGAACCCCTCCGTTTATGTCCGGCCGACTGAGTTTGTATCCGCTTTTTTATCTAGGCGTTCTGACGCTTCTCTTTTCAGGCTGCGTTGCCAAAGGTCCACAGGGAAAGCTAAAGATGATCTCCTACGAAATGGTGGTGGCCGAGCGTGTCAGACGCCAAAAAGCGGAAAAGGAAAATCAGAGGCTTAGAGAGACCCTTGAGAAGCAGATTGCCACCAGCCGAGAACTGGAACAAAGAATCGCCACGATCCAGTTGCGCCTCATGAGAGACGAAATCGAGAACAAAAAACCTGCCGAGCGACTGGCTTTGCTTGAAAAAAGGCTCGACGAGGCCATCCAGGAGGTGGTCCGCACCAAGGCGAAACTTCGCAGCATGGAGAGCAAGGCAGAGGCGGCCTCCAGTTTGGCAGAAGCAGAAATCGCCTTAAAGGATCTGAAGCCTGGGAACACGGGGCTCGAAGAGGATCCGGAGATCATCCAGGCAACCCACCTCTTTGAAATGAGCGCCCTTGAATTCAAGAATCAGAACTACAGCGGTTCTCTCTACCTCACCAGCCAGGCCAAGCACCTGATCAAAATGGCAAGAGAACGGTCGGTAGTCCAAGAGAGCTCACCCGCGAGCGACGAACCCATTTCTTTCATCTTGCCTGTGCACCTCCGGCTTCTGAAGACAAGTAATGTCAGGGAGGGCCCTGGCCTCAATTTCAAAGTCCTTTTTACCCTGGAGAAAGACAGCCGCGTCATCGGCCATTCTTACAAAGACCAATGGGTACGGGTGAGAAGTGGGGACGGTCAAGAGGGTTGGATCTTCAATACTCTCTTAGACGCCCGCTGATAATTGTTGTGATTAGGTCTTTTGGTGAGCTACGATAGAAACACGGCGGTCCTTTGACTTTACTTTTTCCCACGTTGCACTTGCCAGAACCACCCGGTTGCGGCCGCTTCGTTTGGCCTGGTAAAGGGCAGCATCTGCACTGGCGATGATGGATTCTGGTGAATCGCCCTTTCTTTGAAACCCGGAGATGCCGATGCTTACGGTTATTGAGATCCCATCGTTATGACCGGTGAATTTCTCCTGGGCCACCCGAGTGCGAATGCGTTCAGCAGCCGTCAACGCTTCTTCCAACGGGGTTTCTGGAAGCATGACCAGGAACTCCTCACCCCCATACCGCGCAACATAATCGACCCGGCGCAAAGAGTCGACAAAGATTGAGGCCATTCTGGCCAGCACACGGTCTCCTGCCAGATGCCCATAGGTGTCGTTATACTTCTTGAAGTGGTCGATATCGATCATTAATACTGACATGGGGTGATCATAGCGCTCGCCACGGGCCAACTCCTGGATAAGTGTCTCCATCAGATGTTTACGGTTGTAGAGCCCAGTGAGCGTATCGGTGACGGAAATCTTTTCGAGTTCCTTATTCTTCTCTTCTAACGTCTTGTTGATAGCGGCCAAGTCTTTACGCCCCTGGCGTAAACGCTTGACCATATCGTTGAAGACCTCTGTCATATAACCAATCTCCCCCCGACTCACGATGGGAAGATCCACCTCCAGATTCCCTTCTGCCACCTGCCCTGCGCCCTGTGTCAGGCGATTGAGCGGACGAACGATGCTTAGCCCCAGGAGATAAGCAATCATGCCAACGCCGATTAGCAAACCTGAGACCATCATCACGGTTAGAATTTGCAACCGGGAAATTTGCGCATATGCGTCCCTCCTCCCGACCGCAGCTACAACACCCCAATCTAAGGAGGGTACCCACTTGAGAGTCCCCACGACCTCTGTGCCCTCATGATCTGTGTATTCGACCGAGGACCCCTCTTTTCCAAAAAGGGCATGGGTCGTCTCAGGCCTTAATCTGGTTTCCTTGAACGGCATGGGGATCGCCCTGGACGTCATGATCAAAACTCCATCCCGGTCGATGAGATAGACCTGTTTTGACCTCCCCATGGAGAACCTTCTAAGGATCTCGTCGATCTTACGAAAGTTGATTTTCGTGGCCAGAATGCCCAGGAAATGGCCATCCACGGCTTTTACCGGTGCCGCGACGGTTATGACTGCCTTTCTCAGGGTTTCGTCCCAGTGGGCATTACCCACAATGGCCTTGCCGTTTATCGCCTTTTTCAACCAATCCGGTGGTAGGCTTACAGGACCGGCCTGACCGGCACTGGTAGCCACCACCTGGCCTTCGGGGTCGACCACCATGAATTCCTCGTAGTCGATAAACCTTTTCTGAACCGAGTTCAGGTATTCCTCAAGGCGAGGGAGCGCCTGAAGTTCCTTGTTTGCCGAACGGTCTGCGCTAAGCGACTTTTCCAGGTTTTCTGAAACCTCATAGGAACTTGAGAAAATGCGCACGTCCAAAATACGCTCTTTCAGCCAGAGTTCAAGCTCCTGGGCAACAGGGGAAGTAATATTCCGCATTTCTTGGGTGATTTTTCCATGAAGAAAGCGTTTGTTGTAGATATAAGATAGCCAACCCATGGTCAGGGATGGCATTAATGTCGCAAGCAACGCGAAGACAAGAATCTTCCTCTTGACGCTGTCCAGGCGAAAAGTATGTAGGAAGCTCGCTGTAATCTTCTCCCAGGAACCCAAATTAACCCTCCCCTCGAGGATCATAGTCGACTTAAGCAAAATTGATTCCAGAATAGGAAGAAATGAAAAGTAGGGGTCGGGATAAAAAACAGGAGACAGGTGTCAGAATTCAGAAGTCAGAATGAAAAAGACTGGGAGATCGAAGACAGGGGTCAGGGATCAGGGGTCAGTAAAAAGAGAATAAGACAGAAGACAGAATATACAACCTTGAGACAAAAAGACAAAAAAAGAGGGGGGGTTATACGGGCAATCCGGGGATGATTCTGACCCTTACCCGGGCCTTATAATCGAGGTATGGTTGACCCAGTTCACCTTCGAGGCTCTCCTCCTCTACGGCTATGTGGAAAAGAAAACCGGCCCACCACAGTGGGACGAGGGCGCCACCGATAATTGACCGAAACATTATCGCCCAGCCCAGACACCACAGAATCTCGCCAAGGTAGATAGGGTTTCTGACCAGCCCGAACATACTGATGAGCGCCCAGAAAAAAGGATCGCGAACAAAACTCATCACATGTCCCCCTTCTGCCAGGATTCGGCTCCCAGCATACCATCCCGGCCGTCACCGCGCTGGAATGAGAACGATCTCGACCCGGCGGTTTTGTTCCCTTCCCTCTGGCGTGTCGTTACTCGCTACCGGCCTGTACATCGAATATCCAGCGGCAGAGAGAAACTGGGGATCCATGCCCATCGTCCGGAGGGCCCGAACCACAGCAGCCGCCCGGGCCATCGAAAGACCCAGATTGTCGATGTAGACGGCCCTGGCTTCCTGCGAGAGGGGCAGGTTGTCGGTATGACCCTCCACGTGGATTCTTGTCCCCGGTAGTTTCTTTAACTCGTCGGCCACAGTCTTCAGGACATCGTGGCCGCGGGATGTGACGACCGCGTTCCCAGGTTCGAAAATGATCCTGTCCAAAAAACGGATGCTCAACTTCTCTTCGAGCGCACTGATCTCTAGCTCTCTGTCCTGGATTTGCTTCTCCAACCGCTTAACAAGTTCCTGGTGGGTCTGTCCGACCTCCTCAAGCTTTTTTTCCCTTGCCGCCATCGCCTGAGATAGTTCTTGCATTCGGTTCGTCGACTCTTCCAGTTGTCTTTTGAGTTCGTCTTTTTCCCGGCCAAGAATCCCAGCACTATCCTCCGCTTTCGTGATGGTCTCGCGGAGTCGCCCTGCCTCGTTTTGGAGATCCTCCATTTGACGATCCTTTTGCACGAGCTGCTGCTTGAGGCCGTCGATTTCTTGACTGTGCCCTTTCGTCAGCCTTTCGATTTCTCCTGTGAGCTCGTCGAGACCAATTTCTGACTCCTCTAAAGCCTTCCTGAGTCGCTCCGCCTCTGTCACGACCTTCTTTCTTTCCACCTCCATCTCGGTGATTGTCGTTCGCAGGCCATCCAGTCGGGTCTGAAGATCCTCCACCTGCTGGCTCTTTTTGGCCAGCTCGTCCTTGGTTAATTGGCCCTCTTTGAAATCCAGCCTCAGTTTCGCGACCTCCTCCTTGAGGTCCTGGTTTTCCTGGGATAGCCTCTCGTAAGGCCCGAAGCGCAAATAAAGGGTGTAGAGAATGAATCCAGCCAGGAGAATAGCGATAAAAATGACAAGGCCCTTCAACCAGCTCATAGGTCACCTCACCCTGTATCTCTTTTGTTCCCGTTTATCGTTCCAGGACAGGTGCCTTTTATGGAACGCTCGGTCCCCCTAACAAGCGCCGTTGGCCTCTGTCCCACTCTGACAGCCATTTAAGCCAATTCCTCCAGAAATCAAGAGCCTACTTCGTCATTCGGAGTAGGCTCTTTTCTATTCAGAGGAACTGCCAATCTGTGATCCCCCTCTAATCCACGTCTCCCATGACCCTGCTCCCACCATGCCGTGAGCTTCTATTCCAAGTCTATTTCAGAACAGGATAAAAAGCAAGAAAAGCCTTGTGGTCAATACATAGGGGCCAGAAGGGTGGACAATTACGGCTTATCCTCTCCTTTTTGGGTGCGAGCGATAAAATCGACAACCACCTCCGCCAACTCGCGACCCCTGTCCTCCTGAAGAAAGTGACCGGCGCCCTGTATCGTGGTGTGAGCCTGACCCGCAGCACCGGGGACGAGCTTCTGGAGAACCCTGTCGGCTCCCCGAAAAACCGGGTCACCATCGCTAAAGGCGGTAAGGAGCGGTTTCTTCCATTGCCGGAGGACTTCCCACGCGCGACGATTCGCGGGCGAGGCAGGATCGTCAGGCCTTGCCGGTACGAGCATCGGGAAGGCCCGTGCTCCCTTTTTGAATGATCTGTCTGGAAAGGGGACGTTGTAGCCGGCGATCACATCCCGACCGAGCGTTCCACTGCAGCCGACGCTGACAATTCTGCCAACGGGAAACCACGGCGTCCACCTGGCAAATGCCCGCCACAGACGGAAGGCAAGCGGCACGGGGCGATCCCCCGTGGGAAGAAAACCGTTGGCAACAACAATTCGAGCGAAGCGATCCGGGTGCTCCGCTGCAAGGCGAAGGCCGATCAATGATCCCCAATCTTGACGGACGAGGGTGATGTCGCAAAACTCATTTGTCTCTAGCCATCCTCCCATCCAGTCAACGTGACGTTGGTAGGTGCAGTCGGCCTGCATGGCCGGTTTGTCTGAGCGGCCGAACCCCACCAGGTCGGGAGCTATCGCCCGGTGCCCAGCGGCAACCAGTATCGGGATCATGTGGCGGTAAAGAAAAGACCACGTGGGCTCACCGTGCATTAGCAACACGGAATCGGCGTCCACCGGGCCCTCGGCAATAGGGTGGATGCGAAGGCCCTCGACCTCGGTGTAATGAGGCTGGAACGGATAATCAGGCAGGTCGACAAAGCACTCATCAGGAGTTCGCAGAACGTTCATCTGCTTGTCATGCGCCTCTACCGTTTCCCATATCGACGACGTCTCCCTCGACCCCTCTGGGTGCTTGGTCCCAAACGGAGGAGGACCTGCGGCTTCAGGTCCAGCTTCTCGTATTCGATCTGGCCATTTATCCAGTCAATCACGCCCGTGCACCCCGGCGGTGCATGTATGGACTCTTCATCGGCTCCCTCCCAAATGATTTGCGCCAGATGGTCGCCCGATGATATCTCTTCGCCCTCCTCTATGTCGTTTTCCCACTTGATGCTCAAAACCTGTCCCTCTCTTGCGGCAAAATAGTCTTTGACCGTTCGCAACTCCCGATTTGCCGCGTCGTACACCACGGGAGAATCATTCCTGTCTCTATCCATCTTGGCTTACTCCTCAGGAAAAATGATAAACAGGTCTTCCTTGAGCGGTTTCCTGAAGTGGACTGAGTCGTACTTACTTGCCCAGATTGCCTGACTCAGCCGGAATTTTCGGCGTCGATCCGGATCCTCAACAGGACGATCTGCCTCAAAACGGCCGAGCTCCAGGAGGAATTCGATCTTCCTATTGAGTCGATTATCTCTTATCAGGCGTTCAATTTCTTCGAAAATGGTCTCGTCGCTCGCACAGCACGTCGGCCAAAAGGGCGCATCGGGGGGAGCGTCCATCCTTGTCGGATTGAAGAGAAGCAACCGACCGTGGGCCGCAAGGAGGACGTTTTTCAGTCGGATTTCCGTGTCGTGGGCGTCGAGATCTTTGAGATCCTCATGGCCCAGGTAATAGTCGAGATCGCCGGGTTTCGCCTCCCACTCTTCGTCGTTTAGAGGCACCCCTTCGAATTCCTGCAGCCATTCGTGCATGGTGTAGCGGGGACTCCGAAGGAGCAACCGCTCGCCGTCATCGGTCAGTGAGAGCTGAAGGGGACGGAATTCCAGGGACCAATCGAGGATCGATCCTACGTTGAGTTCCAGCCAGTTCTCTTCTGTGCTGTCTTTGCCATGGACAATAAACTGGCCGGCATGGGTATGGGCAGACACATAGAGGTCGGCTCTTGCGCTCTTTCTCAGGGCATCGACGGAATCCTGCGCCTTTGGGGTGAGGCGATCAAATGGGTGATGGCCAATGAGCAGCCAAAAGCGAGACTCCCGTGGCCCTGAATCGATCCATGAATCCACGATAGCAATCTGATCGTCGAGAAGTTCGCCCGTCAGACCGGCATTACGAGAAGGAGGTAGAAGAATCGGTCTCTGCTTGTACTGGGCCGTGTCCAGGAGAATCGCTCGGACCGTAACAGGCATAAGAAGCCTCGACGGATCACGAGAGAGATCCAACTCCTGAACAACGAATGATCGCCACGGATGGACGGCGTCAATCCGCCATGACACTGCACGGAGAAACGGATGATCTTCCCCGGGCATCTCACCGTACCTCCAGTCCCCCTCGATTGGAATCAAAGGGGCTATCCGCTCGAGGTCGGTGTGTTCTACCCCATCGAGATTCAGGTGGCGAGCCAGCGTCCTGTACCCGGGCCCTTTTTGAAGGACCAGAGCAGCGAGATAGAGGCGGACAAACTGGTTCTTGGTCATGGGCTTGCCAGCGTTGCTGCAGCCAGCGGGCCAGTCGCCATTGGCGACATCACGGTGGTCATTTCCAAGAAAGAAACCTTCATGGTTTCCCGGGGCTAATACCCACCCTTTTTTGGCATGACCCATGATTTCCACGAACCTCCTGAACTCTCCTGTGCAGGAAAAGTCGGCAGCATCGCCGACATGAACGAACAGGGTTCGTTGGCCTCGACTCCTCACCAGCCACTCCAGGAAATCCTGGCCGTAGAAGTCAAGCTGTACCGGTCGAATTGCTGACTGGACGAGCTTGTCGGCAAACTCGGTTCGCAGCAGGGGAATCGGCTTGTTATAGAGGTTGTGAATCTGATTGTCCGCAACGAGGTAGACCCGTCTCGAAATAGGCGTCGAAGGAGGTTCCTTTTGAGGGATCAGGTAGCCCCCGGGGAGTGATGGCGATGTTGAAAAGAGGGAACAGCCACCGACAAGGACCACCGAAAACACAAGGAACCGCAATGCCCATGAGAAAGAGATCATCCCTTTACCTCTCAGGGAGAATTCTGACAGGTATGGAATTCTCCATCCGTGGCTTCTGTGCTGAATCGCCTTGGGCCCAGAAGCCTCTGATCTCTAGAAGAAACCTAATCCAATCTGGTCACCCAGTCAATTCAATTTATCAAAAATCCTAATCCAGCAGGCACCTGGTCGGAGGCACGTTGGCGAACGTTTCAGGAGAAAGGGCGAGGTCGGCAGGCGGCCCCAACACCTCAGGTGAAATCAAATCTATTGAATACTATCTCCTTTTATTTTAGTATCTTCCTTTCATGCTCAGATTCTGATCGGGGATGTGTCCACGATCTCACAGAGTCATGAAAAACCAGATGGGGAGGTGGAGAAAAGAGGTGAGGACGTATGGGCACCATTTTCGAACCGCCATCCAATGAGAAGGCAATCCACCCCACTTCCGCCACCCTTTCACGGGAAGGGTCATCTGGACGGTGGGTTCTGGCAGCCACGATCATCGGATCGAGTATGGCCTTCATTGATGGAACGGCTGTTACCGTGGTCCTCCCAGTGCTCCAGACCGAGCTGAATGCGACCGTCGCCGGCCTCCAATGGGTCGTCGAAGCCTACACGCTCTTTCTCGCCGCCCTCATTCTGGTGGGAGGCGCCTTGGGCGATCGTTTTGGGCGGCGGCGGGTTTTTGGCATCGGTGTGGCCCTCTTTGCGGCAGCTTCCGTCTGGTGCGGACTTGCGCCTGGTGTAGGTCAACTCATCCTCGCAAGAGCAGTACAGGGAGTTGGAGGTGCACTTCTGGTCCCAGGGAGTCTCGCGATCATCAGCGCCTCCTTCAGCGAGGAACAACGGGGGCGAGCGTTCGGGACGTGGTCGGCCTTCACGGCAATTACCGCCGCCCTGGGGCCAATTTTGGGTGGCTGGCTTGCTGAAAATATCTCCTGGCGCTGGATCTTTTTCATCAATGCTCCACTGGCGATTGTCGTCATTGCCATTCTGTTCTGGTGCGTGCCTGAGAGCCGTGACGAACAGGCCAGCCGCCTCAAGCTGGATTGGTGGGGGGCCCTGCTCGCAACCATCGGCCTCGGGACAATCGTCTATGGGCTGATTGAATCGGCAAACCTGGGTCTCGGCCACCCAACCGTACTCGTCGCCCTGGCAGTTGGTGTGGTTGGGCTGATTGCCTTCGTTCTCGTCGAGGCCGGAAGCCAGAGGGCGATGATGCCTCTGGCCCTATTCCGCTCCCGTACTTTTAGCGGGGCGAATCTCCTCACTTTCCTCCTTTACGCCGGCCTGGGGGTGGCGATGTTCTTTTTGCCCTTCAACCTGATACAGGTGCAAGGCTACTCGCCCACAGCTGCTGGCGCCGCCTTCTTGCCATTGATCCTGATCATCTTCCTTTTGTCCCGGTGGGCTGGCGGCCTGGTCAATCGTCTTGGAGCCAGGCTCCCGCTGATGGTCGGTCCATTCGTGGCGGCCATCGGGTATATTCTCCTAGCCCTGCCCGGTATCGGGGGCGGTTACTGGACGACCTTCTTTCCAGGCATGGTCATCCTGGGCCTCGGCATGGCGATTTGCATTGCCCCGTTGACCACGACGGTCATGAGTGCCGTGGAGTCGCGCCAGGCCGGACTTGCCTCTGGCATTAACAACGCCGTGACGCGAACGGCATGGCTCCTGTCTATCGCCATAGTTGGCATCCTCGTTCTCCACACATTTGGTAGCGGCCTCGACAGCCGGCTGGCAACGCTCGATATACCGCTCGAGGTGCGCCAGTTGCTCGAAGGAGAACGAATAAAGCTGGCTGGAGCGGAGATTCCCGCCGGACTTAGCGGTGACATCCGTGCGGCGGTAAAGCGTGCCATCTCTGAATCATTCGTGGCCGGCTTTCGCTGGGTCATGGTCATCTCGGCAGGCCTGGCGCTCGCAAGCGCCTTGATTGCCGTGCTCACTATTGAAGACAAGAAATCTGAATCTCAAGTCGGTCCTGCGGCGTTGACACGCTAACGAACCTTACATTAGAATCAATGAGAAAACTCAACAGTAGCTGAGGATCTTTTTATGCTATCACAAGGGGTCCAACGAAAGTTGGCTGCAATCTTCAGCGCAGATGTCAAAGGTTACAGCCGCCTCATGGGGGATGATGAGGTTGCGACCATCCGTACCTTGACCACTTATCGGGAGATAATGGCCACGCTTATCCCGGAACATGGAGGCAGAGTGGTGGACTCTCCAGGGGATAACCTCTTGGCCGAGTTTGCGAGCGTGGTACAGGCCGTCGAGTGCGCAGTAGAGATTCAAAGGGAACTCAAGGCCCGGAATGCGGAACTCCCTCAAAACCGTAAAATGGAGTTCCGCATTGGGATAAATCTAGGTGATGTGGTTGTCGAGGGTGAGCGGATCTATGGAGATGGCGTCAACATAGCTTCCCGGATCGAGGGACTGGCCGAGGGAGGCGGCATTTGCATCTCTGGAACCGTCCATGACCAGATCGAGAATAAGTTGGCCTTTGGGTATGACTACCTGGGTGAGAAACCCGTCAAGAACATCCAGAAGCCTGTGCGGGTTTATCGGGTGCGGATGGAGGCAGGCGGCGCCGCTCCGGAAGTCAGCACCGAGCTTGAATTGCCCGATAAGCCCTCGGTTGCTGTCTTGCCTTTTGTCAATATGAGCCAAGATCCCGAACAGGAGTACTTTAGTGACGGGATTACCGAAGACCTCATCACCGACCTATCAAAGATCTCGGGCCTATTTGTCATCGCCCGCAACTCTGTCTTCACCTACAAGGGAAAGCCAGTGAAGGTGGACCAGGTGAGCCAGGACCTTGGGGTACGGTATGTGTTGGAGGGAAGCGTCCGCAAGGCTGGCGAACGGGTGCGGATCACTGCCCAGCTGGTAGATGCCAGCACGGGGGGGCACCTCTGGGCGGAGCGGTATGATCGAGACCTTGAGGACATCTTTGCCCTCCAAGATGAGGTGACCCAGAAGATCGTGGGGGCTCTGGAGGTTAAGTTGAAGGGGGATGAGGAGGAGAGGTTGGTGCACAAAGAGACCGACAACACAGAGGCCTATGACTACTACCTGCGAGGGTTGGAGTGTTCGAACCGCTTCACGAGAGAAGCCAACACTCAAGCACGGGAGATGTTCGAGAAATCCATCGATCTGGACCGAGATTTTGCCCAGGCATATGCCGGCCTGGGATGGACTTACTTCAATGAATGGACCAGGGGATGGAGCCAAGATCCCCAGTCGCTCGAACAGTCTCTTGAATTGGCAGAAAAGGCGATATCCCTTAATGACTCTTTGCCCCAGGCCCACTACCTCTTGGGTTTCGTCTATCTGTGGAAAAAACGACATGATGACGCTATAGCCGAGCTGGAGAAGGTCATTACTCTCGATCCAAATGATGCTGATGGACATGCGGGCTTGGCAGAGATTCTGACCTGGGTTGGGAGGGAAGAGGAAGCTATTGCGTTGGTGAAAGAGGCGATTCGCCTCAACCCACATTATCCGGCCTGGTACTTAGACATATTAGGGTGGGCCCACAGTATTTTGAGACGATACGAAGAAGCGATTGAAGCACTTGAAAGGGCACTCATTCGCAACCCCGACCTTCTCTCGACTCACATCCTCTTGGCTATCATCTACAGTGAGACCGGTCGACAAAAAGAGGCCGAGGCTGAGGTGGCTGCGATTCGCCGGATAAGTCCCGAATACTCCTTGGATACGATGAGGGAAAGAATCCCTTATAAAGATCAAGCAGTGCTGGAAAGGACTCGTGACGCCCTGCGCAAAGCAGGGTTCCAACAATAGTTGAGGGTCAGCCGACCCTAATGGGTCGAGAGATACCTCTTCATCTCCTCTGACTCAGCAACCATGGTATCCTGTCCTTCCTCCCAGTCAACCGGACAGACATGGCCGTCATTGTTGGTGACAAATTGGAAGGCCTTGAGGACCCGTTTGGCCTCATTGACCGAACGACCGACGGAGAGGTTATTGATTGTACTGTGCATGACGATCCCATCGGGATTGATCAGAAACAGGCCTCGCAGGGCAACCCCCTCGTCCTCAATAAGAACACCGTAATCTCGTGCGGTTTGTCTGTTCAGATCCGAAAGGAGCGGGTAGTTGAGGCTACCCCCAAGCCCTCCGCCCTCACGAGTCGTATCCACCCAGGCCTTGTGGACATACTGAGAGTCAACCGAGATGCCGAAGACCTGGCAGTTGAGGGCGCTGAGGTCGGCTCCGGCATCGGAGAATTTCAGGACCTCTGTGGGACAGACAAAGGTGAAATCGAGGGGATAAAAGAGAAGAATTACCCATTTCCCCCGGTAATCTGACAACTTGTAACGGTTGAATGAACCATCGAAATAGCCCACCAGGTCGAAATCGGGGGCTTCTTTGCCGACCATGCTCATCTCGTCACCTCCTATTTTCATTTCCTGCTTTCGATGAAAAAGAAACTCTCCCTAAGCATCATAAATAGACACCTCCTATCCTGTCAACCTGGTCTTCTGAGGAGTTCCCCGATTCTTTCATGTAGCGTTCCCCTATGATTTGGATTTTGTTGAAAAACTCAGATTTCCAAAAAGGACCAGTGCAGAAGATTGACCGGGAGGTTGCACCCTTTGAACGGAACTTCTTATACTTAAAATGATCCGTGTTGATTTTCAAGCATACTAAGGGGCACGAAATGGACGAACCAATCCGTATTTCTCCGGAAGAAGCGAGAACAAAAGTCACCTCAGGGGGGGCACTCCTCGTCTGCGCCTATGACGACGATGAGAAGTTCAGACTCGTTCACCTGGAAGGTGCGATTTCCCATGGACAATTCAAATCGACCCTCTCCTCTTTGTCGAAAGACCAGGAGGTGATTCTTTATTGCGCTTGACCTGAAGACGCAACCGCTGCCGGTCAGGCAGAGAAATACACGGGGGAAGGATATACAAACGTAAAAGTCCTCGGTGGGGGAGTGGAGGGGTGGAAAAAAGCGGGGTATGCTCTTGTCCCATAGACGGGCACCCGCAGACAGCCTGGTCGCACATGACCCTTATCGGTTCAGGTGTGGCCCCGTGGAGGCTTGGTCACGAGCTCACGGGAGCCGCCGCGGAGGGTATCCGTTTCGGATTGGTTCTCTGGAAGGCACTTCTCTTCCTATTGGTTATCCCAGGCTCCTACATTCTGATCGGATTTGAAATACTGGCACACATGGGCAGTGGACTCAAGGGCATTGTCGACTAGGCCATACAGAAAGGAGCAGGTCATGAGATCAGGGAGACAAGATCCAGATGGCAGGCGAGATCGAAGGTTTTTTCTCAAGGGACTGGGTATCTTCGCTCTATTTGCGGGAATTCCAACCCTGGCTAGTTTTCTTGAGATCGGATTTCTTTCAAAGGGCTTGGCAAAGGACAACAGCCAAATGACGACAAAGAGAGTGACTGGTATGCCTGAAAGAATCGTCAAAAGTGAAGAAGAGTGGAAAGCGCTCCTCACCCCGGAGGAGTTTAGAATCCTGCGGAAGAAAGGAACAGAAAGGGCGTTCAGCGGTAAATATAACAAGTCCAAGGGCAAAGGGATATATCAATGCGCGGGGTGCGGCCTCGACCTGTTTAGTTCGGAGGCCAAGTTCGATTCCGGTACTGGTTGGCCGAGCTTCTGGGAACCGATTTCGGAGCACCACATCAGAACTGAAGAGGACCACAGCTTCTTCATGAAGAGAATCGAGGTCCTCTGCAACAGGTGCGACGGCCATCTTGGTCACGTTTTCAATGATGGACCACCCCCGACCGGACTTCGATACTGCATCAATTCAGTCGCCCTGAAGTTTCAACCAGCCGAGGGGGAGTCGAGCAGATCATAACGTGAAATCTCATTCAACCGTCTGATCTGGCCAGCCCCGCTTTGGAAAAAAGATCTCCGACGGTCTTGAAATTTCTTTCACACGAGGATTGACATTCCACTGAAAGGAAAAGTAAGATTACTGTCTATTCAGTCGCTCGGGGAAACCCGCGCGATATATGCATCCCGCTAACAACTGAGGTGAGACATGTCCAAGAAGGGGAAGAATAAAAGATCAGCGAGAGCTCAGGAGACAAGTCGCCGGAAGGCAAAAACAGGCAAGAAGAGTGTTTACATTTGGGTGGGAGGGGCCATTGTTTTGGCCGTCCTTATCGTCGCCTTGTGGGGCCGCCTGCCCTTTACCGGCACGGAGGGCAAGAAAGGCAAATCCTTTTCTGTCCAGGGGGGCGAAACCCGCCCGGTGCTGGATCCCTTCTTGTTTTCTGGGAGAACCAGGTTAGCCTACGCTGCGGCGGAGAAGTATCCAGAGGTGATGGACCAGGTCTTCTGCTATTGTGGGTGCGATGTCTCGCCCTTCTACCATAAGAGCCTCTTGAGTTGCTATGCAGATAGACATGGCGCTGGGTGAGGCCTCTGCCAAAAGGAGGCCCTGCGGGCAGCCCAACTTCACAAGGAAGGCAAGACGATCGACGAGATAAAGAGAGCAATCGATGAAAGATTCGGGGACTAACCCGGACGTGCCGCTGGACAAACTCTCTGATATCTCCTTCCATTCGAATTTCTATAAAGCATCTCAAGTCCCTTTAACCAGCCCATAGATGATGCGTACTTTTCCCATTAAGAGCTGGAAAGATGTCGTTACAGCTCTGCTACTAGCCGCGGTTGCTGCGGCCTTTTACTTTCTTGTCATTCGGGGGCAGACCTTTGTCCCGGAGTTGGCCAAGGTCGGTGATCCAGCACCAGAGTTTACGCTTGCCACGCTGCAGGGCCCCTCGGTCAGCTTATCCGATTACAGGGGAAAGGTGGTTCTCTTGAATTTCTGGGCGACCTGGTGCCCTCCCTGTATCTGGGAGATGCCCTCCATGGAAACCATTTATCAACGATTTAAGGGTCGGCAGTTCGAGATTCTGGCGGTCAGTATCGATAAGAAGGGAGAGGACGTGGTGCGGCCCTTTGTTGCTGACTACGGCATCACCTTTCCTATCCTTCTCGATCCAGACAGCGAGGTCTATAAACGGTACGGCCTCACTGGAGTACCTGAGAGCTTCATCATTGATAAGGATGGCACCGTTCTTCAAAAGATCATCGGTGCTCGACAGTGGACGGAGCAGGAGTGGCTCGATTACTTCGACCGGGCTATTGGCGAGAAGTAGGGCCGCACCGGTCCGGATCAAAAGCTGAACTCATAGCCGAGGCTAGCTGTATACAGGGTGTCCGAATTCTTCCGGCCCAATGCCGGCTGGCGATCGTAGGAATAGTCTGCCCCAAAACTCGCAAAAAAGTTCCGGAACAGAATGAAACGCAATCCCTGCTCGGCCCGGAAATAGTACTCATCAGAATCTTCCAGGCTCCAGTAGAATTCGTGCAGATGGAAGAATTTAACCCGATCAGGCACAATCGCATAGTTGAAACCTATGGATTCCCGACCCGACGCGTAGCTCTCGTCTTCGGCCTTCTCAAAATCCTTATTGAAATACGAGACGCCACCCTCGAAAAATAGACTTGTCCGCTCGGTATCAAAGATCTGATAGCCTAGCCCCGCCCCCATTGCGCTCCGTAGTTTTATATCCTGGAAATCATCACTCTCAAACAACGCCTGGGCATATGTGTAGAGTCTCTGGGTTACGAAGAAATCATATTTGATCCTTCCGAGGGCGTTTCGTGTCGTGATCTCCCCGCCTGTTTCCCCGTAGTTGTATCTCCCTCCCACCGTAAAGCGATGCCGCCTAGATCGGGCCTCGAAGTCACCGGAAAGGTAAGCCACGGCATCATCGGTGTTACCGCGGGTTTTGCTGCCACCGCCGGCAACACTCCCCTTGTATGTGATCGCAGGGGGTGGAGGAGACGGGTTGATGGCCTCCAGTTCATCCAGGGACATCTCTGTGGATTCGCCGATCGTCACTCCCACAATTTGAATTTTTCCGTCCCCTGCGCAGGCGGCACGGCCGATCAGGATCTCAGTGTTTCTCAGGCTAAAAGTGTGTTCCCAATCCGAAGACACGCAGACGACCTCCTCCCAATTTATTCGGACATCCCCTGCATAACTGGTCTTCAGCGTGAGAAACGACTTTTCCATTCTCACAATCTGTCCTGTGATCCGATCCCCGTTTCTTAGACGAACCTCATCAGCCAGAACGGTCGTCGTGAGAAAAAAGAGAAAAATGAAACCACCCCATGTCATGAGACAAATCCGCCGTGTCAAGGCGGACCAAACCTGTCCCATCGATCTCCTCCCTTCATTTGAAATGTGTGGTCGATGGCGGAAGCCTTGGCCCGAGACTCAACGGGTCATCCCAGTTCTTTCAAGCCTGGCGTTGTGAACGGGATGTTTGCTGACGCCGTCAGGTCGTCTCGCCAGCGCACGCAGGGTCCGTCACTACGCTGCCTGCAACTCTGATGTGCAGAAGGCACAGCGCGTCGCCTTGATCGATACGGTCGACAGACAGTGCGGGCACTCCTTGGTCGTCGGCTCTGCCGGTGGAGCCTCTCGCTTGAGCTTGTTCAGATTACTGATCATAAGAAACAAGACAAAGGCGATTATCACAAAATTAATGACCGTATTCACGAACAAACCGTAGTTCATTGTGACCGCACCAACCTTCTGAGCGTCAGCGAGTATCGCATAAGGCCCAGCGGTCGCACCCTCTCTCAAAATGACGAAAAGGTTGGAAAAATCCACGTTACCCAACAAGAGACCGATAGGCGGCATAATGATATCGGCCACAAGCGACTTGATAATGGCACCGAAGGCGACCCCAATGATAATTCCTACGGCCATGTCAATCACATTCCCCCGCATTGCAAATTCTTTGAAATCTTTCAGCATTTTTTGATTCTCCTTTCAAAAATTTCCGTAAGTGACATTAAACATGAGATACTCTCATAGACACCCACGAGACTCACCTCCAGATGAGCTCGCCCGTGATTTGCATCATCTATCTTTGAGCTCCTATTTGCAAAAGATAAGGTTAGCCCAATACCATGAAGAGTGTGCTTGGATGAGTGGACTGGTAAGGCCAGAAAGGACCAGACCTGTCGGGCGCTGAAATGCCAATGGGATGGAAAAACAGACGATTGTCGACCCTTTCCTTTCAGGAAACTTAAGCAAAATGGGTTCAGTCGTGTCAAGATGATTCTGAATCTTTTGGGATAGCTCATCTAAACTCGGCGATACTCCCTTTAATATTCTGTCACCCAAAGGTCATTTACCTGCGCCCTCTCGTGTCTTGTGTCTCTCGTCTTAGGGAAATCTGAATAATTGACCCTTGTCGTGTCTTCTGATGATTCGATCCGTACTAAAAGGATAGGAAAAAATTAAACTGTGATATATTCCCTGCCGTGGACAGGATAGACAGTTCCTCAAGGACAATACGTTCCAAAAGGAGGGGGCCATGAAAAGGAGAAGAGATCTTATAGTCTACTCACTGTCTCTACTCCTGGTTCTGGCAGGCTTCACAGTGATCACTATCGGAAAGGCAGAGGAGACGGGCAATGGATGCCTGAGGTGTCACCAGGGCATCGAAGCCATCATGCCGGAAGGTAATGACATGATGCAGCTCATCGATGGAATCGGGGGCGACCTCGGAACCTGCGTTGTCTGTCACGGTGGGGGTCCTGCAGCAAAGACGAAAGAAGGGGCCCACCAGGGCGCGCCCGAGGACGTTGCGGCTGAAACCTTCTACCCCGATCCCGGGAGCATCTGGATTGCGGACAAGACGTGTGGCCCCTCCGGATGCCATGAGGGTTATGCCTACCGCCTGATGCGGACTGTCAAGAACACTGAAATTGGGAAGATCCAGGGGAACGAATGGGCCTGGGGCATCCACCCTCCGGACCTGACGCCCCGCTTCAGTAACTATGCACTGGAAGACCCAGATGGCCCGGCTCCTGCCATTGGAAGCAAGGCGTACAAAGAATACATGAGAGAACTCGTTGAAGACAAAAATGTTCTCAACCTCTTTGCGATTCCGTCTGTCAAGGAAATCCCTAATCCCTCTCCTCAAGAAATCGAGAAGAACCCGGCACTGGCTGCATACACCTACAGCAGGATCGAGTGCCAGCGGTGTCACGTCGGGGTTCGGGGACGGGCCAGGCGGGGCGACTACCGGGGGATGGGATGCTCGTCATGCCATATCCCTTACAGCAATGAGGGGTTCTACGAAGGAAAAGACCCTACCATTTCCAAGGACAAACCTGGACATCTCCTCGTCCATCAGATCCAGAGAAGCTACCGCTAGCTGACCTGGACGGGAGGACATGATGCCAGTTGTTATTATCGAAATGATGGAGGGACGGACCGTCGAGCAAAAGAAGGATCTCGTTATGGGAATAACCTCAGCCTTCGAGAGAATTGGGGTTTCTCCAGACGTGCTCCATATTATCATGAAGGGCACTCCGAAGCATAATCTGGCCACTGATGGGGCTCTCGCCTCTGAGGACTAATCGACCCCATCGAATCTCTGCTAAATTGGAAGATAATCTAATAGAAAAAGAGAACCTTGCCCCAACTCGCAAGGGCAAGGTTCTCAAAAACCGATTAACCAATCCATTATTGTCTGTGGATGCATCGGAGTGACGTTCAGGGTGAACCGAACCCCCACTTACAATGCCGATCCTGATCCACGAATGCCAGAGAAATGCTAAAAGCTACGAGGGAGCACTGAAAGCTTCTTTCTTGCTGCCTCCAGTTCACTCTCAAACTTCTCGATATCCGATTGGATCCGTCTTCTCTCGTCAGACTCTCTGGTCCGTTCACTTCGAGGTATGGCTGGCCAGGTTTGGGTACTCCAAACGGCTCCCGGGTCCTTGTATGTTGCCGGAGCTCTATTCCCAGACGCATCGACGACAAACCAATACCCCCTCCGATCGGTAAGGGACACCCTTTTTAAAGCCCTTCTGGCTGCAGCCAGATCATGCTCGAGAGTTGAGATTTTCGTCTTGAGCTTATCGATCTCTTCACGCTCTTGTTCCCGGTTTTCCAAATACGCCCCCACGGCGGGAAGTTCTCCCCCTTCGTCTTGAGACATGGTGGAGCCTTCCGAGGGCGATGGAGATGACTCCTCCGTGGTCATTACCTTTTCGACCTGGTCCCGAGCCTCTTCCGGCAGGCTTTCAGGATCGTCCGTAAGCCAAATAATGCCGTTCTTGTCTACCCACTTGTAGAAGTCCGCATGTCCCTGAGAGGCTGAAAAAAACAAGCCTGCAAGGGCCAAAAGGCCCATCACAAAAATAAGCTTAGATAGCTTCATTATGCCTCCCCCCTTTCACCCAGTATTATAACACAAAACCAAATAAACCAGGACCAGAGACGCTGAAATTTCGAAACACCTCTCTTCGCCGCACCACACTGGCCATTGACTTGAAAGGAAGGAAGAACGTGCCATACCCAGCCGAGCCGAACGGCTCCTAGAATTTCTTACAGATCATATTCAGTGCGGCTTGTCGCCCTTCTTCTCGAACGGCCGTTAGGGCGCGCTCGAGGGCGGGTTTCACCTCGGAAGCCCGTTCGACCCGTTCACCGTACCCGCCACTTGCCGTGACCACAACTTCGAAATGGGGTGAAGGCTCCAACTCGCTGAGGGGGACGTTATTCGTCCTGGCTGCCCAGCCATCGGGATACATCCGGAGGTTGGCACGGCGAACAGCATTCCATCCCCGATTATTGAAAATCACCGTGAGAATGGGTAAGTTCAGCGCCTGCGATACGAAATGGCACGGGGTAGGATTCCCGAACATGTAACTGCCGTCACCCACGGTGGCAATTACTAACTTGTCCGGGGTAGCAAGTTTGGCCCCAAGGGCTGCTCCGAGACCCCACCCGAGACCCCCGGCGGCTATGCTTCCAAAGAAGGTCCCAGGTCTGAGAAAATCCACCTGTGTCGGCACTAGATCGTATTCATCAACGACGATTGTCTCAGCATCCTTGATCTCATCGATACAGTGGGAGATCCACAAGGGATTTAAGGGCGAATCATCCCGGACACGCTCAAGCGATTCCCGCCACGACGCCCGCTGCTTATCGTGGATAGCCTGCAGCCTTTTGAAGCGGTCCCCTAAACGCTTTTGGGCTTTCTTACGGTAAGAAAACAGGGCCTTGTTAAGAATCGGAATGGCGACAGTCGGATCCGCCCTGATGGCAAGGTCGCAGGGAAAACTCCGAATGGGATAGTCACTGTAGATGGGATCAATACCCATCTGGATGACCTTACAATCACCCCGTGGCTTCGTGACACTTGGGTACCATGGCACGTCGCTGTCGACAACGAGGATGGCATCGGCGTTTCCGAGGAACGGCTTGGGGCTAAAGCCCAGGTGCATCGGATGATTTGTTGGAAAACACATGTAGCGCTGGTTGAAAACGACGACCGGTATCGCATGAGTCTCGGCCAGCGTCACGAGGTGGGCGACGCTATCGGGATCGCGCCCGACTCTCGTGGTGATGATCAACGGGCTCTCCGCCTCATCGAGGATCGCCGCTGCCAAATCAATCGACCCCGGCTCTGGATAGAGCTGGCTTTTCACGTCCCGCCGCGGCATCTCTGACATGGTGAACTCCTTTTGTGGCTCAGCGAGGACCTCACGGGGAAGTGTCAGGTAGACCGGGCCTCGTGGTTCGGTCATGGCGATTTCCAGAGCTCGATCAACGACCTCCTCCAATTGTTTGAAATTGCGCAACTCATAATCCCATTTCACATACTCCCGAACCATACTGGCCTGGTCGAAGGTCTCCTGCCCCCAGTGGATATAGAGATCGCGGGATCCAGGGAGCCCTTCCTCGGTAAGTGGTGTCCGTCCCGCAGTGAAAAGAATGGGGACATTGTCACGGGCCGCATTGATAAGGCCATTCATGGCATTTGCCGTCCCGACATTGACGTGAACCATCACGACCTGGGGTTTTCCAGTGACCATGTAGTATCCGTGTGCCATCGCCACTGCTGCATTTTCATGGGGCACGAGAATGGGCGTGGGCTGATCATCCCCCTCCTTGGTCCGGCGCGCGAACGCGTCGATCAGGGGGGCAAAGTCCGTCCCTGCGTTGGCAAAGAAATAGTCGATTCCCCGGTTGCTCAGTAGCTCTAGATATGCCTGCGCGGTTGTCTCTACTTTGACTGTTCGGAGCCCCATCAGAGATTTCCCCTTTTTCAATAATCACTGACCAGTACAGAGTCAGACCTTTCGTGTCACAAGAGCCCTTCCGACCGTTTCAGTAGCTCGTCGCGGATCCTGACCATAGCGAGTGTGTCCTGTCGAGAGTATTCTAAAAGATCCCGTCGGATCCTCTCTCGCTCTGCCGGTTGTGTATCCGGATCGATCATACGGAGATACTCAAAGCCGGCCTGGGCTCCCTCCTGAACGGTCAGGCCCGCATAAGACATGGCAGGCACAAGCGCTGGGAGGACCTCTTTTATGGAAAAAGATCCGTGGAATTCAGGGTGGTAGTATCCCTTTCGAATTTCAGTGTGGAGGTCACGGCAACGTCCGAGGAGTGCTTTCAGTCGATCCCGATAGGCCGGCAGAAAATCTCCCAGTTCGGAAATTACTTGGTTCTCATAGTTGCTATATGTACAAATACTGCCGACCTCTCCCAGGGCCTCCAGAAGGGTCTGAGCCACCTCCTCCCTCGGATCTTTGTCCTCACCGCATAGATACGCCTGATGGGTCAGTGTGCCATCTTCGGAGAGAATGTGATCTGACCACTGAAATGGCAGCATTTGGAAAGGATGGGTGTTCGCATATCGCGGGATGGCAGGTGCCACGGTTTCAAAGTCCAGAAAATGAATCGGATAATCATAATTCTTCAAGGCCGATCCGAGCCCAACATCCACATGTTCAGCATTTCTGATGACACACCCCCTGATTCGTCTCTGCAGGGCTGACATCTCGAGGGTTTCAGGGATATCTCGAATATCGACGATTTCCATCATGGCCAGCTCGTCGATCTGATCTTGACGCAGTCCCCAAAGCTCCTGGATCCAGTGGTCGGGCAGGCTCTTCTTACAGTGGTCAAGGAATTCACACCGATAGGGTTTGCGGCAGTGCTTCGAGGCATTGATCGCCGGAGGCGTCTTCTGCTCCAGCATAGCCTTCAAGTCTTGTATTTTTTCCGATATGTCCCCCTGCATCTGGACAAGCCGCTCACCTAGATCCTCAAACTGAAACAGGGCAGTCAGATCCAGCTTCTCGCCGTCATACAGATAGTCCCGATTCAAATGGAGGACCCCGGCGCGGTTTACTGCGAGACCGACCCCGTCAAGAACATAGTACTGAAGGGCAGCATCATAGACGTTCTCCTCCTTTACGGAGGTTCCAGATTTGACTTCGATGAGGTTCCACGATTTATCCCCCGACCGCTCCAGAACGTCAACTCGGATTCGTATCTCGTCGAAAGTAAATGCTCCCTCGTAGATTGCGGGCACATCCGAACGTCCCAGGGCCTCTATGGTCGATCGCACGGCATCATCATGGCGAAAGTGTTGCTCCTTGATCAAAACCCCGCCGGGGTAACGGCCCCGAGCCAACTCCCCTACCCTATGGCCCATCGAGAATAGGGCTTTTTGGCTCGGTGACAGTGGGGAGGCTAGGTCCGGCTCATAACTCGCATGCCACAGACGCAGGGGGCACTGAAGACCCGCAAGAAATCTCGATTTAGAGAGAGGGGGAACAATCATGTGGGCCTTCTTTCCTATGGACCCGACCGGCGGTAACCGCCATAAGGGTCCTCAATGGTCACCATAACGTTTCTATCATCTCCGGTAACGGCATAGTTCAAGAGATTTGACACGCCGAGGTAAGCACTCGCCTTTCCACCCCGATCCGTGATCGTTATGGTTCTGTGACCTTTTGTCCGGGCCTCGAGTTCATTGAGATACCCTTGTGAAGAGTCTAGCCCGATCTTCTCGGTGAAAACGCTGTATTTCATGGATACATCGATGCTGTCGCCAGGAATGTCAAAGAGCACGGCGTAAGAGCCGGCGGTAAGACCGTCATAGACAGTGATTTCGTATGATTGCTCTGGAATCGATGATGGTCCGACAAATGTGTGAACCTGGGCACTTTGACATCCCGCCAGCACGACGACTGCCAAGCCCGGCATCAACAGGAAACTTCTTTTCATGCATATCCTCCTTAGGCTTTTCCGCCAAAAGCCTTGTCGAGATTGAATGCGGCACTGATCAATCCCAGGTGGGTGAATGCCTGGGGGAAATTCCCCAAAGCCTCCCCACGACTGCCGGTCTGTTCGGCATAGAGTCCGAGGTGATTCGCGTAGCCCAACATCTGCTCGAACATGAGTCTCGCCTCATCGAGTCGTCTTGGATCGACCTGACCCGCACGGGTTAAGGCCTCTACGAGCCAAAAGGTACAAATATTGAAGGTCCCCTCCTCTCCTCCCACACCATCTGGAGCCTTCGCTGGATTGTACCGATAGACCAGACTATTCGAGACGAGTCCACCCTTTTCGGGCGAACGATTCACCGCATCGATGGTCTTGAGCATCCTCGGGTCGGTAGGCGAGAGGAAGAACACGAGCGGCATCATGAGGTTTGAAGCGTCGAGAGAATCGCTGCCATAATGCTGCACGAAGGCCTCCTGTTTCGAATTCCATCCTCGGGCCATGATCTCTTCATAGATTTGGTCTCGGGACGTCAACCACCGGTCACGATCTCCGGGAAAGGATCGCTTGTCGGCCAGGCGGATCGAGCGATCCAGGGCAACCCAGCACATCAATTTTGAATAGACGAAGTGTTGTTGCCCACCGCGAACTTCCCAGATCCCCTCGTCTTTTCTCTGCCAATTATCAGAAACCCAGTTGACCAGCCGCCTCAGGTGTGTCCAGAGGTCGTATGAGATGGGGCTACCGTATTTGTTATAGAGGTAGACCGAGTCCATGAGTTCGCCGTAGATATCTAGCTGGAGTTGGTTGTGGGCACCGTTGCCCACCCGAACAGGGCGGGAGCCCCTGTAGCCTTCCAGGTGATCCAGGGTCTCTTCGGTGAGGTTGTGCTGTCCATCAATCCCGTACATAATCTGCAGGGATCCGTCTGGCTTAAGTTCGTGGCAGCGAGCTTCGAGCCAGTGCATGAAACGGGCGGCTTCCTCGGTCAAGCCGATACGGAGGAGTCCATACAGCGTAAAGGCAGCATCCCGAATCCAGGTGTACCGGTAATCCCAGTTGCGCTTGCCACCAACGGCCTCCGGAAGGCTGGAGGTCGGGGCTGCGACGATCGCACCCGTTGGCTCATATGTGAGCAGCTTCAACGCCAGCGCGGACCGATGAACCATCTCCCGCCACCGGCCCATGTATGTGCATTTCGCGATCCACCGACGCCAGTGCTCGACCGTTTTCACAAATACCTCGGCCGCTTCGCGCTCAGTTAAGCAGGCGGCGCAACCGGTTCCAGGTTCAATCTCCTGAAGTATGAAGATAGCCGATTGTCCCTCCTGGAGTGTGAAATCACGGACGACTCCATTTCCGTCCTGTTTCAGGAGAACACTGGATGAGAGGCCCAGGCTGAGCCCTCGAGAGTTGAAGGAGGCCCCTTCCAGACCGATTTCAACAGTATGATCATCCCGCCCGTAATTGAAGGCCGGCTGGCATTCCACCCGGAAGGGCATTGTCCCACGGACCGCAGTGACACGGCGGAACAATTGATGGTGATGGCCATTCCCCTTGGCCTGCCCAGGCCCAGTCATGTAATCCGTGACGTCACCAACGCCGTCCGCTGAGAGGAAGCGCGTGACAAGAACGTTGGTTTCTGGCCAGTAGAACTGCTTGTAAGTGATCTCCTCAGTGGCGGGAGCGACCTTGAAGTACCCTCCCTTCTTGTCATCCAGAATGGCAGCAAAAACACTGGGAGAGTTAAAGTGGGGAAAACAGAACCAATCAATCGATCCGTTCATCCCGACTAATGCAACAGTATGCATGTCGCCGATGATGCCATAGTTCTCAATCGGCTGATATGGCATGGGTATGACTCCTCTCTCTAGACTTAACTCCTCGATCCACGAGTTTCACCCTATGCTGAAAACACCATATCAAACACCGCATGGGCGGATTATGGACCTCCTCCCAGACGACGAGAATATCAACGCCACCGATGCTGATGAGGCCTTGAGAAGACACGGTCGTGACCCCTTGCAGCCAACTCGCAGTTCCGTGAGAGCGCTCTCTAATATAACCTATCCGAATTCTTCTATCACATCAAATTGTGTCCACCCTGAAGAATCACAGAAAAAGGGGGGACTGTGGCCGTTCCTTCGGGAATTTCTCATCACTTCGTGGACAGGACTCCGTCCCTCATGCCCGTGGTTTAGCATCGACTCACTCTCAGCAATAAAGCCACATACAAGAGGCCTTAGGTGTGGACCAAGACAGGATATTTTTCCCCCCTATTGAACTCTCAGGAAATTGCTGATATAAGAAACGGAGGACCCACCACAAGACCAAAAAGTCAGTCATACTTGTCTTGAACAGCCAAAGAGGATGGAGTTAAGGGACTCTAGTTTCTAGAAACCTGAACGGATGCGGAGGAATCGATGCAACTTCACACGATGAAGAAACTCGACATTATTGTTGAGACCTCACAGCGTGAGACAATAATCGACATCATAAAAGACTCTGGTGCAACAGGGTATACCATGTACGGCGATGTGAATGGTGAGGGGATGCGAGAATCCAGAGACGATTTCAGTTTTACCTATACGGCAAAGAATACGGGGATTTTCGTGATTGGGCCAGAAGACGTCATCATGGGAATCATCGAACAGATTTCAGAAGTCATGCCGAACTGTGCCGGGGTTTTGTTTGTTAGTGACGTGGAGGTATGGAGAAAAGGCCAGTTCTCACAGGAAGTCATCAAAAGGGCCGTCAGGAGATTCAAGGGTATCGAGGCCTGAATGCGAGATTGAAGCGCCTGTCACTGGCCACGTTTTCATGGTGAGACCAGGTGGTACTCAAGCCAAAAAGACAGCGTTACTCCGCTGTTTCTTCCTCTCCCATCGCAATGTCAAGACTTTCGGCCACTTTCTTTAGGTTTTCAAAAAACTCACCAAAGAGTGCGACGCTGAATCGGATTCCCTGCTTTGTGAAGCCGGTGTAATTCTGCGTCTCCACGTACTTCCGGATGTCGACGTATTTCTTTCCCCGATACTGGTTCGTCTGAAAAACCAGGCTGTCCATCACATTGAGCTTCATTCGTGCGATCTCTTTTTGGCCATCCTCCATTCTTATCTCCTTCCCCAAAAAAATCTCAGCGTTAGGAGCACCAGCAAATAGAATGCCAGTATGTGGGCATAACCGTCCAGGGCCGGAGGGTTTCGGGCTCCCGCAAGCCTCCTGAGACGAGGGATGCGACGGCGCAAAAACCGACACAATCCTCAGGAGGTGCTTCTGAGGATTGGACCCAAAACTCAAAAAGCTTTGTGTGCCTTGTCCGGTCTGAAAGAAAACTCGAGAGAGACGGAGGACATGGGACCCGCTAACTGTGGGCCATCAAATCCCTCAGGTCCCACCGTAGCCTACGGTGACCTTATCTCCTTCTACAATCACCGGTACTTCCCTGACTCCACCGGAATGCTTGAGCATCTCTTGGAGTCTGCTCGGTTCTGCCTGAACATCAACAAACTGTGCGTCATCACCGTATGCCGACCTGGCATCCTGCGTATAAGGTCAACCCATCTTGCCATAGATGACAGTCTTCACGCCCATAAATATCTCCTCCTCACAGTGAACTCTTCAGGAGAGACCATCTCAGATTTTGAGGTTTACGACAAGATCAAAGAGTGAAAAATTGTCCCATGCCAGCCACTGTCTGTGTCACTCAGCGACGCGGGGGAGAAAAGGGACACCCGCTGTCTGTCCCACCACCGGCGAATCATGGGTGAGAACGACCATCGTCACAAACAGCAAATTTCTACGGGGAATCGAAAGGACAGACAAACCTCAGTCTGCATGAGGGGGCTCTTTCCCAAAGAAAAAACGGTCCTCCTTTTAGCCCGGCTTTCCCTGTTGCGCTCGTAGGCTTTCCGTCTCCAGTTCGTGACGAGAGAGGTCTGATAATTTTCTCTTCGGATCGAGTCTTTTTTCGCACTCCTCAAGCCATCTGCCAAGGTCGGCAAAGCTAAAAGGTTTTTCGAATATCTTACAGCCGAGCTTCCGGGCCTTGTCAAGCTCCTCCTCTGACCACCTGCCTGACATCACTGCCCTGTTATTGACTTTGCAGCCATTCTGTCTGCGATTCTCCAGAAACTCGAGTCCGGTCATACTGGGCATGTTGATATCGGTTATGATTATGTCCGCACAGGCGTGCTTGTGGGGACACGGGCATTCACGATTCAGGACCATTGGACAGAAACCCGGATCAGGAAAGGACATAACCTCGTAACCACGACCCTCCAGAACAGAGGACATCATCGACCGAAGGGTATCGTTGTCTTCAAAAACAAATGCTCGTACCTTCATCTTTTCCACCTGTGATCCAGTTCGTCAGCACCTCCTCAGCTCGCCCGGGCTGGCGAATTCGTCAGAAAATCTCGCCAGGTCAACACCTATATTGTACCCACACAACGTATCATATTCAATTGCACCTCATGCCGAGTCTGGTGTGCCGCGGCTTCTCCCGATAAATGACATTTCTTTGCTAAAGCCCAACCGCCGCTGATACCCGTCTGAGGTTGTTTTCCGCCGTCGGTTGAATACACCAGGACGCATTTCGTATAATCTAGACAGAAGGTTAAAAACAGCGAATGGAGGCCGAACGATGAACACACGGAAATGTGTTTTTCTGTTGATACTAGCTGCTGGAATCTTTGGGGCTGGGATCCGAGGCCATGCATCTGACATGGGTTTTGGAAAAATATCACCCGAAGGCGCTGGATTTTTGGCCGCACCCATTCATCTGGCGGGGTCAACCTACTTCTCCTTCAGGCTTGATGGTGGATACTACGGCCACGGATACTCATTTGGCTACCACAGGCATCGCAGCAGACATGATTACTACGACCGACACCGTTACAAGCACCGGTATTACGATCGCGACTATTACTATGACCGATATCCTCACAAGTACAAATACCGTTACAAATACAAACATCGGTATCCGTACAAGTATAAGTACTACAATCGGCCGTACGATCGTGGCTATCACTACCGGAAACACCGAGGCTACCGTTATTATTAATCGTGAGACGGGGCAAGAGCCGTATCATCAAACTTAGCCTCTGCGCGCGATTTCAGAGGCTTAATTGAGTGGCTCAGCGGAGAGGGTTACGTCATCGATCCAAATCGTTCCCCGGCCGTTGATAATGACGTTGAGGATAACCTTCTCTGCCTTCTGCCCAGCTTGCAGAAAAAAAGGGGTCTCCAGGGTTTTCCAGTCGGAACTCCCACTGACAAAGGAGTTGAGGCCCCGCGAGAAGTACTGGCCGCCCCCGACATAACACCACATCTCCAAGAAGGCCTGACCTTCCAGGTTCTCGCTCCTGACCTTGCCTCTATAGACCAGAACTGCGTGTTCTACATCGAGTCCGGATACTTCGCCCACGGAAATTGTCGTTGGCCATAGGGTTGAAATTCTGATCGACCCGGACCCTTCGGACCTGATTCTGGTGTCTGACCTGATAGTGGTACCGAGCGCGCCGGCACTGTCCAGGTTCAGTTTCTTCAATTCAGCCGCTCTCGATGAAGGTGACAAGAGAAATAACAAAAGGGCGGCCGTGCCTAAATCGGCCAGGGGCCTGAGCAGTTTCTTACCCATTCTTATTACCCTCCCATAGAGATTCACACAGAAGAAAACGCAGAAAGGGGACCACAGAATCTCACGCTTCATTCCGGGGTCAACAAGGAGGCGACCCCACGGTTTCTGTCGTTCGAACACTCCACTACAATCCAATCGCCAGGAACCTTTTTCGATAACGCGACTGGCAGCAGACTATACGAAAGGACTCTTTTTCAAGACATCCCGGGCTTTCTTCTCGCCCCAATCGACCCACTCGCGCATCTTGGCAGGTTCGAAGGTGAGCGAATCCTCTGTAATTGTCTGATCCGGGCGCATTCCCTCGATGATTTGAATCAGGCGTTTTTCTTCCCCGAAGAGGGCCCGAAAATCATCCCTATTGAAGATCCCCTCGAGTTTCTGAATGGCCGCAGGGTCCTTGGAAAATGTATCCAGGATCTCCTTTTTTGCCTGATTGCCCATGTTGATCAGCTTCGCCATTGCAAAGTCATTCCTCCCGGCCTCATCCACCAGGATGGCCAACGTTCTAAGCAGGATCTTATCCATCCGTCTGAACCGACTCCGGGTTTCGGTAAATTCCTCTGGATCAAGGAAAATAGGCACAATGGTCTCAGCGCCCAAGTCGATGGCCCTTCCGAAGGGGAGGAGATCGCGCACGCCGCCGTCGTAGCAAACGTCGTTACCAATGATCGTGGCTTCCATGACCACGGGAACGCTGGCCGAGGCCAGCATCGCCTCCATAAACCTTTCCCTGGTCATACTCTCATCTTTTGCCGAAACCGTCACTCTTTGGCCGGTTTGATAGTTCGTGTATACCACGTAGGCGTATGGCGCTTCAGGACCTTGCAGCCAATCGAACCGCTCTTGAGACACCTGTCGGTGGATCAAATCGTTCAGCGGGTCGGATTCGTAGAGGGCATCCTGCCTCCGAATCAGTTCGAAGACGTTCTGCTTTTCAAGGATGTCAGAGGTCGTCACCGTTGTGTACATGTCCACTAAAGTCTGAAATGCCTGAGAGCCCATAGGATCCGGTGCAGCCATGAGGGCGGCGATCGGACAGATCAGCGCACCGGTGGACGTCCCACCGGTAATGGCAAACCAGCCGGTCTTCCGGTAGGTGAGGAACAGGTGTTTCAATATCCCGACTGCAAACGCTCCCTTTGCGCCGCCCCCGGAGATCACCAGCGCGGTCCTCTTTGGTTGTGCCATACCGATTTCCTCCTTTTCAAAACAGGATGGTATCTCCGAAAAAGGCCATCCGGTCGGCATTGCCGCAAGGCCTGGCCCTCTTGGATTCAGGCTTCCCTTAGGATGAGATTCTTCACGTAGGCTTCCCAGAGCTCGCCAAAGAAAAATGACATAAATCGAGTCTCTGCTTCTGCTCGAGCCTTCAGGGTGACCGCATTACGGACACGAAACGTCGTTAGTTGTCTCAAAAAATCCTGCAGGTGCACTCGAATGATACCTTGACCGACAACAGGGCCTTCTGGTGTCTCCCCCTTATAGACGGTCGTGAAAAGGGTCGTCATGTCCCGCCAGATCTCCCAGATATCAAGAGCCGGATCATCTCGGATCTCTTTGTATCCCTCCATGAGACAATGCCCGTCACCATCGCCTCGAAATAGCAGAGAGTAGAACATCCGCTTGGTTTTCGGTCCCGGTTTGTCGATGAAGAGGTTGAACCGGCCTCTCTCGATGGCCGATTTCGAAGATCCCATGGTCACATATCCCTCGGCCCGACCCCGGTGGGTCGATTCAGTCACAAAGCGATCGACATCGTCCACGTAAATCGTCAACTTGAAACCGAGAGCGGTTCCCTCCTGT
>CAYGBK010000002.1:0-5655 GCA_964348095.1 uncultured Thermodesulfobacteriota bacterium | reverse complement strand
CATCTACTATGTACAGACAGTGTCAAGGGGTAAGATGAATCCCAAACCAGTCTACTATCCGTGGCCTTCATCTTTGATGAAACCACATGCAATCTATCCGAGGTATTTGATTGGGGGCTGGCAGTCTTGAAAACGGGGTTGCTAGATACCTCGCACACTCAGATGAAACCAACGCCATACCCCAGACCGTGGTTCTTTTCGATCTCGGATTCTCTCATCCACCCTGCGAGTTCCAGGACATAAGGCCGGCCATCGAGCAGCATCCGCGAAATGGCCACAATGGCTCGCTTTGCTCCTGAGCGTGATTTGATCCGCTCATACTTCTGTCTCATGGCCCGATCTTTGGTAAGAGGCAAAAGACTCGGTGGCGTCACAATACACTCTGCCCCATAGCCGATCACTCGATCATAAAGCCAAAACCCAAAACCCAAAATAGCCCGCCTCATACGCCACATGAATCGACCAGCCCCGGTACCGATCTAACAACTGCCGCAAAGCGTCCCAGTGACCCGGAACCGTTCCACTGAAGAGCTCCTCGTCCTCTGTCATCACCGTGACGTGCCACTTGAACCGATGAAGATCCACTCCCACATAAACACGCTTACCCTGTTGTACTTTCCTCCTGTAATCTTCCATACGAGCCTCCTGACTTGAGGGATTTTGATGCGGATTTGGTTTTACCCCTCTTGGCAGTGTGGCTCAAGTCTGTATCATGGTTACTCGAAATCTAAGGATTGGTTTTCCGGGAAGAAGGGAAAAGGCATGAGTTAGATAATTTCTGAAGACGCGAAAAGGGGGTAGCTTCTGTTTACTACCCCCTTTCTCAGGAAAATGCAGTTCGCTTTTGAATAGTTAACCGGTAGTTTATCAGTTCCAAGTGACTGGTTTCATCTTGTTCTGGATTTCTTCTTGTTCGAGTTTTTCCACAATCCTTTTTCCCTCTGATTTAGGTGCTGTATGTAAAACAAGATCCCTGAGACCCTTTTTGTACTCATAGATGTGATGACAAAATACATCCATTATAACCCTCCTGTCATCTACAGTACTTATTAACTCATTGTGAGCAACCTACTATATTATCTCAAAGGAGGTTCCGCCTTTACCTTTATCGAGTCTCAGGGTTGTCGTGGCGAATCTTTCCTCTTTTCTTGTTGAATCTCTGTCCCCCCGGTTCATCTTTTCTCTCCATTTCCTCGAGGCATTTGTCACAATAGACATAGCATTCAAAAAATAGTGGGGTTTCTTCTATGTCGATTTTGCGGTTGCAAATACAGCACCTCAGCTCTATCACCTCTTTGTCTTCCATTGACGACACCGATTGGCCCCTTATGCCCAAGTTCACAGCCCTTCATATCTAGATGAAGCCTGTCACTGACAAAGTCTAAAAATGGGTTTCATCACTAAAGAACATTGATTCATATAGCTCTTTCTTACATTTCAGCCTCTTGAGTCTTTCTAGGCCCTTTTCTTCGATCTGCCTCACCCTTTCCCGTGACAGACGCAACTGTTTTCCAATCTCAGCAAGGGTGTAGTCTCTGCCATGATCCATTCCAAAACGCTTCCTGATCACCTCTTCGGTCCGGGATGAGACAGTTTTCAAGATTTTCCGTAGTCTTTCCGACAACTCCTTTTGCATAACCGCTTCCAGTGGAGATGGGGTTTTTGGGTCGGAAATCAGATCGATCTCTTTCGCCCCTCCATCAGGAGAGGGGACTTCAAGGGATACCGGTTCCTCAACAGGATTCCGGAGCACTTCCAGCTGCCCTCGCGAAAGCCTGACCTTCTCCATTATCTGCTCGAGAGGCAGCTCTTCAGACTCCTCGAACTCGTCCACCAGAGAGTGCACTACCCGCCGGTATCGTCTCAGGGCGCCAAGTATGTACACGGGCATTCGGATAGTTCGACCCTTCAGCTCTATGGCCCTACGGATGGCCTGGTGGATCCACCAAGTGGCATAGGTGCTAAATCGAAGCTCCCTGCTAGGATCGAACCGGGCGATAGCCTTCATGAGACCCATGTTTCCCTCCTGAATCAGATCCAGCAGGGGGAGCCCCCTGTTGAGGTAATGCTTCGAGATGCTTACAACCAGCCTCAGGTTGGCGTGGGCCATCCTCGCAGAGGCATCCCGGAGCCTCGAATCTAGCTGGCGAATTTGATCCAGAAGCCCCTTCATTCGCCAGTCTCTTACGGTTTCAGCATCGATTTGTCTCAGCCGGAAGAGAATCTGTTCGATTAAACCCCCTGGGAGTATTCGACCTTTTCTCGTGTCCTGCCCATAGGTACTCACCCTGCTTTTCAACTGATCTATCTCTCTGAGTGGGATGGGAAACTCCATAAACAGCCGGATGAGGTTTCCCTGAATTTCCTGAATCTCCCTGGCCAATTCTGCTTCGTCTTCCCGTCTGAGCAGGGGGTATCGGCCGATATCCCGAAGATACAGGAAAAGAGGATCGTTCTTCTCCCCGGCACCAGGTTCCGCGTCCATGCAAAGGGGCTCCTTATCGGAAGAATCCTCCCAAACCCGCTCGTCCCATTCAGGATATGTCTGGAGATTTGTTGCCATTAAGACCTCCTATCCAAAAATCATTGCGAGGCAACCCAACCAGCACTTCTGGCTCTGTGCTCCATGCCAATCCGTCAGGTGTGGGCACTATGTCATGCTATTGAGCACGGAAATCAAGGGGGTTTGAGTTCTACTGTGAGGTGACAGCTACAGAGAGGAAACAACTCAAGCTCACGCGGGATCAAAGCAGAACAAGCGACGGGAGACCTTCACACCGAGGCCTCTGATTTTATACACGTGCTAGGTCTAGTTTAGTCTCTTCTTTCATCGTAGAAAGGACAATCTCAGTGCAGGTATGGATCACCCCTTCGATTCCCCCAATCCTTTCGGTCAACAGGCTATCCAAAGACTGAGAGTCCTCCACCCTTACCTTCAGAAGACAGGAATGGTTTCCCGTAATCCTGTGGCACTCCAACACCTCTGGGAGTTGTCTGACCTCCGATATGAACCCTCGAAAATACTTAGGATACTTGACGGAAATACGAACAAAGGCCGTCATTTGTTTTCCCAACCTCTTCTCATCGAGGATTGCTACATACCTCCTGATGTAGCCCCCTTTATGGAGTCTCTTCAGCCTCTCGGAGACAGAAGGCGGAGACAATTTGACCCTTTTGGCAATCTCGAGAACGGTTGCCCTTCCATCGTCCTGCAAAACATCCAGAATCTTCCTATTGACAGAATCGATCGCCAACCTCCCTCTATTTAGTTTAATATGTTTCGGGAAAATGTCAAGATATTTATGAATAATTTGCCATATCGGGCCAAATGTGTTAGAATTATTTTGGGAGATCCCAAAAACACCTTATCATTCTGAAAGCTGACTTAGCCTGGTGAGGAAGCCAAATGTTCCGGAATTTTCCCATTGTTTCTATCCCCTTTGGGAATCAAAATGATGAAGAGGTCTCCAACTCTCAAGTTATACACCCTAGTTTCTATGGCTGTCTTTGTTCTAGTCAGCCTGAACGGGTGTTTTACATCCAGAAAGGAGATCCATTATCTCAAGAATAAAACGTTTGAAATTCAAGAGGATCTATACCGACTTCGAAAGGACATTGAGGAAAGGCTAAGGTTTCTAGAAACACCGGATGGAAAATACGACTATAACAACGGCCTTGTGGCAGACTGGTGTGCGTTAGATCGGGTTTTAGGTTCTGTCGTCACAATTGAGACACAAACTCTTTTCGAAACCGGTGAGACCTCTGAACGGGTCGTAAAAAACCTAAGAGGTATCGGCGTCGTTGCTGGCCCATATGTTCTTACCTTAGATCACGTCGTTACAGTGAACGGTCTTGAAATTCCCACCCCTTTTGGGAAAATCAGTCTTCCTTCAAAAAAGATTGAAGAGAAGACCTTTCTCGTTTTCCAGGGGAGAAAACTTGTTTTAGAGAAAGTCCTGAAAGATCCCAGTTTAGACATGGCTCTCTTCGAAATTCCACCAAATGATCTCGACCTAGCTTCTCTAACGTGCCCTATTGGAAACAGTGATGAGCTCACTGTAGGCAATTTTCTGTATGTTGCCGGAAATCCACTCAATTCCGGGATCAATATGAGGGAGGGAATTGTCAGTTCTATTCTTGGCCTGGAGGGCGTCACAGAACTTTCCCCAAGAAGGGGTGATCTGTTTGTAATCTCGAATGGTGTCCTACCCGGCGACAGTGGTGCTCCTGTTTTGGCCATGAGAGACGGGATACTTGAATTGGTTGGCATTGTCCAAGGCACCATGGGAAGTACAAGAATCGGCTGGGCGATCAAGATTAATCCGATCATGAAGAAACTGTCTAAACATCTTCAACCGGAAGAACTCCGTCTAGTTCAGAAAGAGAACTCCCACTAGGAGAGATAGCGAGGGAGCTCGTCAGGCAGGGGAATCCCCCTCAGCCAGGAATCAATAGCCCAGGAAGACCCATCGATGGCAATCAAAAAACCGTCCGGGCGACCACTACCAAGAATTAGACGAATCTGCCTTAAATGCGGCCAAGAGTTCGTCGCTAGGGGAAAGTTCAATCGTCTTTGTGAGCGATGTACACAGTCGAATAGGCAATTCACACTTAGCCATTACTATGTGGTAAAAGGGTAGTCTATGCGGATTAAGCCCAGAGGGACTCTGGTATTTTTGGGAGATAGCTTCTGGCCGAGTCTGGCAGAGGACTATCCTTCTTGTGGAACTAGTCGATATGCTAAGCAAAACGAGATGACTTTCCAGATTTCTCTGGCCTGTGAGCCATCATCTTATTACAAACACAGCCTTCACTCTGGGTTATGTTTACTTTCACTTCCTAAACCACACCACCGTCATCGGCAAGAAGAATGTTCCACGGCGCTCCAATACTCTTTTGTTGCCTAACCATCAGAGTATGATCGATAGCTTTTTTGGTTGGATCGTGTGCCTACTATCCTGCTTCTTTAACCCGGCCCTCTCTGATGCCATGGCATCCCGCCGCAGATTTCATATCGATCTAAATGGATGAATGGAAGGCAGCCGATCACCATGACCACGTGCTCAGTGAGGTCCAATTTTCCCTTAATAAACCACCGTCAAAGTTTTGAATACTTCTAAGAAACTGCAGGCGTAAGTTCATGGTTCTTAATGAGTTCGCAACCCAGGAGTCGCGTTCTACTCCGCCCTTACGCCAGGGAAGAGGCAGTTTCTTACGCGTATAACGCACACCACCTCTTGGTGTGCGACCCCTGCTAACTGAGATACACAGTCTAGATCAGTCCCCAGAAGTGTTTATTTGCTCCGGAAATAAACAGTTTCAAGCATCGGTGATAACTTGCGATCTCATCTTGATAATTATTAAAGGCGACCTCCTTCAGGGTAGAATGATTTTGGTATCGCACCAATCATCTACCCTTAACAGAAGAAAGGAGGCCTATCATGAGATTCTAGTGTGGTATTGATTTACATGCAAGGGATTGTTTTGTGTGTGTATCATCGATGATCGAGACAAGATCCATCTCAAATCCAAAGTACCCAATCATCTTCCAAGCATTTTGGATCGGCTTGAGAAGTTCTCTCCTCGGCCCTCAGTGGTGGTCGAATCGACCCTCAACTGGTATTGGCTTGTAGACGGTCTTGGGGAGGCTGGCTT
>CAYGBK010000001.1:0-45646 GCA_964348095.1 uncultured Thermodesulfobacteriota bacterium | reverse complement strand
GAGATTTCGTCACCAGAATCGGATCTTCGCCAAAAACAGACTGTCATTCGTGACCGAGTCGAAATACTCCGATAAGTCTCTGATGTTATATATTTTTTCCGCTTTTGATGAAATCTCTCATGAATAATTCAGGTTAGGGCCGTTTTGCCTACATCCCTCTGAGACAATGTGGTGGCGCCTTTGAAAGAGTATTTTTCCAGAAAATGGGAAGGGATGCTCTGAACACGAGCCAAGGTTTTTTCGCTAAGAATATCCTTGCACACCGGACGTTTCCACAATTTCTCACAGAGCACACGGAGACTCAGAGGTGACTTCCTCTGGATTGGTGAAAGGCCAATCCAGAGGAAACTACTTGGCCTAATTTTTCCCCTCAGAAAATTAGACCAAAGGCCTGATCCATCAATTTTCTCACTCTGCGAACTCTGAGAGCTCGAGCGACCCCCTCAAGATTCCCCCGGGAGAGAGCGGGCGAGAGAGAATGGTGTTTCATGGAAGTCGGTTTTCATCAGACGAAAGCTGAGAAAAGGGAGATGGGGGCGACAGGCCTTCAGCCCGAGTTTCAAGATTCAAGCGCTCGAGACCTAGTCTGGTCTAGACTTTTGTCTAACGGGGCAAGACGACACCTTTGGGTGAGCACCGACCCTGAGAATCGAACTCAGCGGGATCCCTGGGATTTCCCCCTATTTCTCCTCTACAAGCTTTCGGCGAGTTCCTCGTACATCTCTTCCAATCGATGAAACAGGGTTTCCACGTCGTCCCATTGGGCACCGTCCTGCAACTTCTGGATTGTCTCTCCGAGTTCAGAGATATGATGAAGACCATAGGACCCGCCGCTCCCCTTTAACCGGTGTCCCACCTCCCTTATTTCTGCGAGGTCCTTGCGCGCTAAGAGAGACCTGATCGTGTCAATTTCCCCACGCAGATAGTCGAGGTATAGGGAGCGAAGTTCGAGGATTTCCTCCGCATGGGAGCTATCTTTCAGAAAACCCTGCTGACGCGACAAATCTCTATCCATTGGTGTCCTCCTTTCATGGAGCCAGCTCGTTGATTGCGTCCGCCCCATCAGGCAATGAGATCATTGACTTTCCTTATGAATTCGTTAGGATCGATTACAGGCTTGGAAAGATATCCATCAGCTCCTGATGCCTCAAGGAATGCCTCCTGTTCTCCTTTCATGACGTGAGCTGTCGCGAGAAGAATCGGGATCTTCGTGGAGGATTTGTCTTTCTTGATAATTCGCGACAGGGCAATTCCATCCACTCGTTCTCCTTTATGAAAACTGTTGCGGAGAGAGACGTCCATGATGATCATATCGACCGAGCCGTCCTTGACGAGGCTGAGAATCTGTTCGACATTCTCTGTCACCACGACGTCGAATTTCCCCCTTCTTCTCAGGGTGAGCTCGAAGAACTTAGCGTTCATGGGATCGTCCTCAACAACCAGAACCTTTTTTGTCATGCCCAACTCCTCTATCATTTTTCGGCGACTTGACTTCTACGGAGCCGTGGTAAACCCCTCGCCCGAGGGCTGCGGATACACCCGCCCCTCCTTGTAGATTGGAAGCGTGAAAAAAGCCTGACTCCCCTTTCCCTCACCGGCGCTTTCAAGACGAATCGACCCTCCCATCATGGAAACCAAGTTCTTGCTGATGACCAGACCGAGACCAGTCCCCGTCTGCTTTCTCGTGTAATCTCTGTCAGCTCGCACAAAGGGTTCAAAGATGCGTGCCATCTGCTCCGGAACAACGCCGATACCAGTGTCTTTGATCTCTATCTCGACGAAGTAGCTGTCATATTCACGTGCCCAGACCTGGACGCCACCCTTCTCGGTGAATTTGATCGCATTCCCCAGTAGATTGTTGAGAACCTGCCAGACCTTTCCTCTATCGGCGTAAACAGGAGGGACATCGCACGACTCGAGTTTGAAGTAGAGATTCTTCTGTTTTGCCTGAACAGAGAGGAGACTGGTGGCCTCGTCCAGGATCTCTTTCAGGTTGAGCTGTTCAAGGAAAATGTCTACTTTGCCCGCTTCTATTTTGGCTAGGTCGAGCATGTTGTTGATCAGAAAGAGAAGATTTTTTGAACTATTGAGAGCGTCTCGAAGAAGGGCCTTCTCCTCATCCCTGTTCTCACATAGATCGTCCACAACGAGGCCGAGGAATCCCATGATAGCGTTGAGAGGGGTTCTGAGCTCGTGGGAAATGCCGGCGAGGAAGTTGCTCTTCATCTTGTCCGCTTTTTCCAGCTCCCAGTTGGACTTCAGAATCCTCTGGTTTTGCTTTTCAATGACTGCCTTGGCCTTCTCGATTTCAGAGAGCGCTCCGACCAGACGGCTCGCCTGCTCTTCCAGCCGATCTTTCGCAGTCTGCAGATCCTCGAGATACCCATGGAGTTGAAGGTTTTTCTCTTCGAGTTCCTTCCTAAGTTTTCTCTCCCTCACCACCCGATTGATTTTTGCCTCAACCTCCTCGAGGTTTATTGGCTTGGGGATGATGTCACTGGCGCCAGTGAGGACGACGTCACTAAAGCTGTATTCGGCACTGAATCCAGTCATCATGATGACGTCAAGGGATGGAGCACACTGTTTGGCCCTTTTCAATAATTCCATGCCATCCATCCCCGGCATCTTGATATCGGTGATCATCAACTCGAAGGACTCTTCCTTTAGCAGTTTAATGGCTTCGTCCGCGCTTTCTGCAGTTTTGCACGTAAACCCGAAGAGTTGTATAATCTCCTCGAGGACCTCCCGAATACCCTCATCATCATCAACGATGAGGACGACACCCTGAAAGCCCTCTCTCTTGCTTGATGTACGGTTCTCCAGGGCAGGCTTAGTCGAAAGCACTTTCATGGAGCGATTTGCCTCCTTCGACCGCTTCAAATTATATGATCGGCTCTTTCTGCTCAAACTTTAGTCACAGCCCTGTCACAGCGGGGCGCCCTGAGACAGCTCTAAACGCTGGAAGGGTGCGCTGATGGCGAACCAAGGTTTTCCAGTACAGATAGATAACGACTCTGTCGTGTCTGCCGTCGTCCCTGGCTCGTTGGTCGGGGAACGGATGGTCTGCCTTTAAAGGGATACACGCGAAATTTCTAGCATCCGTCATGGGGAACCTGTCAGTCTAACTATCCGTGACAACCGGCCACGAACAACCGACAACTGACATCATCAGGAAAGTTATTGAAAATGGAAGAGCGGCTTCTTCAAGAATCTCCTTGAACACGCCCTGTTATACAGATTTTCAGTTCGATTTATGGAGGGACTATTGTGATCGAGAAAGTTATCATCATGGGTGCGGCAGGGAGGGACTTCCATAACTTCAATGTCTACTTCAAGGACAATCGTCGATACAACGTCATTGCCTTCACGGCCGCACAGATCCCTGACATTGAAGGGAGGCGATATCCTTGCGAACTGGCCGGCAACCTCTACCCCGAGGGCATCCCGATTTATCCTGAAGAAAACCTAGCCATGCTGATCCGAGAAAACAGGGTGGATCTGGTGGCCTTTTCATACAGTGACATCCCTCATGTGGAAGTCATGCACCGGGGATGTATAGCCATGAGCGAAGGAGCCGATTTCATTCTCCTTGCAGCAACCTATACGATGCTCAAGGCCACCAAACCCGTGATCGCTGTCTGTGCCGTCCGAACGGGATGCGGCAAATCACAGACAACAAGAAAGGTCTGTGAGGTTCTCAAAGAAATGGGCCACCGGGTCGTCGCGGTACGTCATCCGATGCCCTACGGTGATCTCAACAAACAGGTTGTCCAACGATTCTCCCGATATGAGGATTTTGAGAGGGAAAAGTGCACCCTCGAAGAGAGAGAAGAATACGAACCGCTGGTGGATCAGGGAATTACGGTCTATGCTGGTGTTGATTATGGCATGATTCTCAAGCAGGCAGAGGCGGAAGCTGACATCATCGTCTGGGATGGTGGCAACAATGATACACCATTCTATCACCCAGACTTGCACATCGTTCTGTTCGATCCCCACAGAGCTGGTCATGAGTTACACTATTATCCAGGGGAGATCAACATGCGCATGGCAGATGTTGCCATCATTAATAAGGTTGACACGGCTCCACCCCAGGGCATTGAGAAGATCAGGGAGAACCTCAGAATCTACGCTCCCCGGTCCCAGGTCTTACTCGCCGAGTCTCCAGTCTTAGTGAAAGACCCCCAGAGGATCACGGGAAAACGGGTCCTTGTCGTCGAAGATGGGCCAACCTTGACCCACGGTGAGATGGAATATGGGGCTGGGGTGATTTCTGCCAGGAGCTTTGGGGCAGCTGAGATTGTGGACCCACGGCCCTACGCGGTCGGTTCAATTAGAGAGACCTACCATCAATACCCAAAGATTGGAACTGTGCTTCCGGCCATGGGGTATAGCGAAAACCAGATCCGGGATTTGGAGGCTACTGCTAACGCCGCTGATTGCGACCTGGTAATATTTGCGACTCCCATAAACCTCACCAGAATCCTCACCATATTCAAGCCGACAGTGAGAGTTCGCTATGAGTACAAGGACGCGGCCTCACCGACCCTTGCAGAGGTTCTGAAAAAAAAGGTCAGGGATCTGAAGAAAAAACGTCCGTAGTCCGGGCCAACCGAAAATGGTTTACTCATTTATCGACTTGTCCTTTTTGCCGACAAGCCTCGGATCGATATTATCCGGTCCACCACAATCGGGAACGTAGCACGTCACATCCCGGAAGGTGCACGCTTCCCGACAGGAAGGACACCGATCGGGAACAGATTCAGCATCAAAAACGTAACCACAGGTACTGCAACTCCATTTTGCCATTCTCATTACCTCCCTATCTCATAGACCCCGGATCACCTGAGGATAGATACACCAGACAATTGAGATCGAAGAATGAACTGCTGGCCAAGCTAACCCTCCGAAAGATTGTAACCACCAATCTTATGCCTTTCAATGGAGCTATAAGGAACTTGGTTCGCCCTCTTCACAGTCAGAATTCGCTATCCCTTCGATTCTTCTTGGAAAATACCGTTTCGTGACGGAGTTTCTTACGCCATCCCTGTGACGGTCTCACAATAAATCCATCGAGCTCACCCGTGCAGCATCTCGCAATGTCACTCAGCGACAAGAGGACTCATTGAGACCTGGAAACTTCCTAACAGTTATTCTGAAGCGTCATCGTCTGAGGTTCTCTGCCGAACCAAAGGTGCGTGAATACATCGATTTTCTACTACACTCCCCGGAGTTGACAAAAAAGCTTCATCACGATATTATTCGATAATGCTTCCTTTGAAAGTGAGATTATATTAATTCGAATTTAGTGCTGAGGCTAACAATGACTCATCATGGTAAGCTCACGGCACGGGCAGAGGAATACCTAGAATCGATTCTAAATATGAAGGTTGAAGGCAAAACAATCCTCGCTGCTCGCCTGGCGGAGCAGCTCATGGTTTCTCCACCCACCGTGGCAAGTGCATTGAACCGTCTCAAACGAGACGGCCTCGTATCCCTCAATTCGCGGAAGGAAATCAGCCTAACAAAGAAGGGCGAACTCGAGGCAATTGGCATCGTTCGAAAGCATCGTTTGGTGGAGCGCTTACTGACTGACATGCTTGACGTCGAATGGTCCGAGTGTCATGATGAAGCGTGTCGGATGGAACACGCCATCTCACCGATGGTAGAGACCAAACTCTACGAACGGCTTGGACACCCCTCTACGTGTCCTCATGGCAACCCAATCCCCAAGGATAGAACCATCCGGCTCCCTAGGGGGGTACCCCTCGACACCGTGTCTCAGGGGACTTCGATTAAGATCGTGAGGATTGCCGAAGAGGCAACACGCAACACAGAACTCATGAGGTTTCTCCAGAGACACGCCATCCTTCCAGGCAGGACTTTTGATGTAAAAGAGGTGGCCATCTATGCGGGGACGATCACCTTAGGGAGTAATCTCAGGGAAGTCTCCCTCGGGGTGAAAGCAGCCGGAGCGATCTGGGTCCATCCCCCTAAGGGGTAAGGCCAAACTTCCTCTGCTTGCTCTTCTGCCTAGATTCAGCCGTCCCCATGAGGCCTTGAAAACTTAATTAGCTTAGGCTAACCTAATTGTATAGTTTAATCTAACTTCAGTTCATAGTACCGATATAGATGAACCCAACGAATCGAAGAGAAACCACCGTGGGTGGTTTCATCGGGAACTCCTCGGGTGTGAGGCAGAACGAATGGCAACCAGATTTCGGTCGACACAATTGGGAGGATAAATGCATGAAGCAGTGGATCTTGACTTTAGCCGCATTGATCGCAATTCTATCCGTCGAGGCTTTTGTCCCTGGTGCGCTTCAGGCACAGTCACTTACCATCTACTCGGGGCGGACCGAAGAGCTTGTGGGTCCCATCATCGAGCAGTTTGGCAAAGCGACGGGCGTCAGTGCCCGTGTGCGCTATGGCGGAACTTCAGAACTGGTTGCCACCATCCTCGAGGAGGGGAGACGGAGTCCGGCCGACATCTTCTTCGCTCAAGATCCCGGGGGACTCGGTGCGGTGGCGCCCCTCTTTGGACAAATTCCAGATGAGATACTAAACCGCGCTGACCCACGGTTTCGCTCTCCTCGGAATAATTGGGTGGGGATTTCTGGCCGTGCCCGCGTGGTCGTCTACAACACGGAGAAGCTGACCGAGGCCGACCTGCCAGACGACATCTGGGACTTTGCCCAACCCCAATGGAAAGGGCTCATGGGCTGGCCACCGACAAACGGTTCTTTTCAGGCTATGGTCACCGGCATGCGGGTGCTCTGGGGCGAGGAGAAAACTCGTCAGTGGCTAGAGGGCATTCAGGCTAACAAACCAAAAACGTACCCGAAGAACACGCCGATTGTCGCTGCAGTTGGCGCCGGTGAGGTAGCCCTCGGTTTTGTTAACCACTACTATCTTTTGCGGTTCATTCAGGAGCGGGGTGAGTCCTTCCCGGCTCGAAACTACCATCCGAGGGGAGGCGGGCCTGGATCCATCATCTTGGTTGCAGGAGCCGGTATCTTAGAAACATCTAAACAGAAAGAGGCCGCTGAGCGCTTCCTCGATTTTCTACTGTCCCCATTCGCACAGCAGTACTTTGCCGGGCAAACCTTTGAGTATCCTGTCGTACAAGGTATCGCAACGCCTCGCGTGCTTGTGCCCCTGGCCGACATCAATAGCCCTGAAATCGACATGGTCGACATGACAGATCTCAAGGGTACCTTGAGACTTCTCAGAGAGACCGGAGTGGTCCCATAAAGATGGTGAAATCGAAGGACAGCTTCCAAAACGGCCCAAGGATAGGCGGGTGGTCGAAGTCCAGGCCACCCGCCTTGGTTTGGCTTCCTGCTGTCCTGACAGCCACGGCTGTGAGCCTTCCTCTGGTCTACCTGGTTCTGCGAACCCTCGCGGCCGAAGCTGAAATCTGGGACCTATTACTCAGAGCCCGAACACTTCACGTTCTGGGCCGAACGACAATACTGGTTATTGGCGTTACAGCGTCTGCAATAGCACTCTCCCTGCCGTTAGCGTGGCTTACCACACGGACAGACCTTCCCTTCCGAAAGATGTGGTCGGTTCTAACCGTTCTGCCTCTGGTCATCCCCAGTTATGTGGCAGGCCTTGTGGTGGTCGCTGCCCTGGGTCCCAAAGGAATGGTCCAGGGTATCCTGGAGACCCTAATTGGGCTCGACCGTTTGCCAGAGATTTATGGATTTCCGGGAGCGATGCTCACCATTCTCATGGTCTCCTATCCATATGTACTTCTTCCCCTTCAGGCTTCCCTGAGAGGTCTCGACCCCGCCCTCGAAGAGGCGTCGCAGAGTCTGGGATTTACCCCATGGAGGACCTTCTGGCGAGCCGTCCTACCGCAACTCCGTCCTGCTCTCGCGGCAGGCGCACTTATCGTATCACTGTACACGCTGAGAGACTTCGGTGCCGTGTCACTTCTCCGCTACGAGACCTTTACCTGGACGATATATCTTCAGTACCAAACGTCCTTCGATCGATCGCTGGCCGCGGCGCTCTCTCTTGTTTTAGTGGGGATGGCCGTAGCTGTTCTATTCCTGGAAGCCAGTACCCGGAGTCAGGGGCGTTACCATCGCGGGACCACCGGGGCGACACGTCCACCTCTGGTTTTGCGACTGGGACGATGGCGTTGGCCAGCTCTCGCTTTCTGCGGTTTGGTCGTGTTCCTCACCCTCCTCATGCCAATATACGTTCTTGGCCATTGGCTCATCCAGGGTGTGACAAGAGGAGAGCCTCTGCAACTCGTGTGGCAGGCTGCTTTTAATTCCTTGTACGTTTCCGGTCTGGCTGCTGTAGCAACGTCCTTAGCCGCTCTTCCGGTGGCAATTCTTTCGGTGCGATATCCGGGATGGATCAGCATCCTGGTGGAACGCACGGCATACGTCGGTTTTGCTTTGCCGGGCATCGTCGTTGCGCTGGCGTTAGCCTTTTTCGGGGCACGCTACGCGACCCCCATCTATCAAACCCTGGTACTCCTCATTTTTGCCTATATGTTTTTGTTTCTCTCTCAGGCAGTGGGAGCCAACCGTGCGTCGCTCCTCCAGGTTAGCCCCTCTCTCGAAGAGGCTGCCCGCGTCCTGGGACGCAAACCCGGGCAGGTTTTTTTAACTGTTACCCTGCCGCTCGTCCGTCCAGGCATTCTGGCTGGCGCTGTCCTGGTCTTCTTTACAACGATGAAGGAACTGCCTGCTACGCTCATCCTGAGCCCCATCGGTTTTAAGACATTGGCTACCTCGGTATGGTCGGCAACGTCGGAGGCCTTCTTCGCACGAGCGGCAGTGCCAGCGCTTCTTCTGATCGGGGCTTCGGCAGTGCCTGTGGCCCTGTTCACCTTGCGGGAACGAGGGATCTGACCACTGTCGGTCGACTGAAATACCAGTGAGTCCATTCAATGGGCTATAATGTGAGCAGCATGGATACGACCGTCGAGAAATCAATGAAACCTGAAATAAGAGCTGGCTCCCCTGTTGTCAGCCTCAAGAGGGTGTCGAAGTCCTTCGACGGGGTTGTGGTAATCGAGGATCTGTCCTTTGATCTCATTGAATCAGAGATCCTGGCGCTCCTTGGCCCCTCGGGTTGCGGTAAGACAACTATTCTGCGCCTCCTTGCGGGCTTTGAGCGACCCGATGTCGGTGAGATCTTCATTCAGGGACGGCTGATGAGTGATTCTCGTTTTTCTGTCCCTCCGGAACAGCGGTCAGTGGGTATGGTGTTTCAGGACTACGCTCTCTTCCCCCACCTAACGGTAGAGCAAAATATCCTCTATGGCCTTAGAGGAATCGAGGGATGGAGACAAGAAAAGATACTTGCCGGAATGCTCGAGCGAATCGGCATGGAAGCGTATGGAAATCGTTACCCTCATCAGCTCTCCGGCGGTCAACAGCAACGCGTTGCTGTCGCTCGGGCACTGGCTCCATGTCCGTCAGCCCTGCTTCTGGACGAACCATTCAGTAATCTCGATGCCGATATGCGTTCCCAGATGAGATCAGAGGTGCTTTCTATTCTGCGAGAAGCCAAAACCACGGCTATTCTCGTGACTCACGACCAAGAGGAAGCCTTCACCCTGGCAGACAGAGTGGGCGTTCTAAACGAACACCGACTCGAGCAATTGGGACCACCCGAGGCCATCTACCATCGGCCCCAGACTCCTTTTGTGGCACGATTCGTTGGTCAGGCAGACTTCGTGCCGGCCGAGTTCAAAAAGGGCCGTGTGATGACCGAGCTGGGTTCTTTCACCACGAACCAGCCCTTTGCCAGTTCCACACTCCGTGTCATGATACGGCCTGACGACATTGACTTCACACCCGATGATCAGGCCACAGCCGTCATTGTCGGCCGGGAGTTTAGAGGCTCTGAGAATATTTACAGTATCCGGCTTGATTCTGGTCAGGTCGTGCGAAGCAGCCAGCCTTCTACGACAATCTATCCGCTGATGCAGCATGTACAGGTGCGGGCCAATCTCGATCACGTCGTCATCTTTCCGGCCGGTGAAGTCAAGGATCTGAACGTATCCGATCTCAATGCTCGGTCAGGTTCTTGAGACCTTGACGCTGACAGGCGATTGAGCTGAAGAACATTTCCATGTCCCCCTGGTTCTCTTAATCAAACCCTATGACCCACGTCGCAAAAATCTCCCAGAGACCGCGATTCATCATCAGACAAACAGGGGCAACCGCCAATAATAGTGATAACCATATGGATCGAATCTCTGCTATAATGTCACCTAGGAAAAGGGGAGAGAGATGATTTCCGAACACACACGAGCCGAGAGAAACAAGCCGATCTACCTAGACTATAATGGGACAACACCTCACGATCCAGAGGTCATTGACGCCATGCGTCCATTCTTGGAAAAGATCTTTGGCAACCCTTCCAGTTCGCACTGGTATGGAATGCAAACCCAACCGGCTGTTCAGCGCGCACGGCAACAGATTGCCACGCTATTGAACTGCCAACCTGAGGAGCTCGTCTTCACGGGTGGCGGGACAGAGTCAAACAACTACGCCATTAAGGGAATTGCCTTTTCTCGTCAGGCTCAGGGAAACCATATCATTACGACTCAAATAGAACATCCCGCAGTCATTGAAGTGTGCAAGTTCCTGGAAAAGGGAAACTTCGAGGTCACCTATCTGCCGGTGAATCGAGCCGGCCTGGTGAAGGTTTCTGATGTTGAAAAGGCACTCACACCGAGAACGATCTTGATTACGGTCATGCACGCGAATAACGAGGTGGGATCGATTCAACCGATTGGGATGATCTCAAAGCTTGCCAGGAATCGTGGCGTTATTATGCATACAGATGCGGCACAATCTGTCGGTAAGATCCCAACAGATGTCGCCATACTCGGCGTCGACCTCCTATCAGTTGCAGGTCACAAAGTGTATGCGCCCAAGGGAATCGGAGCACTCTATATTCGACAAGGGATTGAGCTAGAAAAATTCATTCATGGTGCAGGACAGGAGGGCGGCAGACGGGCGGGGACCGAAAATGTTTTGGAAATAGTCGGACTTGGAAAAGCCTGTGAAATCGCTCATCGAGATTTGACGCGCAACACAGCTCACATGAGATTAATGAGGGATCAACTGTACGAGGGATTGCGGGCGAGACTGAAAGAGGTAAGGCTTAACGGAGATCTGGAACACTGCCTGCCCAATACGCTGAGTCTCGGTTTCCACGGAATCGACGCGAATTCCCTTCTCACAGAAATAGGAAAAGACGTGGCGGCTTCGGCAGGGGCGGCGTGCCATTCAGGAGGGGTGGAGTTATCCCATGTCATCAAGGCAATGGACGTGCCTCTCGAATGGGCACGGGGGACCCTGCGGTTTTCTACAGGGAGAATGACGACCAGAAAAGACATTCAGAATGCCATAGAAATAATTTCCGACGCGGTCATGAGGATAAAGGGTAGGTCCCTATCAGGGGAGTAGACTCCCCTTGCACCTGAAGGTGAGTCATCATCGACCCGTGGCCTGTGCGGGAGTGTGATAAAGGGAGGAACAATCGAGATTAAGGAGGGGATACCTATGAGAGCAAAATGGACTTTTCTCTCCCTTTTCGTTCTCGTGGTGATAATGCTTCTGACTCTCTCTGTCCATGGCCACATGCACGGATCTATGAGAGGGCGTTTTCAGTCGATTGGAGAGCAGATCTATTACACGGGGATTGGGAGTAGCGGGTACTATATCCCTTTTCATGGCGGCCCCATGTGGCTGAGAATGCATGGGGGTGGGTGTTTCTCCTGCCATGGTATTCACGGAAGAGGAGGCGTTCCCGTGATGATGAGAACGGCCCTACCGACGGATATTCGGTACAAGGCGCTGATCGGAGAGGAGAAGCATGTCCACGGAGGAGATGAAAACAAGCATGACTACACCGATGAACTCATAAAAAGAGCCTCACCCATGGAACAGGCGCGGACGGTAAGCTTTTGGATTGGACCATGCCGCGCTGGCAGTTGTCGGAAGCCGATTTGAACGAGCTGATCGAGTATCTAAAAACCCTTCAGTAGAGAGAAGGTTTGATAACCAGAATAGGATGAGCCTGTGAGAAGCAGCTTTCTTCTAATTCTCGACAGGCCCGCTGGCAGGAATCGATGGAAAAAGCTCAGCCCTGGACGGCACTCAAGAGAAGAGGGTTGTATCTTCCTGCCTTCACTATCGTGATGGTTGCCGTAACGTTAACCGTAATGCACACGATTTCTACCATTCGAACCTTGAACCGGGAGCGGCGCCATTGGATAAATCTTTTCGAGAGAAACGGCCGAGACATGGTTGCCATGGTGAGGGCAGAGCTTCGGCCAGAGGAAGAATGGTCCCCAGAGGGGTTAAAAGAGTTGGTGGACCGGATGGTTGAAAACCTGGATATTGCCTATGTTGGCCTTTTGGAGAAAAACGGCCAGTGGATCACAGGAAGCAGGTTAGCCCAAAGGCCAGAGTTTCCGACACAAGCTGAGAAAATCCCCCACGACCGTGAGGTTGAGGGAGTGTATCGGAGGATAAAAAAACTGCCCGACGGACAGAGCATCTTTGAGTTCGGTCAATTCGCTCCTCAGGGTGATATTCAGGCAACGATTGTGGGATTATGGATGACTCACCTCGAAGAAGCTCGGCGTCAGGATATACGTCATGCCGTGGTCATGGGCGTTATCCTATTGGTCCTCGGGTCGGCAGCATTCTATTTCATCTTTGTCGTGCAGAACTACTACCTCGTAGACAGAACGCTCGCCGAAATGAAAAGCTACACCGAGAATGTTGTGGAAAGCATGGCCAATGGTTTGATAACGGTCGATAGAGAGGGAAAGATCGTCTCGACGAACCACAGGGCTTCCGACATATTGGGATTAGGCACGAAGCAGACTCGGGGTCGCCCTCTGGAGAGTGTGATCCCGCTGCAAGGTTTTGACCTTGATGACGTCCTTCACCAGGAAAGGCACATCATCGAAAAGGAGACTGAGTGTTCACGGGGACAGGATATCCTGCCTTTGACTGTCAGCGCGACGCCGCTCAAGGATCCGGACGGCGTGAACATGGGAGCCGTGATTGTACTTCGGGATATGCGCGAAATCCGGGAGCTTCAGGAACAAGTGCGTCGATCAGAAAGGCTCGCCTCTTTGGGAAGACTGGCTTCGGGGGTGGCCCATGAAATCCGGAATCCCCTGAGCTCCATTAAAGGGTTTGCCCAGTACTTTGGGGACAAATTCCAGGAGGGAACTGAAGATAGATCCTATGCAGCCATTATGATCGAAGAAGTCGAGCGACTCAATCGGGTTATCACCCAACTTCTGGATTTTGCAAGGCCCAAAGAACTCCGCCTCCACCTTCATCCCCTATCCCAGGTTTTGGGCCACCCTCTCCGATTGATCCAGGCTGACCTGGATAGGACGGGAATTAAGTTAAACAAATCACCCTTTCCAAAGGACAAGATCAGAGTGGATTCAGATCAGATCACTCAAGCCCTCCTCAACATCTTCCTGAATGCCATAGAGTCTATGGGAAGTGGTGGCGAACTCTACGTAGAAACCATTCAAAAACCCGAACAGAAATGGGTCGAAATCCGGATCTCTGACACCGGCTCCGGCATCTCTCAGGAAAATCTTCCCAGGATTTTCGATCCCTTCTTCAGCACGAAAAAGAAAGGTACGGGTCTCGGTCTGGCAATCACCGCCAAAATCATCGAAGCCCACAAAGGGGAAATATCCGCAGAGAGTGAAGAAGGAAAAGGGACGACCTTTAGGATACATCTCCCTCTACCCAAGAATTGAAATGTAAATGGAGAGCGAGATGAAAGAGAAAATCTTGGTGGTCGACGATGAACACAGTCATCGGACCATGTTAAAAGCCGTCTTATCCAAGGAGGGCTATGATATCTCCGAGGCTGACGACGGTGTCTCTGCAATCAAGGCCGTAGAAAACGAGCCCTTCGATCTCATTCTGATGGATATCCGTATGGGCGACATGGATGGGATCGAAGCGATGAGAGAAATAAAGAGAATAAGCCCGTCAATCCCTGTCGTTATAATGACTGCATACGCCTCCGTCAAGACTGCGGTAGAGGCCCTCAAATCTGATGCTTATGACTATCTAACCAAACCGCTGGATGTTGAGGAACTCAAGATTCTTATCCAGAAAGCGCTTGAGCACTATCGCCTCCATGAGGAAAACGTCTTCCTCAAAGAGCGTCTCGCAGATCGATTCGACTTTTCTAAGGTAATCGGCAGGAGCAGGCCTATGAGAGAGCTCTTTGAAACCCTCTCCCTGATCTCCCCGAGTGACGCCACGGTTCTTATCTACGGAGAAAGCGGAACGGGTAAGGAATTGGTTGCCAATGCCATTCATCAGAATAGTCCGCGATCAGAAAAACCCTTTATTAAAGTCAGCTGTGCCGCTTTGCCGGAAACCCTTTTGGAGAGCGAGCTATTTGGACATGAACGAGGGGCATTCACAGGCGCCCTCGCCAGAAAAGCAGGCCGGTTTCAACTGGCCAATGGGGGGACCTTCTTTCTCGATGAGGTGAGCGAAATGAGTTCAGCCACCCAGGTGAAACTCCTTCGCGTTCTCCAGGAGAGGGAATTTGAACCGTTGGGAGGCACCAAAACCATTCAGGTTGACATTCGCTTAATTGCCGCGACCAATAAGGATCTTGAGACAGAAGTAAAAGAAGGGCGGTTCAGGGAAGATCTGTTCTACCGACTCAATGTCATACCGATCCGCCTCCCGACGTTGAGTGAAAGGAGAGAGGATATCCCTCTCCTCGCGGAACACTTCTTTAAACATTACAAGGACAAGAACAGAAGTCCAGTCAAAGGGTTTTTGCCCAAAACCATCGACACAATAGTGAGGCACGACTGGCCAGGGAACATTCGCGAACTGGAGAACACCATAGAGAGAGCGATTCTTCTGTGTCGCAGCGAATACATAATGCCTGAGGACCTTCCATCGAACGTTCAGGGGGCGCAGGATGGCGTTCAAACTATAGTACCCGTCCCGTCGGGAATGCCCCTCAAGGACGTTGAAAGAGAAGTGATCCTTCAAACCCTGGCGGACACGGCAGGGAACCGGACGCAAACCGCACGGATCCTTGGCATAAGTCGGAAGACTCTTCAAAATAAGATCAAAGAATATGGCATCGAGGGGGACAAGAAAGGCGTATAAAATCTTCCCAAAACAATTTTTCCGATCCCCGAAAGTGGACAAAAACTCTACACCGCGGTAATCTTTCCAAGTCTCTTACGATACCGCTGGTTTGTCGAGATTCCGGACCCCTTCTTGTTCTCTGCCAATTCAGCAATAGCCCCGATATAGAACCTCCCGCGGGGAAAGGGTTGGTACAGAATTTGCGTAACCCAAACCCAAAGCACCAGGCACCGCTTTGATCAAATAGAGAATTGGGAGCCCATAAAGAAGCCGACCGATGTGGCGTGGATATCTGATTTCTATCTCCATCCTCTCATCTCTAAAGCTCCCGATGGATTACGGTCATGCATCTGGTTAACGGAAAACCTTTCTTCCTAGTCTTCATGGCGATCCTGACTTCGGGTCTGTTTCTGGTGACTCTATGTTCCCATCTCTGTTCCCCTAACCACCAAGACCATACCCTGTCCCAGTCTATCTGTTTAGGCTTATCCCACTCTTTTGGCCACCTCGACAGTGGGCAGTCCGTTTTTTTTCTCTTACCTTTCACCGTTTTATTTCTCCTATTCAGTACCCACTTCTTGCCCGAGGGAATCATATCTCCCCCTTTTCGACCTCCCCGTTTCTCTTCCTAAATCTTTCTGCATTTGACCGTTCCGAGAGAAGTCCACAAAGGGGTTTTCGACAGGAAGCCCCAGAAAGTAATGGAGAAATGAGACGACAGATGGGCGACACCTGACGGCTTTGTCATATATGAAGAGACCTTACAAGGTGTCATGACTGAGGCTTCACCCAAGAAGGCTCAGGAGTCCTGAAAAAGGAGGAGATCTCTAGATTATTCTGATTTATCGTTCCTGGAAGATTTCTATGTTTTTCAGAGACCAAAATTTGCCCCTCCAGGAACACACCCCTCGCCCCTCCGGGGCCACGCCCCCCGTTCTGCGGGCCATAGAATTCCGGTTCGTGGAGCCGATGCCTCGCAGGGAAGAGGGCGAAAGGAAGATACCGTTCGCCGACAACCGTATTGTTGGGTGTATCGGAAAGACGGAGAATCACAGCGGTTAAGATTCTGAACACTTGACCATAAGCACACCGGACGAAGGGAGAAAACAATGACGACTAGATCTGGACCAAAGCACTGGAACCCAAACCGGTTGGTTGTGCTTTTTGCTATTCTCGCGGCCTCTGTCGCGATTCTGATACTAACAGATCCTCGAGTTGGGAAAGCTGCCGAAAAGCAGGAGAAAAACCCCCCAAAAATCCAGGTCATTCCGAGCCAGTATGATTTTGGGAAAGTCCCACCCAAGGAGTTAAGCCACACCTTCATAGTCAAAAATAACGGAGAATCCGATCTTCAGATCTATCATGTCTGGACCTCTTGTGGATGCACAACGGCGTCCATCGATAGGAAAATGATCGAACCTGGAAAGATCGCAAAGATGGTGGTTAATTACGATCCGAACGTCCATGGGTCCTCGAAGGAGAAGAAGAACTCCCAGATAACAAGGACCATCTTCATTCGAAGCAACGATCCAAGGACTCCAGAGAAATCGGTGTTTATCTTTGCCACAATCACTGACGGGGAGTAGGAGGAAAACGGTGAAAAAATTCGCCCTCCTGTTAATGCTGTTTCTCTTGTCCACCTTCTCAACCGCCTCTGCAAGGGAGGCGTCGATTCTCGGGAAGGGGAAAGCAACAATCTATTACAATGAGGCCTGTCACGGCTGTAAGGGGTACATCGACGATTCTCTGATTCCCCTCCTGGAGGATTCAGGCATCCAGGAAATCATCAAGAAAGATTACCTGAACGAGCCAGCCAGCCGAAGAGAACTCTTCCAAGTGAAGCAGGCACTCGGTGTCCCACTGGATATGCAGGGTCATATCACGACCTTCGTTAACGAGACGATCATCCTTGAAGGGCACGTTCCCCCGGGGATAATCAAGGATATCATCCGGCCGGAAATTGGCGAGAGTTACCCACGTCTAGTGATTTACCAGGATAAGATGGAAAACCCAACCCATTATAAAGTTTGGGTCGGTAAAGGGGAGCCCAAGACCTTTTCCATCGATGCTCCTATTTCGGTCGCATTGGGAAATCTTGGACCCCTCCCTGCTTCAATCGAAAATGCCGGGGAAGTTCTTCTGTCTGCTGTACTGGTTACGGGACTTCTCGACGGTGTCAACCCGTGTGCCTTCGCGGTCCTGCTCTTCTTCATCGCCTTCCTCTTTACGATTAAGAAGACCAGACATAGCGTATCGTGGATGGGGATAACTTACATAACTGCCATTTATCTCACCTACTTTCTGATTGGGCTCGGTTTGCTCAAAGCTTTTACGATCAGCAGCGCTCCCCATCTGATGGCGAGAGTCGGTGCCTTTTTGGTGATCTTTTTAGGAGCGATTCATATCAAAGACTACTTTTTCCCAAACCTGCCTATCACCGTGCGGGTTCCCAAGGTTGGTGAGAACGCCATTGTCACATGGGCCTATAAGGCGACCTTTCCTGCGACGTTAGTCTTGGGTTTTCTCGTGGGGCTGTGCACTTTTCCCTGCTCCGGGGGGATCTATGTGGCGACCATTGGACTCCTTCAGTCCAAAGCCACTTTCTACACAGGCCTGGGATACCTCGTCCTCTATAATCTGATGTTTGTCCTTCCTCTGGTTGTCATTCTGGCCGCTGCCTCTTCTAAAGTGACGGCCGGGAGGCTCCTCCACTGGGAGCGAATCTGGAAAGGAAAAATGCATCTCTTCTACGGGTCGATCATGATCGGCGTCGGGGTTTTCATCCTGGTCTGGTTCGTGCAGACTTAGCCATTTAGAAACTCATGGCAAGAAGTTCTGTGCGAAAGGGAACAGAACCTTGTGCGATTTTGCGCAGGAAAGGACAGATTGAGGCTTACCAAAGCGAGACAACCCCTTGTTTCTTTAGACATTTTTTCTTACCGGCCACTTGGCACAGTCATTGCCTCTAAGAGATTCTCATCGGTCTTTCGGGTGAGAATCTGTAGAAGTTGACCGAGAGGTATTGACAGCGAAAACGATTTTACGTATTTTTTCACTAGTATGAATTTCAACCGTATCCCAGCAATATCGGCCGGACTCTCTGTGATCCTGTTGATCACGGCAGCTTCACTGATGGGGTGTCCAGCTGTCTGTGGTAACAATGCTGGCGTGACGTCTTTCTATCACGTAACGTGCTCGATTGCCTCTCCTCTTGTCGTCCCCATCCTCTTTATCTTAGTATTAGTCTTACCAGTAGCAGGTGTTGTGCCTCTCTACGCTGCTTCTGTCGGTGGGAATGAACATCGCCGCCTCCTCTTTCGGCCACCTCGGTTGACCAGACCTCACTAACCGAGAGGGCCATCGACCTCTTGGCAAACAGGGACAATGCAAGCCGGTGAAAAATGTCTATATCTCTGCCCGATGGACGAGAGAGGAAGATGATGTCAATGACAAAAACGTTCTTGCCTTATTATTGGATTATGGTCCTCGCCTGTGTGATTCCTTTGGTGCTTTTGTTGGTCATGCCAAACGAAATTAGGGATGGGCTCTATTTCGCCCTTCTCTCTTTTGCCCCCGCCAGTTTCGCCGGTGGCGTCCTTTTGGTTAACCGGCGAAAGGGGAACGGGTCGACCCATTGTGATGTGGAGCACTAAGGGTGGTCGGGCTCAGAATTCTCTTATTTGGGGTCTCGCTGATTCTTTTCTCCCCTTTTCCCGTGGCGGGAGACTCACTCCCCCAGACGATCGGGCCGTTGAAGCTCGAAAAATTTCAGTCCGGTGACGAGGCGAGGCGAGAAATCAATAGACTGCATGGAAAGAACATCGATTTCCAGGATGGATACATTGGGAATTACAAAGGCGACGACGGGAGCGCAACGCTATGGGTATCAGAATATGGTTCTGAAGGCGACGCTTTCACAGCAATCCATAACATGGCCCAAAGGCTTGAGACAAGCAAGGAGGGAGTTTTCTGGCACTTTCGGGAAATCTCTATCGAAGGGGCACCAGTATACTTCGTGGTGGGGATGGGCCAGGCTCACTACTTCTTCCAAAAAGGGGCTAAGGCAATCTGGCTGGCCGTCGATCCATCTCTGGCGAAGGTGGCCATTAGAGACGTGTTCACCAAAATTCCATAGGCTTCCTAATGAATTTATAGATATAATACGAGTGACCGTTTCAGGAGCTAGAGGATGATCGAGATTGGATCTTTCGCAATTTTTCTTGCCCTTATCATTTCTGCTTACTCGGGGTTGTCGATTGTGTTTGGCTTAAGGATGCGAAGAGGGGAGATGATCGTCAGTTCTGAAAACGGGATCAAAGCGACCTTCTTCTCTCTCACCGTGGCCTCCCTGATAATGATCTACGCCCTCCTAACCAGAGACTTTCAGGTTGCTTACGTCGCCCAGTACACGAACAGGAGTCTTCCCCTCATCTATACCTTAACGGCTTTCTATGCAGGACAGGAGGGATCTCTCCTTTTCTGGGCCTGGCTTCTCTCCCTTTTTGCGACCATTGTCGTCTGGCAGAATCAGAAGAAGAATCGGGACATTCTCCCATACGTGTCCTTGGTCTTGATATCGATTACCTTCTTCTTCCTCATTCTAATGGCTTTTGTGACCAGCCCCTTTGAAAGACTCCCGACCGCTCCGCCTGATGGTCAGGGATTGAACCCTCTTCTCCAGAATCCTGGCATGATCTTCCACCCCATTACGCTATTCCTCGGTTATGTTGGTTTCGCGGTCCCCTATGCTTTTGCCATGGCGGCCCTGATAACAGGACAGCTGGGAGATACCTGGATCAAAACCACCAGGAGGTGGACTCTCTTTTCCTGGTTCTTCCTCACCATCGGAAATCTCTTTGGAGCTCAATGGGCCTATGTGGAACTGGGCTGGGGCGGATACTGGGCGTGGGACCCCGTTGAAAATGCGTCGTTCATGCCCTGGCTCGTTGCCACTGCCTATCTTCACTCCGTCATCATACAAGAGAAGCGTGGAATGCTGAAGGTGTGGAATATCGTACTCATCACCCTGACCTTTCTCCTGACTATCTTCGGGACTTTCATCACCCGAAGTGGGATCATCTCCTCAGTCCATACGTTCGGCCAATCCTCTCTGGGATGGATATTTCTGGTCTTCTTAGGGATTGTCATGGTGGTATCGTTCAACCTGCTGATGAACCGTCTGCCCCAACTTCGAAGTCGAAACGAGTTGGACTCATTTCTCTCGAGGGAGAGTACTTTCCTGTACAACAATCTGATCTTCATGGGTATTACCTTCGCTACCCTGTGGGGGACGCTCTTTCCCATTATCTCAGAAGCGGTCCGAGGGGTAAAAATTACCGTTGGCCCCCCCTTCTTCAATAAGGTAAATACCCCCTTTGGGTTGGCCCTTTTGGCTTTGACCGGTCTTTGTCCATTGATTGCCTGGCGGAAAACCACATTGAAGAATCTAAGGCGCAACTTTTTTCTGCCTTTTGTTGTGTCTGTGGTCGGCGGCGCTGTCTTCTTTCTCATGGGAATTCGACAGGTCTATCCGCTGCTCTTCTTCACGGTCTCCGTCTTTGTAGTCGCTTCTATCGTCATCGAATTCTACCGTGGGTCGCGGGCAAGAAAGGAGATGGCCGGTGGAGGGATTCTCGGGGCCCTGTGGACCGTTATAAACAGAAACAAGAGGCGCTACGGCGGCTATGTCGTCCACCTTGGCATTGTTATGATTTTCGTCGGCATCACCGGAAACGCTTTCAAGTTGGAAAAGCAGGCAACAGTGAGTGAAGGAGAATCCTTCAATATCAAGAACTATACATTGAGGTATGATTCCCTCGCCCGCTATCCCACGGCCAACAAAGAGGTCGTCGTGGCCAGCTTGTCCATGTTCAATGCTGGATCGAAAACCGCCGTTTTAACCCCAGAAAAGAACTTGCACCGGGGTCAAGATCAACCAACCACAGAGGTCGCGATCCACTCGAACTTCAAGGAAGATCTCTATGTGATCTTGGCCGGCTATGAGGGGAATACTGCCACGTTCAAAGTCTTAGTGACTCCCCTGGTGATCTGGATCTGGATTGGTGGTGCTATCATGGCTCTGGGAACAATCTTCGCCATGTTCCCAAATCGAAAGAAAGGCGGGAGTGGGGTGGGCGAAGCTCCCACAGAGGAGGCAACTCGATGAACAGACGAAGAAGAATGTACGGCATGCTCTTGATTGCGGGGATAACATCTTTTGTCTATGGCGCCTCGCTTGCCTCTGCCGTGACCGTGGGAGAGATTGCCCAGGGATTGACTTGCACCTGCGGCTGCAACATGGTCGTCAGCGCCTGTGAGGGAACCATGGAATGCAGTGCAGCAGCGAATATAAAAGACCAGATCGTTGCAAAATTGGACACGGGACAAACAAAGGAAGAAATCGTTGCCTTCTTTGTGAACCGATATGGGGAACAGATTCTGGCTGCACCCACCAAACGGGGATTCAACCTGACGGCCTGGATTCTGCCCTTTGCAGCGGTCCTATTCGGAATTGGCGTCGTATACCTCCTGCTGAAGAGCTGGGCCTCACAAACTAGGCCGAAAAGTGACGCTATGACCTTCAAACAGGAAGATAGTACCTACTTGGACCGGGTCGAAAAAGAACTGAAGACCTTCGAAAGCTGAACGAGAGAATGAAGATGTGGGAATACTGGGCCATGCTAGGAATCCTGGCCGTAACAGGGTATTGGGTGTTCCGCCCTTTGTTCCGACCAGAGCCGCTCGAAACTGTCTCACCCAAGCACAGGGAAACCCGTCAAAAGACGCTTCAAAGACGGAAAGAGGATGTGTACGAAGCCATCAAGGAGATGGATTTCGATTACGGTATGGGAAAAATCTCTGAGGACGATTATGAGGAGTTGAAGTCTCAGTATAAAGCAACGGCGGTTGAAATCATCAAGGATCTCGATGGCATCGGTGGGGAAGACGACGTTGAAGGGGCAATTGAAAGGGAGATTCAAAAGCTTCGAAAAAAGAAACCGCCAAAAAGAAAGGGAGGGAAGGGGAAAGGGGCCGTTTTGACGATCAATTTCTGCCCGCAGTGTGGGAGGAAAGTTGCTCCGAACGATAAATTCTGCCAAGACTGTGGGGTAAAACTAGTTTACCCCACCGGGAGGAAATAAGGTGAAAGCAAAGGTCATACTCGGTCTCCTCATTGCCTCCATGGGAATGATGCTTCTGGCCTCTGGTCGGTTACTGGCCGAACAGGTTGGTGCCACAGGAGAGATCAGCGGCAGATTGATCAACGGCACAACCGGTGAGCACGTTTCCGGTGTCGAGGTGATTCTCCAAAAGTATGAGGGAGAACAGGAAAAGGGCAAGGAGAAAGCCGTTTCAGATCCCACTGGTCGATTCCAATTCTCCGCCCTCGACCGGCGCAAGGGGCACAGCTATAGGCTTCAGAGTGTATACAAGGGCGTCGAATACTACAGCCCTGTTGTCATGTTTGATGACCAAAAGCAGAACATCTCTCTCGATATGACGGTCTACGAAACGACCGCCTCTGATGAGAAGATCTCAGTCATCATGCATCATGTCCTAACAGAACGACGAGATGGTGCCCTGTGGGTAAGAGAGATGATGGTGGTGGAAAACAAGGATAATCGGGTTTTTGTGGGATCCCGTGAGGTTGGACCGGACAAAAAGGAGACTCTCAAAATATCCTTACCGCCAAAGGCCCAGGAGCTAGAGCTCTTACGAGGATTAATGAGCTGCTGCGTGGTTGATATTGCGGACGGTTTCATCGATACCATGGACATTAAACCTGGAAAGAAGGAATATCTCTTTGCCTATAAGATCGATTCCGGGTCGTCAAAAGTCGATCTCAGAAAGAAGGTAAATCTCAGAACGGCTTCTCTCAACTTCTTCATCCCCGATAAGGGACTCCGTGCAAAAGGGGAAAACATTGAATACGTTGGACTCATTGGAGAGCCCGGAAACCAGTTCCTCCACTATGCGGCAAAAGAGCTCGCCAAGGGGTCACAGGTTGTTGTGAGCTTGAAAGGTCTCCCCTGGGGAAAGCGGTTTTTCAAGAAAATTGTCCCCATCCTCGGAGCAGCCCTCTTGGGAGTGGGTCTGGCCTACCCGCTTATCCGAAGGCGAAAGGGGTCAAACGGCGGTGAGACCGAAGCGAGTGATGGGCCAAAGGGAAAATTGACGCCTGAAGAGGAGAGACAGGATATTCTCGTAGCTATTGCCGAACTGGATGATCAGTTCGAATCTGGCAAGATAGCCCAAGAGGAGCACGACGAGAAGCGCCGCGCTTTGAAAAAGAAAGCCATCAAAATCACCGAAAGCATACAAAAGAATCAGTAAGAACCCAGGAAAAAAGACTTCACAGACAAGGGGCCAAGAATGAAGAACAAGAAGACCAAGTTAATCCTCATCGTGTTGGTGGCAATGGCCGTCATCGGATACCTTGTCTACACGGGGATCAGGGATACGATGATCTACTACCTCACCGTCACCGAACTCGTTCAGAACGGCTCCCAATCACCGAATGGCGGTGTTAGGGTTGGTGGAATGGTTCTAGAGGGCTCTGTTGTGTGGGATCCTAAGGACTTGAAGCTGAGTTTTACCATGGGCGACGACGGGGGGGTCACGCTTCCAGTTATCTATCAAGGGGTGGTTCCGGACTCCTTCAAGCCGGGAAGAGAGGTCATCATCGAGGGCATTTACGCCAACGGAAAGTTCGTAGCCAGTCAAATCATGCCGACGTGTCCATCCAAGTATGAATGATCTAAAAGATGAGAGAGAAGGCCCGGCAGTCAGGATTCACGATTTAACGAAACGCTTTGGCTTCACCACTGCCCTGAATGAGATCGATCTCACCCTGAACCGTGGAGAACTTCTGGCTGTTTTCGGGCCTAATGGTGCCGGCAAAACCACCCTTATCCGCATCCTGTCCACCCTGATGAGACCTACCTCGGGAAAAGTAACGGTTCTGGGACATGATCTAGAAAAAGAAGGAGGCTCGCTGAGAGGGGTCTTCGGGGTCCTGACCCACAATCCTTTGGTCTTCGACAACTTGACAGCCCGTGAAAACCTCAAATTCTATGGTCAGATGTTTGGAGTAAGAAACCTCGATGACCGGATCAACGAGATTCTCACTGAAGTTGGTCTCATACAGTATCGAGACCAACAGGTTGAAACGTTTTCCAGGGGTATGCAGCAGCGACTTGCCTTCGCGAGGGCAATCATCCACCAGCCTCACCTCCTTCTTTTGGATGAACCCTATACTGGATTAGATCAGAACGGACTCGCCTTTCTAAAACAAACCCTTAGGGCCTTCTTGGATAGAGGTAAGACAGCCATTATGACGTGCCACGATTTTGAATTGGGATTAGAACTGTGTAGTAAAGCAGCTATCTTCAACCGTGGCCACCTCGTTTACTTCGGGAACCCCGCTGAGCTGGATGAGAGTTTCGAGTCCCTATATCAGAAGTGCGTCGATCCGGGCGCTTAAGGCGGATATGACTTCTCTTAGAAAGATTTGGCCCATCGTCTGGAAGGATTTGATTTCTGAGTTTCGCTCTAAAGAAGTCTTGATTTCTATGTGTTTTTTCTCATTTCTGGTTCTCATCATCTTCAATTTCGCCTTCTTTACAGGCATCGGGGAGACTGAGGGAATCTTGTCTGGCATGTTATGGGTAGCGTTTATTTTTGCAGGCCTCTTTGGACTGAACCAAACATTCGGTGCAGAAAAGGATAGGGGGTCGCTCCAGGGGTTACTCCTCTGCCCAGTAAGCCGATCCACCCTCTACGTGGGAAAGGTGATCAGTGGGCTGCTTTTCATGCTGATAATGGAGATCCTTATTCTGGGGCTCTTCGCCATCCTGTTCCGAGTGAACGTCTGGGGCATGCTCCTCCCACTCGCCTTCGTCATCTTCTTGGGGACCCTTGGTTTTGTATTTGTAGGAACCATCTTTTCAGCGATGTCTGTCAACGCTAAGGCGAGAGAAATGCTGTTGGCAATTATCCTGTTTCCTATTGTCGTACCTCTTGTCATCTCTTCGGTGAAAGCCACAGAAAGGATACTGAGAGGGGGACTCCTTCCTGAGATTTATGGATGGCTCAAGATTCTGATCGCCTTCGACATTATCTTCTTCTTGATATCCTATTTGACCTTCGACTTTGTGGTTGAAGAGTAGAGAGTGCTCATGTCGGGTAGAACAAAGACGGTTACTTATCTATTTCTGGGTTTGACCTTTTTCGCCATGGCCTTCAGTTTGTACATGATCTTTATCTACGCCCCCATAGAGAAGACGATGGGAGTTATTCAAAAAATATTCTACTTTCATCTCTCCTTGGCCTTCCTGTCTTTTTTCGCCTTTTTCATCGTCTTTGTCGCAAGCATCATATACCTGTATAACAGGGACATCTGGTGGGATACCCTAGCTCACAGTTCGGCTGAAGTTGGGGTCGTCTTCTGTTCTTTGGTCCTTATAACTGGTCCGATCTGGGCAAGACCCGTATGGAACGTCTGGTGGACCTGGGATCCAAGGCTCACAACCACGCTCATCTTATGGTTCATGTATGTTGCCTATCTTATGATCCGGAAGTTGTTGAGGCACGGATCACAACAATCGAATATTGCGGCCGTTTTTGGAATTATCAGCTTTATCAATGTCCCGATTACCTTTCTCGCAATTCGAATGTGGAGAACCATTCATCCCGTGGTCATCGATACGAAAGGGATCCATATTTCACCGCCCATGCTCACGACACTCCTCGTCACGTTAGGCGCCTTCTGCCTGCTCTTCTTCTTTCTTCTGAGAACAGCCATAAAAGTCGAAGATACCTTTCAGGCGTATCAGGAGCTTCGTCTCCTCTTTGAAAAAAAGAGACTCAAAGTGAGACAGAAAGGATAGACATGGAAAACCTCAGCTTTCTTTTTGCAGCGTACAGTGTCACATGGGTCGTATTCTTTCTTTATGTCTGGAGCCTCTGGAGGAAGCAAAACAGAATTGGGGAGGAGATCGAGAGGCTGAAGGAGAAGATTGAGGGCGAAGGGTCGTAAGCAAGAGAGAAATGCCCACATCTCATGAGGAGAAGCTCTCGACGACATCAACAGGGGGCAACAAAAGGTAGGCCCAAGAGATTCTTCTTCTCCAAACAGGCTCTGACCAACGAAAAGCGCCTCGGCCTAAGCTGGGGTCGAAGGCTCAACCGAGTCGATTTTGGTCGTTGGATAAGAATCTTGCCCGAATATCGACCGTGGCACTGGCGACCATTTGCTGCTTGCCGGTATAATATCTCTCTAGACATTCCCCCTAATTCGAGTAGTCTTCCAAGCGCCAGTTCTCTCCGTGGTGTCCCTCGGCAGGATACCTTGACGACCAGGGGCTGCGTGTGATCCATAAGAAACAGTTTCGTGCATTTTGTTCGTTGCAGAAAAAAACGTCGTAGAGCCAAGAACGAGAAGGGAGAAAGTCCTGTGAAGAACATCACGCGACGACGCTTTCTTACGCAGAGTTCCATGGCCATTATGGCAACGGGCGGTATTGCCTTGAACCCCTTCGAGGTCTTCGGGGGAGATCCCGAAAAAGACCTCCTTTGGGATAAAGGGCCCTGCAGATTCTGTGGAACCGGTTGTTCGGTCCTCGTTGGGGTGAAAGACGGAAAGATCATGGCAGTCAAGGGCGATCCGAAATCATCGGTCAATCAGGGGACCCTATGCGCTAAGGGGTATGCCCTCCCTTTCATCCAGTACGGCCGAGATAGGCTGACCAAACCCCTCCTTAGGATGAAGAATGGGCAATACAGCAAACGAGGTGATCTTTCCGAAGTATCCTGGGATGAAGCCTTGGACCGTATCGCACAGGAAGCGAAGAGGGCAACAAAGGAGGTCGGACCCTCTTCAGTGGCCATGTTTGGCTCAGGGCAATGGACCGTATGGGAAGGATATGCAGCGGCAAAACTCTGGAAAGGGGGATTGGGTTCCAACAGTTTAGAGGTGAATGCTCGACACTGCATGGCCAGCGCTGTGGCGGGCTTCATGACCACCTTCGAGATGGATGAACCCATGGGAACCTATGAGGATTTCGCTCACGGAGATGTCTTCATCCTGTGGGGCGCAAACATGGCCGAGATGCATCCCATTCTCTACTCGAAAATCACGGATCGACTCCTATCGAACAAGAATTCTCAGCTCATCAATCTAACGACACTCTCCAACCGGTGTTCTGAAATGGCGGCCCGGGAGATAATCTTCAAGCCCCAATCTGATCTCGCCATTGCCAATGGTGTTGCCTATCTCATGATCGAAAAGGAACTTATGAACGACCAGTTTTTGAAAAAGCACGTTCTATTCAAATCTGGAAAGGAGAATATAGGCTACGGACTCGAGGACAGATTCGCTTTCAAAGAAGATGCAGCCCTCTTGGATTTTGAGGCTTACAAAGAATACCTTTCCAGGTATACACCAGAATACGTCCAAAATGTCAGCGGCGTTTCACCAACGGACCTCAACTACCTCGCCGAATTGTACGGCAACCCAAAACTGAAAACCATGTCCTTCTGGACCATGGGTGTCAATCAGCACACCCGAGGCACATGGATGAACAACCTGATATACAACCTTCATTTGTTAACAGGAAAAATCAGCGAACCGGGTAATCAACCCTATTCCCTCACGGGCCAGCCAAGCGCATGTGGCACATGCCGCGAAGTGGGCACTTTTACCCATCGCCTGCCAGCCGATATGGTAGTGGCCAATCCAGAACACCGTGCCAAGGCTGAAAGGATATGGAAGCTTCCATCAGGCACCATTCCTGCCAAACCGACATACCATGCCGTAGAGATGGTCCGTGCTCTCGACCGAGGTGAGGTGAGGGTGTTCTGGAGCATGACGGCAAATCCTTTTCAGGACTATCCGAACCTAAATCGTTACCGGAAGGGCGCACTGAAGGAAGGGCGTTTCATTATTGTTTCAGACGTCTATCCCACCCGTTCGACAGAAATTGCTGACGTCGTTCTGCCCAGTGCCATGTGGGTCGAGAAAGAGGGAGCCTTCGGTAATGCCGAGCGGAGAACACAGTTCTGGAAAAAGATGGTCGACCCCCCAGGCGAGGCTAAGTCAGATCTCTGGCAGCTTATTGAATTTGCCAAAAAGATGGGGCTCGGGAAACTTTTTGCCTATTCACCGTCGAGCCATCCCTTGCCGGCCGGCCACAGGGCATCCGATGCGAGTGAATCAGCCGGGTTTTATATGGAAAAAGCGCTGTGGAAAGAATACCGTCAGTTCGGTGTCGGGTCCGGCCATGATCTCGGCCCCTTTGACCTTTACCACAAGACTCGAGGCCTGAGGTGGCCGGTGGTAGACAGTAAAGAGACTCTTATTCGGTATAGAGAAGGCTACGATCCGTATGTAGAAAAGGGAAAAGGTATTCAGTTCTATGGCAACAAGAAACACGACGACAAGGCGATCATCTGGCTCCGTCCCTATGAGGCACCTCCTGAAGTGCCCGATGGAGACTATCCTTTCTGGCTTTGCACCGGAAGAGTCATGGAGCACTGGCATTCAGGGACGATGACGAGACGGGTGAGGAGTCTGTACAAGGCCTACCCCCATGCCACGGCAAATCTCCATCCCAATGATGCGAAAAAACTCGCTCTGAAAAACGGCGATAAAATCAAGATATCGTCAAAAAGAGGTTACGTTGTCATCCATGTCGAGGTGGGAGGACGGGTGACCCCTCAAGAGGGGATGATTTACGTCCCATGGTTTGATGAGGACGTGATGATCAACGAGGTGACCCTGGACGCTTACTGCCCCATCTCCAAGCAAAGTGATTTCAAAAAATGTGCCGTGAAAATAGAGAAAGTTTGACGAGGAGTGATGCCATGAGCCTCTTAAAGAGATGGAGAATTCTTATTATCCTTCTGGTCGGAATCACATCTGCCCTAGCGGTCTCCGCCCTAAGGGTCTCTCATGGAGGCGGCCTCGCTTCTGGTAATCCGGGGATGAACGTCTATTCTCCGAGTCCACCAGGGGAGACAGAGAAGCTTGATCGCCCTTACAATGGCGCACCCCCTCTTGTGCCACACGACGTGCTTGAATTCAATATTAGCAGGTCTGCCAACGACTGTCTCGACTGTCATTCGGAGGGAGTTGAGATAGAAGAAGGCCATATTGCGACTAAGATTCCACCCTCACACTATCTCAATGAATATCGGGGAGAAGGGCAGAAAGGTCAGATCACCGGGATACGGTACAACTGCCTCCAGTGCCACCTTCCTCAGGCTTCAGGGGAGCCACCAGTTTCACAAAAAAAGCCTGAGTGATAGAGGTTTCCATCCTTTCGAAGTGGGGGTCCTACTTTTCAACAGGTCTCGTATCGGGACGGTCTTCTCTCACGTCCAAGGCGGCCTTAACGGCGCGAGACCGGTCTCCTTGAATCTTTTCTTCGGAAGAGACCCTGCTTGTATCCATAGGTAGCCCGCATCCGCATCCACAACTCCCATCTCCACAGAGCTCAGAGATGTTAGGAACGCCTTCCGGTTCTTGCTCCTCTTTCATCTTTCTTGCCTCCATATGTTCTCAATTTCTCAACCGGCCGTGTTTTCACGCCTCGGTGGGGTACGGCAGAATACTCATTTTGCCTCTGAGTTAGTATACACCCAAAACCTAGGTACAAAGTTAACCTCTTTTTTGGGTTTTGACGTCGTGTTAGATTGCTCTCTGTCGGTGTAAAAAAACTTTGCAGTTTTGGAGGTCCCATAAGAGCCGTGAGTAAATACTATCCAATCTAAAAATTCCCTCTTTTTGACCCCTCGGTCACAATGAAAATTAATCAATGATATCAATATATTAGGTAATATAGAATCTTGAGCATCTTTTCTTAGTTGGCACACCCATTGCGTTAATATTCACAAAAAACTTCCGAAAGAATCCTTCTCACCTAGGTTTGCATCATGCAGGAAGAGATAGCCACAGTCATTGAGACACGAGGGAATACGGCAAGGGTCCAGGTCCAGAGTACCTCGTTCTGTGACCAGTGCCCGTCAAGATCCTCTTGCCAGACCGTCGGCGAAGGCCTAAGAGAGGTTCACGTATCCAATCGAATAGGTGCTCGGGTAGGTCAACGGGTAAAGATCGGCATCTCTCCCAGAGCTTTGCTGAAGGCTTCATTCATTCTCTATATCATTCCGATCGTGGCACTTGTCATCGGAGCGATGATTGGGAACAGTTTTTCTTCGGGAAACAGAGAGGTCTGGGCTGTTTTACTGGGAGGAGGGTTTCTAATCGGTTCCTTCCTCTTAATCAAGGTATTTGGCAAATACCTTGACCTCAAGAATGAATATCTGCCCACGGCCACTGAGGTCTTAGATCCGTCTTCAGGGATCTATCAGAAGGAATTCTGAGCTGATTCGGCAGTGAGTGTAAATAAGATAAGAGAATCTTCAATAAATCATTCTGAAAACCCAATAAGATGCTATAATCTACGCAACAGATATGGAAGTCGATCAAAAGGGGGTGAGAATCATGGCCATCGATCCAATTTGTAAAATGGAGGTGGACGAGGAGAAAGCAACAGCTACATACGAGTACAGGGGTAAGACGTACTATTTCTGTGCGGTGGGGTGCAAAGAGAGATTCGCCCAAGATCCTGAGAAGTACCTTGAGGGAGAGGATACGTAGCCTCGTCCTCTTGGGCGCTCAGCCTTGGTTCTTATCGGAAGATTGTCACAGCGGCACAGTTCTCGAAATCCTGAGGATCCTCAGGATGACGAATGAATTTGGCCCGGCAACGAAACAGGTGTTTTTCGCCAAAAGTTGCGTGCCGATGACAAGGAGAATAAAATGAAGAAGGCTGTATTTGCCCTGGTATTGTTACTGGCTTTTGGTCTGACCCTGCACGTCACTGAGGGGAGGACTCAGATGGGGCCCGGAACGATGGGTCCTGGCTACGGCACGGGACCTGGAATGATGGGAGGTGGCATGATGGGTCCCGGGATGATGGGTGGCGGCATGATGGGGCGAGGCATGGGTCCCGGGATGATGGGACCCGGCTATGGCCCTCAATATGGACCACAGTACCAACAGCCTCAGGAACCTATAGAGGAAAAAGATGCTAGGGGAATCCTAGAGAACTATTTGAATTCCATGAGAAATCCAAATCTAAAACTCGGAAAGATCAAGGATGTCGGAAACACCTTCGAAGCAGAGATTCTGACCAAAGACAATTCCCTGGTAGACATAATCTTGGTTGACAAGAGGACAGGCTGGATGCGGTCGGCCTATTAAGACCCTGGGCTTCCCGATTGCCTTTCGGCTTCAGGGAAGCTCTCTGGTATCTGTTTTGTGGAGGAGAGAATGTTTAGAGCTGGTTTCAGTGATATTCTGACTCAGTGGAACGGTCATGGATGGGGCATGGGACCTGGAATGATGGGCTGGGGCTATGGGATGGGATGGATCTGGATGATCATCATGGCCGCTTTTTGGATCGCCGTCATTCTGGGAATCGTTTTTCTCATCCGTTGGCTGGTGATATCAACGCGCACGGGGAGCCACGGACCCGGGCCAGGTGATTCACCCCTGGAAATCCTCAAAAGGAGGTATGCGAGGGGAGAGATCAATAAAGAGGAATTTGAAGAGAAGAAGAAAGACCTTGGATACTAAGTGACACTGACCTGTGATCTAGAAATAGGAACACAGGCAATTTCAAAAGCTAATGGGTGAAAACAATGGAGGTATGAGAAAATGATGGGGGGTTTCGGAATGGGCTTCATGGGGATCTTTTGGATCGCGATCATCGCCCTAATCGCTGTATTGGTGTGGCATTTCCTTAAACAGGAGAAAGGCCGCGGCAGTTCAACAGACTCCCCCGTTGACATCTTGAAACAGCGCTACGCGCGGGGGGAGATTGACAAGGAAGAGTTTGAGGAGAAGAAAAGGTTACTCGTTGAGTAAGGAGAATGTCATGGACGAGCCAAAAAGCTATTCTTTCAGCACGGTCTTGGACAAACCCTACGAAGAAGCAGTCGCAAAAGTTACGGAGGCCTTGAAAGGGGAAGGATTCGGGGTTCTGACCGAGATCGATGTTAAGGCGACTTTGAAGAAAAAGTTGGATGTTGATTTCAGAAAATATGTGATTCTAGGCGCCTGCAATCCGCCCTATGCCTATCGGACGCTTCAGGCGACGCTCGATGTGGGGCTCCTCCTTCCCTGCAACGTGATCGTCTACGAAACCGACGATGGGAAGACCTGGGTTTCGGCTCTCAATCCCATGTCGGCCCTGGAAGTCATCAAAAGCGAAGAGTTAAGAAAGATCGCTGAGGAAGTCTCGGTAAAACTCAAAAAGGCCATTGACACGGTAGCCCAAGCCTGATAAACATCGACGCTACACCATGAAAAGGAGGCTATACCAATTGAAGGCGTCCAAGAGGGCTTTTTACCTCCTCTTACTGGTTTCTCTTGTCGTGAATTCTCTGATGCTATCGACCCGGGCTCACGCCGACGACCACTTCATGGACGCTCTGGCCATCATGGAATTCGACAGAAAGATCCAGGCACCTGATTTTGAACTCAAAAAACTGAATGGGACAAAAGTGCGATTGGCAGACCTGAAGGGAAAGATCGTATTCTTGAACTTCTGGGCGACATGGTGTCCACCGTGTCTGGATGAGATGCCCTCCATGGAAAAGCTTTACAACGAGTTTAAAGACAAAGATTTTACCATCTTGGCCATAGACCTTCGGGAAAGTGAGAGGAGGGTGAAGGCTTTCAAAGAGGAATTCGGGCTGACTTTCCCTATTCTTCTCGATTCGGACGGACAGGTTGGTCTCGAATACGGCGTGAGATCTATTCCTACGACCTATCTGGTTGACCGAGAAGGTTTCTTGATCGGGGGAGCCTTGGGGGCCCGTGACTGGTCAACCAAGGACGCCTTCCAATTCATCGATCACCTCCTAAACTCCTCATCCCCCCCCTGATACATCGATTCTTCTCTATACTGGATTAGGAGTCCTTGAAATCGGTGCGGAAATTTTACGCAGTCCGGTGTCGGTGACGGGTCTCTTTCGGATAGATTTTATGCACTCAGAGAATCTCCTCCTCATACAGAAAAACCCATATAAAAGAACTCAATAATAACAAATAATTATCTGACGCCAAAAAACGAACATCTTCGAGCCGCCTTGGCACGGGTGTTGCCATGTGTATCAGGTGAAGAATGAATGCGAATTACTAAGGGGGGACAGAATCGAGAAAATGGAAGTCTACGAACGAAAGCAGGACGAAGGGCTTCGGCAAAGCAGATCTCACCACAACCACGGCCTATGGATGGCGATTTGTTGTGCCTTGCCAATAGGTTCTGTCGTTTTACTCTCGTCCCTGGGAATCATAGGATCGTGGGGATACTATGGTCTGATTTTGCTCTGTCCTGCGCTTCATTTCTTTTTCATGAGGAACATGAGCAGCAAGGATGGGAAGGATCTCTGAAAAAACGGCTCCAAACTCATTAAAGGGAGTTAAACTGTAATGGGTAGCGTCACTTTTGCAGATTCTGTTGTGAAGGATCCACCTGCGAAAGAAGTATCACGACGTTCTCTCCTAAATTTACTCCTGGGGTTATCCCTGTTTTCCGGCCTCGGAGGAACGATTTATACCATTTTCAGGTATCTCTGGCCGAGCGCAGCGGTTCAGGAAGCGGGAAGTCCAGGAAAGGAGACAATTATCCCCCTCTCTGAGATCTCTGTTGGAGAGGCAAAAACCGTCCGGCACTTGGGGAAACCTCACATCGTCATCCGCTTGCCCCAGGCCGTTAACGCGTTGAATGCCGTATACACGCATCGTGGGTGCATTGTCTATTGGGACAAAGATCAGAAGACGATTCCCTGTCCCTGCCATGACGCCTTTTTCGATCTGAATGGCAACGTGCTCAAGGGGCCGCCACCTAGTCCCTTACGGAAGGCCACCGCTAAGATCGTGGGGGATAAGATCGTTGTGACCTGACGTTCGAGAGAACATCTTTACCCTTCCCATGCACGAAATAGCTCTTGGAAGGGGAAAAGGGGAACGCCAGGTAAAGCCTAAAATGTGGAGGAATGGCCATGGCTAAAGATCCGATTTGTGGCATGGAGGTAACAGAAACCCAGGCTGCTTCGAGTCTCGAATACAAGGGACGAAAATTCCTTTTCTGTGCTCCAGCCTGCTATGAGACCTTCAAAAAAGACCCTGAAAAGTTTCTGGCTCCCTCCAAGAAACGAGGATGGATGGGCCGGTTCCTGAATAGGCTGGCTCAGGCGAGTACGGACACCTACGGGGAAAAACCCCCGAAGTGCCACTAAGAAACTCTTCTCCCGTACTTATGACAGAGAGGTGCTCTCGAACCACGGGGTCATAATCGACACTGGTGGACATTGAGCATCATCACAAAACTCTTCGGGATTTCAGTAAGAATTCTAGCAGAGTGATTTTTTACCGTAGGAAAAAGACGATTGGACACCTTTCTCGTTGCCTAAAGGAATCACCATGAAGCTGCACCTGACGAGGCGACCTGTGATCAAAGGCATGACCAGAACGATAAGTCGATCTGGAGCCTTCACCGGGACGGGCGACATGGACCGTAGGAGAGACCTATGAATCCAGTTCTTTTTCAGATCGGCCATTTTACACTCAGATGGTATGGGCTGATGATTGCCACTGCGATTTTAGTGAGCGTGTGGCTGGCAGGCAAAGAAGGGGCACGAAAAGGTTTTGATTCCAGGCGAATCAAAGACTTTGCTCTCTACGTTATCATTGGGGGATTAATCGGAGCGAGAGTCTACTACGTGTTATTTTCCGATGTGAGTTACTTCTTGGCCCGCCCTCTCAGCATTTTTGCCATCTGGGAAGGAGGATTGGCCATCCATGGCGCCGTTATGGGAGGTCTTTTCGTCACTGTTTTTTACACCTTGAAAGAGAAGATCCCTTTTTGGAGGTGGGCTGATACCTTTGCCCCGTCACTCATTTTGGGCCAGGCCATCGGCAGAATAGGCTGTTTTTTAAATGGAGATGCTCACGGCTACCCGACGAACCTTCCGTGGGGGCTGGTTTACTCGGAGGACAGCCCCGCTGGACAAATGTATCCCGATCTCCCCCTCCATCCGACTCAGCTGTATGAGTTAGGTTTCAACCTCGCTATATTCTTGATCCTGTGGAAATTGCGCAAGAGAGACCTCTTTGACGGATTTCTCTTTCTCCTATATGTTCTTCTTTATTCATCAGCACGGATCTTCGTGGAGTACTTTCGAGCCGATAGGCTTACTTTTTTCGGAGATATCTCCGTTGCTCAGACCATAGGGGTGGTTGGAATAGTGCTTTCCATTTGTTTCCTTGTGATCTTGAATCAAAAGGGGGCAAAGAATCAAATGACCCAGAACCAGGCCGGTTCCCTATAAGAGCTGCAAAGTATGAGTCTACTGCACATGAGCGTGTTGAAAAGTTCGTGAACATGCAAGACCAATAAGGGAGGAGTTGAAATGGAAAATCTGTTCATTATCTTAGGAATAATCGGGGTTTTTTTCCTGCTGATGCGCCGAGGCGGGGGGGGCATGGGATGCTGTGGAGGCGGGCACGCTCATGGAGGCCCACCGGAGCAAACCGAAGAGGAATCCAAGAACAACCCTCAAATAAAGCAGATACAAGGAGGACCCTCGGACCGTAAAGCCCCCGGTTGTCACTAAAAGGTCCCTGATATTGCTGGCTGATTCTGGATTTGGTGCAGAGTTTTAGATCTAGGAGGTTTCGGCGAGGGCCAGGTTGAAAGTCTCCAAATCGAAAGGCAAAGATCATAACGTCTAAAGGTCTGGGGTCTTGCACTTTGTTTGCCTCAACAGCTTATCGATTTCTAGACCAGTACTTATTCCTGGAAGTTGATCAATAACCAGGAAGCCAGAGCCATCTCCTTGAGATTCTTCCTTCAACAAGGGTCAACATCCAGGAAAAGGGAAAATCCATGATGGAAATCACGATTGAGCAAAGAGGAACATCCCTTAGACGTCCACTGCTCGTCGCACTCTTAAGTGTAATGGCCTTATTGGGGGCATACATCGGTATTCTGACGATCGCCAATTCTCCAGACCATGCAGTGAAACAATTCGTTCTCCTATGGCCCTGGTTTTCGGCCTTGACCATCGGATTTGGAATTCAAACAGGTCTTTTCTCCTATGTTCGAAGGCTCCATAAAGTTCGCCACATCTCGCGTGCGGCTTCAACAAAGGCAATCACGGCGACCGGAGGAATTTCCGTTACAGCCATGGCAGCCTGCTGTGCCCATCATCTCTCCGATGTCTTTCTCCTGATCGGACTTAGCGGAGTGGCTTTGTTTTTAGGTGATTACCAAAAAATCTTCCTCTTACTAGGAGTTTTTTCCAACATTGTAGGGATCACCCTCATGCTACATATGATGCAAAAACACGAATTGTTGAAAACGGGGCATCCCTATTTTCGGAAACTCTCGAGATGGAATATGGGAAAGGTTTTCAAATGGAACGCAGGATTGTCTACTGCTGGTTTCGCGGTTTTTGCCATGATTGAATTCTATAAGCGGCATTTCTAACAAGATCCCCCTATCCTCGTCGATTGAATCTTGCTACCCTTTTGGGTTATTTGGAGATTAAATAAGTGAGCGAATAAGGAGGCGTATTGTCGGCCTAAAGATCTTATGGTGTAACATTATCTGGTGGGGGTCACTTCCGGATGCGAATCATGGGGGCAACCTTTCAAGACCGTCGTATCAAAACCAGAGAAAGGAGATGTATGATGAAATCCTCGGCAGAATATACTCGAACGACTCTTTGGGTGACAGGTGTTTTTTTGTTTGTCTTATTGGCCGTATGGCAAGACACGGCTTCAGGGATAACCAAGAAGGAACTGCGCAGGGTAAACGGGGAAGGACCCGTGGAAATTACGGTCTTGTATCTCAACCCGCTGGAAAAGCAAACTGATTCCGAAATCTCCTTCGAAGTCAGAATGAACACCCATTCAGTGGACCTCGATGCCTATGAGATGGAAAAGATGTGCTTTATCCGGATCGATGGGGGACCGGATCAAAGCGCCTTGGGCTGGTTTGAACCAGGCGGTGGCGGACACCACGTCTCAGGAGTTCTGAAGTTTGCGGGTCCCCTTCCTACCGACGCGAAGACTATTCATCTGATTATTCGAGAAGTGGGCGACGTACCGGAGCGGATTTTCGAATGGAAACTGCCGCTTGACTAGGGAGAGAGAAGATCGCAGGGGAGGAGAATATGAAAATCCTGTTTCGATCACTTGGACGCACAATGTTCCCGTTTCTTTTTCTAACACTTCTCCTGCCCACTCTTTCCTCAGCACACGAACCTGGAGAGGGAACTTCAGGCGGTGGGGAAGAAGGGATCCTCTTTATCGCCATGGGACCATCCAATAACTTCGTCATGATTGATATTGCCACTGAAAAGGTGATGAAGGCCGTGGCTGGTCCAGTAAACCCGCATGGCATAGCGGTTTCCCCAGACGGGAAATTTGCTTATCTGACGAGCAGAAACCCAGACAAGAATGATAAATCAATCCCTTCCAGCGAATTTCCGGTCAGTGTTGTAGAAGTAAAAACAGGCAAAACGGTCGCTACAATAGACGTGGGTGGCGAAAGCCACCATGCCTGGATGAACCCCAAGGGAAGGCAGGTCTATGTCGTCGTTCCTTCAGTAGACGGTGTGGTAGCCATTGACACAAAAACCAACAAAATTATCAAAACTATTGAAACCGGGCTCAAAGCCAATTCCGTTACGACTTCTCCCGATGGGAAGTTCATCTATGTTGTCAATAAAGGAGATGATACCCTCTCCGTGGTCGACCGGGACAACCTCGAAGTTATCAGAAGTTTAGAGGTCGGCAAGGGCCCCGACCACCTTGTGGTAAGTCCTGATGGACAGTTTATCCATCTCACAGCGACCTATGCAAATGAGGTGTGGACACTGAAGACCGATCCATTGGAAGTCTTCGCGAAGATTTCTGTCGAAAAGGGACCTCACGGAATTGCCGCCAGTTCGAGCGGCAAACAGATATTTGTGGCGAGTCGGGGAAGTGCCACTTTCTCAGTTTTTTCGGCTCCACGATTGAAAAAGATTCATTCCTTCAAGCTGGGTAAAGGGCCTGGACACGTCAGCGTTCGTCCGGGGGGGGGGAAGCACGTCTACATAAACGATGAGTCGGAGTTCAAGACTTATGTCTACGATCCTGAATCTAAGAAGGTGATCCACACTATCCATCTATGGCCTGAACCGCACGAAATGACTTTCTTCATACCAGGCCGCTGATTGGCGATTCCTTCCTCTTGATGACCATCTTTTAGCAACACTCGGGGAGATAATTCTGCGGTCGAGTCGGGCTTCACGGAAAGAAATCCGTCTTCTCCGAGTCTCTCTGTGAACTGAAAGAATTCTTATGGCCTGCCATGTCTGGTCATGTTTGTGTTCCGTCCGAATGGGGATGAAACGTTAGGAACCTTCACCGGTTCGTGGCTATTGATGGAGTTCAGAGAAAATAGACGTGAGTATTTTTTTCACCCCGATTGTGCTTTCTCGGCCTATAGTGAAACATATTTACTCACCCTCGTTTTCCCGCTCTGCTGTTTCTGAAATCCAAAAAAAACTGATTAAATATCAAATACTTATCTCACTATGTTTCCCCTTTCCGCGCAAGTTTTGGCACAAAGTTTGCCAATGCTGACAGAAGGCATCATCGAACGTAGGTGCCTTGACAACCTGATTCATTGGCGCTGTTTGGATCGAATGATGGCATGTTCCTATGTCAACAGCTCCTAGCATCTGCGCGATGAGGATTCCCCTTTGTTTCGGTGTTTGATTGAGAGACCGATGACGTTCCGGGAGGTTTCCAGAGTCCACCTGAGATATTCTTGGTGACCTACGCCCATTCCAGGTTTCAAACCCCTCAACCAAGGCCGATTGAGTGCTGAAGCGCTCAGGTACCTCAAGATGCCTCAAAATTGAAAATAGGATCAGGCGCCGTGTTCGAGAATCAGTCAGATACCAACCCGGGATGGAGAAGCCAAGCCTCAGAATATTCCTCTGACCTAGAAGATGACGGGCTGAAATCTAAAGAATCGGCTGATAGAGGCGAAGCTCCTGAACAGACAGATAATGTTCTTTCGGCCTATCTACGCGAAGCAGTCCAACATCCCCTTCTTACGGCTGAAGAAGAAATAGAACTGGGAACAGAGATAAGAGCCTGTCAGAAGAGGCTAGTTGACCTGTTGTTGAAACTACCGCTAACTATCAAAGAGGTCGATGAGCTGAAGGTTAGAATCAGAATGGGGAAGAAAAACGGTAGCAGAACATTCAGACCCGAAGAGGATTTAATAGACGGGATCCTTTGGCGACTAAAAAAGATTGAGAGAGAGTTTCCGAAAGAAGAGAACATACAGACCCTAGTAGATCAAATTCACCAGGCCGAGGCTAAGCTTCGAGATTTTTCTGCCATAATGGCTCGATGCAATCTGAGACTGGTTTTGAGCATCTCAAGGAATTTTCGCAACAGAGGACTCCCTCTGCCAGATCTCATCCAGGAAGGCAACATAGGCCTCCTCAAGGCTGTCGCCCGGTTTGATGCGCGCAAAGGAAATCGTTTCTGCACCTATGCCACCTGGTGGATCCAACAAGCCATTCGCAGGGGTATAGAAGAAAAAGGAAGGACGATTCGTCTGCCCAGCAGCATGCTCGAGACGATGAACCGACATCGTAGGGCAAAGAGTTCCCCAGGTAAGGCATCAGACGAACATATCGCTAAGACTATCAGGGAAAATCCGCGGCCCCGTTTTAGCCATCTCGAGGCATTCCCAGACCATATGGCTGAACCCGTATCCCTTGAAATTCCTGTAGGGGATGGACGAGAGAGGCTGATCGATTTGATTCCCGATGAGGACCCTCAAACACCCATAGAAACAATAACCCAGAAGGAGCTTTCAGAAGAACTTAGGAAGACCATAAAAAGTGCGTTGTCCCCTCGGGAAGAGAGAATCATCAAACAACGTTTTGGGTTGGAGAAAGGCAGGCAACACACCCTTGGAGAGGTCGCAATGGAGCTCGGCATTTCACGGGAACGGGTGAGGCAAATTCAGAACAAGGCTCTGAAGAAGCTGGAAAGGGCTGGAGAGGAGAATGGACTTAGTGAGCTTCGAGCCTCGGGGCCGATGAGTGAGAGCTCGAGGGAAAGGTCAGGAGCGAGATCAGAAAGGGGAATCTAGCGTGGAAATGACTTGTCAAAAATGGAATGGAGAGCGCAAGCAAAAATAGACGAGACGAAACCAGACCGGGCAAGTCCGAAGCTCCGGACTTTGGCCAACGGAAAAAAGACTCAAGGCGCCTTACTCCGGCAAGATGGACCAATTAGGGGAAGGAAAGCAGCCCTCAGGATCCCTAACAGTTGCTGAGGAAATTTTACTCGGTCTCACTCTACATACTTAGAATGAGCGGGTAGATTTTATGCACCTCAAAAGCACTCGTCCTGAGAGGTAAGGGTGACACGAAAAATAATTGTAAAAACGATATCTTATAGATAAATTATCGACAAGATTTTTCGCTTGACTTGGCATGGCTGTTGCTCATTCTAAAGTGAAAATGCCAACTATCGATTGCCATGAACGAACCTAAACCAATTGCAATTGACAAGGACCACGCGAGAGAGGAACAACCCCAAAAAAGATCTCACCACAACCACGGCGTACTAATGGTGATCTGCTGTAGTGTGCCGCTGGTTCTCATTGTGGTCCTCTCTTTCTTAGGTATACTCGGAGCATGGGGATATTATGGTTTAATTCTGCTCTGTCCGGTGATCCACTTTTTTGTCATGAGGAAGATGGGGGCGAAGCATAAAGGATAGGTAAAGTAAGAAGATAGGTCTCACCTGGCTAAAAGGTCTGAGCGGCAGCAAATCAGACAGAGGAGGCCAGTCCCAGGTTTTAAGAGGATGGAAAGAACAAATGGCTAACGAAAGCAAAGGTGTTTCCAGAAGAAAAATTGTCGGGTATGGCTGGATCGCTGCAGCCGCTATCGTCGTCGGAGAAATGATTGCGGGAACCCTCGCGGTTCTTTGGCCCAAAACCAGAAGGGGTGAGGCCGAAAAGCTTCTGATTGCCGGGAAAGTAAGTGATTTTCAGTTGGGAAAAATGACCCTCATAAGAAAAGAAAAATTGTTCATCAACAGGACGGATCAAGGGTTACTGGCGATGTCGGCGATATGCACCCACCTTCGCTGTATAGTCCGATGGAACGAGTCAAAGAATGTTTTTGAATGTCCTTGTCACGCTGGCGTATTCAACGTCGTTGGAGAGGTCATAGCAGGTCCTCCCCCCAGGCCATTAGATCTTTATCCAATAAAGATTGTAGAGGATAAGGTGGTCATCGACACCGGCGAGGTCATTCAACGAAAGAAATTCGAACGGTCTCAACTCATACTGGTATAGGAAGGTTACCGAGGATCCCGTTCCATATGTTGTTTTTATGTCATCCTGAAAACTTTTTGGAAAGACGGAAAAATTAACGTTCGAGTTTCCGGTGCAATAAAGGAGATCTCTCTGCGGGGTCTGAGTATGTTTTCTTATCCTTTTTACCGGCGAACCAGAAGCAGAGTTCTCAATGTTGCCGTTGCTAGGAAAATCATCGAGACATGCGGAGCGACCACGGAGGTTGATTCACAGGAGAGAGACGGAACCAAATTTTCTATGAATTTTCTAGTAAGTTTCTTGAATCAACAACCACTCTCCCAGGAAATGAACCAATTTATCAACTCTGTGACCTTCAAGAACTCGAGCGCCCGAAAGAAGACGGCAATAGAAATTTTGCCCACTCCTTGAATCCCCACCTAACATGCACACTGTGACTTGGACCATCGGCATGTCTGAAAACCCAAATGGGGTTCAAATAACTAAAAAAGAGGTGTTTGATCATGTGTCATGTCATTCTGCTTTCCCCAGTTTTGGCTTTACCACTATTTTTCTTTCTACCTTTCGGCACAGCATTGCCAACTTATCTCACGATTGTCCTTGGGAGCGGATTCGTCTACTTTAAGATCATCACAGCCATGAAATCCAAGGTCGAAACCGGATTAGAGGCAATGGCCGACGAAGTGGCTGTGGTTGTGGAAGACATAAACCCAGAGGGGAAGGTGAGATTTGGGAATGAGATTTGGAGCGCCGCCACTCGCGATAAGAGATTCCGGACAGGAAAGAAAGTTAGAATACGCGCTATTGAGGGGACAAGACTTATCGTAGACGGCCACCTCACGGACGGTTAAGAAACTGAAATCCCTTGCACGGATTGCTTATAATAAGGAAATGTTATAATACTGGATGTGAAGTTGCGAACTGTAAAGTTTTAGTTGTTCCCGAGCAATAGTAACAAGTACTCATAAGGAGATGTAACAAAATGGCTATCGATTTGGTTTGTGGAATGATCGTTGACGAGAAGGCGGCACCTGCGAAGACTGCCCATAACGGGATAGAATACCACTTTTGTGCCACATACTGTAAAGAAGCATTTGAGAAAGAGCCTCAGAGATTCATCAATGGAGAGAACAAATGGGGAGATGTTTTCGATCCTGTCTGTGGAATGACCGTACAGATCCCTCATGCCGCCGCGATGAGCATATACGGGGGCCAGTTCATCTACTTTTGCAACGTGGCGTGCAAAGAGAAGTTTGATTACTCTCCAGAGAAATTCATGAGGACTGAGAAGGAGGCCGAAAGTGAAAAGAAACGGTCGCCATCGTCCTCTGGACAAGAACTGAAAAAGGCAGAACTTCCGATCACTGGAATGAGTTGTGCGAGTTGTGTGGCAAAAATTGAGAAAGGGCTCTCCAAGATGAGTGGGATCGTGAATGCGAAGATCAATTTTGCCACGGAAAAAGCCACCATCACATTCGATCCCTCCCGGGTTACGATGGGGGATTTTGTATCGACTGTTAAAGATTTGGGTTACGAGGCCGGGGTGGAAAAGGTTACCTTGCCGGTTCATGGCATGTCTTGTGCCTCATGCGTGAAAAAGGTAGAGGACGCTCTCAGTGGGTTGGAGGGTGTGGTCCGGGTCACCGTCAACTTTGCCACAGAGCGGGCCACTGTCCAGTACATCCCGGGGACCGTCTCCACGGAGGATTTTCGCCGTGCAGTCAAAGAGGCTGGCTACGAGATCCTGGTGGTTGAGAAGGCTCAAGAGGAAAACATCGTCGATCGTGAAAAAGCGGCGAGGGAAGCTGAATACAGAAAACTGAAAAAGAAGTTCATCAGCGGTGTCGCCCTTGTGGTGCCTCTTTTTCTACTGGTCTATTGGGACAAATTCGGACTCTCCCAGATAGTCGCCCTATCCAGGCAGACCAACTTTATTCTTCAACTGATAATTCAGACGCCCGTCCAATTCTGGGTCGGTTGGCAATTCTATAAGGGCGCCTGGGCGGCTGCGAGGCATAAGACGAGTGATATGAATACCCTTATCGCCGTTGGCACCTCCGCTGCCTATGTTTACAGTATCCTGGCGACCTTCTTACCGCAACTCTTCGTGGCTGCTCAGGGGGTCGCGGCTGAGGTCTATTTCGACACGGCCGGGGCCATTATCGTCCTCATTTTGCTGGGCCGGCTTCTCGAGGCAAGAGCCAAGGGTCAGACATCAGAAGCGATCAAGAAGCTGATCGGGTTGCAAGCAAAAACAGCCAGGGTTGTTCGAGATGGCCAGGAGGTGGACATCCCCGTCGAAGAGGTCGTTATCGCAGATATTGTCATCGTGCGGCCTGGAGAAAAGGTTCCAGTCGACGGAATCGTCAAGGACGGTCGTTCCTCAGTGGATGAATCTATGGTGACCGGGGAATCCATCCCAGTAGAGAAAAACGTGGGAGATGAGGTGATCGGGGCAACCATCAATAAATCAGGCACATTTAAGTTTGAGGCCACCAAAGTGGGAAAAGACACCATGTTGGCCCAAATCATCAAGATGGTCGAGGAGGCGCAGGGGTCCAAACCTCCCATTGCGAGGCTTGCCGACATCATTTCCAGCTACTTCGTTCCTGCGGTGATTGGGGTCTCGATCATCACACTGATCGTTTGGGTCTTTTTTGGACCAGCGCCGGCCCTCACGTACGCCATGCTCAATTTCGTGGCCGTTCTCATCATCGCCTGCCCATGCGCACTCGGTTTAGCCACACCCACATCCATCATGGTTGGAACTGGGAAAGGCGCCGAGAACGGCGTGCTTATCCGCGGGGGAGAGGCTCTCGAGACGGCCCATAAACTCACAACCATCGTTATGGACAAAACAGGAACGCTGACCAAAGGGGAACCCTCGGTGACCGATATCATGGCTTTTGACAAACACAAAGAGGACGACGTCCTTCGCTATGCGGCATCAGCTGAGAAGGGATCGGAACATCCCCTTGGTGAGGCCATCGTCAACAAGGCCAAGGAGGAAAACGTTCCCCTAATCGATGCGAAAGATTTCCGTGCTATCGCAGGACACGGAATCGAGGCAAACATCGATGGAAAAGTCCTATTGATGGGGAATGCGAAACTGATGAGTGACGAAGGGATCCCGTTGAACGGGCTCAAGGAAAAAGCTGAGAACCTCTCCAGCCAGGGGAAGACCCCTATGTTTGTCGCTATCGATCGGAATCCGGCGGGTATCATCGCGGTGGCCGATACCCTCAAAGATAATTCCCAGGAAGCCGTAAACGCGCTTCACAAAATGGGGGTCGAAGTGGCCATGATTACCGGAGACAACCAGCGAACGGCCAACGCAATTGCCAGGCAAATTGGCATCGACAGAGTGCTTGCCGAAGTTCTGCCGGAAGGGAAGGCCACCGAAGTCAAGAAGCTTCAGACCGAGGGAAAGACGGTGGGCATGGTTGGAGATGGAATCAACGATGCACCCGCTCTCGCTCAAGCCGATGTCGGTATTGCCATTGGAACGGGAACCGATGTGGCCATGGAGTCATCAGATATTACACTGATCAGCGGCGACATGAGGGGAGTCGTGACCGCAATCGCCCTCAGCAAAGCCACAATCAGAAATATCAAGCAGAACCTCTTTTGGGCTTTTGCTTACAACACCATACTCATACCCGTTGCCGCGGGAGTCCTTTTCCCATTCTTTGGGATACTGCTGAATCCTATCTTTGCGGCGGCGGCCATGGGGCTTTCTTCAGTGACGGTCGTGAGTAATGCATTGAGGCTGAGAAGGTTCAAGCCACCTGTTGTTGGTGTTTGATAAAAATCCAGGGATCAGGGAAAGGAGAATGATAGAGTGGCAAACATATACGATGATATTACGAAAACGATTGGAAACACCCCACTGGTGTGGCTGAATCGCATTACCAAGGGATCTGTAGCCCAAGTGGTGGGAAAGCTCGAGTCTTTCAATCCTCTCTCCAGCGTAAAAGATCGGATCGGGGTGAGCATGATAGAAGCCGCCGAGGAGGACGGGATCATCGGAAAGGACACGGTTATCATCGA